>NZ_JBJDOM010000002.1:198989-567626 GCF_044901155.1 Sphingomonas sp. NPDC079357
CGGTACGACCGGTGGCGGTACGACCGGTGGCGGTACGACCGGTGGCGGTACGACCGGTGGCGGTACGACCGGTGGCGGTACGACCGGTGGCGGTACGACCGGTGGCGGTACGACCGGTGGCGGTACGAACGGCGGCGGAACGACCGGTGGCGGTACGACCGGTGGCGGCACCAACGTCGTCACCAATCCGGTGATCGTACAGCAAGCGAGGGTCTTGGTGGAGAAGGCGACACAAGGGTTGCCGGGCACCACGGAGACGCGGAACCTGCCGCATCAGTCGATTGGTTCCTTCGAAAGTTCGCCGAGCTTTGGGTGGCTGGGCAAGGAACAGCTTCCGGGCAATCGTACGGTCGTGATGCATTTTGCGACCGATGTTCAAGCGGATACGGGCACCGGCGCAGCAGGGCTGAGTGCGCCGGGTGCGGTAAAGCCGGCGGACGAAGAGAAGCAGGACGCTTGCCAGGTTGGCGGTTCGCGCAACATGTGCGGTCCGGTGGTGGCGAGTGGGTTACCGTATCCGGGCAATAGCGTGATCACGCCGATGGTGCGCTTCACGACGCGGTGATCGGACTTCGGGTCTGATTGCACGACCCCGTCCCCGGCGTGGATGCCGGGGGCGGGGTTTTTGTTTTATTTTCCGGCGAGTTGGCGACGGAGAGCGTTCTATATGCGCGCTATATGCGATTGCCCGGAATCGCTCTCGAATTGCTATGCGTCGCGGGCCTAATCGCGCTTCCCTGAAGGCACCGCCATGAAGCGGCTGCCACGCCTTGGGGACGCGAATGTATTTGTATCGTATTGTGATCGCAGGGGTCTTTTGCGCGCTGCCGACACTGGCCCAGGCGCAGGACGAACCGCCGAAGGTGGTGGTGAGCGGGGCGGCGGCGATCGCGTCGGATTACCGGTTCCGGGGGGTCTCGCAGACCGACCGGAACATGGCGGTGCAGGGCGGGATCACGATCGCGCATCAAAGCGGCGTCTACGTCGGCACCTGGGGCTCCAATCTGGCCGGCTGGGGCACGTTCGGCGGCGCGAATATGGAGCTCGATCTCATCGCGGGATACAAGACGAAGCTCAACGACGCCGGAACGCTCGACATCGGGCTCACCTGGTACATGTATCCGGGCGGAGCGGCGAAGACCGACTTCGCCGAGCCCTATGTCAAGCTGAGCGGCACGACCGGCCCGGCGACGCTGACCGCCGGGGCGGCCTATGCGCCCAAGCAGCAGGCGATCGGCAAATGGTACGCGACCGGCGCCGATGCCGCCGCGGCGACCTACACCAGCCCCGGCGCGAAGGACGACAATCTGTACCTTTGGGGTGACGGTGCCGTCGCGGTGGCGGGGACGCCGGTTACAGCCAAGGCGCACATCGGGCACAGCTGGGGGCAGGACGGGCTGGGGCCGAATGCCACCGCCGTCGCGCCGACCGGCGCGTACTGGGACTGGTCGCTGGGCGCGGACGTCACCTTCGACAAGCTGACCCTGAACGTCAGTTACGTCGACACCGACATCACCGCGCGCCGGTCACGCTACCTCCAGCCCAGCTTCAGCGAAGGGCAGGACGGCACCGGATCGATTGCCGGCGGCACCGTCGTCGCGTCGCTGACCGCCGCCTTCTGAACCGGGAGACGATGCCATGCAGGATTTGCTGTGGATCGCGATCATGATCGGGCTGGTGGCGGCGACGCTCGCCTTCGTCCGGCTGTGCGACAACGCCTGAGGAGCCACGCGATGACCCTCGACCTCTGGCTCGCCGCGCTGACCGCGGCCGGGCTGCTCATCTATCTGGTGGCGGTGCTGATCCGCCCCGAACGCTTCTAGAAGGAGGCGATCCCATGACACTTCAGGGCTGGTTCCTGATCCTCGCCTTCACCGGCATCCTGCTGGCGCTGGCCAAGCCGGTCGGCCTGTGGCTGTTTGCGCTCTACGAAGGGCGGCGCACGCCGCTCCATGCGATCCTCGGCCCGGTCGAGCGGGGCTTTTACAGATTGTCCGGCATCGACCCCGCCGAAGAGCAAGGCTGGCGGCGTTATGCGGTGCACATGCTGCTGTTCAACGCGGCGCTGATGGCCTTCACCTATGCGGTGCTGCGGTTGCAGGCGGTGCTGCCGGGCAACCCGCAGGCGCTGGGCGCGCCGAGCGAGCATCTGTCGTTCAACACCGCGATCAGCTTCACGACCAACACCAACTGGCAGAGCTATGGCGGCGAGAGCACGATGTCGAATCTCAGCCAGATGCTGGGGCTGACGATCCACAACTTCCTGTCCTCGGCGACTGGGATCGCGCTGGCCTTCGCGCTGTTCCGCGGCTTCGCGCGGCGCGAGGCCAAATCAGTCGGCAACTTCTGGGCGGACGTGACGCGGATCACGCTCTACCTGCTGCTGCCGCTCTGCGTGGCGCTGACGCTCTTCTATATCGCGAGCGGCGTGCCGCAGACGCTGGCCGGGGTCGTCGACGTGCAGACGCTGGAGGGCGCGCGCCAGTCGCTCCTGCTCGGCCCGGTCGCCAGCCAGGAAGCGATCAAGATGCTCGGCACCAATGGTGGCGGGTTCTTCAACGCCAATTCGGCGCACCCGTTCGAGAATCCGACCGCGCTGACCAACCTGATCCAGATGCTGTCGATCTTCGTGATCGGCGTCGGGTTGACGTGGACGTTCGGCAAGGCGGTCGGCAACACGCGGCAGGGCTGGGCGATCCTCGCGGCGATGATGATCCTGTTCCTCGCCGGCACCGCCGTCAGCTATTCGGCGGAAGCGGCGGGCAATCCGGTGCTGCATCAGCTCGGCGTCGCGGGCGGCAACATGGAGGGCAAGGAAGTGCGGTTCGGCATCGCCGCCTCCGCGCTGTTCTCGGTCGTCACCACCGCGGCGTCGTGCGGCGCGGTCAATGCGATGCACGACAGCTTTACCGCGCTGGGGGGACTGGTGCCGCTGTTCAACATGCAATTGGGCGAGGTCGTGATCGGCGGCGTCGGCGCGGGGATCTACGGCTTCCTGCTGTTCGCGATCCTCGCGGTGTTCGTCGCCGGGCTGATGGTCGGGCGGACGCCCGAATATGTCGGCAAGAAGATCGAGGCGCGCGAGGTGAAGCTGGCGGTGCTGGCGATCGCGGTGCTGCCGCTGATGATCCTGGGGCTGACCGCTTTGTCGTCGGTGCTGCAACAGGGGCTGGCCGGGCCGCTCAACAAGGGGCCGCACGGGTTCAGCGAGATCCTGTACGCCTTTACCAGTGCGGTGGCGAACAACGGCTCCGCCTTTGCCGGGCTGACCGCCAATACGCCTTATTACGACGCGCTGCTGGGCGTCGCGATGTGGGTCGGGCGGTTCTTCATCATCGTGCCGATGCTGGCGATCGCGGGCAGCCTTGCCGCCAAGAAATACACGCCGGAAAGCGCGGGGTCATTCCCGACCACCGGCGGGCTGTGGGTGGGGCTGCTGGTCGGCATCATCCTGATCCTCGGCGGTCTCACCTTCCTGCCGAGCCTCGCGCTCGGTCCCATCGCCGATCATCTCGCGATGATCCGCGGCCAGCTCTTCTGATCGGGCACAACATGGCCAAGCAGACCAAAAGCCTCTTCACCGCCGACCTCGTCCTTCCGGCGATTTCGGCCTCGTTTCTCAAACTCAATCCGGCGCAGCTGATCCGCAACCCGGTGATGTTCGTCACCGCCGCCGTCGCGGCGCTGATGACCGTGCTGCTGGTGATCGGGCATGACGGGCTCGGCATCGGTTTCAAGGTGCAGCTGGTCATCTGGCTGTGGCTGACGGTGCTGTTCGGCACCTTCGCCGAAGCGCTGGCGGAAGGGCGTGGCAAGGCGCAGGCGGCGTCGTTGCGCGCCGCCAAGGCCGAACTGACCGCCAAGCGGCTGAAGCGCGACGGGCGCGACTATGACAACGTGCCCGCGAGCCAGCTGAAGATCGGCGACGTGGTGCTCGTCGAGACGAACGACCTGATCCCGTCCGACGGCGAGGTGATCGCGGGCGTCGCCTCTGTCAACGAGGCTGCGATTACCGGCGAGAGCGCGCCGGTGATCCGCGAAGCCGGCGGCGACCGCTCGGCGGTGACCGCGGGAACGCGCGTCATCTCCGACGAAATCCGCGTCAAGGTGACGGTAGAGCCGGGCAAGGGCTTCCTCGATCGCATGATCGCGCTGGTCGAGGGCGCCGAGCGGCAGAAGACGCCGAACGAGATCGCGCTGACATTGTTGCTGGTCGGGCTGACGATCATCTTCCTGATCGCGGTCGCGACGATTCCGGGCTTTGCGATCTATGCCGGTGGGAGCATCCCGGTCGCGATCCTCGCCGCGTTGCTCATCACGCTGATCCCGACGACGATCGCGGCGTTGCTGTCGGCGATCGGGATCGCGGGAATGGACCGGCTGGTGCGGTTCAACGTGCTCGCCAAGTCGGGACGCGCGGTCGAGGCGGCGGGTGACATCGACGTGCTGCTGCTCGACAAGACGGGCACGATCACGATCGGCGACCGGCAGGCGTCGGAGTTCCGCGCGGTCGGCGGCGCGAGCACGGCCGAGCTGGCCGAGGCGGCGTTGCTCGCCAGCCTTGCCGACGAGACACCCGAGGGACGCTCGATCGTGGTGCTGGCGCGCGAGGCGTTTCATGTGACGACTGCGCAATTGCCCGACGATGCCGAGGTGATCCCGTTCACCGCGCAGACGCGCATCTCGGGCGTGAAGACCGGCGGCGCGCTGATCCAGAAGGGCGCGGTCGATTCGATCCTGCGCGCCAACGACGGTAGCGGCGCAACCGCGGCGGCGACCGAGCTGCGCCGGATCACCGACGAGATCGCGCGCGCGGGCGGTACGCCGCTGGCGGTGGCGCGCGACGGGCGGTTGCTGGGCGCGATCTTCCTGAAGGACGTGGTCAAGGCCGGTATCCGCGAACGCTTCGGCGAGCTGCGCACGATGGGGATCCGCACGGTGATGATCACCGGCGACAATCCGCTGACCGCCGCGGCGATCGCGGCCGAGGCCGGGGTCGACGACTTCCTCGCGCAGGCGACGCCCGAGGACAAATTGGCGCTGATCCGCAAGGAGCAACAGGGCGGCAAGCTGGTCGCGATGTGCGGCGACGGCACCAACGACGCACCCGCGCTGGCGCAGGCCGATGTCGGCGTGGCGATGAACACCGGCACGCAGGCGGCGCGCGAGGCGGGCAATATGGTCGACCTCGACAGCGATCCGACGAAGCTGATCGAGGTGGTCGGGCTCGGCAAGCAACTGCTGATGACGCGCGGGGCGCTGACGACCTTTTCGGTCGCCAACGACGTCGCGAAATATTTCGCGATCATCCCGGCGATGTTCGTCGCGCTGTATCCGGGGCTCGGGGTGCTGAACGTGATGGGGCTGGCGTCGCCGCAATCGGCGATCCTGAGCGCGATCATCTTCAACGCGATCATCATCCCGTTGCTGGTGCCGCTGGCGCTGAAGGGCGTGGCGTACCGGCCGATGGCGGCCGGGCCGCTGCTGGCGCGCAACCTCGCGGTCTATGGTCTGGGCGGGCTGCTCGCGCCGTTCGTAGGGATCAAGATCATCGATGTGGTCGTCGGCGGGCTCGGGCTGGCGTGACGATCGAAGCCCCTCCCCCTCGGGGGAGGGGTTGGGGTGGGGTGGTTGTGGCGCGGGTCCGTTCCCGCTCCACCCCACCCCCAGCCCCTCCCCTCAAGGGGAGGGGAGCGAAGGGAAACAGATATGAACACCGACATCAAATCCGCCGTGCGTCCGGCGATCGTCATGACGATCCTGTTCGCGATCCTGCTCGGTCTGGTCTATCCTGTTGCGATGACAGGCATTGGCCAGATGATCTTCCCAGCACAGGCGAACGGCAGCCTTGTCCGCGATACGTCGGGGCGCGTGATCGGCTCGACCGTGGTCGGGCAGGCGTTCGTGGCGGGGCGCTACTTCCAGACGCGGCCGTCGGCGGCGGGCAAGGGCTATGACGGGCTGTCGTCGTCGGGGTCGAACCTCGGGCCGACCAGCAAGGCGCTGGCCGAGCGCGTGACGCAGGACGTCGCGACGCGGCGCGGCGAGGGGGTGACGGGCGGGGTGCCCGCCGATCTGGTCACCGCGAGCGGGTCCGGACTCGATCCCGATCTGTCGCCCGCCGCCGCGCTGGCACAGGCGCCGCGCGTGGCGCGGGTACGCGGATTGCCGGTCGCGCGGGTGCGCGCGCTGGTCGCGGCGCAGATCGAGCCGTCTTTGCTCGGCGAGGCGCACGTCAACGTGCTGGCGCTCAACCGCGCGCTGGACGCCGCCGCGCGCTGATGCCGCCGAACGGCGACGCCCGGCCCGACCCCGACGCCCTGCTGCGCGCCGCCGCGCAGGAGGGGCGAGGGCGGCTGAAGATCTTTCTCGGCGCGGCGCCCGGCGTCGGCAAGACCTATGAGATGCTGTCCGAGGGCAAGGCGCGGCGGCGCGACGGGGTCGATGTGGTGGTCGGCGTGGTCGAGACGCATGGCCGCGCCGAGACCGAGGCGCTGACGCGCGGGCAGGAGATCGTCGCGCGGCGCGCGGTCAATCATGACGGGCATGTGCTGCACGAGATGGACCTCGACGCGGTGCTCGCGCGCGCGCCGCGGCTGGTGCTGGTCGACGAGCTGGCACACACCAATGCGCCGGGCAGCCGGCATCCGAAACGCTACCAGGATGTCGAGGAACTGCTCGCCGCCGGGATCGACGTGTACTCGACGATCAACATCCAGCATGTCGAGAGCCTCAACGACGTCGTCGCCAGCTTCACGCGGGTGCGCGTGCGCGAGACGGTGCCGGACAGCATCCTCGAGGCGGCCGAGATCGAGGTGGTGGACATCCCGCCCGACGAGCTGATCGAGCGGCTGAAGGCGGGCAAGGTCTATCTGCCGGCGGAAGCGACGCGCGCGCTGGGGCATTTCTTCTCGCGCTCGAACCTGTCGGCGCTGCGCGAGCTGGCGCTGCGGCGCGCCGCGCAGGCGGTCGATGCGCGGATGCTCGACGACGTGCGCGCGCTCGGGCTCGGCGGGACATGGGCGGGGAGCGACCGGATCGTGGTCGCGATCAGCGAACTGCCCGGCAGCGACGTGCTGGTGCGCGCCGCCAAGCGGATCGCGGACGGGCTGCGGGGGCCGTGGACCGCGCTGTTCGTCGAGACACCGCGCGCCGCGCACTTCAGCGATGCGCAGCACGCGCGGGTGGCGGCGGCGATGACGCTGGCGACGCAATTGGGAGCGGCGGTCGCCACCGTGCCCGCGCCCAGCGTGGTGGAGGGGATACAGGGGTTCCTTGCGGACGCGCGCGCGACGCAACTGGTGCTCGGCAAGTCGCCGCGCTCGCGGTGGTTCGAGCTGCGGCACGGGTCGGTGGTCGACCGGCTGGTGCGCGATACGCCCGACGTGACGGTGCACGTGCTGCCGGTGGCGGCGGGGCGGAGCGAGCGCGGCGCACGGCGACCGGCGCGATGGGGAGCTCCGTCGGGCTATGCGGTGACGGGCGCGATGGTGGCGGCGGTGACCGCGGCGGCGAGCGCGCTGGTGCATGTGATCGACCTCGGCAATGTCGCGTTGCTGTATCTGCTGCCCGTCATGGCGGCGGCGAGCCTCTACGGGTTGCGGACCGGGCTGTTCGCGGGAATCGCCTCGACGCTCGCGTACAATTTCTTCTTCCTGCCGCCGGTGGGGACGCTGAGCATCAACAATCCCGAGAATGTCATCTCGGTCGTGGTGCTGCTGGGTATCGCGTTCGCGACCAGCCAGTTGACCGCGCGGGTGCGGGCGCAGGCCGACCTCGCCGCCGCCAGCGCACGCACCAATGCCACGCTCGCCGGGTTCCTGCGGCAGATCGCGGCGGTCAATGACGCGGATCAGGCGGCGCGGATGATCTGCGACGACGTGCGGCGGTTGCTTGACGTGCATGTCGTGCTGCTCGGCGCGGCGGCGGGCGGCGCGCTGGAGGTGCTGGCGGCGAGCGATCCCGGTTATCGGCTGGACGCGATGGACAATGCCGCCGCCAATTGGGCGTTCGACACCGGCAGCGCGGCGGGCAAGGGATCGGGGACGCTCGCCGCTTCCGAGTGGCTGTTCCAGCCGCTCAGGGCCGGCGAGCGGACGTTGGGCGTTTTGGGGGTCGCGAACGACGGGGGCACCAATCCGGTGCGCGCCGACCAATTGCCGCTGCTGAGCAGCCTGCTCGACCAGTCGGCGCTGGTGCTGGAGCGGCTGCGGTTGCAGGCGGAGATGCGCGATCTGGACGTGGTGCGGACGCGCGACCGGCTGCGCGCGGCGTTGCTGTCGTCGGTGAGCCACGATCTGCGCACGCCGCTGACCGCGGTGATCGCCGCCGCCGACCAGCTCGATCACGGTGCGACGCCGGAATTGATCGGCACCATCAAGGGAGAGTCGGCGCGGCTCAACCGCTTCGTCGCCAATCTGCTCGACATGGCGCGGGTCGAGGCGGGGGCGATCCGGCTGAACGTCGAGGCGATCGACCTGAGCGACGCGGTGACTGGCGCGGCACATGACGCGCGGCGCGCGCTGGAAGGGCATGGCGTACGGCTCGACGTACCGCCCGACCTGCCGCTGGTGCGCGCCGATCCGCAATTGCTGCATCATTGCCTGCTCAATCTGCTCGACAATGCGGGGCGCTACGGCGATCCGGGCAGCGAGATCGTGATCGAGGGGCGGCACCGGTTCGGCGAGTTGCGGCTCTCGGTGCTCGATCATGGGCCGGGGCTGCCGCCGGGGCACGAGGCGGAGGTGTTCGAGACCTTTACGCGGCTGGAGGGCTCGGACCGCGCGATCGGCGGTACCGGGCTGGGGCTGGCGATCGTCAAGGCATTTGCGGAGGCGATGGGGATGATGGTCGAGGCGAGCAACCGGAGCGACAGGGTCGGCGCGTCGTTCGCTCTCGTCTTTCCGGCGGCGCTGATCGTCCGCGATACCGCGATCGAAGGGCTTTCCTGATGCCTGCCAAGATCCTGATCGTCGATGACGAGCCGGCGATCCGGCGGCTGCTGCGCAACACGCTGACGCGCGCGGGCTATGAAGTTGTCGAGGCCGGCAATGCCAAGGACGCGTTGCAGCAGGCGGCAGCGGAGCATCCGGCGGCGATCCTGCTCGACCTCGGCCTGCCCGATCGTGACGGGCTGAGCCTGATCCCGCTGCTCCATGCCGGCGGGGAGGTGGTGATCCTTGTCGTCTCGGCGCGTGACGCGGTCGACGAGAAGGTCGCCGCACTCGATCTCGGCGCGGACGATTTCGTCGGCAAGCCGTTCGACACCGAGGAATTGCTGGCGCGGCTGCGCGTGGCGCTGCGGCATCGCGGGCCGCCGATCGAGGCGCAAAGGAGCGTGACGCGCGGCGATCTCGACATCGATCTCGACCGCAGGATCGTGCGACGCGGCGGCGCGGAGGTGCATCTGACGCGCAAGGAGCATGACGTCCTGGCGATGCTGGTGCGGCATATCGGTCGGATCGTCACGCACGACAAGCTGCTCGACGCCTGCTGGGGCGGCGACGAGGATGCGCGGATCGAATATCTGCGCATCGTGATCCGCAATCTGCGGCAGAAGCTGGAGGCGCCCGCGCCGGTCGGCAGCGTGATCGCGAACGAACTGGGGGTCGGCTATCGCCTGCGGAGCGATGGCGCGATTTGACGTGCGCGCGCAGAGCGACGATGGACGGCGGCGACGCGGTCGGCGTCCTTGCCACAGGGGTTGATGTGTCGCGACGCGGCGAGACGAAAATCGGCTATATCAGCGGCCCCGTCGACGCGCGGGTGGTGCACGACAGCTGGCGGAGCGGCGAACCGCTCGGCTATTTCGGCACCAGCTATCTGCTGCAATTCTTTGACGTCGCCGACGCGCTGGGCCGTGACCTGATCGTCACCACCAGCGCGGACACCACGCGCTATGACGAGGTGCGCGCGGGCGTCCATATCATGAACCGGCCGCGACGCGTGGCGGGTGGTCTCCGCTACCACCTTGCGGAGATCGCCTGGCTTTGGGCGCGGGTGCGCGAAACCGTGGCGGGCGGGGCGCGGGTGATCGTGCTGACCGACGCGATGTTCCATTGGTGGGCGCTGGTGCCGTGGCGCTGGCGTGGGGTGCGCTTCGTCAATGCGCTGCATTGCGCGATCCTGCGTCCCGCCGCGCGCGAACCGCTGACCCGGCGGGTGCTGGGGCGGTTGCTGGCGTGGCTCCACTATCGTTTCGGCGACCCGACGCTGGCCGCGTCGCCGTTGATCGTCGAGCAGGTGAAGGCACTGTCGGGCGGGCGGATCGACGCGACGCTGTTCCTGCCGACCTATGCACCGGCGCAGTTCGCGACGATCGCGCCGCCTGCCGCCTCGCCGCGAGACGACTTCCATGTGCTGTTCGCCGGGCGGGTCGAGCGTAACAAGGGCGTGTTCGACATGCTGGAGGCGTGTCGCCGGCTTCATGCCGAGGGCGGGCGGCGGATCGTCTTCCACATTTGTGGCGAGGGCACGGCAAGCATGGCGTTGCGCGACGAGGTGGTGCGCAGCGGGATGGAGGCATCGTTCCTGCTCCATGGCTTCTGCGACCGGGCGGCGTTGACGCAGCGCTTGTCGGAGAGCGACGCGGTGGTCGTGCCGACGCGGAGCGACTTCGAGGAAGGATTCGCGATGATCGTCGCCGAGGGCGTGATCGCGCGACGACCGGTGGTGACGTCTCGGGTGTGCCCGGCGCTCGAACTGGTGGCGGAGGCAGCGGTCGAGGTCGCACCGGACGATGTCGCCGGCTACGCCGCGGCGCTGCGTGCGCTGGCGAGTGACGGGGGGCTGTATGCGCGCAAGGTCGCGGCGGCCGAGGACCTGCGCGCGGCGTTCTTCGAGGAGGCCAACGGCTATGGCGCGAAGCTGCGCGGGGTGTTGCAGCGGTTGACCGGCTGACCGGAACGCGGCGTTTCGCTGCCAGTTGTTGCGGGATGGAACGTGGCAATCCAGCAGCGGCGATGATCCGCGATTTGCAGGAGCAGATGGAGGCGGCGGCGGCGGCGCTCGACTTCGAGGAGGCGCGGCGGCTTCGCGATACGATCGGTTTGTTGCGGAACGGTGCGACGATCGAGGAAGCGGCGGTGGCGGACGGCTTCACGCGCCAGCAGCCGGGCGCGATGGGGCTGGGGACCAGTCGCCAGCAGGTGGTGCCGCCGGAGGGGTGGAAGCCACCGCGGAAGCCGGATCTGATGACGCGAGGGAAGCGGTAAATCTTGCCGGTATGACGTCCAGGTCATGGTCACTGTGCGCGTAGCGAAGCAATCCAGCGCCGGATCAGGACGCCTTGGGTTGCGTCGCTACGCGCACAATGACGGATTGGTCGAATGGCGCCCGATGCGAAAGGTCATAAAGAACAAGCGGATCCCGGATCAGGTCCGGGATGCCGGCTTCCTCAGGTCAGCGCCTCGCGCAAGCCGGCGATGAGCGCGGCGTCGGTTGGAGCGTGGGCCGCGAACACCAGCCCGACGTCGCGGCTTGCGTCGAAATCCTCCAATGGCACGCGCACGACGCCGTCGGCGTGGAAGCTCCCTGGCATGACGGTAATTCCCAGCCGCGCGCGGACGTGCGACAGCGCGCGGTCGTCGCTGGTCGTGCGCGCGGGGAAGAACGGGCGGACGCCGCGCGTGGTGAAGAAGCGGCTGGTCTCGGACAGCATCTCGCAATGGCGGCGGACGATCATCGGTTCGTGCGCGATTTCCTCGGCGCGCAGCGATGCGCGCGCGGCGAGCGGGTGGGTCGCGCCGATCGCCAGCGCATAGCCCTCGGTAAGCAGATGCTGCCGCGCGCTGCGGTCGTCGCCGTCGCGCAGGATCGTCAACGCGGTGTCGATGCGCCCGCGCGCGAGCCGTGCGCGCAAATCGCGCTCGTTGCCCTCGACCAGTTCCACACGGTCGCCGCTGCGCGCCGCCAGCCAGCGCTCGATCCAGGCGCGTGGGATGGTGGTGAGAACGCCGAGCCGCAGCAGCGGCGCGGCGGCGGCACCGGTCACCGCGCGTTCGGCGGCGGCGAATCCGCTTTCGATCGCGCGGGCGTGGGCGAGCAGGCTCGCGCCGGCCTCGGTGAGCGCGACGCGGCGGTTGGTGCGGTTGAACAGCGTGCGGCCGAGCGATGCCTCCAGCCGGGCGATGCCGACCGACAAGGTGGGCTGCGCGACGTTGCACGCGGCGGCGGCGCGCGAGAAATTGCCGGTGTCGACCACCGCGAGGAAATAGCGCAGGTGATAGCGGTCGATCATAGACCGCATCTATACCCAGCTTCAGTGCGTTTCAATTTTGTGGGGGCTGGCTGGCGCTGTAAAGCATAGCCGAAGCGGAACGGCGTTCCTCTCCCCGTTCGTGCTGAGCCTGTCGAAGCGCGTGTTCCCGGGGCACGCCCTTCGACAAGCTCAGGGCGAACGGTGGCGATGGTCGGACCCGCGCGAGAAGATGTTCCGTGACAAAGCGACGGCGGATAGGAGAGAGCGATGGACCTCGATTTCGGCTTGGGCGAGATGGCGGACACGATCCGCGAGACGGTGCAGCGCTTTGCGGCCGACCGGATCGCGCCGATTGCGGCGCAGGTCGATGCCGAGGATCGCTTCGCGCGCGAGCTGTGGCCGGAGATGGGCGCGCTCGGGCTGCACGGCATCACCGTCGAGGAGGCTGATGGCGGGCTGGGGCTCGGCTATCTGGAGCATGTGATCGCGTGCGAGGAGGTCAGTCGCGCCTCGGCGGCGATCGGGCTCAGCTATGGGGCGCATTCCAACCTTTGCGTCAACCAGATCCGGCGCTGGGGCTCGGCCGAGCAGAAGGCCAAGTATCTGCCGAAGCTGATCTCGGGCGAGCATGTCGGCAGCCTCGCGATGTCGGAAGCAGGCGCGGGGTCGGACGTCGTGTCGATGAAGCTGCGCGCGACGAAGGTCGAGGGCGGGTGGCGGCTGAACGGCACCAAGTTCTGGATCACCAACGCGGCCTATGCCGATACGTTGGTCGTCTATGCCAAGACCGATGTCGAGGCGGGCTCGAAGGGGATTACCGCCTTCCTGATCGAGAAGGGCTTCGACGGTTTTTCGATCGGGCAGAAGATCGACAAGCTCGGGATGCGCGGCTCGCCGACCGCCGAACTGGTGTTCGACGATTGCTTTGTTGCCGACGAACAGGTGATGGGGCCGCTGAACGGCGGGGTGAAGGTGCTGATGTCGGGGCTCGATTACGAGCGAGTCGTGCTGTCGGGCATCCAGCTGGGCATCATGCAGGCGTGTATCGACACGGTGCTGCCCTATGTCCGCGAGCGCAAGCAGTTCGGGCGCCCGATCGGCGAGTTCCAGCTGATGCAGGCGAAGGTCGCGGACATGTATGTCGCGCTCAATTCCGCGCGGGCCTATGTCTATGCGGTGGCGAAGGCGTGCGACGCGGGGCGGACGACGCGCTTCGACGCGGCCGGGTGCATCCTGCTCGCGTCGGAAAGCGCGGTGAAGGTCGCGGGCGAGGCGATTCAGGCGCTGGGCGGCGCGGGCTATACCAAGGACTGGCCGGTCGAGCGGTATTGGCGTGACGCCAAGTTGCTCGACATCGGTGCGGGGACCAACGAGGTGCGGCGGATGCTGATCGGGCGCGAGTTGATCGGGCACGACGCGCCGAGGGCACAATGACGGCGATCCGCTCGCTGGTCGACGCGGAGTCGGAGACGTTCGCGGCCAATGACGCGCACAACCGCGCGCTGGCGGCGGCGTTGCGCGAGAAGGTGGCGCAGAGTGCGCTGGGCGGGTCGGAGCAGCATCGCGCGCGGCATGTCGCGCGCGGCAAGCTGCTGCCGCGCGAGCGGGTCGACCGGCTGCTCGATCCGGGTGCGCCGTTTCTGGAAATCGGCGCACTGGCGGCGAACGGCATGTATGATGACGGCGCGCCGGGCGCCGGGATGATTGCGGGCATCGGGCGGGTGTCGGGGCGCGAGTGCATGATCGTCGCCAACGACCCGACCGTGAAAGGCGGCGCGTACTTCCCGATGACGGTGAAGAAGCATCTGCGCGCGCAGGAGATCGCGCGCGAGAACCGCTTGCCGTGCCTGTATCTGGTCGACAGCGGCGGGGCGAACCTGCCGCACCAGGCCGAGGTGTTCCCGGATCGCGAGCATTTCGGGCGGATCTTCTTCAACCAGGCGCAGATGTCGGCGGAGGGGATCGCGCAGATCGCGTGCGTGATGGGGAGCTGCACCGCGGGCGGCGCCTATGTGCCCGCCATGTCCGACGAGAGCGTGATCGTCCGCAATCAGGGAACGATCTTTCTCGCCGGGCCGCCGCTGGTGAAGGCGGCGACCGGCGAGGTGATTTCGGCCGAGGAGCTGGGCGGGGCGGAAACGCATGGGCGGCGCTCGGGGGTGGTCGACCATGTCGCGGAAAATGACGAGCACGCGCTGTTGATCGTGCGCGACATCGTCGCGACCTTGGGCAAGCCGCGCACGCCGGATGTGGCGCTTGCCGCGCCGCGCGCGCCAATGCTCGACGCGGAGGAGCTGTACGGGATCGTGCCGCAGGATGTGCGCGCGCCCTATGACGTGCGCGAGGTGATCGGGCGGATCGTCGACGGCTCCGAGTTCCACGAGTTCAAGGCACTGTATGGCACCACTCTCGTGTGCGGCTTTGCGCATATCTGGGGAATGCCGGTCGCGATTCTCGCCAACAACGGTGTGTTGTTCAGCGAGTCGGCGCTGAAGGGCGCGCATTTCATCGAGCTGGCCTGCCAGCGGCGCATCCCCCTGCTGTTCCTCCAGAACATCTCCGGCTTCATGGTCGGTGGGAAATATGAGGCGGAGGGGATCGCGAAGAACGGCGCGAAGCTGGTCACCGCTGTCGCGACCGCCTCGGTGCCGAAGATCACATTGCTGATCGGCGGCAGTTTCGGCGCGGGCAATTACGGGATGTGCGGGCGGGCTTACTCGCCGCGGTTCCTGTTCAGCTGGCCGAACGCGCGCATCTCGGTGATGGGAGGCGAGCAGGCGGCGAGCGTGCTGGCGACGGTGCACCGCGATGCCGAGACGTGGACGCCCGAGGAAGCCGAGCGCTTCAAGGCGCCGATCCGCCAGAAATATGAGGACGAGGGCAATCCCTATTACGCGACCGCGCGGCTGTGGGACGACGGTATCATCGACCCGGCCCAGACGCGCGACGTGCTGGGGCTGGCCTTTGCTGCGACTCTGAACGCGCCGGTGCCAGAGCGCGCGCAGTTCGGCGTGTTCCGGATGTGATCGAGGAGAGACGATGATGATCCTGCTGATGCTGCTCTTGCAGACCACGCCGGTCGCCCCGATCGTCAAGGGCACCGCCCTGCCGCCGCCGGGCACCGAGGAGGCGCAGGTGATGGCACCGGTCGAGGCGCTGCTACGCGCGATCGAGACAAGCGATGGTGCCGCCGCGCTTGCCGCGACCTTGCCCGAGGGCACGATCACCGCGACGCGCACCGGGCCGGACGGCATGCCGCAGCGGCAGACGGTGCGCTGGGGCGATTGGGCCGCGAAGCTGAGCCCCGAGCCCGGTCCGGCGGTGGAGAAGCAGGGAACGCCGGCGATCGAGATCGACGGCAATCTCGCGATGGTGTGGGCGCCATATACCACGCTGATCGCGGGCAAGCCGAGCCAGTGCGGCTATAACCTCTTTGACGTGGTGCGCGGGGCGACGGGGTGGAAGATCCTCAACGTCACCTATTCCGCGCGCAGCGAGGGCTGCACGCCATGATCGCCTCGCTGCTGATCGCCAATCGTGGCGAGATCGCGCGCCGGATTATCCGCACCGCGCGCGCGCTGGGTATCCGCACGATCGCGGTCCATTCCGACGTCGATGCGGACATGCCGTTCGTGCGCGAGGCCGATGAAGCGGTGTGCATCGGGACGGCTTCGGCAGCGGACAGCTATCTGCGGCAGGATCGCCTGCTCGATGCGGCGCGTGCTACGGGCGCGGAGGCGATCCATCCGGGCTATGGCTTCCTGTCCGAAAATGCCGACTTCGCCGAGGCGGTGGTCGCGGCCGGGCTGGTGTGGGTCGGCGCGTCGCCCGCGGCAATCCGCGCGATGGGGCTGAAGGATGCCGCCAAGGCGCGGATGATCGCGGCGGGGGTGCCGGTGACGCCGGGCTATCTGGGCGCGGACCAGTCGCCCGACCGGCTGAAGGCAGAGGCGGACACGATCGGCTATCCGGTGCTCATCAAAGCGGTCGCGGGCGGCGGCGGCAAGGGAATGCGGCAGGTCGACGCGCCCGGCGACTTCGCGGAGGCGCTGGCGAGCTGTCAGCGCGAGGCGGCGGCGTCGTTCGGCGACGATCGCGTGCTGATCGAGAAATACATCCTGTCACCGCGCCACATCGAGGTGCAGGTGTTCGGCGATACGCACGGGCAGGTGGTGCATCTGTTCGAGCGCGATTGCTCGCTCCAGCGCCGGCACCAGAAGGTGATCGAGGAAGCGCCCGCGCCGGGGATGGACGTAGCGACGCGCGCGGCGGTGTGTGACGCGGCGGTGCGTGCGGCGAAGGCGGTCGATTACGTCGGGGCGGGGACGATCGAGTTCATCGCCGACGCCTCCGAGGGGCTGCGCGCCGACCGCATCTGGTTCATGGAAATGAACACGCGGTTGCAGGTCGAGCATCCCGTCACCGAGGCGATCACCGGGCAGGATCTGGTCGAATGGCAATTGCGCGTCGCGAGCGGCGAGCCGTTGCCCAAGGTGCAGGACGAACTCGCGATCACCGGCTGGGCGATGGAAGCGCGGCTGTATGCCGAGAATCCGTCGACCGGGTTCCTGCCGTCGACCGGGCCGCTGGAGCGGCTGCGCTTTCCGGCGGGCGTGCGCATCGACAGCGGGGTTGAGGAGGGCGGGGCGGTGACGCCCTTTTATGACCCGATGATCGCCAAGCTGATCGTCCATGGCGCGACGCGCGCACAGGCGGCGCAGCGGCTCGCGACGGCGGCGGCGGGGACGCAGGTATGGCCAGTGCGAACCAACGCCGCGTTTCTGGCGCGCGCGGCAGCGCATCCGGACTTCGTGGCAGGGCACGTCAATACCGGATTTATCGCGCGCCACGCCGAGGCGCTGATTCCGCCGGCTGAGCCGTCTTCGCGTGTTGTGGCGGCAGCGGCGGCGGCGCTGTTGCCGGCGGCGGGTGCGACGCCATGGACGGCGTTGCGCGGATTCCGCGCCAACGCCGCGCCTTCGGTACAGGTGGCGGTCGAGGTGGCGGGTACGCCGTATGTCGCGGAGCCTGCGGCGTTGCCGGGCGCCGAGGTCGCGGACGGCGTGCTGTTCACGGGCGGCGAGGCGTGGCCGTTCGGCGCGCGGCGGGCGGATCATCTCGGCGGGGCGAGCGAGGGCGACGGCGCGCTGCTCGCGCCGATGCCGGGGCGCGTGATCGCGGTGCCGGTGGCGCAAGGGCAGCGCGTCGCGCGCGGCGAGCGGTTGCTTGTGCTGGAGGCGATGAAGATGGAGCAGGCGTTGCTCGCGCCGTTCGACGGCGTGGTCGCGGAGTTGAAGGTCAGTGAGGGCGCGCAGGTGAGCGAGGGCATGTTGCTCGCGCGGATCAGCGCGGGAGACGAGTGATGGCGGGGCGGCACTATGACGAATGGCAGGTCGGCGACCGGATCGTCCACGAGATCCGCCGCACCGTCACTGAAACCGACAATCTGCTGTTCTCGACGATGACGCACAATCCGCAGCCGCTGCACCTCGATGCCGAGGCGGCGAAGGCGAGCGAGTTCGGGCAGATCCTCGTCAACGGCACCTTCACCTTCGCGCTGATGGTCGGCCTTTCGGTGGGCGATACGACGCTGGGGACGCTGGTCGCCAATCTGGGGTATGACAAACTGGTGATGCCGAAGCCGGTGTTTATCGGCGACACGTTGCGCGCCGAGACCGAGGTGCATGCGCTTAAGGACAGTCGCTCGCGGCCGGAGGCGGGGATCGTCACCTTCGCGCACCGGCTGCTCAACCAGCGTGACGAGGTGGCTTGCCAATGTCTGCGCACCGCGTTGCTCAAGCGGCGCGCGGCATGAGGCTGCGCTCGCTGCTGTTCGTGCCCGGCGACCGGCCCGAGCGCTTCGATAAGGCCGCTGCGAGCGGGGCGGATGCGCTGATCCTCGACCTGGAAGATGCGGTCACCCCTGCGGCGAAGGCAGCGGCGCGGGCGGCCGTGGCGGCGCGGTTGCGGGCCGGGCGCGGAGGCGTGGCGGTCTTCGTGCGGGTCAATCCGCTCGGGACCGCGTTGCTCGACGAGGATCTCGCGGTGCTGGGCGGACTGTCGCCGGACGCCGTGGTGTTGCCGAAGGCGGAGGGGGCGGCGAGTGTTCGCGATCTCGCGGCGCGATTGGCGGCGGCGGGGATCGTCGCGCCGATCCTGCCGATCGCGACTGAGACGCCGGCAGCGATCTTCCAGCTTGGCAGCTATGCGGGATGCGGCGTGGCGCTTGCCGGACTGACGTGGGGGGCGGAGGATTTGCCGGCTGCGATCGGGGCGGCGACCAGCCGCGAGGAAGACGGGCGATTCACCGCGCCTTATGAGCTGGCGCGGTCTTTGGCGTTGTTTGCTGCACATGCCGGGGGGCTGGCGGCGATCGAGACGGTCTATCCGGCGTTTCGGGATGACGCGGGGCTGGCGGCCTATGCGGCGCGGGCGGCGCGTGACGGCTTCACGGGGATGATGGCGATCCATCCGGTTCAGGTCGCGACGATCAATGCTGCCTTTAGCCCCAACGATGAGCAGGTCGCGCATGCGCGGGCGGTGGTGGCGGCGTTCGAGGCAGCGCCGGGGGCGGGGGTGTTGCAGCTCGACGGCAGGATGATCGACGCGCCGCATCTGGTGCAGGCGCGGCGGTTGCTGGCGCGGGTTTGAGCCTTCTTACATCATTGCGAGCGTAGCGAAGCGATCCAGAGCCGGATCACGACGCCCTTGATTGCTTCGCTGTGCTCGCAATGCCGGCGGGGGGCGGACGGAACCGCGCGCCATCCTCCCGCGCTCTGCCGCCATGCAGGATGATGAAGTTCCCAATGCCCGCCATCGTGCGGTGCCGAGCGGGCGGCTAGCGCGGCTTGGCGGGTTCGGGCGGCTGGCGGGCGGGGTCGCGGGCGGAATGCTCGCCGAGGGCGCGCGGCGGCTGGCGGCGGGTGAGCGGCCGAAGGTCGGCGACCTGATCCTAACGCCGGGTAATGCGGCGCGCGTCGCCGACCGGCTGTCGCACCTGCGCGGCGCGGCGATGAAGCTGGGGCAGATGATCTCGATGGACGCGGGTGACGTGCTGCCGCCCGAGTTGCAGACGATCCTCGCGCAGCTCCGCAACCAGGCGTACCGGATGCCGCCGCAACAGCTCGACCGCGTGCTGCGCGAGGAATGGGGCGCGGACTGGCGGCGCCGCTTCCGGCATTTCGAGGCATCGCCGGTCGCCGCCGCGTCGATCGGGCAGGTGCACCGCGCAACCTTGCCCGATGGGCGGGTGCTGGCGATCAAGGTGCAATATCCGGGCGTTGCTGACAGCATCGGCTCGGATGTCGACAATGTCGCGACGTTGCTGCGGGTGTCGGGACTGTTGCCGGGGACGCTCGACCTCAAGCCGCTGCTTGCGGAGGCCAAGCGCCAGCTCGCCGAGGAAGCCGATTACGTCCGCGAGGGCGCGGAGTTGCGCGCGTACCGCGAGCGGCTGGCGGGCGATACACGCTATGTCGTGCCGGCGCTGGAGGAAGCGCTTACCACGAAGCGCGTGCTGGCCATGGAGTTCGTCGCGGGGCGGCCGATCGAGGCGCTGACCGAGGCGTCGCAGGACGAGCGCGACGTGGCGATGACATCCCTGATGACGTTGGTGTTGCGCGAGTTGTTCGAGTTCGGGGTGATGCAGACCGATCCGAACTTCGCCAATTACCGCTGGCAGCCGGAAACGGGCGCGCTGGTGTTGCTCGACTTCGGTGCGGCGCGGCGCGTGCCGACAGAGACGGCGGCGGGGTATCGGCGGCTGATCGAGGCCGGGCTGGCGCGCGATCGTGATGCCATCCGCGAAACGGCGGTGGCGGTCGGGTTTCTGGGCGCGGCGGCGGCGCACGCGCATCGCCCGGCGATCGATCGGATCATCGCGGCGATCGACGAGGCGCTCAACCAACCGGGCGCGTTCGACTTCGGCGATCGCGCGTTCGTGCCGGTGGTGCGCGAGGAGGCCAAGGCGATGATCGCTGACCGGGCGACGTGGCATGTGCCGCATGTCGAGACGTTGTTCGTCCAGCGCAAGGTGAGCGGGACGGCGCTGCTCGCGGCGCGGCTGAAGGCGCGGGTCGATGTGCGTGGGTTGGCGGCGGCGGCGGTGGATTAACACCCCGCCCGCTATTGTAGACTTGCGCCCAGATCGTGGCGCTTCGACCGCATCCAGGCGACTCGGGTAGCCGCTGCCCGACAATAGCAACCACCATACTGGGTCGAATAGCCGATCACCGCGGGTGGTCCGCAGGCGGAAGCTTGGGCGATCCTTGCGGCGAAACGAACGCATCGGCTCAGCCGGCTCATCAGGACGCACGTCCAGTAAAAGCCACCTTGACGGCACTGCAACAAAACTTCCATATTCGTATACGGTATATGAAAAGTAGGCGGCAATTGCTGGCGCCTACAATGGTTTGAAGGGGGGCAAGTCACATGAAGGCTAAGATTGTGTTGCAGCTGGCCGGGGGGTGCGCTGCTCTTTCGATCGCGTCGATGGCGCAAGTGGCTCGCGCGAGCGACTTAGGCGCCGTTGCCGGACAGGATGCACAAGAGCCAGCACCACGGACGCCCGCCGCCAGCGCAAGCAACGAAGTCGTCGTCGTCGGTCTTCGCCGAAGTGTGGAGAAGGCAGCAGAGAAGAAGAAAAACGCAAAGCAGATCGTCGACTCAATCGTTTCAGAGGACGTCGGCAAGCTGCCCGACAACAATGTCATCGATGCGTTGGCACGCGTCACCGGCGTCCAGATCGACCGCTCGTTTGGCGAGGGCAGTGATTTGACGATCCGCGGCTTGAGCGACGTGCAGACGACCTTGAACGGCAACAATACAAACCTCGGTTCCGGTCGGGCGCTCAATCTAGCCGACATCCCGTCCGAGCTGATCAAGTCTATCGACGTTTACAAGACCCGGTCTCCCGATCAGGTGGAAGGTGGCATCGGCGGCAGCGTCAACGTCGAGCTGCGCCGTCCGCTCGACTTCAAAAAAGGGCTGACCGTCGCAGGAAGCATCCGCGGGGTGTATAGCGACAATCCCAAGAAGGTCAGTCCGTTCGGCAGTTTGCTCGTGTCCAAGCGCTTCGATACCGGCATTGGCGAGATCGGTTTGCTGGTTAACGGGTCGTACCAGAAGAACTTCTATCGTGAGACATTCGTCGCCAGCGAGGGTGTCGAGCAGTTCTGCTGCACCTTCCGCGCGCCTGATCCAAATGCCGGCCAAATCATACCTCAAACGCCGCGCCTGACGCTGTTGCCAACCACGCTGCGCGATATTGCGATCCCGTACCGCGTTCCTTACGGACTGGACGACGGATATAGCAAGCGAAAGTCACTCAACGTCTCGGCGCAATGGAAGCCGAGCGACGGCCTGAATTTCATCCTTGAGGGCAGTTATTTCGGGGCCGACAATCGGAACCAGAATGACGGCTTGTATCTTCAGACCCGCGACGTGCGCCTGTCGAACGTCGTGTTGCAGCCGGATGGTGCCACGGTCCGCTCGGCGACGGTGAATGCGTTTACGCCCGGTGGCACCGACCTCCCCGCCGGCTTCACTTCAAACGCGTCCCGTAGCCAGTCGTACCTGTACACCACCAATGCCGAGATGAATTGGCATACCGGAATTGCGCGGATTCATGTCGGCGCACAGTATAACTGGAGCAAATCCAGCAGGTATGGCACGCAAGTCCTGCCGCAGTTGCGGGGCGCGAGCAGCGCCGACGTGGATTTCGCGTCGGACCGTTTCAATGGTATCGGACCCTTCATCAGCTTTTCCGGCATCGACCTTACTGACGTCAACAACTATGTTGTGGATCGTTTTCAGGATCTGCGCGACAGCAACGAAAACAAGGAGTTTGCCGCGCAGTTTGACGTCGAACTCGCGGTAAGTGACACCGGACTGATCCGTCGTATCAAAACGGGTTATCGCTTCAACCATCGGCTGCCCAGCCGGTCCTCTGGTTATCGCGACGGCTACCCACGCATCGATGGTGCGAAGGTTCCGCTGTTCGCGTTTCCCGGAGCCGACGCCATCGCGCCGGTCAGCGCGCTGGTGCCGGGCGCGGAGGCGCTGACGTGGTTGCATATTCCTGGCCAGACGCTTCAGAACAATATCGACGCGATCCGTCAATATATCCGGGCTAACGATCCAGAGGACGCCGAAACGTGGGAAGGCGATCGCCCGCCGGCGGATCGCGGGCAGAATTTCGTATCGGAAGAAATGATTTCGGCCTTCTACGGGCAGATCGACTATCGCTTTGACATCGGCTTCCCGGTCGACGGTTATTTCGGTGGACGATTGACGAACACGTTCGGTTCGGCGTCCAGCACCAATTTCCGCTATGGTCCGAACATACCGAACGAGCCTTTGATCGAAACTGGCTATGGCAGGGCCAATTATCTGGACTTCATGCCCTCGGTCGTCGCAATCCTCCACTTCACGCCAAAGGTTCAGCTTCGTCTGTCATTTACGAGGAATATCGAACGGCCTAGCTTCTATAGTACGCGACCGTCCGCAATCATCGACGACTACCGTAACCCCACCACGGTTTATGCCGGCAATCCCACGTTGCGGCCGAACGTATCGGCCAATTACGACGCCAGTCTTGAGTATTATTTCAAGGACGGCTCGGCGTCGCTTGCCGGTTTCGTCAAGAAGCAAAGCGGGCTGCTGTTCGGTTTCGAACGGCCGGTGAGCAGCCTCTCCGCTTATGGCATCGATGGTCCGGGCTTGATCGCGTCGGAGTATAATACGGGGAACGGGACCGTCGTGGGTGTCGAGAGCCGTGTGGAGAGCTTCTTCCGGTTCCTGCCCGGCCTGTTGCGCAACTTTGGCGCCAGCCTCAACGGCACGTACATTCCCACCGCGACGCAGAAATTCCCGTATCCTGATGGCACGCCGAACGTGCCCGGAATGGATGACGTCGATGGCCTGTCCCGCTACACGGGTAATGCAGCGCTATATTATGAAAGCCCGAAGTTCAGCACGCGTATCAGCTACAATTACCGGTCCGGATACCGGAACGGCATCAGCCTGTACTATCCGCAATACTCGCCGTTTACGCTGGAGACTTCACGGCTCGATGGGGCGGTGAACTACACGCCCGTAAAATTCCTTACGCTATCGATCGAGGGCACCAATATGTTGCGCAACAACACCGTAACATATTTCGGAAAGGACCGGTTGTTGCCGACGGGCGCACGCCTTCAGCCTCGTACGATCCAGGCAAGCGCGCGCTTCCGCTTCTGATCCTGAGGTGATCGATCGCGGCGCACTCCATCGTGCCCGCGATCGATCAAACCCGGCTCGCAGGTTGATGTCGCATGCCCGTGCTGTGCACATCCATCGGCATAGGGCTGGATGGAGTGTGCCTTAACAAGCATGAAGTCAGCAGCGGCGTCCCGGGGATGTACCGGCTGCGACCTGTGTCGGCTGACCAAGGTTCATGAACGCGTAAATCTCACCCGTCAGTGTGACACTTGCTCGCAGGTCCGGGTATCTGCCCCGTCGACAGTTACGCGCTACGCCGCCCCGCCTCGACCGCCGCGTCGCTCGCCAGCCGGTCAGCGCGTTCGTTTTCGGGGTGGCCGGCGTGGCCCTTGACCCACTTCCATTCGACACGGTGTGGCCGCGCCGCCTCCAGCAATGCTTGCCAAAGGTCGGCGTTCTTGACCGGCTTCTTGTCGGCGGTCTTCCAGCCGTTCTTCTGCCAGCCGTGAATCCATTTGGTCAGTCCGTCCAT
This sequence comes from Sphingomonas sp. NPDC079357, assembly GCF_044901155.1. Taxonomy (NCBI): domain Bacteria; kingdom Pseudomonadati; phylum Pseudomonadota; class Alphaproteobacteria; order Sphingomonadales; family Sphingomonadaceae; genus Sphingomonas; species Sphingomonas sp. NPDC079357. The sequence goes on from NZ_JBJDOM010000002.1 coordinate 222,920, forward strand.
GACGTAGCGGCTGTCGGTCGACAGCGTCACGCGGCACGGGCGGGTCAGCGCGTTGAGCCCCGCGATCGCGGCGGTCAGTTCCATGCGATTGTTGGTGGTGAGCGGCTCGCCGCCGGCCAGCTCCTTTTCGTGCTTGCCCGACCGGATCACCGCGCCCCAGCCGCCGGGGCCGGGATTGCCCTTGCACGCACCGTCGGTGAACAGCTCGACCTGCGTCAGCTCGGTCATGCGAACGCCTGCGGGTGCGCTTCGTACCAGTCGAGCCGGCGAAGATAGGCGAGCGGGTCCTTGCGCATCACCAGCGCGTCGGCCGGCGTGTGGAGCCAGTCCCACGCGCGGCTGAGCAGGAAGCGGATGCACGCCCCGCGCGCGAGCAACGGCAGCGCGGTGCGCTCGGCATCGCTGAGGCCAAAGGCGGCGGTGTAACCCGCCAGCAGTGCAGCGCCGACCGGCGCGCTGGCGTTCTCTCCCCGCGCATCGAACGTCCACGCCGAATGCATCACCGCGAGATCATAGGCGCGCACGTCGGTGCAGGCGAAGTAGAAGTCGATCAGCCCGGTGACGGTGTCGCCCTGCATCAATACGTTGTCCGGAAACAGGTCGGCGTGGATCGCGCTGACCGGCAGCCCGAGCGGCCACGATCGTTCGACGGTCGTCAGCGCGGTGTCGATGCGGTCGAACAGCCCGGGATGGATCGTGTCGAGGTCGCGTCCGCATTTCTCCAGCAGCGGACGCCACGTGGCGATGCCCATCGAATTGACGCGCGTCTGGCGGAAGTCGGCGAGCGCGGCGTGTATTTCGCCCATCGCAATCGCCGCCGCCTGCGCCTGTGCCGGGGTCGGATGCGATACCGACACGCCGGTCAGGAAGCGGATCAGACAGGCCGGACGCCCCTCGAGCGTCTGGATCACGGTGCCGTCGCGATCGGGGATCGCCGGAGGAACCGCCAGCCCGCGCGCGGCGAGATGATCGAGCAGCGCCATGAAGAACGGCAGATCGTCCGCCGCGACCCGCTTTTCGTAAAGCGTCAGGATGAAGCGCGCCGAGGTGGTGTCGACGAGGTAGTTGGAATTCTCCACCCCCTCGGCGATACCCTTGACGGAAACCAGCTCGCCGACATCGTAGCGGCGGAGGAAGGCGGCGAGCGCCTCGGCGGAGACGTGCGTGTAAACGGCCATGGTGCGTGCGTCAGGCGGCGGCTTCGAGCCCGCGCGGCAGCTTGAACGCGATCGTTTCGCGCGTCGTCTCTTCCTCACGCTCGGTCACGTCGAAGCGGGTCGCCAGCCGATCGACCAACTCGCGCACCAGCAACTCCGGCGCGGAGGCACCAGCGGTTATTCCGAGCGTGCCGACGCCATCGAGGAACGACCATTCCAGATCGCTGGCGCGCTGGATCAACGCGGCGCGGATACCCTGCCGCTCCGCCACTTCGACCAGCCGCACCGAGTTCGACGAATTGGGCGCGCCGATCACCAGCACCGCGTCGCACGCATCGGCAATCGCCTTGACCGCCGCCTGGCGATTGGAGGTGGCGTAGCAGATGTCCTCACCGCGCGGGGCCTGAATGGCGGGAAAGCGGCGGTGGATCGCGGCGACGATCGCGGCGGTATCGTCGACCGACAGCGTCGTCTGGGTCAGGAACGACAGGTTCTGCGGATCGGGGACGACCAATGTGTCGACGTCCTCGACCGTCTCGACCAGCGACATCGCGCCTTCGGGCACCTGTCCGAAGGTGCCGACCACCTCCGGGTGGCCGGCATGACCGATGAAGAGGATGTGACGACCGGACTCGACGAGCCGTTCGGCCTGGCGATGCACCTTCGACACCAGCGGACAGGTCGCGTCGAGATAGTCGAGCCCGCGGTTCTGCGCCTCGGCAGGCACTGACTTGGGGACGCCGTGCGCGGAGAAGACGACCGGCGCGCCATCGGGCACCTCGGTCAGCTCCTCGACGAACACCGCGCCCTTCGCCTTGAGCGAGTCGACGACGAACTTATTGTGGACGATCTCGTGCCGGACATAGACCGGCGCGCCGTGCTTCTCGATCGCCAGCTCGACGATGCGGATCGCGCGGTCGACGCCGGCGCAGAAGCCGCGTGGTGCGGCGATCAGCAAGTCCAGAGGGCGGCGCGGCGCGGCGGCGGGGTCGGTGACGGGATCGGCCATGCCGGCGGCTCTACGCGAATGCTTGCTCCGGCGATAGACGGTTCCTATGCTGGCGACGACCCGGGGCCGTTTGGCGGCGCCGTATCATTTGTGCCCATTGCCCGGGATTGTGTTTGTGAACGCTCGCCATATCGCCGCTCCGCTGATCCTCCTGCTCGTGGGTGGATGCGCGAAGAGCGGGGAGATCGATGTCTCCGGCGGGGGTGCCGGCATCACCGCGGTCCGCAGCGCCTGCCCGACGGTCGGCGTCCCTGCGGGCACCGGCGACGTGACCTTGTTCGATCCGTCGAACAGCCGTGCCGCCAGCGCGATCGACGTGGTCGCGACGATCAGCAACGTGCGATCGACCTGCGACGATCAAGGGGCGGACGTGACGACGCGCGTCACCTTCGACGTCCGCGCGCGGCGCACCCGCACCGATGGCGCGCGTGACGTGACCTTGCCCTATTTCATCGTCGTCACCCGCGGCGGAAGCCAGGTGGTCGCCAAGCGCGTGTCGCAAGTGGGGTTGCACTTCGATGCCGGGCAGGGTGTCGCCACCACCAGCGCCGAGGCAAGCAGCGCGGTCGCGCGCAGCGCCGCGACGTTGCCGCAGGAAGTGCGCGACCGGCTGACGCGCCGCCGCAAGGCGGGTGACGAGGATGCGGCGGTCGATCCGCTTGCGGATCCCAAGGTGCGTTCGGCGGTCGCCTCAGCGTCGTTCGAGGCGCTGGTCGGATTTCAGCTCACGCAGGATCAGCTTCGCTACAACGCGACCCGCTGACCCGGACGCCATCAGATATTTCAGCCGATCCGGCGGATTGTTTCGGGCGTTAAATCTTTGAGCAAGATTCGGCTGCGTAAAGCCGGTGGTCCGCCGTCGTTCTGACGCGACCAAAGGATTTTGGACGTGAACAGCCTGTCTCCTCTTGCCAGTCCGCTGTCGACGATGCGGTCGGTAACGGCCGCGCGCCCGGCCGCGCTGGCGGTGGCCGCGCCGGTGGCCGCGCCGGACGCGACGCCGCGGGCGGAGCCAAGTGCGACCTCCACGGGCAGCCTGATCCGCACCGCGGGCGAGCAACTCGATCAATTCGATCGCGTCATGGAGAAACTGCGCGCCAGCATGAACGCTAGCGCGGTCACGTATGGCGGCAACCCGGCCCTCGGGCAGACCGGGCAGATCGTCGACCGCCTCGGCTGAGGCTGCGCCGGGACTTGCCCCCGCCGCGCGCTTCGCTACGGAACGAAGCGTGACCGAGGACGACCGCCTGATCTCGCCCGCGCGCCGTGTCGAGGATGTCGACGCCGCGCTGCGCCCCAAAACGCTCGATGATTTCGTCGGGCAGAAGGCCGCTCGCGAGAATTTGCGCGTCTTCATCGAGGCCGCGAAGGGGCGTGGCGACGCGCTGGACCATGTGCTGTTCTTCGGGCCCCCGGGGCTGGGCAAGACCACGCTCGCGCAGATCGTCGCGCGCGAAATGGGGGTGGGCTTTCGCGCAACGTCCGGGCCGGTGATCGCCAAGTCGGGCGATCTGGCGGCGCTGCTCACCAATCTCGAGGACGGCGACGTCCTGTTCATCGACGAAATCCACCGCCTGCAACCGGCGGTGGAGGAAGTGCTCTATCCGGCGATGGAAGACCGCGCGCTTGACCTGATGATCGGCGAGGGGCCATCGGCGCGTAGCGTACGGATCGACTTGCCGCGCTTCACGCTGGTCGGTGCGACGACGCGCCAGGGGTTGCTGACCACGCCGCTGCGCGATCGCTTCGGTATTCCGGTGCGGCTGCAATTCTACACCGTCGAAGAGCTGGAGCGCGTGGTGTCACGCGCCGCACAGCTGCTCGACCTCGGCATCGCGCGTGACGGGGCGATGGAGATCGCGCGGCGCGCGCGCGGCACGCCGCGGATCGCCGGGCGGCTGCTGCGGCGGGTGCGTGACTTCGCCAACGTCGCGGGAGCGGCGGTGGTCGATGCGATGGTCGCGGATCGTGCGCTAAACCGGCTGGAGGTCGACTCACTCGGCCTCGATGCGATGGATCGCCGCTATCTGACGATGATCGCGGATATATACCGGGGCGGGCCGGTCGGGGTCGAGACGCTGGCGGCCGGGTTGAGCGAGCCGCGCGACACGATCGAGGAGGTCATCGAGCCGTACCTGATCCAGCTCGGACTGGTCGCGCGCACTGCGCGGGGGCGCGTGCTGAATGCGGGCGGGTGGAAGCATCTGGGCCTGAACCCGCCGGCGGGATCGCAGGACGGGCTGTTCGATTGACCTAGCGCGGATAGCGTGCGGCGAACGCGCGATCGGACATGATGAGATAGCGGACGGTATCGACCAGCGCCCAAATTCCCGTGATGATCAGACCGAAGAAGGTAAGCGTCAGCACGAGCATCACGATCGCCGATGCGGTGCGGCCAAGATAAAAGCGGTGGACGCCGAGCGTGCCGAGCAGGAAGGCAAGCGCTGCGGCGACATATTTGTTACGGTCGTTGTGCGGGACGGCGCTGGTTGCAAGCGGGGCCTGGGCAGGGGCCAACGGAAAGATGTTGAGCGCGCGGCTGCCCGAGGTTTCGAAGTCGACCGACTGGCCGATTGCCGGTTCACCGCGCTGCGCCCAATCCTCCGGCAGGAAGGTGTAGCGCTGCCCGTCGTTGCCGGCCACCAAACCATGCCCGCTGCGCGCATCGACGCCCAGAACCTGCCCTTGCATCACATTCCCCTTACCCCTGCGATGCGTCACAACATCGCCCCGCTGTTTTGGCAAGAAGCAGCGCCCAGGGACACGGACAAAAATATTTTGCTGCGTGGCACCCAGGCCACAGGTCTGGTAGCCACGGGTTCATGCCTGTGTCCGCCGCCCGCTCCGCTCGCGAAATCCTCGTCAATCTTCACGACGTGATGGCCGCGCGCTCGAACGCACAGGCCAAGCTGAATTCGGTGGTGGAGATCATCGGCGAGGCGCTGGATAGCGAGGTCTGCTCGATCTACCTGCTGCGCGAGGGCGTGCTGGAGCTGTTCGCGACCCGGGGGCTCGATCCGGCGGCGGTGCACGTCACCAAGCTGGCGATGGGCGAGGGGCTGGTCGGCACGATCGCGCAGCATAACGAGGTGCTCAACCTCGACGAGGCCGCCAGCCATCCCGACTTCGCCTACAAGCCCGAAACCGGCGAGGATCGTTACCATAGCTTCGCGGGGGTGCCGATCATCCGGCGCGAGCGGGCGGTGGGCGTGCTTGCGGTGCAGCACGCCGATCCGCGCCGCTACGAGGACGTCGAGATCGAGGCGCTGCAGACGGTGGCGATGGTGCTGAGCGAGCTGATCGCCAATGCCGGGCTGATTGACGAGGCGGGGCCGCGCGACCGGCCGCAATCGACCGCGCCGACGCGCATTCCGGGGCAGAAGCTGGTCGACGGGATGGCGGTGGGCTGCGCCGTGTTCCACCAGCCGCGCATCCATATCGAACATACCGTTGCCGAGGATACCGAGGCCGAGCGCCACCGCGTCTATGCGGCGTTCGACAAGATGCGCGAGCAGATCGACCGGATCGCGCGCGAGGCGGAATTTGGTGTCGGCGACGAGCATCAGGAGGTGATCGCCACCTACAAGATGTTCGCCTATGACGAGGGCTGGGCGCGGCGCATCAACGAGGCGATCGACAGCGGGCTGACCGCCGAGGCGGCGATCGAACGTGTCCAGCAGCGCACCCGGCAACGGATGCGCGAAATCGACGATCCGCTGCTCGCCGATCGGATGCACGATCTGGAGGATCTGTCCAACCGGCTGCTCCGCATCGTTTCCGGGCAGATGGGGACCGCGGCGCAGATGGGGCTGCGGCAGGACACGATCCTGATCGCGCGCAATCTCGGCCCTGCGGAATTGCTCGAATATGACCGCCGCCGCCTCAAGGGTGTCGTGCTGGAAGAGGGGTCGCTGACCGCGCATGTCACGATCGTCGCGCGGGCGATGGGCGTGCCGGTGCTCGGGCGCGTCCGCGACGTGCGGCGACTGATCGCTGAGGGCGATCTGCTGCTGCTCGACGTCAACGAGGGAACGCTGACGGTGCGCCCGACCGGCGCGATGGAGGAGGCGTTCGAGGCGAGTCTGGCCGCGCGCCAAAAGCGCCGCGCTGCCTATGCCGCGTTGCGCGACGTCGCACCGGTGACGAAGGACGGGCACCGCCTGACCGTGATGGTCAATGCGGGGCTCCGCGACGACGTCGCGGCGCTAGACGTAACCGGCGCGGACGGGATCGGGCTGTTCCGTACCGAATTCCAGTTCCTCGTTTCCGCGACGCTGCCGCAGCGCGAGCGGCAGCAGCGGCTGTACCGCGAGGTGCTGGATGCAGCGGGATCGCGCCCGGTGATCTTTCGCACCGTCGACATCGGCGGCGACAAGGCCCTGCCGTATCTGATCCACGCCGAGGACGAGGAAAATCCGGCGATGGGCTGGCGCGCGCTACGGCTGGCGCTGGAACGCGACGGGTTGATGAAGGCGCAGGCGCGCGCGCTGCTGGAGGCGGCGGCGGGGCGGACGCTGAACGTCATGTTCCCGATGGTGTCGGAGGCGTGGGAGTTCGACGAGGCGCGCGCCTTGTTCGAGAAGCAGCGCGATTTCCTCGCCGCGCGAGGCAAGCGGCTGCCGCTGGAGGTGCGTTATGGCGCGATGCTGGAGGTGCCGGCGCTCGCCTATCAGCTCGACCTGCTGCTGCCCGCGGTCGATTTCCTCTCGATCGGTACCAACGATCTGACCCAGTTCCTGTTCGCCGCCGATCGTGCCAATCCCAAGCTGGCCGACCGCTACGACTGGCTGTCGACATCGATCCTGCGCTTTCTGCGGCAGGTCGCGGTGCCCGCCGCGCAGGCGGGGGTGCCGGTTGGTGTGTGCGGCGAGATGGGCGGCCGACCGCTCGAGGCAATGGCGTTGATCGGGATCGGTATTGACCGGCTGTCGATCACGCCGGCGGCGGTCGGCCCGGTCAAGGCGATGATCCGCTCGCTGGATCGCGGTGCGCTGACCGCGTTCATGGAGACGCTGCTCGCCGATCCACCGCGCGATATGCGCGGCGCGCTGGCGCGCTGGGCGGCGGAGCAGGGCGTCGAATTGGCATAGCGATCCGACGAACCGAGTCAGCGTCTGACGGTGCGGCGTGTTGACACGCCCGTGACGCTTTGAAAGACGATGGTGAAGCATCGCGGTAAATGCAGGGTCGGAGACAGGAATGAGCGAAGGCGAGCATCCGGCGCAGGCGACGTCGCCGAGCGGCGCTCCGCAGTCCGGCACGGTCGGAGCACGTCTGCGGGCCGCTCGCGAGGCGCAGGGACTGTCGGTGGCCGAGGTTGCCGCGCGGACCCGTGTGACGCAGCGTTTCCTGGAGGCGCTGGAGGACGACCGGCTCGATCTGCTGCCCTCGCCGACCTATGCCTCTGGATTTGCGCGGGCCTATGCGCGTGCGGTCGGATTGGACCAGGCTGAGATCGGGCGGGGAATTCGCGGCGAGCTGGCGCGTGGCGCGATGCCGATGCGGCAGCACCATATCGAGGAAATCGCCGATCCTTCGCGCGGCCCGTCGCGCGGGACGGTGATCGTCGCCGCAGGGGTCGCACTGGCGGTGTTGATTCTCGGTGTGCTGTGGCTGTCGACCGGCATGTTCCGTGGCACGCAGGAGTCGCCCGAAGCCACGGCGAGCCCGACGACGGTGGCCCGCAGCGCTCCGGTGCCGCCGCCCAGCCCCACGCCCGCGACCGGCAAGGTGGTGTTGACTGCCAAGAACGAAGTCTGGATGCGTGTCTATGACGGCGCGAACAAGACGCTGTTTACGGGCACGTTGCAGCCCGGGCAGACGTTCGAAGTGCCCGTGGGCACCGATCGCCCGATGCTGAACATCGGACGTCCGGACCAGCTGCAGGTAACGGTGGATGGGCGCGCGCTGCCGCCGCTGGGCGACGGCAAGCGCGCGATGAAGGACGTCGGCGTCAGCGCCGAGGCGCTCGCGGTGCGGTTCGCGGGCCCGTCCGCCCCGGCCGTAACCCCGTCAGCGAGCAGCAGCCCGACTCCCGCCGCCAGCGGCGCGGCGGTGCCGCCCGCTTTTCAGTCGAGCGGCGGATGACGTAAGGCTGTGGCCGCTTCAGGCTGGCGACAGCAATAATATTCCAGAACTTTATCCGGTGCCGATGTACCGGGGGACGAGAAGATGACCAAGTTTCTAGCCGGCGCTGCAATAGCGCTCACCCTTGCCAGCCCTGCGCTTGCGCAACGCAACGCACCGGTCGAGGTGCGCGTCGACAAGCTGGAGAGTGAAATGCGCGCGGTGCAGCGCAAGGTTTTTCCGGGCGGGGCGGGAATGATGGTCGAGCCGCAGATCGCGCCGAGCGCGCCGACGCCGGTCGAGGTGACGGGGGTGCCTGCCTCGGGTGCGATCACCGACCTGACCGCCCGCGTGACCTCGCTCGAACAGCAACTGGCGTCGATGACCGGGCAGATCGAGCAGAACGAGTTTCGGCTGCGCCAGTTGGAAAGCCAATTCTCCGACTATCGCAAGGCGACCGACGCCAAGCTCGCCGCGCCGCCCGCCGCCACCCCGGCTGCGCCGGTCGGCGGCCCCGACGTGACCGTTCCCGAAGCACCGGAACCGGCCGACAAGCCCACCAGCTCCGCCACCGTCGTCAAGCCGAGTACCGGTGACGCGGCGGAGGATGGCTACCTCTATGGTTTCCGGCTGTGGGAGGCGAAACGTTATGGCGATGCGGTGACGGCGCTGAAGAAGGTCGTTGCCGATTATCCCAAGTCGCGCCGCGCGAGCTACGCGCAGAATTTGATCGGTCGGGCCTATCTCGACGATGGTAAGCCGAGCCTCGCCTCGATCGCTTTCTACGACAACTACAAGAAGTTCCCTGATGGCGAGCGCGCGCCGGACAGCCTCTATTATCTCGGCAGCGCGTTGGTGAAGCTCGACAAGGCGGCGGACGCCTGCAAGGTCTATGGCGAGTTGACCGACGTCTATGGCGCAACGCTTTCCGCCAAGATGAAGGCTGATGTCGCCAAGGCCCGGACCGCCGCCAAGTGCAAGTGAGGTGACGTTGCGCCCGCTGCCGGAGGCGGCGGTCGCGCGGTTCCGGCGAGATGTCGAGCGGCTGGCCGGGCGTGCGTTCGACGGTGCGGTGCTGGCAGATGGCGCTCGGCTGGCGCTGGCGGTGTCAGGCGGGGCAGACAGCATGGCGATGCTGCGGCTGGGAGCAGCGGCTTTTCCGGGATGCGTTACCGCCGCCACGTTCGATCATCGGCTTCGCGTGGAGTCGGCGGCGGAGGCGGCGATGGTCGGCCGGGTCTGCGCGGCGCTAGACGTTCCACATCACACGCTTACTCCTTTCCAGCCAATCGGTGGCAACAGTGTGCAGATGCGGGCGCGGACGGCGCGCTACGCAGCACTCGGGACGTGGGCGGACGGCGAGAATTTGTCGTTCCTGCTGACCGCGCATCATGCGGACGATCAGGCCGAGACCTTGCTGATGCGGTTGCAGCGTGGCTCCGGGCTGTCGGGGCTGTCGGCGATCCGCGCGATACGCTTCGACACGTTCGGCGTCGTCCTGCGACCACTGCTGGCGTGGCGGCGCGCGGAATTGCGGGCGCTCGCCATGGAAAGCGCGACGCCGTTCGTCGACGATCCGTCGAACATCGATCCGCGGCATGATCGAACGCGCATCCGCGCACTGCTTGCCGCAACGCCGGCGCTGGATCCGGCCGCACTGGCGGCTTCGGCAGGCTTTTTGGCCGAGGCGGAGGACGTGCTGGTCCGGCATGCCGAGCGGATGTGGTCCGAGCGCTGGCACGGGCCCGATCGCGGCCTTTCGATCGCGGACGAACCGCGCGATGTGCGCCGGCGGCTGGTGCGGCGCGCGCTGACCGAGACACGGGCGCGACTCGGGGTGGTGCTGCCGTCGTTTGCGGGCGACTCGGCCAATGTCGAGCCGCTGCTTGATGCGCTCGAGGCGGGGCGAAGTGCGACCCAGGCCGGGATTCTGGTGCGTAACAGCCCGACGGGCTGGTTATTCTCGCCAGCGCCACCGCGTCGATCACTCTGACCAACGTTGTTCCATTGCCATTAACCTGTCCGAGCCTACATTATAGACGACGGAAAGGTAGCCGATGAACGAGAACGACAGGCAGCCCGGAAACGGCAGCAACGACAATGGCGGTTCGGGCGGTCCGAACCCGTGGATGAAGAGCCTGCTGATCTGGGTCGGCGTGCTGCTTTCGCTCGCGGTGGTGGTGACGCTGTTCGATGGCCGGACAAGCGCCGCGCAGGGCAACACGATCGCTTACTCCACCTTCCTCGACAAGGTCGACGAGGGGACGGTGAAGAGCGTGAACGTCAGCCGCGACATGATCTCCGGCAGCTTCTCGAGCGGTGACAAGTTCCGCACCTACCCGGTTCAGGATTCGGGATTGATCGACCGGCTGCGCAAGTCGGGCGTCGAGGTTGCTGGCAAGCCGGAGGAAGGGCCGTCGATCTGGATGGTGCTGCTGTATCAGTCGCTGCCGTTCCTGTTGTTCCTCGGCATCGCCTTTTTCGTGCTGCGCCAGATGCAGAAGGGCGGCGGCGCGGGCGGTGCGATGGGCTTTGGCAAGAGCCGCGCCAAGGTGCTGACGCAGAAGGAAGGCAAGGTCACCTTCAACGACGTCGCCGGTATCGACGAAGCACGCGAGGAGTTGGTCGAGATCGTCGACTTCCTCAAGGACCCGACGAAGTTCGCGCGGCTGGGCGGCAAGATCCCGAAGGGTGCGTTGCTGGTCGGTTCGCCGGGCACTGGCAAGACGCTGCTGGCGCGCGCGATCGCGGGCGAGGCGGGCGTGCCGTTCTTCACCATCTCGGGTTCCGACTTCGTCGAAATGTTCGTCGGCGTTGGCGCGAGCCGCGTCCGTGACATGTTCGAACAGGCCAAGAAGAGCGCGCCATGCATCGTCTTCATCGACGAAATCGACGCGGTCGGCCGTCATCGTGGGGCCGGGCTCGGCAACGGCAATGACGAGCGCGAGCAGACGCTCAACCAGCTGCTGGTCGAGATGGACGGCTTCGAGGCCAATGAAGGCATCATCATCGTCGCGGCGACCAACCGCCCCGACGTGCTCGACCCCGCGTTGCTGCGGCCGGGCCGCTTCGACCGGCAGGTCGTCGTGCCGCGACCTGACATCGATGGACGCGTCAAGATCCTCGAAGTGCATATGAAGAAGGTGCCGCTGGCGCCCGATGTCGATGCGCGGACGATCGCACGCGGTACGCCGGGCTTCTCGGGCGCCGATCTCGCCAACCTCGTCAACGAGGCGGCGCTGATGGCAGCGCGCAAGGGCAAGCGGCTGGTCGCCAACGCCGAGTTCGAAGAGGCCAAGGACAAGGTCATGATGGGCGCCGAGCGTCGCAGCATGGTCATGACCGAGGACGAAAAGCGCATGACCGCCTATCACGAGGCCGGCCACGCGATCGTCGCGCTGCACGAGCCGGCGTCGGACCCGATCCACAAGGCGACGATCATCCCACGCGGTCGCGCGCTGGGCATGGTCATGCGGCTGCCGGAGCGTGACAGCTACAGCTACCATCGCGACAAGATGTACGCGAACCTGGCGGTGGCGATGGGCGGGCGGATCGCCGAGGAAGTCATCTTCGGCTATGACAAGGTATCGAGCGGCGCGAGCGGCGACATTCAGTACGCCACCGGTCTTGCGCGCGACATGGTCACCAAGTGGGGCATGTCCGACAAGGTCGGTCCGGTCGAATATGCCCAGCCGGAAGGCGAGAGCTTCCTCGGCTACTCGTCGAGCCAGCCGGTACGGATGTCGAACGCGACCGCGCAGCTGATCGACGACGAGATCAAGGCGATCGTCGAGGGCGGCTTGCATCGCGCCAAGCAGGTGCTGACCGACCATCTCGACCAGCTGCATACGCTGGCGGGTGCACTGCTCGAGTATGAGACGCTGAGCGGAGACGAGATCAAGCGGTTGATCGCGGGTGAGGAACTCGATCGGCGCGATCAGGGGCCGAAGGCGCCATCGATGCCGGCGGTCGGGACGTCGATCCCGAAGACCAAGCGGCCGTCAGGGCCGTTCGGCAATCCGTCGCCCGCCGGGGCGTGATTACCGCGGTTGATGCTTGAAGGGGGAGGCGGCCTGCGGGTCGCCTCTTTTTTGCGGCTCGTCGTCGGAAGCGCAGCAAAGCAATCCAGAACCGGGCCATGACGCCCTGGTTTGCTTCGCTATGTTCGCAACGCCGTCGACCGGCGTGGCGGCCGGTGCCGCGCCCTTTTTTTGAGGATGTGGCCTGCTCCCATCCTTCGTCGTTCCAAACTTGCTCCGGGGCCCGCTTGCTTCTGCTCGGGAAGCAGCAAGGAAGAGGTGGAGTTCCGGATCAAGTGTGGGAGGACGAGCGGGACGGGTTATTCTCCCGCGCGCGCGACGATCGCGTTCCAGCCGGCTTCGTCGATCACCGTGATCCCCAGTTCGGCGGCTTTGGTCGCCTTCGACCCGGCACCGGGGCCGGCGACGAGCAGGTCGGTCTTCTTTGACACCGATCCGGCAACATGCGCGCCGAGTCGTTCCGCCTGCGCCTTTGCCTCGTCGCGGCTGAGCGTCTCGAGCTTGCCGGTGAAGACGACGGTCTTGCCCGTTACCTCCGAGCCGCGCGTCTCGACCACGAACGGGGGCGGGGACACTTGTGCGAGCAGATCGTCCCACACTGCCTCATTGTGCGGCTCGTGGAAGAAGTCGGCGAGTGCATGGCCGACTGCCGCGCCGACATTCTCAACCCCAATCAGTTCGGCGATCGCCTTGTCCAGGCGCGTGCGATGCCGTTCGGCGGTTTCGCCGATCACCGCGGGCAGGGCGTCGCGCAGCGCGATCACCTCGCGCGCCTTCTCGGCAAGCGCGGCGAGCGTGACGTAGCGCTTGAGCAAGTCGCGCGCGGTGACAATCCCGACGTGGCGGATGCCGAGCCCGAACAGCAGCCGGGCGGCATCGGGGGCGCGCCGCGCCTCGATCGCGTCGAGCAGTGCGTCCACCGAGCGCGCCTGCCAGCCGTCGCGGCCGACCAGTTCGTCGCGGTGCGCGGCGAGGCGGAAGATGTCGGCGGGTTCGGTAATCCAGCCGAGGTCGATCAGTTCGACCAGCGTTTTCTCGCCGAGCCCGTCGATGTCGAGCGCGCCGCGGCTGACGAAATGCTTGAGCCGTTCGAGCCGCTGCGCCGGGCAGACCAGCCCGCCGGTGCAGCGCACATCGACCTCTCCTTCTTCGGCGACCGCCTCGCTGTCGCAGATCGGGCAATGATCGGGAAAGGCGAACGGCGGCAGTTCGGCAGTGCGCGGCAGTACCGCCACGATCTGCGGGATCACGTCGCCGGCGCGTTGCAGGATCACGCGGTCGCCCTCCCGCGCATCAAGCCGCGCAATCTCGTCGCGGTTGTGGAGCGTGGCGTTGGTGACCACCACGCCGCCGACGGTGACCGGGGTGAGCCGCGCGACCGGGGTCAGCTTGCCGGTGCGGCCGACCTGGATGTCGATCCGCTCCAGCGTGGTCTGCGCCTGCTCGGCGGGAAATTTGTGCGCAATCGCCCAGCGCGGTGCGCGACCGACGCTGCCCATCCGCTCCTGCCAGTCGAGCCGGTCGAGCTTGTAGACCACGCCATCGATATCAAAGGGCAGATCGGCGCGCTGCGCCTCGATCGCGCGATAGACCGCCAGCGCGCCGGCTGCATCGTCGCAGCGCGTGAAGGCGTCAGCGACAGGAAAGTCCCAGTCGCGTAAGGCTGCGACAACCGCCGTCTGGGTGTCGCCGGGGATCGCGCTGACCTCGCCCCAACCGTGCGCGAGGAAACGCAGCGGGCGCGCGCGTGTGACCTCCGGGTCCTTCTGGCGCAACGAGCCTGCCGCGGCGTTGCGGGGGTTGGCGAACTGACGCGCGTCCTTGCCCGTCACAGCGGCCTCATCGGCGAGCCGGCGGTTGAGCGCCGCGAATGCGGCCTTTTCCATATAGACCTCGCCGCGCACCTCGAACACGTCGGGCGCGGCGGGGGGGAGCGTCGCCGGGATGTCGGCGATGGTGCGGACATTGGCGGTCACGTCCTCGCCTACGGCGCCATCGCCGCGGGTGAGCGCCTGCACCAGTCGGCGGTCCTCGTAGCGCAGCGAGCAGGACAGGCCGTCGATCTTGGGCTCGGCGGTCAGTGCGACGGGCTCCTCGCCGCCAAGCCGCAGGAAGCGGCGGACGCGCGCGACGAACTCGAAGACATCTTCATCGGAGAAGGCGTTGTCGAGGCTCATCATGGCGCGGGCGTGCGCGATCTTGGCGAGATGTGCGGCGGGTGCGGCGCCCACTTGTCGGCTCGGCGAATCGTCGCGGATCAGCGCGGGAAACGCGTGTTCGATCGCGCGGTTGCGGCGGACCAGCGCGTCATAGGCCGCATCGCTGATCTCGGGTGCGTCCTCGCTATGGTAACGCCGATTGTGGTAGGCGATTTCGATTGCCAGCTGCGCCAGTTCGGCAGCAGCGGTGGTGTCGTTCTCTGGCAGCGGCGCGTCGGTCATCGTACCGGGTTAGGAAACCCGCGCGGCAGCGTCCATCACTTCACGCAGCGGCAAGCTTCTGCGCGGTCGCGTCGGCGAGACTGGTACCGTCGAGGATGCGCGCGGTTTCGTCGCGCACGCGAGCCATTGCGAGGCGGATTGCGCAATCGGCCTCGCTCTTGCAATCCTTGCACGGACGATAGGCGGTACGGCTGACACAGGGGACGAGCGCGAGCGGCCCCTCGATCACCCTAATTATCTCGCCCAGCGAGATCAGATGCGCCGGACGCGACAGGACGTAGCCGCCCATCTTGCCGCGATAGCTGTGCAGCAACCCGGCATCGCGCAGGTCGGCGAGGATCAACTCAAGGAATTTGCGCGGAACATTCGCTTCGGCCGCGATGCGCGTCATCGGCGTCGGCGGCGCGCCACCCGGGGCGGTGGCCAGGAACAGCATCGATCGCAAGGCATAACGGGAGCGCTGGGTAAGCATGACCCACTATATATAGGGATATTGTGGCGGGCAAATGGCCGTTCGCCCCTTTTCCAAACGCTTTGTACGTCCTATATGACTTCCGTCGGGTTCTACCCGGCTATGGCGATAAACTGCGGCGTAAAATAGACGCAGCGGACCCGGGGGCAGTACCCGGCGGCTCCACCATAAGGGGTGGGTGCATCATATATGATGCGCCTAGACACCGTTTCTGATGGGGCCGAACCAGGATCGACGTGTGTTGAAAGGCGCTGTTTTCGCTCGGAATGGGACCACCGCAACGGCCCATTACACAAGTGCCAACGATAACGAAGCACTCGCGATTGCGGCGTAACTGATGGCCTAACGGCCTGACGTTACACCAAAATAGCGCGGTCGGACCCCACCGGGCAACAGAAGGGGATTCCAGCGGTACGGGGAGCACCGGGCAACAGAAGCTCCCCACTTCCCACTTTATATGTCAGTCGTCGCCTAGCAGCGACGATTTGCGCGGGATCGTCTCTTCGTTGGGCTGGTCCTTGTCGAGCTGATCGGAAGGACGGCGGGCGTCGCCATCCTGCTGATGCTCGGTCGAGAGGTTGGGGCGCTTCGTCTCGGTAGTCGGGCGGATCGTATCGTCGGTCATCGGATCGTCTCCTATGATCAAGCAACGGGCTGCATTGCCTGGACGTTCCCGCAACCGAGGCAAGAAGTGCGACCACCCGGATCAAGCCGGAAATTACGCAGTTGCGGGTGAGGGCGCCGCCCTCAGCCGTCGATGCTGCCGCCCAGCGCGGCGTGGACGAGCCCGCCATCGACCGCGATCGTCTCTCCCACGACATAGTCTCCGGCGCGGCTGGCAAGATAGATGGCGGTGCCGGCCATGTCCTCGTCGGTGCCGATACGGCGCGCCGGGATGGCCTTGGCCACGGCATCGCCGTGGTCGCGTGCGGCACGGTTCATCTCGCTGGCGAAGGCACCAGGGGCGATGGAGGTGACGTTGATGCCATCGCGAATCAGCCGTGCGGCCAGCCGTTTGGTCAGGTAGATCAGCGCCGATTTTGACGCGTGATAGCTGTACGTCTCCCACGGGTTGAGCCGCAGTCCGTCGATCGAGGTGATGTTGATGACCTTGGCGGGGCGCTGTGCGCTCGCGCCGGCCTTTAGCAACGTGTGAAGCGACTGGGTAAGGAAGAACGGTGATTTGACGTTAAGGTCCATGACCTTGTCCCAGCCGCTTTCCGGAAACTCCTCGAAGGCGACGCCCCACGCCGCGCCGGCATTGTTGACGAGGATGTCGAGCCGGTCCTCGCGCTCCGCCAGGGCGGTGGCGAGCGCGCGACAGCCGTCGACCGTCGAGATATCCTGTGGAAGCGCGATGCAATTCTCACCAAGCTCGGCGGCAGTTTCGGCGCAGGCCTCGGCCTTGCGGCTGGAGACATAAACACGCGCACCCTGCGCGACGAAGCCCGCGGCGATCATCCTGCCGATCCCGCGACTGCCGCCCGTGACCAGCGCGACGCGACCGTCGAGCCGGAACAGCTTGCCGGTATCCATGTGAATCCTCTCCCTTATGCGCCGCGCTTCAACGTCTCGCGTGCGATGATCAGTTGCTGGATTTGGCTGGTGCCTTCGTAGATCCGGAATAGCCGGACGTCGCGATACAGTCGCTCGACGCCGTAATCGGCGATATAGCCGGCGCCGCCGAGTATCTGCACCGCGCGGTCGGCGACGCGTCCGACCATCTCGCTGGCAAAATATTTGGCGGCGGCGCTCTCCAGGATCACGTCATCGCCAGCGTCCTTCTTTGCGGCGGTGTCGAGCATCAGCGCGCGCGCGGCGAGCGCCTCGGTTTTCGAATCGGCGATCATTGCCTGGATGAGCTGATGCTCAGCGATCGGCTTGCCGAACTGGCGGCGGCTGACGGCATAAGCGACCGCATCGGTGATCAGGCGTTCAGCGACGCCGACGCACACGGCGGCGATGTGCAGCCGCCCGCGATCGAGCACCTGCATCGCGATGCGGAAGCCATCGCCTTCGGCTCCCAGCCGGTTCGCGACTGGCACCGGCACATCGTCGAACACGACGTCGGCGACCTTCGCGCCTTTTTGCCCCATCTTCTTCTCGGGCGCGCCGACCGTTACGCCGCAAAGATCGCGGGGCACGAGCAAGGCGGAGACGCCGCGCCCGCCCTTTTCCTCGCCGGTCCGCGCCATCACTGTGAACAGGTCGGCGCGATCGGCATTGGTGATGTAGCGTTTGGTACCGGTCAGCCGGTAAACGTCCCCTTCGCGCACCGCGCGGGTCGTGACGCTGCCCGAGTCGCTGCCGACCTCGGGTTCGGTAAGCGCGAAGCTGGTGATGATCTCGCCGCTGGCGATCCGCGGTAGCCAGGCGGCTTTCTGTTCGGGGCTGCCGGCGATCACGAGGCCCTGGCTGCCAATGCCGACATTGGTGCCGAAGGCGGAGCGGAACGCCGGGGTGGTGCGCCCGAGTTCGATCGCGACGCGCACCTCCTCGGCCATCGTCAGCCCGAGGCCGCCATAATCGGGCGCGATCGACAGACCGAACAATCCGAGGTCACGCATGTCGGCGATCACGGCCTCGGGGATGGCATCGTCGGCCTCGACCTGCGCCTCCAGCGGACGAAGCCGTTCCGCGACGAAGCGCCGGACCGTCGCGATCAGGGCTTCGAACGTTTCCGAATCAAGCGCCATGGTGACAGCCTCATCCTCTCCTCGGGCAAGGGCCGGCTTAGGTGCAGTGGGAAGGGTCGGCAAGCCTGCAGATGTACCGGACATTCAAAAATATCGCGGCCATCCTCATGTAAAAATCCGTACTGAGTGTCCGAAAAGTCGATGACGCTTCGGCGCGACTCGCTCATAGTCATCTGGACAGGCAGATTTTAAGAGGCTGATAAGACTCAACGACAGCATCGCTGCCGTGTTTTCGGGCCCATTGTTCGGCTCATCGTCAGTCATCCTCGGTTCATCCGAAAAGGTTCCCGTGACGTTTGTTGATTCAGAACTTTCTGGTTAGCCGACCTTCATCAGTCCTGTTGACCGGGGGGTCGCCCGTGAACGTCAAGGTTTGGACAGCGCGTTTTGCGCTGGTGGTTTCGTGCGTCCTGATGACGACTGCGCCGGCACAGGCGCGCTATCTTCAGTGCGTGCCGTTTGCGCGTGAAGTTTCGGGTATCGATATTCGTGGTAACGCGAATACCTGGTGGGCCCAGGCCGCCGGTCGCTACGATCGTGGCGCCGTGCCGCAGATCGGCGCAGTGATGGCGTTCAAGGCGACCCGCGCGATGCCGGTCGGGCATGTTGCGATGGTCAGCCGGATCGTCAACGAGCGTGAGGTGCTGCTGACCCACGCCAACTGGTCGCGCCGCGGCGGGATCGAGCGCGATGTCCGAGCGATTGACGTGTCGGCGGCGGGCGACTGGAGCGAAGTACGGGTGTGGTTCGCCGGAGTCGGCGATCTGGGTACGAGCAGCTATCCGCTTGCCGGCTTCATCTATGCCGACAAGACGCCGGCAACGAACGAGAATGCGGCGCCGCTCGCGCCGCTGACGATCGCGACCGCCGCGGTGGTGCCGGTCGCAGGCGCGCTGCCCGCCGACCGCTGAGAGACGTCAGGCGGGCCGGAAGGTCATCGCCACGCCGTTCATACAATAACGTTTTCCGGTCGGGCGCGGACCATCGTCGAAGACGTGACCGAGATGCCCGCCGCAGCGGTTGCAATGCACCTCGGTTCGCACCATCCCCAGCGTTGAATCGCGATGATAGCCGACCGCGCGGGGCAGCGGGGCATAGAAGCTGGGCCAGCCGGTGCCGCTTTCGAACTTGGTTTTCGATGTAAACAGCGGCTGCGTGCAGCCCTTGCACGCGAACGTGCCGGCACGGTGTTCACCGTTGAGCGGGCTGCTGTACGGGCGTTCTGTCCCTTCCCGGCGCAACACGTCGAATGCCGCCGTTCCGAGCTGCGCCTGCCATTGCGCGTCGGTGCGGGTAACGGGAAAACGCTCGGCCGCGTCGGCGCTTCGCGATCCGCATGCCAGCAAGGTCGTGGCGAGAAGCCCACCACCGGCGAAGGCGAAAAAGCGGCGACGGTCCAAAGCTGTATCGATCATGCCGATGATATGGTGAGCGCGGCGCCGACTGCCAGCACCGAGCGGTCCGACCGGTGAATTTAGCAAAAGCAAAGGCGGGGTTCGTCTCGCGTCGGGCAGGTTTGGGGGTTCCTGGACTTGCATGCTACGCCGTGTGCCATGCTGGACACCGATACGCCCACCTCCCTGATCGCCACGATGGCGGCGCGCGCACGAACGGCGGCGCATCAACTCGCCGCATCAAGCGACGCGCAAAAAGCGGCCGCGCTGCGATCGGCGGCGCACGTGCTGCGTCAGGCCAGCGAGACGATCCTCGCGGCCAATGCGCTGGATCTGGAACGAGGACGCGGCAATGGCCTCTCCGATGCGATGCTCGACCGGCTTCGACTGACCGAAGCGCGGATCGAAGGTGTCGCAGCGGCGGTCGCGACGGTCGCCGATCTGCCGGATCCGGTCGGGCAGGTGATCGACGAGGCCGTTCGGCCGAACGGGCTGTCGCTCAGCCGCGTGCGGGTGCCGATCGGGGTGATCGGGATCATCTACGAAAGCCGTCCCAACGTCACCGCCGATGCGGCGGCGCTGTGCGTTCGCTCGGGCAATGCAGTGATCCTGCGTGGCGGCTCCGAGGCGGTGGAGAGCAATCGCGCGATCCATTCGGCCCTGGTGCGTGGGCTTGAAGCGGCGGGCGTGTCCGGTGACGCGGTCCAGCTCGTTCCCACCACCGATCGTGCGGCAGTCGGGGCGCTGCTTACCGCGTCGGGAGCGATCGACCTCATTATCCCGCGTGGAGGACGCAGTCTGGTCGAGCGGGTGCAGAACGAGGCGCGGGTGCCGGTGCTCGCGCATCTCGACGGGATCAATCACGTCTTCGTCCATTGCTCCGCCGAGCGAGATATGGCGACACAGATCGTGCTGGACGCGAAGATGCGGCGGACCGGCATTTGCGGCGCGATGGAGACGTTGCTGATCGATCGTCACTGGCCGCACGCTGCCGCGCTGATCGCCGCACTGGGCGAACGCGGCTGCGCGGTGCGCGGTGACGAGGCTGCGCGGGCGCTGGTGCCGTCGATCGATCTGGCTGAGGCAGCGGACTGGGATACCGAATATCTCGATGCGATCGCTTCGGTCGCGATCGTCGACGGGCCGGACGGTGCGCTGGCGCATATCGCCGCGCATGGCTCGCATCATACCGATGCGATCGTCGCGGAGAATCGCGCGGTCGCGGAGCGCTTTCTGCGCGAGGTCGATTCGGCCATCGTGCTGTGGAATGCCTCGACGCAATTCGCGGATGGCGGCGAGTTCGGGCTGGGGGCGGAGATCGGTATCGCGACCGGACGGCTCCATGCGCGCGGGCCGGTCGCACTGGAAGGGCTGACGACCTATAAGTGGCTGGGGCGCGGCAGCGGGCAGATCCGCGGTTGATGATCCGGCGCATCGGGCTGCTGGGCGGCTCGTTCAATCCCGCGCATCGCGGGCACCGCCATGTCACGCTGGAGGCCATCCGGCTGCTCGGGCTCGATGAGGCATGGTGGCTGGTATCGCCGGGCAATCCGCTCAAGCCGCGTGCGGGCATGGCGCCGCTTGCCGCGCGGCTCGCCTCGGCGCGGACGATGGCCCGGCGGGCGCCGATCCGCGCGACCGATCTGGAGGCGCGATTGCGGACGCGCTACACCGTCGACACGCTGCGGCGGATCGTGCGGCGCTACCCGCGTAATCGCTTCATCTGGATCATGGGCGCGGACAATCTGGCGCAATTTCATGCGTGGCGACAGTGGCGCACGATCGCGCGCACGATGCCGATTGCGGTTTTGACGCGTCCGGGCTATGACGACGATGCTCTCGCGGCTCCCGCGATGGGCTGGCTGCGGCGCTATCGGCGGCCCGCGCGCCAGGCAACGAATTGGGCCGAGTGGAGTGTGCCAGCCCTGGTGCTGCTACGGTTCCGCCCCGACCGGACATCCGCGACGCAATTGCGCGCCGTCGATCCCGACTGGCATGTTCGCTTTGCCGATCCGATATCTGTGACTGCAATCCCCGCCGCGTCGTCGTCGCGGCAACCCCAGGAGTAACCTTGCCCGCCACCGAACCCGCCCGCCGCTCGCCCGATTCCACGGATGTCGAGGCGCTGCATCGTCTGGTCCTGCAATCGCTGGACGACGATCAGGCGGTGGACACGATCTCGATCCCGCTCGCGGGCAAGTCGTCGATCGCCGATTATATGGTCATCGCCAGCGGGCGTTCGACCCGGCAGGTCGCGTCGATGGCGCAGAAGCTGTCGGAGCGGATCAAGGGCGAAACCGGCCGTCCGGCGCGCATTGAGGGGCTGCCCAATGCCGATTGGGTGCTGATCGACGGCGGCGACGTGATCGTCCACCTGTTCCGGCCCGAGGTGCGCAGCTTCTACAATCTGGAGCGAATGTGGTCGTTTGGCGATGCGCCGGCGCCGAGTGTCGCACCGAACTGAGGTCTGTCTGCGGTTCACTGATTATTTGCCGCTTCTTACCTCGACCGCCAAAAAGAACGCCGAGCGCCGGATCAGGTCCGGGGCGACGGTGACGGGGGACGTTCCGGTCGGCTCCACAGGTCGGCCGGTTCTGATAGAGGGCGCCTATGTTGCTGCACATCGTCGCGCGCGGCCGGATTGGGCGGTCGCCCGAGGCTGAACTCGTCGATCGCTATCTCAAGCGGATCGTCTGGCCGACGCGCGTGAGCGAGTTGCCCGATCGCGGCGGGCGCGAGCCCGACCGGCCGGCGCAAGGGCGCCGCATCCTGCTCGACGAGAAGGGCGAGGTACTCGGCTCGACTGCTTTCGCCGAGCGGATCGGGCGGTGGCGCGACGATGGCGTGCGCGAGGCACGGTTCCTGATCGGGGCGGCGGACGGCTTTTCCGACGCCGAGCGTGGCGAGGCCGACATGTTGCTATCGTTCGGCCGGGCGACGTGGCCGCATCTGCTCGCACGCGCGATGCTGGCCGAGCAATTGTTCCGGACTACCAGCATCCTCGCAAACCACCCTTATCACCGCGAGGGCTGATGCCGCGACGGTCGTCAGCGGCGGCGCTTGGGGTGCTGGGACTGTGCGGGTTGGCGGCGCTCGCTACCGCGCAGCCCGGGTTGAGCGCCAAACGGCGCGCGCAATGGCTGGAGGAGCAAGCGGATCGCATCGCCGACCCCGCGCAGCGCGCGCAGCTTCGGGAGGCGGCGGTCGCGGCGCGGGTAACGGCGGCGGAGGCGGATCTCGCAGCGCTTCAGGCGCAGTCGGTGGCGATCGACCAGCAACTGGCACGACAGCGCGCGCTGCTCGCCGCGCGTGAGGCACCGGTCGTGCGTTTGCTGGCGACGCTGTCCGCGCTGGCGCGGCGACCGGCGATCGTCGCGCTCGCGCAGCCGGGGAGCGTCGCGGACCTCGTCCATGCCCGTGCCGTGTCGACGGCGATCCTGCCGGTGCTGCGCGAACGCTCGGCGGCTTTGCGCGCTGCGGTGGCGCATGGCCGGACGATGCAGGCGAGTGCGGCGACCGCGCAGCACCGGCTGCGCGCCGCGCGAGCGCGGCTGGTCGAGGCGCGCGAGCAGCTTGCGGCGGTGACGGGCGGCGACGACGAACGCGCGCTGGCGATGGAGGAGGCGGTGCGCGACACCGCCGAACGGCTCACCTCGCTGGGCAGCGAGCAGGCGGTGCTTGCCGACCTCATGGCGCTGCCGCTGCCGGCGATCCCGCGCAGGCTGCCGGCGGCGAAAAACCCGGCGTACCGTTTGCCGGTGACGGGACGGCTGGTGACGGGGATGGGCGAGGTGTCGGGCAATGGCGTCCGCGCGCGCGGGCTGACGCTGGCAGTGCGGGCGGCGGCGTCGGTCGTCGCTCCGGCGGGCGGTCGGGTCCGCTTCGCCGGGCCGTTCCGCAGCTTCGGCCGGATCGTGATCGTCGATCATGGCGCGGGCTGGACATCGCTGATCGCGGGTTTGGGCAACGTGACGGTCGAGAGCGGAGCAACTGTCGCGGCGGGCGCGCCGCTGGGTATCGCGCCAAAGGTCGATGGCGCGCGCGTTATAGTGGAATTACGCCGAAAGGGCCGTCCGGTCGACATCGCGCAGCTTGTCGGGTGACGGGCGCGTCGCTCAGCCACCATTCAGCCGCGCGGGCGCTTTGATCGCTCCGGCAATTCCGCTACACCGTGGGATCGTCCATTCGCAGGAACAGTTTCGCCCGTCATGAAGTCAAAGCTGCTCCCGGCCGTCGCGCTGGTCACTGCCATCGCCACCGTGCCGGTCGCCACCGGAGCGATGGCCGCGTCGGACACCGCCACCTATCGACAGCTCGACAAGTTTCTCGACGTCTACAATCGCGTGAAGGCGGATTACGTCGACAAGGTCACTGACGATCAGCTGATGAAGGGCGCGATCGACGGGATGCTGGCAGCGCTCGACCCGCACAGCAGCTATGTCGACGCCTCCGACTTCGACAATCTGCGCATCCAGACCGAGGGCAATTACGGCGGCCTCGGCCTGACCGTTTCGATGGAGGATGGCGCGGTCAAGGTGATCGCGCCGCAGGAGGATACGCCCGCCGGGCGCGCCGGGATCAAATCCGGCGACTTCATCACGCATATCGACGGCAAGCTGATTTACGGCGGTACGCTGGACGAGGCGACCGCGCAGATGCGCGGCAAGCCCGGCACCAAGGTGACGCTGACGCTGATCCGGCCCGGTCGCGACAAGCCGATCGTCGTGACGCTGGTGCGTGAAGTGATCGTACAGCGCCCGGTGAAGTGGGAAGTGAAGGGCGATGTCGGCTATATCAACATCAACACCTTCTCCGAACAGACCGGCGCGGACACCCGCGCCGCGATCATGGCGATCGACAAGTCGCTGGGGCACCGTCCGCTCGGTTACGTCGTCGACCTGCGCGAGAATGGTGGCGGGTTGCTGACGCAGGCGATCGAGGTGTCGGACGCCTTCCTCGACCGCGGTGAGATCGTCAGCCAGCGCGGGCGCGAGAAGGATGATATCGAGCGGTACTTCGCGCGACCGGGCGACGATGCGCACGGGCTGCCGGTGATCGTGCTGACTGACTCGGGCACTGCTTCCGCCAGCGAAATCGTCGCGGGCGCGCTTCAGGATCATCACCGCGCGTTGGTGATGGGCGAGCGCACGTTCGGCAAGGGCTCCGTGCAGACGTTGCTCCAGCTCGGGCCGCGCACCGCGCTGCGACTGACGACGGCGCGTTACTTCACCCCATCGGGGCGCAGTGTGCAGGAGGGCGGAATCGAGCCCGACATCAAGGTGCCGCAAATCTCCGACCCCGACTACAAGTCGCGTCCGGTATTCCGCGAGGCCGATCTGCGCCGGCATCTGATCAACGAGATCAAGTCACCCGACAATGCGGTGCTTGAGGAGGATGTGAAGGACGATCCGCGCTTTGCGACCTCGCCCGAGGCGCTGAAGAAGCAGGGGATCGAGGATTTTCAGCTCTGGTACGCGCTCAAGACGATCGCGCGGCTGGGTGGCGCGACGCAGGTCGCGGCGGTGACGCAGGCGATGACGGTCAAGCCGACCGCCACCGCCACGCCGACACCGGTCAAGAAGTGATGGCGACCGGCCTGCGCAACGCACGGCTGCTCGCGCTGCTGATCCCGGCGGCGCTGCTCGGCGGGGCGTGGGCGTTCCAGCTCTTCGGCGGGCTGTATCCGTGCGAGATGTGTCACTGGCAGCGTTGGCCGCATTATGGCGCGCTGATCATGGCGTTGCTCGCGTTCGTAAGCGGCGGGGCGAGGGTCAAGGCGACGCTGGTTGCGGGCGCGGCGGCGCTGATCGCGGTGTCGGGTCTGATCGGCGTCTTCCACGCCGGGGTCGAATATCATTGGTGGCAGGGGATCACCGCCTGCACGCAGACGACCAACCTGTCCGGCCTTTCGACCGATCAGGCGTTGAAGGACCTGCTCGCCGCCCCCATCATCCGATGTGACGCGCCGCAATGGTCGCTGCTCGGCGTGTCGCTGGCAGGGTGGAATGCGGTGGTCTCGTTGATCGGCGCAGGGCTGATCGCGATGCAACTGAGGAGGCGTGGATGACCTGGAAGCCCGGCGATCGGCCGCATCCGTCCGCATCGATGATCCGCGTCGATCAGGCCGGCGAGTTCGGCGCGATTCGCATCTATGCGGGGCAGCTCGCGATCATGGGGCAACGATCGCCGATGGCGCGCAAGATCTCGGCGATGGCCTTGCAGGAAGAGAAGCACCGCGCGTTCTTCGATCGGATGATTGTCGCGCGCGGCGTGCGGCCGACGCTGTTCCAGCCGTTCTGGGACGTCGCTGGCTTCGCGCTGGGTGCGGTCACCGCCGCGATCGGGCCGGAGGCGGCGATGGCGTGCACCGCCGCAGTAGAGACCGAGATCGACAAGCATTACGAGGAACAGCTCGTCGCACTGGGCGACAGCGACCCCGAGTTGTCCGACGCGATCCGTGAGTTCCAGGCCGAGGAGCTTGAGCATCGGGATACCGCGCTCGCCAACGGGGCGGAGGACGCACCGGCCTATCCGTTGCTGTCGGCAGTGATCCGGCTGGGGTGCCGGGTCGCGATCGCCACCGCCAAACGTATCTGAGAGGATTTATGCCGTTGCGACGTCTCCCCCTCGTGCTGCTGATGCTTGGTACACTCCCCGCGGCGGCGCAGAGCGGACCTCCCACCGTTACAGAGCGAGTGTCACGCACGACCCCGGCCGAGGGTGTGTCGCGCAGCGCGCCGGTAAATGGCGTGATCGTGCTTTACGGCAACGAACGCTGCCCGACCGACAACGCCGGCAACGAAGTGGTCGTGTGCACCCGCCGTCCTGCGGAAGAACAGTTCCGTATTCCCAAGGAGCTGCGCAATTTCGAGGTGACGCCCGAGAATGAAAACTGGGCGGCGCGCGAGCAGGCGAACCGGGATGTCGGTACGGTCGGCGTCGGGAGCTGTTCGACGGTCGGCGCTGCGAGCGCTACCGGCTGCATCACGCAGAATGCGACGCGGTGGAAGAAGGAGCGCCGTGCCGAGGCGAAGCGGGATACGCCGGAATTTTAATTAGCAGGGTAGAGCGAGGGCGGCGAGTGGGTGTCAGCCCTTCGCCTTCATCCCCTTGACGCGGTGCCATATGTAGAAGGCAATTGCGGCGACCAGCACGACGCCGATCGCGGCATCGGCGCGGTGGAAGAACGCCTTGAGCCGAGGATCGCTGTTCCATTTGTCGCCGAGCGTCATGCCGATCCATGCCAGCAACAGGCAGAACGGCCACGAGCCGATGAACGTGTAGAGGTGGAAGGGGATCAGCTTCATTCGCGCGACTCCGGCAGGGAAGGCGATGAACGTGCGGATCACCGGCAGCATCCGCCCGATCAGGATCGCCCACGCGCCCCAGCGATTGAAGAAGCGATCGGCCAGATCGAGTTCCCCCGGCCCGAGCAGCACATAGCGCCCGAACTTCTCCGCCATCGGCCGCCCGCCGCGTCGTCCGATCTCATAGGCGACGATCGAACCGAGATTGCACCCCAGCGCCCCCGCGGTCGCGGCGAGGAACAGGTTCAGCTCGCCGGTCGAAACCAGATAGCCCGCGAACGGCATGATGATCTCGCTGGGCAAGGGGATGCACGCGCTCTCGATCGCCATCAACAGCGCGATACCCCAATAACCGCCGGCAGAAATGACGGCGATGGCAAAGCCCGCGAGGGCGGCAAGGATCTTTTCGACCATGAACTGCGCTTGCGGCACGGCGGCACGAAAGGGAAGCGGGAATCCGGGAACCGCGTTGGGACAGCAACGGTTCGTCGCGGATGACAGAACTTACGCTAAACGACGGTCGTACCATGCCCCAGCTGGGGCTCGGCACTTACCAAATTCCGGATGCACAGGTCGCGCAGGTGGTCCGTGCCGGGCTCGATCTCGGCTTCCGGCTTGTCGACACCGCCGCGCTTTATCATAACGAGCGTGGCGTGGGTGAGGGGCTCTCTCATGACGATGTCTGGGTGACCACCAAATTATGGCACGACCAGCATGGCGATGCCGCCGCCGCGCTCGACGCCAGTCTGGCGTTGCTCGGACGCGACAATGTCGATCTCTACCTGATCCACTGGCCGCATCCTGCCGGTGGGCGGTTCGTCGATGCGTGGAAAATGCTGATCGAGCTGCGCGAGCGCGGGTTGGCGCAGTCGATCGGCGTTTCGAACTTCCTGCCCGAGCATCTCGACGCGATCATCGAGGCGACCGGGGTGGTGCCGGCGGTTAATCAGATCGAGTTGCACCCGACCTTCCAGCAGCGTGCGGTACAGGATGCCAATCGCGTGCACGGGATCGTGACGCAGAGCTGGAGCCCGCTGGGGCAGGGCGCGACGCTCAAGGACGAGCGCATCCTGCGGATCGCGGAGGCGGTCGCCGCCACGCCGGCGCAGGTCATTATCGCCTGGCATCTCGCAAAGGGTTTTTCTGTGATCCCCAAGGCGGGCGATCTGGATCACCTCGCCAGTAACTGGCGCGCGCAGGAGGTGCATCTGTCGGACGAGCAGATCGCGGCGATCGACGCGATGGACGATCCCGACGGGCGCATGGGACCTGATCCTCGGGAGATGTAAAGGGGATCGGCCAGCACCGTTTCTCGTCATTGCGAGCGCAGCGACGCTACGCTCGCAACGATGACACTTCAGGCCAGCGCCGCGTGGGCCAGCTTCAAATCCTCGACGAAACGCGCGAACTCCGCAGTGCGTGCGTCCTCGTCCGGCAGGCGCAGCAAATAGCTGGGATGGACCGTGATCCACGCCGCGCCGCCATCCGGCAGGCGCTGCTCGCGACCACGCTCGCGACCGATCGTCATCACCTTGCCGAACAGGCTACGCGCTGCCGTAGCGCCGAGCGCCACCGTCACCTTCGGGCGTAGCAACAATTGCTCCTGCTCGATCCACCAGCGGCAGGCCTCGATCTCGCCCGCGTCGGGTTTGGCATGGATGCGGCGCTTGCCGCGCGGCTCGAACTTGAAGTGCTTGACCGCGTTGGTGACATAGGTTTGCTCGCGCGTAATCCCGGCGGCGGTCAGGGCGCGATTGAAGACCTGACCCGCAGGACCGACGAACGGGTGACCGGCGAGGTCCTCCTGATCGCCGGGTTGTTCACCGACGAACATCATCGGTGCCGACACCGGCCCTTCGCCGAACACCGTCTGCGTCGCATGTTTATGGAGGTGGCAGCGTGTGCAGGCGGCAGCTTCGTCGCGCAAGGCTTCCCAGGCGAGTTGCGCGTTGCCACCAATTTCCTCGCGACCACGGGCACGTTCGATCATTCCGCTCTCCCGTGCCTGCGCGCTGGCCAGCAATTGCGGGACCAGCGCGGTTTCCGGCATGTTCTTCCAGTATTTGCGCGGCATCTCCTTCAGCATCGCGGTTACCTTGACGCGCGCCGGGTTGAAGATGCTGGCGTAATAGGTCTTCCACATTTCCTCGACCGGGTCGCCCTCCGGCGCATCGCCGCGCACCGCGGGCGGTCCTTCGCGCAGCCGCGCGCCGTCCCAATGAACCGACACTTCTGGTGTCAGGATCGACCATCGCATCGATGCAAAGCGGTTAACGAAGAAGGCGGCATTGGCGCGGACGATATGATGTTCGGGCTCGAACCACGCGACATAGCGGTCGCCCTCGTCGTCGGTGACGCTGCGGAAGCGGACGAAAGCGCGCATCTTGTGGATGTCGCGCCGTACTGCCTTCGCCAGCCCTTCGAGGCGACGGACGAGCGGATCGGCATGATCCTCGACCAGCCGCGGCATCTCACGCAGCCGCCACAGCAACGTGTAGAGCAACGCGAACCGCTCCGGATCGTGGTGGAGGATCGCATCACCGGCCAGCGCGATGAACGCGCGCGACACACGCAGCGGTGAAGCGATGACGGGTGGCGATGCGGTCGGCTCTGCGCCGCTCGCGAACAGATCCTCTGCCGCGGCGCCGACCTGCCACACGACCCGGTCGGGCGGCACGTCGGCGGCGATCAGCGCCCGCGCCGCCTCGCGCCAGGCGTCCATGTCGTCGGGCGCGGAAAGCGTGGCGACGCGCATCAACGGTGTCTATTCGCGCTCGTCGCCGCCGGGCGGATTGTCGCGCGCCAGCTCCAGCTCGGCGGGCTTGCGCTCCTCATAGGTGTCGGCGAGCCGTTCCTCGGTCGCGTCGTCGAGCTTCTCCTCGGCGGCGGGGAACATTTCTTCCTCTTCCTCGTCGATGTGATGCTCGTAGCGGTGGCGCATGTGCGCGAACTTCTGCTCCCAGGCATCGGAGCCGAATTCCATGTCGAGCAACTCACCAATTAGGTCGTCGACTTCCTTGTGCTCGGCGACGGAGTGCCGGGCGTCATCGCGCAGATCCGGATTGCCGAGCATCGTGGCGTAGAGTGATTCCTCCTCAGCGGCCGCGTGGCTTTGCACCTCCAGCCGGAACGCTTCGAATAGCGCGCGGCGCTCGGCACTGTCGCTGTCCATGCCATCCAGCCGCTTGAGCATGTCGCGCTGCTTGTCGTGGTCGCGCTTCAGGTCCGCGTAAATTTCTGCTTGCGCCATATCGATCTCCTTCGAGGCCGAAGCGCATGAACCGGCGCACCGTTTCACCCGCGATTCATTCTCAGGCGCCGAACAATTCCAGCTGCTGGCGGGCGGGGCGCGGCGCGACGAGCGGCTTAAGCTCGGCGCGATCGGTAAGCGTGATAGGGCGCCAGTCCTCGGCGACGATAAACGGGCGGACGCGCGCGATCGATACGGTGAGCCGCGCGACATCATCGAGCCGCAGACGGCGCCAGCGGCGCGCGGCGAGGATGCTCTTGACCGCCTTGGTGCCGAGGCCAGGGACCCGCCAGAGCAATTCGCGTGGCGCGCGATTGACGTCGACCGGAAATTGATCGCGAAATTTCAGCGCCCAGGCGAGCTTGGGATCAATGTCGAGCGGCAACATGCCGGTCGCATCGTCGGTGGCGGCCACCACCTCGCGCGGCTGGAAGCCGTAAAAACGCATCAGCCAGTCCGACTGGTACAATCGATGTTCGCGCATTAGCGGCGGCCGCTGCAAGGGGAGTACGCTTGATGCGTCCGGGATCGGGCTGAACGCCGAATAATAAACGCGGCGCAAGCCGAAGCGATCGTACAGCGTCGAGGCCTTGGTCACGATGTCGCCGTCGGTCGCGGCATCGGCACCGACGATCATCTGCGTCGACTGCCCGGCGGGGGCGAAGCGCGGCGCGGACTTGTACTTGATGCGCGCCTCGGCGGTATCGACGATCGCCGCCTTCATCTCGCCCATCGCGCCCTCAATGCGCGCGTTGTCCTTCTCGGGCGCGAGCCGCTTCAGCCCGCCCACGGTCGGCAGCTCGACGTTGATCGAGACACGGT
This sequence comes from Sphingomonas sp. NPDC079357, assembly GCF_044901155.1. Lineage (NCBI taxonomy): Bacteria > Pseudomonadati > Pseudomonadota > Alphaproteobacteria > Sphingomonadales > Sphingomonadaceae > Sphingomonas > Sphingomonas sp. NPDC079357. Next base: position 253,574 of record NZ_JBJDOM010000002.1, read on the forward strand.
CGGCGTAAAGCCCAGCCTGATGCACCAGCTCGGGATCGGCGTCGGGAATCGTTTTGAGATGGATATAGCCGCGGAAGTGATGATCCTCGCGCAGGCTGCGGGCGACCTCGACCAACTGTTCCATCGTATAATTCGAAGATTTGATAATCCCCGATGAGAGAAACAATCCTTCGATATAGTTGCGTCGGTAGAAGGAGATGGTGAGGTTGACGACCTCCTGCGCGGTGAAGCGCGCGCGGCGGACGTTCGAGCTCTTGCGGTTGATGCAATAATGGCAGTCGAAGATGCAGCTGTTGGTCAGCAGAATCTTGAGCAGCGAGATGCAGCGGCCGTCGGGCGCATAGGCGTGGCAGATGCCCATGCCCTCGGTCGAACCGATCCCCTTGCCATCAGCGGAGTTACGCTTCGCGGTCCCCGACGACGCGCAGGACGCATCATATTTCGCCGCATCAGCAAGGATTTCTAGCTTCTGTCGGACATCCAGTTGCGCCATGTGTTCGATGTATGTTCGCAAAGGTGGCTTGTCGAGGGCTGATCGCTTTGCCATGGATCAGCTCCGTGCAGAGGATCGTCGATCGGCTTGGCCTCAATGGCCCGTATCTCGCGCTGGCGCTGACGTGCCTGCTCGGCTGGGGGTTCAAGGCGCATTGTGGGGCGGGCTGGGGCGCATCCGAGCAATATATTACTGGCTGCTACAGTGACGCGGTGCCGTTCTGGGGCCTGCGGGGGGTCGCTGCCGGGCAGATTCCCTATTTCGGGGCACGGATGGAATATCCGGTGCTGACCGGCGCGCTGATCTGGATCGAAGGGCTGGTGGCGCGCGTGATCGGCGGGCGTGGAGCGGATGCGGCGGATTTCCTGAATGCGGTGACGCTGGGAAATGCGGTGCTCGCCTTCGTCGTGCTGGAATTCATGCGGAACGCGGGCGTCGGGGTGCGTCGGCAATATGCATGGGCGCTCGCGCCGCCGCTGGTGCTGTACCTCGGCCATAACTGGGACTTGCTGGCGGTGACGTTCGCGGTCGCAGCGCTGCTTGCGGCGCGGCGCGGTGCCGAGCGCAAGGCGACCGCGCTGGCGGCGCTGGGCAGCGCTGCAAAGCTGTTTCCGGTGCTGATGCTGCCGCTGTTCGGGTTGGGGGCGCTCTTCCGATCCGGCTTGGGCTGGCCGAGGCGGATCGTGGCGGCGGCGGTGCTGGTGGCGACCGCCGTGGCGGCGTGGGGCGTCGTGAATTTGCCCGTGGCAGCGCTGGCATTCGAGAATTGGCGCGAGTTTTACGTCTTTTCCAGCGAGCGAAGCGGGACGGCGGCGAGCGTCTGGGAGTTGATGGCGCAGTTCGGCTGGTGGACGACCGACATACCGACGCGCAATTTCTGGTCGTTCGTGCTGTTTGCGGGCGGCGCGGCGACGATCGTCGCGGTGGGGTGGCGCAAGCACGGCGCGCGGCCATGGTTGTTGTTCATGCCGGTGCTGGCGTGGTTCCTGCTGACCAACAAGGTCTATTCGCCGCAGTTCGACCTATGGCTGTGGCCGATGATCGTGCTGACGAGCACGCGGGTGCGGGCCATGGCGCTGTTCCTGCTCGGCGACCTGCTCGCCTATTTTGCCGAATTCTGGTTGTTCGCCGGGATGGATGGCGCATGGCCGTCAGCGACGCAGTCGGACGTTCTTGCCGCGGCGATCGTGCGCGGAGTGGCGATCCTGTGGCTGATCCATGGCGCTTTGCGGGATGACGCGCCTTCCTGGACGGTCATTCCGCTGCCAGCAACTCCGCAGCCTGGAGATCGACCGACACCAGCCGGCTGACGCCCTTCTCGATCATCGTCACGCCGAACAGCCGGTGCATCCGGCTCATCGTCACGGCATTGTGGGTAACGATCAGATAGCGGGTGTCGGTTTCGCGCGCCATGCGGTCAAGCAGGTCGCAGAAGCGCTCGATATTGGCGTCATCGAGCGGGGCGTCGACCTCGTCCAGCACGCAGATTGGCGCGGGGTTGGTCAGGAAGAGGCCGAAGATCAGCGCGATCGCGGTCAGCGCCTGCTCACCACCCGACAGCAACGTCAGCGATTGCAGCCGCTTGCCGGGCGGCTGCGCCATGATCTCAAGCCCGGCCTCCAGCGGATCGTCCGAATCGACCAAGGCGAGATGCGCCTGCCCGCCGTCGAACAGCGTGGTGAACAAGCGCCGGAAATGGCCGTCGACCGCTTCGAACGCCGCGAGCAGCCGCTGGCGTCCCTCGCGGTTGAGCGTGCCGATCGAGCCGCGCAGCCGGTTGACCGCCTGACCCAACTCCTCGCGCTCCGCGGCGGTCGCTGTACCGGCGGCTTCCAGCTCGGCGAGTTCCTGCTCGGCAACCAGATTGACCGGGCCGAGCCGCTCCCGGTCCATGACCAATCGTTCGTGCGCGGCCGACTCGTCGGCGGGGCTCGCGACCGTGTCGCTATCGAAACCGACGCGCGACGGCAGGGTCGGTGCGGGACATTCGAAACGCTCACCCGCGACGCGCCCCATCTCGACCCTACGCAATTCGTGGCCTTCGAGCCGCGCGATCGCACCGGCGCGCCGTTCACGCGCCTTGGCCAGCGTCTCGACGGCACGGGACAGCGCGGCGTCGGCGATGCGCAGCGCGACGTCGGCCTCGCGCTCGGCTTCGTGCGTGGCTTCGGCTTCGGCGCGGGCGGCGAGGTGTTGCGCGTCAAGCGTCGCGATTTCGGCCGCCAACGCCGCAGGCCGCTCCGACAAATCGGCCAGTTCGGCGTCGAGCGCGGCGGTGCGGGCGGTCATCTCCTCGATCCGCCGTGCCGCTTCGCCCGCTCGCGCGCGCCAGCCAAGCGCCTCGTCGCTGGCGCCGGACGCGCGGGCGCGCGCCTCTTCGAGCATCCGGTCGTGCGTGCTGCGATCGGCGCGGGCGAGCGCGACATGCGCGCGCGCCGCCTCCGCCTCGGCTCGAAGCCGCGCGGTCGCTGCGGTCGCCGTCGTGCCGTCGGGTAAAGCGGCAACCGCCTCCGCCGCTTGCGCCTGTTCGATATCGGCTGCTTCTACCTCGGCAGTGACGCGTGCGGCGCGCGCGGCAAGGTCAGTCTGTTGCGCCCCCAATCGCTCGATCAGCGCGGTAGTGCGATCCTCGTCGCGCTGCGCCGCGCGGTGCGCCGCTTCGGCCTCGGTCAGCAACGCGCGCGACGATTGCGCGGCGGCGCGCGCGCGCGCGATCCGTTCATCGAGTTTCGTCCGGCGCGTGGTGGTCACCGCGACCGCCTGCTCGGCAGCGGGACGTTCGGCCTCGAGCGCGGTGATGCGGTTGAGCCGCTTCAATCGCTCGGCTGCCGCTACGCCGCCGATGTCGCTGACGTAACCGTCCCAGCGCCGGACATGGCCGGTGCGAGTGACGAGTCGCTGGCCGACCTGCAGAACCTGACCGGAGTCGCCCTCGACCAGAAATACCTGCGACAGCCGCCGTTCGAGCCCGGCTGGAGCAGTGACGCGCGCGGCGAGCGGCAGCGTGCCAACTGGTGCGGGGGGATCGGTCGGATCGAGCGCGGCACCGGTCCAGTCGGCAAGGGCGGTTTCCAGTTCGTCGCCGAGTACCGCGGCGAGCGCACGTTCAAACCCGGGCTCGGCACGCACCGCATCGATCAGCCGATCGCCGTCACGCGCGGTCGACTGGCGCAGGGCGGACAACTCACCATCAAGCGCGGCCAGTGCGGCGATGGCGGCGGCGCGACTTGCCTCGGCGGGATCGCGTTCCTCGCGGGCCTCGCTTTCGCTCGCTTCGGCCCAGGTGAGCGCGGCGGCTGCCTTCTCGGCCTTATCCTGCGCCACGGCGAGCGCCGCCCGCGCGGTGGCGCGCTGTTCCTCAAGGACGACGGGATCGTCGAGCGCCTCGATCGCTCCGGCCAGTTGCAGCGCCTCGCGCCGTGCCCGGTCGTAGCGCGCCGCCGCGGCCGCCTGCGCGGCGAGCGCGACGCGGCGTTCGGCGGCCTCTGCAGCCTCGGCGGACATCGCCTGCGCCAAGGCAACCTCGGCATCGCGCGCGCGCCGCTCGGCGTCGGTCAGCGCGGCATCGAGGGCGGGGCGGGCGGCGGCGCCTTGCGCGAGACGCTGTTTGAGCGCGTCACGCTCATCGGTCAGCCGCGCCATCGCCGCCGCCGCGTCATGCGCCAATGCGTCCTCGCGCGCGCGATCCTCATCGATGCGCGTACGCGCGGCGCGTGTGTCGGACAGCTGGCGCTCAAGCCCGACGCGCTGCTCCTGAAGTCGGGTGAGCTGGTGCGCGGTCTCCGCAGCGGCGTCGCGGCCAGCGAGCGCGGCATCGCGCGCGGCGACGTATCGTTCGGCGGCGGCCTGTTGCGCCGCCTGGGCGGTGGTGCTTTCGACCGTCGCGGTGGCGAGCGCTGCGTCGGCGGAATCTGCTTCGGCCTTGGCGTCGCTCGCGGCGGCGGCCGCGTCGCGCCAGCGTGCGAAGATCATGCGCGCTTCGGCGAGGCGAATTTGCTCGGAGAGCAGGCGGTAGCGCTCGGCGGCGCGTGCCTGTCGCTTCAGCGCCGTGATCCGCGTCGTCTGATCGGCGAGCAGTTCGTCAAGCCGCGCGAGATTGGCCTCGGTGGCGCGCAGCCGTGTCTCGGCGTCCTTGCGGCGGACGTGAAGGCCGGCGATACCGGCCGCTTCTTCCAGCATTGCGCGCCGCTCGACCGGACGTGCGGCGATGACGGCACCGATACGATTCTGGCTGACGAGTGCTGGCGAATGTGCGCCGGTCGCTGCATCGGCGAACAGCAACTGGACGTCGCGCGCACGGACATCGCGGCCGTCGATCCGATAAGCGGAGCCGGCGCCGCGCTCGATGCGGCGGACGATTTCGCTTTCCTCGGGGCCATCAGGGCCGTCCCGCTCGGCAAGCAGCGCGACCTCGGCGAAGTCGCGTGGCGGGCGCGACGCGGTGCCAGCGAAGATCACGTCTTCCATGCCGGCGCCGCGCATCGAACGCGCGCTGCTCTCGCCCATCGTCCAGCGAAGTGCTTCAAGGAGGTTCGATTTGCCGCAGCCGTTGGGGCCGACCACGCCGGTCAGCCCCGGTTCGATGCGTAGATCGGCCGGGTCGACGAAGCTCTTGAAGCCGGTGAGGCGAAGGCGCTTTATGCGCATCGCGTCAGGCCGCGACGGTTCTCGTCGTCATTCCCGCGCAGGCGGTATTCCAGAACCTCTGACCAATACGAAAGAAGCGCGACGTCCGCGCGTCTGAACTCCCGCCCGCACGGGGATGACGGAGGAAGAGGCCGGGAAGACATAAGTCGCTTGGGGCGGATGCCATCAGCACCCGCCCGCGACAGGCGTCCGTGTCGACGGACGCCTGCCGGCATCACGCGCCCGCGTTCTTCAGCGCCGTCTCGACCTGCGCCCAGGTGACGCCATCGACCTTCGCGCCGTTGAGGATGAAGGTCGGGGTGCCGGTGACGCCGTTCTTGTCGGTGCCGTCCTGCATCATTTTGGTCAGCTGATCGATGGCCTTGGCATCGGTCAGGCAGGCGCGCGCCTGCGCCTCGGGCACGCCGCGCTGCTTGATGAACTCCAGATAGCCCATCTTCTCGGCCCAGGCGGTGGCGACCTGCGCGGGGGCGGCATTCTGCGTCTGCTGCAGGAATGCCTGATCCTGCGCGATCTTCATCTGCGTATCGAGGAACTTGGGCTGATCGATATACATCTGCTCGAGGATCGGGAAGAATGGCTGCGGCCCTGCGCAGCGTCCGAGCAGCGCGGCGGCGAGATCGGGCGGGCCGTGGACCAAGAAGTCGCGGAATTCATACGACACCTTGCCGCTCTTGACGTAATTGTCCTCGAGCGGGCGCATGCCCGTCTGGCCGAAGGCGCCGCACGTCGGGCAGGTGCGCGAACCATATTCGACCAGCTTCAGCTTGGCATCGGGATTGCCGACGACATAGCCGCCCTCCGGGGTCGCGGACACGACCTGCGTCCAATCCTGACCGGCGGGTGCCGCGACCGCCTTCACCGATCCGGCGGGTGCGGTCGGGGTGCTGCTGTTACCGTCGCCGCCGCTGCCGCAGCCGGCGAGCAGCGCGACCGCCGCCAGCAAGGGGATTGCCAAACGCTTCATCGTGTCACTCCGTCGCTCATTTCGCACCCGCGGCGCGCAATTGCGGCTGCAATTGCGCCCAACCGACATTCTGGATCAGCCGCCCGTTGATCTCGAAGGCGGGCGTGCCGGGGACCTTTGACGTGCTTTCCGACACCGCGATCGTCTTTTTCACCGCAGTATCAGTGGTGAAGCAGGCTCTGATCGCGGCCGGCGGCGCACCCGCGTCGCGGGCGATCGCGGTCAGCCCGGCGCCCTCGGCGATCGCGGAGAGCTGCGCCAGTTGCGGCCAGCTCGCGATCCGGTCGCGGTTGCCCTGTGCCCAGTCGCTGGCGCGATCAAGCCACTGTTCCTGCTTCTGAAAAAAGGCGGCGTGGACGCGCGGGAAGGCTGCTGCGCCCGAGCAGCGGGCCAATGTCGCCGCGGCGAGGTCGATGCCGTCATGGACCTGGTTGCGATATTCGACACTCGTCGAGCCCGAGCGGACCATCGCGCCGAGCGTTGCGCCGGATTCCTGTGTGAAATGAGCGCAATGCGGGCAGGTGTAGCTGACGTATTCGACCAGCTTCACGCGCGCCTTCGGATTGCCGATCAGGTAGCTGCCGCTCGCCACCGGCGTCGCGACCGCGGTCCACGGGCGCGGCGCGGTGGCAGCGGTGAGCGCGATGGTAGCGAGAAGGAGGAGGAAAATACGGGTCATCGAACCTTCGGCAGGACAGGACGGGGCGTGGCAACACCGGAAGCGAGCGCCTCCAGTACCGCTTTCAGCTCGGGATCGGCGATCGTGCGCAGGCTCTGCCCCATCTCGGGCGGGGCCGGCACGAGCGACGGCGGCGCGCGGCGTTCGGGGCGGCGCGTGACCTCACCATGCCGGATCGCGACGCGCACCACCGCGGCATAGCCGAAGAAGCGGTTCACGCGTTCGATGATCTCGGCCGTCAGGTGGCTCATCATCGCAGCATGGGCGCCACGAACGGTCAGCGTCAACACGCCGTCCTGCTTCTTGCCGGCGGGAAACCGGATCGATTCGGGCGTGCTGGCGGTGGCGAGTCGCTCGCCGACGATCTCCGGCCAGCGTGTGACGATCGCTGATTGCACGAAGCCGAAGCGCCGGAACGCCGCACCGCCGACCGCCGGCAACAGCTCTGCGACCTGCCGCGAGCGATTGTGACGCGGGGATTCGGTTTTGGGATCGCCAGCGCGCTTGCTCATTCCGTCGCCCATGCCATAGCCGGGGCATGGACGCCAAGCACCGGATCGATATCGCGGCTCCGTTGCTCGACTGGTACGACCGTCATCGCCGCGATCTGCCGTGGCGCGCAAAGCCCGGCGAGGTCGTCGATCCCTATCGCGTGTGGCTGAGCGAGGTGATGCTCCAGCAGACGACGGTGGCGACCGTGCGTCCGCGCTTCTCCGAATGGACACGACGCTGGCCGACCTTCGCCGACCTTGCCGCAGCGGACGAGGGCGAGGTGATGGCGGCGTGGGCAGGGCTCGGCTATTATGCGCGGGCACGCAACCTGCTGGCGGCGGCGCGGACGATCGCGGCGGAGTATGGCGGGCAATTGCCTGATACCGAAGCGGCACTGCGCGCGCTGCCGGGGTTCGGCGACTATACCGCGGCGGCGGTGGCGGCGATCGGGTTCGGACGGCGCGCGGTGGTGGTCGACGCCAATGTCGAGCGCGTGGTCGCGCGGCTGTTCACGATCGACACCCCGCTGCCTGCCGCGCGCAAGGCGATCCGCGCGGCGGCGGACACCATCACCCCTGACGCGCGAGCGGGCGACTTCGCGCAGGCGATGATGGACCTCGGCTCGGCGATCTGCTCACCGCGCAAACCGCGATGCCTATTGTGTCCGCTGAAGCATGCGTGCGCCGCGCAGGCGGCAGGGACACCCGAAGCCTATCCAGTCAAAAAGCCGAAGGCGGCGCGGCCGCACCGGCATGGCACGTTGTTCTGGTTGCAGCGCGGCGATTCGGTACTGCTGGTGCGGCGACCCGACAAGGGGTTGCTCGGCGGGATGCGCGCGTTGCCGACCGGACCGTGGAGCGATGCGCCGCCGTTGCTGGCCGATGCGCCCGCCGACGCCGAATGGCAAATGCTGACCGGGTCGGTAAATCATGGCTTTACGCATTTCACGATCGACCTTGCGATCGCGGTGGCGCACACGGAAATCGCGAGCAACAAAGGTGAGTGGTGGCCGGTCGACCGGCTCGACGAAGCGGGATTGCCGACGGTGTTCGCGAAAGCGGCAGATGTGGTGAGGAGACGGGCATGATGACGAAGCGGTGGACGATGAAGCCGGTGAAGGCGGTGGGGCTGAGCGCGGCGTTGCTGGCGACGGTCGCGGCATCGGCACAGCAACCGCAGCCGCAGATGCGTCCGCCAGCGCCGGCTCCGCGTGCGCCCGATGCCGCAGCGGCGGCGACGCTGCTGCCCGCGACCAAGGCGCTGTACGACGGCTATATTGCCGCCGGGAAGATGCCGGGGATCGTCGGCGCGTTCGGGCTCGGCGAGCTGCCGACCGTGTTTGTCAGTGCGGGCACGATCTCGCTCGATCCCGGCGCCGCCGCTGCCGGCCCCGACTCGTTGTGGCGCGTCTATTCGATGACCAAGCCGATCACCGGCATGGCGGCGATGCTGCTGGTCGAGGACGGCAAGCTGTCGCTCGACGATCCACTATCCAAGTACTTCCCGGCGTTCGCGAAGATGCGGGTGCTGACCAGCCCCGACACCTCGCTCGAAACGCGTCCCGCCACCAAGCCGATCACGCTGCGCGAGCTGATGACGCACACCTCGGGGATCGGCTACCAGATCAACGCCAAGGGGCCGCTGCTCAAGGAGTTCGAGCGGCTGGGGCTGGTGCCCGCCACGGTCAACGCGCAGATCGAGGCGCAGGCCCGGCGCACCCGTCCTGCGACGCTCGCCGCCTTCGCGGACCGCGTCGCGCAGGCGCCGCTTGTCGCCGAGCCGGGGACAACCTGGCATTATTCGATGGGGCTCGACGTGCTGGCGGCGGTGGTCGAGAAGGCGAGCGGCATGTCGTTCGAGCGCTTCGTCCAGACGCGATTGCTCGATCCGCTCAAGATGAACTCGACCTATTGGCAGGTGCCGCAGCGCGACGTCGGCCGGTTCGCGACCAATTATGCGTTTGTCGAGGAGAAGCTGACCCCGCTCGATCCGGCGGCGCGCTCGCCGTGGTTGCAGCCGCCGAGCTTCCCGTATGGCGGCGCGGGGCTGGTGAGCAGCGCGCGTGATTATGATCGCTTCCTCCATATGCTCCAGAATTACGGGATGCTGGAGGGCACGCGCGTGATGAAGGAGCAGACCGCGCGGCTGGCGATGTCGAACCTGATGCCGGAGGGCGTCTTCTTCGACAATGACGGGCAGCAGCGCGGGTTCGGCGCGGGCGGGGTCGTGTATCTCAACGACGATCCGAACGGCGCGTCGAAGGGTAGCTATGGTTGGGCAGGCGCGGCAGGGACGCTGGCGCTGGTCGATCCTGCCAAGCGCTTCCGCAGCACGATCATGGTCAATTACTTCCCGGCGGAGAAATGGCCGCTCGGCAAGGAAACCTATGCCGCGATCCGGCGCGACGCGGTGCGGCTGCACGGGGGACAATGGTGAGTTCAGTCGGGGTGATCGAAACCGGGTTCACCGGCGGTTTGCTGGATCGCGCCGACGCGTTGCGGCAGGATCCGGCCGCGATCGCCGCGCTGCTGGCGGACCCGGCTTCGCGGCTGCTGCGGCTCGACGCATTCGAGCCGATCGTGGAGGATGACGGGACGCTGGCGTGGGGCACGATCGCCGATGCGCCGGACGGGGCCGAGTTCGTGTTGCTCGGGCTTGCCGAAGGGTGCGCGCATTTCGCGGCGGTGACCCCGGGGGAGGCGCCGCCCCCGCCGTATCGGTCGCCAACGTTGTTCGCGTTGCTTGACCGCTTGCAGGGCGGTGAGGCGGCGACCTTCGCGGCGGCGCGCGCGCTGATCGACTGGCATGCGCGGCATCCGTTTTGCGCCCGCTGCGGCCATCAGACCGCGCCGTTTCGGGCGGGCTGGGGACGACGCTGCCCGAACTGCAAGGCGGAGCATTTCCCGCGTGTCGACCCGGTTGTCATCATGATCGCCGAGCATGACGGGCGCGCGCTGATCGGGCGGCAGGCGGCATTTCCGGTGGGGCGCTATTCGGCGCTTGCCGGGTTTCTGGAGCCCGGCGAGTCGATCGAGGAAGCGGTGGCGCGTGAGATCTTCGAGGAGGCCGGGGTGCGGGTCTGCGCAGTGCGCTATGTCGCGAGTCAGCCGTGGCCGTTCCCGTCGCAGTTGATGATCGCGTGTATCGCCGAAGCCGAGGATGATGCGATCACGCTCGACACCAACGAGCTGGAGGACGCGCGCTGGGTGACGCGCGACGAGGTGCGCGCGGCGCTGGCGGGTGAGGCGGGGGCGTTCGGTGCACCGCCACCCTATGCGATCGCGCATTCGTTGCTGCGTGCGTGGGCGGATGGGACGGCGGGCTAGATATCTACCCGCCCGATTCGTCATTTCCGCGAAGGCGGGAATCCAGTATCTCTGACGTTTCGACCCCTGCGAAGACCTGCGCGTCTGGATCCCCGCCTGCGCGGGGATGACGTTGTGGAGAGCGCCTGAACCTCGTCGCCCCGGATCACGTCCGGGGCGACAGTTCCTAGACGTCGAGGTTCGCCACACTCAGCGCATTGTCCTGGATGAACTCGCGGCGCGGCTCGACGACGTCGCCCATCAGGCGCGTGAAAATCTCGTCCGCGACGTCGGCCTGTTCGATCGCGACCCTGAGCATCGTGCGGTTCGACGGGTCAAGCGTGGTCTCCCACAACTGCTCCGCATTCATCTCGCCGAGACCCTTGTAGCGCTGGATCGCCAGCCCTTTGCGGCCCGACGCGAGGATCGCCTCCAGCAATTGCGACGGACGCGCGACCAGCGACTGGCCGCGGCCGACGGTGACGGTTTCCTCGCCTTCCTCGTCAGTGGCCACCGCATCGGCCGGTGCCTCGACCGCCGCGGTCTTGACCGGGACGAGCTTGGCGGCGTGCGCGAAGGTGTCGGCCTGTTCGGCGGCGAGCGTGTGAAGCTTGCGCGCCTCCGCCGAGGCGAGGAACGCCGCCTCGACGATGTGGTGATCGGTCACGCCGCGCCACAGTCGCTCGAAATGGATGCCGCCGTCCTCGGTGACGCGCGCACTCCATGTCGCGTCGCTGTCGCCCTGATCGAGCCGGCGGACGACCTCCGTGACGGCAGCGGCGCGGGTGTCACGCGTCGCCTCGGGATCGAGCGCGCCGCCAAGAGCCAGCCCCTCGATGATGACCGGATCATAGCGGCGCGGGACATAGCGCATCAGCGTGCGCATCCGTCGCGCGTGCTCGACCAGCGGGCGCAGGTGCGCGCCGGTCAATTTCTCGTCGCCCCGCTCCAGCGCCATCGCGCCGAGCCCGGCGTCGACGAGGTAATTGTCGAGCGCGTGATCGTCCTTGAGATATACTTCGGAGCGGCCCTTGGTCGCCTTATAGAGCGGCGGCTGCGCGATATAGAGGTGCCCGGCCTCGATAATCTCGGGCATCTGGCGATAGAAGAACGTCAGCAGCAAGGTGCGGATATGCGCGCCGTCGACGTCGGCGTCGGTCATGATGACGATCTTGTGGTAACGCAATTTGTCGAGCTTGAAGTCGTCGCGGCCGATGCCCGTGCCCATCGCCTGGATGAGCGTGCCGATCTCCTTCGAGCCGAGCATCCGGTCGAAACGTGCGCGCTCGACGTTGAGGATTTTGCCGCGCAACGGGAGGATCGCCTGGAAGTGGCGGTCGCGGCCCTGTTTGGCCGAGCCGCCGGCCGAATCACCCTCGACGAGGAACAGCTCGGACTTGGCAGGATCGCGCTCCTGACAGTCGGCGAGCTTGCCGGGCAGGCTGGCGATGTCCATGACGCCCTTGCGCCGCGTCAGTTCGCGCGCGCGCTTCGCCGCCTCGCGCGCGGCGGCGGCGTCGATGATCTTGCCGACGATCGAGCGCGCGTGCTGCGGGTTTTCCTCCAACCATTCCGCCATCTTGTCGGCCATCAGGCTTTCGAGTGGCTGGCGGACCTCCGACGAGACGAGCTTGTCCTTGGTCTGGCTGCTGAACTTCGGGTCGGGCAGCTTGACCGAGACGATCGCGGTCAACCCCTCGCGCATGTCGTCACCGGTCAGGCTGACCTTCTCCTTCTTCAGGAGCCCCGACTTTTCGGCGTAGTTGTTGAGCGTGCGGGTCAGCGCGGCGCGGAAGGCGGCGATGTGCGTGCCGCCGTCACGCTGCGGGATGTTGTTCGTGAAGGCGAGGACGTTCTCGTAATAACTGTCGTTCCACTCCAGCGCGACCTCGATCGTGACATGATCGCGGGTGCCCGCGACCGAGATCGGATCGGGGAACAGCGGCTGCTTGTTGCGGTCCAGCCACTTCACGAACGCGGCGATGCCGCCTTCGTAGAACAGTTCGATCGACTTCGGCTCTTCGTGGCGCGCGTCGTTGAGGAACAGGCGGACGCCCGAGTTGAGGAACGCCAGCTCGCGATAGCGATGCTCGAGCTTCTCAAAATCGAACTCGGTGATCTTGAACGTCTCGGGCGAGGGGAGGAAGGTGACGCGCGTGCCCTTCTTGCCCTCGGCTGGCCCAACGACCTTGAGCGGGGCGACCGCGTCGCCGTGCGCGAAGCGCATGTAGTGCTCCTCGCCGTCGCGCCAGATCGTCAGGTCGAGGAATTCGGACAAAGCGTTGACCACCGAGACGCCGACGCCGTGCAGGCCCCCCGACACCTTGTAGGCATTGTCGTCGCTGGTGTTCTCGAACTTGCCGCCGGCGTGGAGCTGGGTCATGATGACCTCGGCCGCCGAGACGCCTTCCTCGGGGTGGATCCCGGTCGGAATGCCGCGGCCGTTGTCGGTCACCGACACCGAGCCGTCGGCGTTCAGCGTGATGTCGATCCGGTCGCAATGTCCGGCCAGCGCCTCGTCGATCGCATTGTCGCTCACCTCGAACACCATATGGTGAAGGCCCGAGCCGTCGTCGGTATCGCCGATGTACATGCCGGGGCGCTTGCGGACGGCGTCGAGGCCCTTCAGCACCTTGATCGAGGAGGCGCCGTATTCGCTGGTATTCTGAGGTTCTGCCATGGCGATCATATAGGCAGGCGGGCGGTGTAGCGAAAGCGAAACCTAGCCTTGCGCGGGTCGCTCGCGCAGACCCGCGAAGAGCAGCCCGGCGATCGCCAGCGCGGCGCTCGCCGCCGCCAGCCCGGCCGCATCGCCACCGGTCCAGTCGTGCAGCGCACCGAAGCCGATGATCCCCACCCCGCTGCCGGCCAGCGCGATGACGATCAGCGAACCGTAGATCTCGCCATAAGCATGCAGCCCGAACAACCGCGCGGCGAAAAAAGGAAACAGGTCATTCTCCGCACCGTTCATCAGCCCGGCGAAAAAAACGCCGAGCGCAAGAGCGGGCAGTGCAAGACCACGCCACTGCAGCGCGACGAAGCCGAGCGCGGAGACGAAGGCGACGGTGGCGGCGATCCGCTGCGGCGCGAACCGGTCGATCAACGCGCCGAAGGTGATCCGCGCCGCGACCTGCGACGCCCCGAAGGCGGTGAGCAGCAGTGCCGCCCGTGTGGCGGTCAGCCCGCGGTCGATCCCGAACGGCACGAGTTGCGTGACGAAGCCGATCGTCCCCAGATTAACGAAGAAGCCGGTCAACCCCAAACGCCAGAAGCGCGGATCACGCCGCGCCGCCGCGGCGGTGACACCGGTCGCCGACAACGGGTCGAGGGCGGCGCGGCGTAGCTGGGGAGCGGTGCCGCGGATCGCGAGCAGGGCGATCGGGAGAGCGATCAGCGCCGAATAGACCGCCAGCGCCACGAACCCGCCCCGCCAGCCGAAGTCGTCGATGACCTCGGCCAGCACGATCGGCAGCAGCAAGGTGGCGAGCGGCAGTCCTGACGTCGCGATCCCGAGCGCGAGCCCGCGATGCGCGAAGAAGCGCGCCGCGATCAGCTTGCCATAGGCGAGTGCGCTGGTGCCCGGCACGGTCATCGCCAGCGCAAGTACCAGCAGGTGATAATGCCATAGCTGCCCGCGCATCGTCGCCATACCGAGATAGGCGGCGGCGAGCGCGACCATGCAACCGACGATCATCGGGCGCACGCCCACGCGGTCGACCATTCGCCCGAGCAGGGGCACCGCGAGGCTGCCCGCAAAGCCCAGTCCGCTGGCGGCGGCGACCGCACCGCGGCTCCAGCCGAATTCGCCGGTCATGCCCGGCACGAACATGCTCGACAGATTCTGGAACAACGCTGGCCCGGCCCCGCTGCCGATCACCGCGCCGAACACGATCGGCCAGCCGGTCCGCCATTCGTTATGATTCGGGACGGGCGGACGGTGCGACATCGACGCGCGCTAGCGGGCCGCACCGTGCCCGTCATCCCCTGTACGATCGGGGAGGATCAGGAAGCATACTGCCGCCAGCGACAGCGCGCCGCAACCGAGCGTCAGCGCAGCGGTGTAGCCGCCGGTCAGATCGTGGAGCCGTCCGAAGCCGATGATCCCGACGGCGGTGCCCGAAAGGGCGATCGGCATCGCGGTGCCGTAGATTTCGGCATAGGCGCGCAGCCCGAATAGCCGCGCGGCGAAGAACGGCAGCAGATCGTTTTCCGCGCCGTTCATCAGCCCTGCGAAAAAGACGAGCGTCAGCAGCAGCGCCAGCCCCGACGGCGCGAACGCCAGTCCGACGAAAGCAGCGGCGGACAGGATCGCGAACGCCGCCGCCACCGGCTGTGGGCGCAGTCGATCGACCAGCCAGCCGACCAGCAGCCGACCGGCAATCGCGCTGGAGGCGAAGCTGGTGAGAAGCAACGCCGCCTGCGCCGGGCGCAAGCCGAGTTCGAGCCCGATAGGAACGAGCTGCGTCACGAAGCCCGTCGTGGCGGCGTTGATGAGCCACGCCGAGGCGACCATGATCCAGAAGCGGCTGTCGCGCCGTGCCGCCGCCGCGCTGGTGCCCGGCAGCGCGGCGCGGGCTGCGGCGGGCGTGGCGGGGAGCGCCACCGCGCGCAGGCTGAGCAGGATCAGCGGCAGCGCAAGGATCGCCGATCCGGCCGCCAGCGCGGCAAAGCCGGTACGCCAGCCGAAGTGCGCGATGGTGGCGCCCAGCAACGGGGCGGCGACGATTGTCGCCAACGCCAGCCCGGACGTGCCGAGCGCCAGCGCCATCCCGCGCCCCCGCATGAAACGCGCCGCAATCAGCTTGCCATAGGCGAGGCTGCTCGTGCCCGGCAGCGCCAGCACCAGCAGCACGACGCCGAGCTGATAACGCCAGATCGCGCGACCGCCGTTCAAGCCCATTGCGGCGAGCCACAGATAGGCGACACCCAGCAACAGCATCGAGGCGACGATCACCGGCCGCACGCCGACAAGATCGGCGGCGCGCCCGATCAGCGGCGCGGCGATCGCGCCGGCCAGCGCCAGCCCGGCGGCGGTGGCGATGTCGCCGCGCGACCAGCCGAACGTCGCCTCCAGCCCCGGCGTGAACAGGCTGGAAAGATTCTGGTACAGCCCGGGCCCGAACCCGGCGCCGAGCATCGCCGCCGCCACCACCGGCCAGCCGCGCCGCCATTCGGTCAGCGTGCGCGGGGCGGTGGCAGGAGTGGCGAGATCGGTCAGCGCGTTTCTTCCCATTGGACAGGACGACAATTCGTTCCTCAACGCGGCGCGGGCGAAAATGTTGTGGGCGTAACGACGTCGTGCAGCGCGACCCAGGTGGCGGCGTCGATCCCCTCGAAAAGCGCGCGCTCGGTGCCGGTCATCCACACCTGCCCGAGCGGGGCGAGACGCGCGAACAGCGCAGCGCGGCGAATGGGGTCGAGATGCGCGGCGACTTCGTCGAGCAGCAGGACCGGGGCATGCCCGGTCAGCCGTCCGACCAGCTCGGCATGGGCGAGCACAATCGCGAGCAGCAAGGCCTTCTGCTCACCGGTCGAGGCGGT
Organism: Sphingomonas sp. NPDC079357; assembly: GCF_044901155.1. NCBI lineage: Bacteria > Pseudomonadati > Pseudomonadota > Alphaproteobacteria > Sphingomonadales > Sphingomonadaceae > Sphingomonas > Sphingomonas sp. NPDC079357. The sequence continues at coordinate 269,698 of NZ_JBJDOM010000002.1, forward strand.
AGCGGCCGGGCGCGCCTTGTCGACATGGGTGACGATCAGGTCCGCGCGATGCGGACCGACCAGCGCGCGCCCGGCGGCCGCGTCTCTCGCGCGGCCGGTACGGAGCGCGTCGATCAGCGCGGCGGCGTCGCCGCTCCAGCCGTCGAGCGCGATGCGCGCGCGCGCGATCTCTCCGGCGGGCTGCGCGGCGAGCGCCAGGTCGAGTGCGGCGACGGTGCGGCGGCGGGCGGCGTCGAGTGCGGCGCCGTGCTGCGCCATCTGCGCCTCCAGCGCGGCGAGCCAGTCGGGATCGGGAAGTGGATCGGCGAGTAACCGGTTGCGATCACGCATCGCCGCCTCATAGCGCGCGCCATCCCGGGCATGGCCGGGTTCGATCGCGAGCGTCAGCCGGTCGAGGAAGCGCCGCCTTCCGCCCGCCGCCTCGGTAAACAACCGGTCCATCGCCGGAGTGAGCCACAGCACCGCGAGCCGTTCGGCGAGTGCGGTGGCGGGGGCGGCGCCGCCGTTGATCCGCACGACCCGCCGCTCGGGCGCGGACGCGAGCGTGCCGGTGGCGAGCGTGACGCCGTCGTCAAGCGTCGCGGCGACTCCGAAGCCGCCCGGTCCGTCGCTGCGCGCGACCTCCGACAAAGCGGCGCGGCGCAATCCCCTTCCGGGCGCGAGCAGCGACACCGCCTCCAGCACGTTGGTCTTGCCTGCGCCGTTGGCTCCGTACAGCACGACGAAGCCGGGCGCGGCATCGGGCGCGATCGACAGCGCTTCGTGGTTGCGGACATCGGTGAGGACGAGGCGGGACAGCATGATGGCGCGACGCTGGTACGGCCAAAGCGCGGGGAGGGCGACTGTTTCCTTGCGAGCCGGCAATGGTTTGAATCACCAGTTCGCTATGGCCAGGCGAGAGGCCGTCAGGGTCGTTGTTAGCTGGCCGATAGCACCCGGCAGCAGGGAGGCGGCGGTTATCTGAACGCGAACGTCGGTGCTGGCTGCCACAACTCGATTTTCGTGCCGTCAGGATCGAAGAACACGCCGTCGACCCCAGTGATCCTTCCCGGCGTTTCTACTGATGTGGGTCATGGCCGGCAGCGCCCCGAGAACCGCATAGAATGGCAGCGATTTGAGGATGACCAAAGCCACATGACGCTCCCCGGTTCACGGGTGTGATCCTATGAATCTTCTGGCTGGTAAAAATAGCACACCATTGAGGCTCGCCCCGGCCCCCCATGCAGGACTTGCGTCTTCGCCTCGCACCCGCGACACGGCGCGCATGACGACACCAGCGACGCGTTCCGGCCTGCTCCTTGGCGTGGGCGCCTATGTGTCATGGGGGCTGCTGCCGCTCTACCTGCACCTGCTGACCGGGGTGCCGGCGTTGCAGGTGCTGGCACATCGCGTCGTCTGGTCGCTGCTGCTGCTTGCCGCGATCGTGCTGGCGATGCGGCGCGGCCGGGCGATCGTGGCGGCGGCGCGGGGGCGGACGCTGTTGCTGCTGTGCGCGTCCGCCGCGCTGATCGCGGTCAACTGGCTGGTCTATATCTTCGCGGTGCAAAGCGGGCATGTGCTTGAGGCGAGCCTCGGCTATTTCATCAATCCGCTGCTCAACGTCGCGCTGGGGACGATCGTGCTCGGCGAGCGGATCGGCGCGGTACAGAAGGCCGCGGTCGCGGTGGCGGCGACCGGCGTCGCGGTGCTGGCGATCGCGGGGGGCGGGGCGTTGTGGATTTCGCTGACGCTCGCGTTCAGCTTCGGCGTGTACGGGCTGATCCGCAAGGTGGCGGCGATCGATGCGCTGGGCGGCCTGACCGTCGAGACCGCCTTGCTGGTTGGCCCGGCGTTGGCGGTGTTGTGGCTCAGCCCCGAGCCGGTGTTCGGACGCGGCACGATCGACCTGCTGCTGGTGCTGGCGGGGGCAGTGACCGCCGCGCCGTTGCTGATGTTCGCCGCCGCGGCGCGCCGGTTGCAGTACTCGACACTGGGGCTGCTGCAATATCTCGCGCCGACGCTGCAATTCCTGCTGGCGGTGCTGGTGTTCCACGAGCCGTTGCGCGATGTGCATCTGATCACTTTCGCGCTGATCTGGGCCGGTTGCGCGCTCTACGCCCTGGGCAGCCGGCCGCGGCGCGCTACTCCTTAGGCTCGCGCCGGCCCAGCCAGGCGGTGGTCGCAAGGTCCATGGTGACGTTGCCGACAGTGCGGATGATGTCGGGGATCGTCTCGACCGCGACCAGCAGGCCGAGCGGGGCGATGGGTGCGCCGATCGTGCCCGCGATCGGTGCGATCGCACTGACGTAGCTGACGGTGCCGGGCAGGCTGACCGAGCCCAGCGAGGTGAGCGTCGCCACCACCACGCCGATCGCCAGCGTCGCGGGCGACAGCGTCACATTGAACCACGTCGCGACGTAGATCGCGACGGCGAGGTTCATCGCCGGCCCGGTCGTGCGGAAGATCGCAACGGCGAGCGGCAGCGTCACGCCGGCGGTGCGCACCGGCACGCCAAGCGCGCGCGCGCCCTCCAGCATCGCGGGCACCGAGGCGAGCGAGGATTGCGTGCTGATCGCCACTGCCTGCGACGGGAGCGCGGCGCGCGCGAAGTCCGCAAGGTTGATCCGCGCACCCAGCCAGGCGACCGGATAGGCCAGCAGCGTGACGATTACCCCGACGCTGGCGATGACGAGAATATAATGCGCCAGCGCCCCGAACGCGCCCGAGCCCGCTCGCGCCCCGACCACCAGCGCCAACGCGAAAACGCCGAGCGGTGCGATCCACAGCACCCAATCGATCACCACCAGCATCGTGTCGCGCAGCGCGGTGAAAAAGCGCACCAGCAGCGCACGCCCCTCGGCATCGATCCGCGCGATCGCGAACGCGAACACAAGCGTGAAGATGATCAGCGACAGGAAGGCGTCGCTGGCGGCGGCGTGGACGATGTTCGTCGGGACGATCCCGGCGAAGAACTCGCCGAGCGGCGGGACGTTCGGCACCTTGCCCGCGCCGACCAGCGCCGCGCGCAACGCCTGCGCGGAGGCGGCGGGGAGCGGCGCGACCGCTAGGATCAGCGGGGTCGCGATTGCGGCGATCACTGCCGAGAGGAACAGGAAGGTGACGTAGAGCGCGATGGCGCGCCCGGCGAGCCGCCCGGCGCGCGCCGCCTCGGCGGTCGACGCGACGCCGGTGACCAGCAACGACACGACCAGCGGCACGATCGTCATCTGCAAGCCGTGCAGCCACGCCGCACCGATCGGCTCGGCGACCGCGATCGTGCCGGGAACCGCATCGCGCGCGAAGCTGGCGAGCGCGACGCCGCCCGCCAGTCCGATCAGCAGCGACAGCAGGATGCGGGTGGCTTGCGACATGCGGTATCTTCGCCTTTTGCTCGTCCGCGATTATGGGACCTGTCTGGGCCAAGCGAACGGAAGACACGATGGCAAGGAAATATTTCGGCACCGACGGTATTCGCGGCCTGACCAACGCGGGTGCGATGACCGCGGAGATGGCGATGAAGGTCGGGATGGCGGCCGGGCGGCACTTCCTGCGCGGGCAGCATCGGCACCGGGTGGTGATCGGCAAGGACACGCGGCTGTCGGGCTATATGCTGGAGAGCGCCTTGCAGGCCGGGTTCACCAGCGTCGGGATGGACGTGACGCTGGTGGGGCCGATGCCGACCCCGGCCGTGGCGATGCTGACCAAGTCGATGCGCGCCGACATGGGAGTGATGATCTCCGCCAGCCATAATCCGTTTTTCGACAATGGCATCAAGCTGTTCGGGCCGGATGGATACAAGTTGTCCGATGAGGACGAACTGGCGATCGAGGCAGCGATCGACGGTGAGGTCGCGCTGGCACCGGCCGGCGAGATCGGCCGCGCCAAGCGCATCGACGACGCGCGCGGGCGCTACATCCACTTCGCCAAATCCACCTTCCCCAACGACCTGCGGCTCGATGGGATGAAGGTGGTCGTCGATTGTGCGAACGGCGCCGCCTATCAGGTCGCGCCTGAGGCGTTGTGGGAATTGGGCGCCGATGTCGTGCAAATCGGGGTCAATCCCAACGGGCTCAACATCAACGACAAGATCGGCTCGACCCATCCCGAGGCGTTGTCGGCGGCGGTGATCGCAAACAAGGCGGAGATCGGGATCGCGCTGGACGGCGACGCCGATCGCTTGATCGTGGTCGACGAAAAGGGTCGCGTGATCGACGGCGACCAGTTGATGGCGACGATCGCGGCGGGCTGGGCGCGCGCCGGGCGGCTGGCGGGCGGCGGGCTGGTCGCGACGGTCATGTCGAACCTCGGGCTGGAACGGCATCTGAAGGCCCAGGGGCTGGGGCTGATCCGCACCGCCGTCGGCGACCGGCATGTGCTGGAGGCGATGCGACGCCGCGGGTACAATGTCGGCGGCGAGCAATCGGGGCATATCATCCTTAGCGATTATGCGACGACCGGCGACGGCCTGGTCGCGGCGTTACAGGTGCTGGCGGAGATCTGCCGCGCGGGCGCACCCGCGAGCGAGGTGCTGCACCGCTTCGAGCCGCTGCCGCAGTTGCTGAAGAACGTGCGCTTTACGGGCGGCAAGCCGCTGGAGACCGACGCGGTGAAGGCGGTGATCGCCGACGCCGAGGCGGAGCTGGCGGGGCGCGGGCGGCTGGTGATTCGCCCGTCGGGCACCGAGCCGGTGATCCGCGTGATGGCCGAGGGCGACGATCCCGCGCAGGTGGAGCAGGTGGTCGACCGAATCTGCGACGCGGTGCGCGCGGCGGTCTGAGGGAGTGGTGCGTCGGGGCTGATGTGCACTTCCCCTGATCACTTTACCGTCACCCCGGCGAAGTCCGGGGTCGATATTCCGGACGGTTGTGACAGGACGCGGCGTGCCACCACTTCGTCCTTCTCAACTGAACTCCGGCCTGCGCCGGGCTGACGGGGGAGGGGGGTAAGGCCCTCTCCCGTCTATGCCGGGTCGAGTCCGGGACGACGGCAGAATTACCGCTCGTTCAGATAATAACGGTCGGTCGCATTGAGTGCATCATCCAGTTCGTAGACGATCGGCTGACCGGTCGGGATTTCCAGCCCGGTGATCTCGTCGTCGGAAATCCCCGACAGATGCTTGACCAGCGCGCGGAGCGAGTTGCCATGCGCGGAGATCAGGACACGTTGCCCGTCCTTGAGCGCAGGCGCGATGCGGCCCTCCCAATAGGGCAGGACGCGCGCGATCGTGTCCTTCAGGCTCTCGGTCGCGGGAACGTCGATCCCGGCATAGCGGCGGTCAGCCGATGGGTCGAATTGGCTGCCCGACTCGATCGGCGGCGGCGGTACGTCGAAGCTGCGGCGCCAGATGTGGACCTGCTCGTCGCCGTGTTTCGCGGCCGTCTCGGCCTTGTCGAGCCCGGTCAGCCCGCCGTAATGCCGCTCGTTGAGCCGCCAGTCCTTCTCGACCGGCAGCCACAGCCGCCCCATCGCCTCCAGCGCGAGGTTGAGCGTCTTGATCGCGCGAGTCTGAAGCGAGGTGAAGGTCTGGTCGAAATCCAGTCCCTTGGCCGCCATCAACTCGCCCGCCGCGCGGGCCTCGGCTGCGCCCTTTTCGGTAACGTCAACGTCCCACCAGCCGGTGAAGCGGTTTTCGAGATTCCAAGCGGACTGGCCGTGGCGGATCAGGACAAGCGTGGGCAATCGGGTTCTCCCGTTAAAGGATCAGGGTCAGGAACTGGTTATGCGGGCTTGGCTGGTAATCCGCGAAGGCGGCGCAGGCGGTAAAGCCGGCGCTGCGATACAGGGTGACCGCCGGCTGATGCAGCGCGGCAGTACCGGTTTCGAGGCTCAGCCGCTTATAGCCGCGCGCGCATGCTGTGGCGATGACGTGCGCGAGCAGTGTGCGGCCGACGCCGGTGCCGCGCGCTTCGGGAGCCGCGCGCATCGACTTCACCTCGCCATGATGCGGATCGAGCTGCTTGAGGGCGACAAACCCGACCAGCGATTCTGCACGCCAGGCGGTCCAGAACGTCACCTCCGGCGCCGACAAGCCGGTCGCATCGAGCGCGAAGGCAAATTCCGCCATATGACTACGTAGCTCGGCGAGATGATGCGCGAGCAGTGGAGCGACATGCGAAGCGGTGGCATCGTCCTTCCTGATCTGCATCATCACGCCCGCTGCTTGTTCGCCGAATGGCTCCGATCTAGCGAATGGCACGATCGACACAACAGGAGAGCGCGCCCATGACGATCCGCCGTCGCACTATCGTCCACGACGGCCCGGGTGGCCCCTTCGAGGGCGTGTTCGCCTGGGACGATGCCGGTACCACGCCGCGATCAGGCGTGCTGGTGATCCCGAACGTGCTGGGGCAGAAGGAGAGCGACAATCTCAAAGCCGAAGCGCTGGCGGCGCTCGGCTACGCCGCGTTCGCCTGCGACCTGTTCGGGCAGGGCAAAAGGACGCAGCGCGGCGAGGGAGCCAGCCGCTACATGGACGAACTCAATGCCGATCGCGCGCTGTTGCGCGAACGGCTGCGCGCCTCGTTAGGCGCGTTGACGGCGCAGGATGAGGTGGATGAGGCGAACGTCGCTGCCATCGGCTTTTGCTTCGGCGGCAAATGCGTGCTCGACATGGCGCGCGCCGGGTTGCCGATCCGGGGCGGAGTGAGTTTCCATGGCGTCTACGACCGGCCGGACTGGGCAAGTGTCAATCCGATCGCCGTTCCGCTGCTGGTCTGCCACGGCTGGGACGATCCGCTCGGCCCGCCCTCGGCCCTCGTCGCGCTGGGGCAGGAACTCACCGACGCACGCGCCGACTGGCAGATACATGCCTATGGCGCAGCGGGGCACGCCTTTACCGACCAGGCGATGCCAAGGGGGCACGAGGGGTTCGGCTATGATCCGAAGGCGGATCGCCGAAGCTGGCGAGCGATGAGTCAATTCTTACAAGATGCCTTTAATAACAGCGAGATCGTTGCCGGAGCCGACACGGCATTGTAGCTAACGTGGCACGACCGGTGGCTGACAAGCCAGCGATACAGGTCGGTTTGGCGCGGGCTCGGGGACTTCGGAGGCTATGGGGATCACCGTTTATGCGCCGGCGCCGACGCCCAATGATGAGGCGGCACGCGAGCAGGCGGTGCTGGCGTCCGGCGCGCTGGACGCGCGCGACGACCCCGAACTTCAGGAGCTGGTCGAGCAGGGGCGGCAACGCTTCGCAACCGGCATGGCGGCGGTGTCGATCGTCTCGCGCGACTGGCAATATCTGATCGCCGCCAGCGGCGTTACTTCCCGGACCTACAGCCGCCGTATGTCACTGTGTGGCCACGCGATTATCACGCCGCGCGCGGTCTTCTGCGTCGAGGATGCGCGTGCTGACGTGCGCTTCGCCGACAATCCGGTGCTGATCGACGGCGGGCAGGTGCGCTTCTATGCGGGGGCGGCGCTGATCGATTCGGATCATCTGCCGATCGGCACCTTCTGCGTGTTTGATCACATGCCGCGCAGCGACTTCGGCGCTTATGAGCAGATGCACCTCAAGCAGATGGCCGACGCGGTAATGACTCGGCTGGCGGTGCGCCGCGCCACGTCACCGGCGCTCTGACGAACTATGCGGCGGCGGCGGCGCGGTGATGGCGGATCACCTCGTCGATGATGAAGCGCAGGAACTTCTCGGAAAATTCCGGGTCCAGCTCGGCGTCCTCGCTCAACTGGCGCAGGCGCGCGATCTGTGCGTCCTCTCGGCCGGGATCCGCAGCGGGCAATCCGGTCTGTGCCTTGTAGGTGCCGACCGCCTGAGTGATCTTGAACCGCTCCGCCAGCAGGCAGACGAGGGCCGCATCGATGTTGTCGATGCTCTTGCGATAGCCCTTCAGAACGTCGTCGGTCATCACGCTTCCCCGTCAAAGCGAAGTTGGTCATCCATCCCGCGCTTGCGTTGCGCGCGTGCCTCCCCCTAAGGGCAGGAACAGATGAGCGCTACCTTGCACCGACTTCCCGGGCACACGCCCTCGCTCGATCCGATGATCGGGCTGGTCGCCGCCGACATGGATCACGTCAATGCCGTGATCGTGGAGCGGATGCGATCGGAGATCCCGTTGATCCCAGAGCTCGCCGGACACCTGATAGCAGGCGGGGGCAAAAGGATGCGCCCGATGCTGACGCTCGCCGGTGCGCAACTCGTCGGTTATGGCGGCGACCGCCATCACCTGCTCGCCGCGGCGGTGGAGTTCATCCACACCGCGACGCTGCTCCACGACGATGTCGTCGACGGATCGGATCTGCGGCGCGGCAAGCGCACCGCCAATATCATCTGGGGCAATCCCGCCAGCGTGCTGGTCGGCGATTTCCTGTTCTCGCGCTCGTTCGAGCTGATGGTGGCGGGCGGCAACATGCGCGCGCTGGAGATCCTGTCGAACGCCTCGGCGGTGATCGCGGAGGGCGAGGTCAATCAGTTGACCGCGGCGCGGCGCGTCGATCTGCCCGAGGAACGCTATCTCGATATCATCCACGCCAAGACCGCGGCGCTGTTCGCGGCGGCGTGCCGGATTGCGGCGGTGGTCGCCGGGCGCCCGGCGGCGGAGGAGCAGGCGCTCGACTCCTATGGCCGCAATCTCGGCATCGCGTTCCAGCTGGTCGATGACGCGATCGATTATACCAGCGACGCCGGGACGATGGGCAAGGATGCCGGCGACGACTTCCGCGAAGGCAAGATGACGCTGCCGGTCATCCTCGCCTATGCGCGCGGCGGCGACGAGGAGCGGGCGTTCTGGCGCGACGCGGTGGAGGGCCGCCGCGCGAGCGACGCTGATTTCGCGCATTCGATCGATCTGGTCCGCCAGACCCGCGCCGTCGACGACACGCTCGCGCGGGCGCGGCACTACGGCCAGCGGGCGATCGAGTCGCTGGCGGGCTTTGCCGACAGCGCGATCAAGGACGCGATGGTCGAGGCGGTCGAGTTCGCGGTGGCGCGGGCTTATTAGGCGCGAAGGATATCCCGTCATTGGGAGAGTGGTGACGCAATCCAGGGTTGGATCAGGACTCCCTGGATTGCGTCGCCACGCCCGCAATGATGTGCATAAAGAAGAAGCTACTTCCCTCGCGTCGCCCCGGCGGCCGCCGGGACCACGGCTTTAAGGATCAGTTCTCGTCGCCCATCCGCAGCGCGGCGATGAAGGCTTCCTGCGGGATGCTGACACTGCCGTATTCGCGCATCTTTGCCTTCCCCTTCTTCTGCTTCTCCAGCAACTTGCGCTTACGCGTCGCGTCGCCGCCGTAGCATTTGGCGGTAACGTCCTTGCGCATCGCGCTGATCGTCTCGCGCGCGATCACCTTTCCGCCGATCGCCGCCTGGATCGGGATCTTGAACAAATGGCGCGGAATCAGTTCTTTGAGCCGCTCGCACATGCCGCGACCGCGTGTTTCGGCGGTACCACGGTGGACGATCATCGACAGCGCGTCGACCGGCTCCTCGTTGACGAGGATGCTCATCTTGACGAGGTCGCCCTCGCGGTAGCCGATCTGATGATAGTCGAAGCTGGCATAGCCCTTCGACAACGACTTCAGCCGGTCGTAGAAGTCGAACACCACCTCATTGAGCGGAAGTTCATAGGTGGCCTGAGCACGACCGCCTACATAGGTGAGATTCTTCTGAATACCGCGGCGATCCTGACACAGTTTCAGGATGCTACCGAGATATTCGTCGGGAACGTAGATCACCGCCTCGATCCACGGCTCGCTGATCGACTCGATCTTGTTGGGATCGGGCATGTCGGCGGGGTTGTGGAGGTCGATCTGTCCCGCGCCGTGTGACAATTCAATCTGATAGACGACGCTCGGCGCGGTGGTGATGAGGTCGAGGTCGTATTCGCGCGTCAGCCGCTCCTGGATGATCTCCAGATGCAGCAGCCCGAGGAAGCCGCAGCGGAAGCCGAAGCCGAGCGCTGCCGAGGTTTCCATCTCGAAGCTGAACGACGCGTCATTCAGCCGCAGCCTCGAAATGCTCTCACGAAGCTTCTCGAAGTCGTTGGCATCGACCGGAAAAAGTCCGCAGAACACGACCGGCTGAACTTCCTTGAAGCCCGGCAGGGCCTCGGCAGCGGGTCGCTTGGCATCGGTCAGCGTGTCACCGACGCGTGCCTGCGCGACGTCCTTGATCTGTGCGGTGATGAAGCCGATTTCGCCGGGTCCGAGGTCGGCCAGTTGCTCGATCTTGGGGCGAAAGCAGCCGACGCGGTCGATCAGGTGCGTCGTTCCGGCCTGCATGAAGGTGACTTGCTGCCCCTTGCGGAGCGTCCCGTCCACCACCCGAACCAAAATCATCACGCCCAGATACGGATCGTACCACGAATCGACGAGCATCGCCTTCAGCGGTGCGTCCGCGTCGCCCTTGGGAGCAGGAATCTTGCGAACGATCGCTTCGAGGATGTCGGGGATGCCGATCCCCGATTTGGCGCTGGCGAGGACCGCGTCGGACGCGTCGATGCCGATCACGTCCTCGATCTCGGAGCGAACCTTTTCGGGCTCGGCAGCGGGGAGGTCGATCTTGTTGATGACCGGCACGATCTCATGATCGTGCTCGATCGACTGATAGACGTTGGCGAGCGTCTGCGCCTCGACGCCCTGCGCGGCGTCGACGACCAGCAACGCGCCCTCGCACGCCGCCAGCGACCGCGACACTTCATAGGCGAAGTCGACGTGGCCGGGCGTGTCCATCAGGTTGAGCGTATAGGTCTCACCGTCGTGCGCCTTGTAGGACAGGCGGACGGTCTGCGCCTTGATGGTGATCCCGCGCTCTTTCTCGATGTCCATATTGTCGAGCACCTGCTCGCTCATCTCGCGGTCGGTGAGCCCGCCGGTCGCCTGGATCAGGCGATCGGCGAGTGTCGACTTGCCGTGATCGATGTGAGCGATGATCGAGAAATTGCGGATCGTGTTGAGCGGGGTCGTCATATCATCGCGCGCCTAGCGCAGCATTGGCGCAAGCGATAGGGGGGCGACGATTCCGTGCGCACCCGCGCGCTCCGCCATTCCGCGCGGTCGGCGACTTTTCATCACACATTCGCCGCCTCGATCGATCAGCCAGGCAGGCAACGCACATCTTTGAAATACAACTCGAGGTTCGCGGCTCGATACGCTAGCGTTATGGTCAAAGCGCACGTTTTGGGGTGGGACGACGATGAAGCAGCATGTGTTTCGGGCAGCAGCGCTGGTCGTGGCGCTCTCCTGGTGCGGGACCCCAGCAGGGGCGCAGTTCGGCGGCTTCAAGCTTGGCGATCTTGCGAAGCGGACGGGCATCTCCATGCCGAGCCTGCGCAAGGAGCCGATCTCGACCAGTCTGCCGGACGCGCGCTGGGGCGATCCCACGCAGGACAATTTCACGCCTCCTTCCCCCAGGCGGGAACTGACCCAGCTGCAGCGAACCGCCAACGGCGGCTTCCTGCTTCAGGCCGGATATTATCGCTTCCACGATCAAAGCTACTGCCTGCATGCGGGGACGCATGGGCCGGGTGGCGGCGACGGGTATCTGTATGCGCCGCCGCTTGGCGCAGCCAGGGACGCGGTGATCGCGATCGTTCGCGGCTCCGTCCCGCACCCCGAAATCGATCAGCATGTCATCCAGGCGTTGCTCTGGGCGATCCTGTCGCGGGCAAGGATCGAGGATTTGTCAGGCGAGCAAAAGGTGGCTGCGGCGCAGCTGCTGACGCCGCGGCAGCTCGCCGGGCTGAACCGCAACGTCATGGACATGTTGTCGTCCGGGCCGATCGCGGACAATCTGCCGCGCGAGGTAAGGACCGTCATGCAGGCCGAAGCCGACCTGCGGCGGATGCTGACCACGCCTGGCACCAGCTTCGGCGAGCTGGAGCGCGTCGCCGTGCTCGCTGGTATGGCGCCTGCCGGTCCGGGGAGCATCGCGGTGCCAACCGGGCGCTGGAGCCACCATCCCGACGGCTATTGGATCCGCTACCTTCCTAACAGCTACTCGAACACCGTGGTCGAACTATGGGTGCCGGAAGGTTCGCCGGGGGTCGGGAAGGAATATGATCCGGCCACCCATATCGCGGTGCCGGGCAACACCTCGCGGCAGCGACTGATCCAGTCCGGCCGGCCCTATCGGAACGAGTGAGGCCGACTGGCCCGTCCAGCGACGCTCGTTGTCGCGCGCTGAGCCATGCCAATGGCGTCAACGCGGGCGGCGGCTACAGCGCCGCACGGATTGCGGTAAGGGCGTTCAGATAGCGGCGCGAGCCTTGGCCCTGGATCAGCACCCACGGCACGCCACGCCGCTCCAGCTCGCGGCGTGACAGGTCGAAGAAGCGTCGGCGTTCGCGCTGCGAACCGAACATGCGGGTGCCGTCCTCGACCCACGGCAGATCGATGTCGAACAGCAGGTAGAGGTCGGCGGTGCCCCGCCATTGATCGAACCACGGATCGCGTCGTCCGAACATCATGTCCGCCCATACCGCGCTCATCAACGGATCGGTGTCGAGGATTACGGGGGACGCGCCGCTGGCCACCGCATTGCGCGCCTTTGCGTCCTGCGTCTGCGCGATCACGACGAGGTCGGCCATCGTCAAATCGGTGCCATAGGTCTCGCAATAGGTGCGTCCGAATTCGGCGACGCAGATCGAGTCAAACTGCTGCGCCAGTCGCGGCGCCATCGTCGACTTGCCGGTGCTCTCCGGCCCGTGAAGGCAGACGGTCCGCAACGTCATGCCGGCACCATCCGCCACCCGGTGGCGAGCGCGCGGCGCCAGTCGAGCAGCCCCCAGACCGCGAGCCCGAGATAGACGAGGTAGAGCCCGGCGAAGGGGTAGAGCCCCTTGGCGAGATAGAGCGGCACCGAGGCGACGTCGACCGCGATCCACAGCCACCAATTCTCGATCGCGCGCCGCGCCATCAGCAGTTGCGCCGCGACGCTGGCGGCGGCGATCCCGGCATCCCACCACGGCAGTGCGGCGTCGGTCAGCCGGTGCATCGCGCTACCCCATGCCAGCCAGCACAACATCATGCCGATGACCCATGCGGCGCGGGCGCGGGTGTCGAGCGTGCCGACGGGGACGTCGCCGCTCCGTTCCTGCGCGCGCCGCCAGTTCCACCAGCCGTACAGATTGGCGGCGGCGAAGAAGAGCTGCAGCAAGGCGTCCGAATAGAGCCGGGCGCGGAACACCACGACGCCGAGCAGTGCGACCGAGACGATCGCGGTCGGAAAGGTCCAGATGCTACGCCGCGCGGCCAGCGCGACACAGGCAATCCCGAGGGCGGTGGCGATCCATTCGGCAAGCGACATCGCCGCGAAACCTAGCCGCGCGAGGATGTAAAAACAGCTACGATTCCCCGCTTGCGCTGCGAATTTCCGCTGATATAAGCCGCGCCCTGTCGACGGTACATCCGCTCGGCACCCTGGTCGGGGAATAGCTCAGCCTGGTAGAGCACTGCCTTCGGGAGGCAGGGGCCGGAGGTTCGAATCCTCTTTCCCCGACCATTTCATTTGCCGCGGCCGCGCGGCACCATTCTTCCGCTGATGCGTAGGAGCCGCTCACCTTCAGGAGCGTGTTTCCGATGAGCGGACCCCGGTTATTCCAGCCAATTGCGATCGGCGGCCTGACGATCGCCAATCGCATCGTCATCGCCCCGATGTGCCAATATTCGGCGGTCGACGGCGGCATGACCGACTGGCACACGATCCATCTCGGGCACCTTGCGCTGTCAGGCGCGGGTGTGCTGACGATCGAGGCGACCGCCGTCGAGCCGATCGGGCGGATCAGCTATGGCGACGTCGGACTCTGGGACGATGCGACCGAAGCGGCGATGGCGCGGGTGCTCGAATCGGTGCGACGTCATTCGGACATGCCGATTGCGATTCAGCTTGGCCATGCCGGACGCAAGGCGTCGACCGACCTGCCATGGAAGGGCGAGCGCCAAATCCCGGCCAGCGATCCGCATGGCTGGGAGACGGTTGCGCCATCGGCATTGCCCTATGATCCCGAGAACCCTGCGCCGGTGGCGCTCGACCGTGACGGGCTGGTGCGTATCCGCGACGCCTTTGCCGAGTCGGCGAAACGGTCGGCGCGGCTCGGGCTCGATCTGATCCAGATCCATGCCGCGCATGGCTATCTGCTCCACCAGTTCCTGTCGCCGCTCTCCAACCGGCGTGACGATGAATATGGCGGCTCGCTGGAGAACCGGATGCGTTTTCCGCTGGAGGTATATGACGCGGTGCGCGCGGCGTTCCCGGCGGAACGGCCAGTGACGGTGCGCGTGTCAGGCAGCGACTGGGTCGAGGGCGGCTGGGATGCGGAGCAGACCGTCGCCTTTGCCAGGGCGCTTGAGGCGCGCGGCTGCGCGGCGATCCACGTATCGAGCGGTGGGCTCGATCCGCGCCAGCAGATCCCGGTCGGGCCGAGCTATCAGGTGCCGCTGGCACGAGCGGTGAAGCAGGCGGTGTCGATCCCGGTCGTCGCGGTCGGGCTCATCACCGAGCCGCAGCAGGCCGAGGCGATCGTCGCGACCGGTGATGCCGATCTGATCGCGCTGGCGCGGACGATCCTCTACGATCCGCGCTGGCCGTGGCACGCCGCCGCCGAATTGGGTGCGCGGGTGAAGGCGCCCGACCAATATCTCCGCTCGCAGCCGCGCCAGTACAAGCATCTGTTCGACGTCGACGGTTCAGCGGAGGATTGAGGGCGGCGCGATTGTCTTCGCCCGGGGCGGGTGCCATGAGCGTCGTCATGCGCTTCCTGCTTTCGCTGCTCGCCCTTTTGCTGATCGCCGGACCTGCGGCGGCGCAGGAGCGCGCGCCGCTGGTACTGGCGGCGGCGAGCATGCAAGAGGCGTTGACCGAAGCGGGCGACGCGTGGGTGAGGGCGGGGCATGAGCGACCGCGATTGTCGTTCGCGGCGTCGTCGGCGCTCGCGCGGCAGATCGCGGCGGGCGGGCGCGCCGATCTGTTCATCTCCGCCGACAACGACTGGATGGACGACGTCGCCAGGCGCGGGCTGGTCGTGGCGGGGTCGCGCGCGGTGCTGGCGCGCAACCAGCTGGTGGTGGTGTCGCGGCCGGGGCTGCCGCGCGTCGTGGCGACCAAGGGGGCGGCGCTCGCCAGGTTGCTGGGCGGCGGGGCGTTGGCGATGGCCGATCCCGACAGCGTACCGGCAGGCAAATACGGGCGTGAAGCGCTGACCCGGCTCGGCGCATGGGAGGCGGTCGCCCCGCGCGTCGTGCGGGCGGAGAATGTCCGCGCGGCGCTGGCGCTCGTCGAGCGCGGGGCGGCGCCTTACGGGATCGTCTATGCCACGGACGCACGCGCGGCGAGCGGCGTGCAGATCGCGGGCGTGTTCCCGCCGCGCAGCCATGCGCCGATCGTCTATCCGATCGCGCGGCTGACCGCTGGGACGAGCCCGGAGGCCGAGGGCTTTCGTCGCTTTCTGCTGTCGCGCGCCGGGCAGGCGATCCTCGCGCGGCGCGGCTTCACGACGCGTTGAGCGAGCTGCTGCCGATCGTCCGGCTGACCCTGCTGGTCGGCGGGACCGCGACGCTGGGGGCGCTGCCGGTCGCGTTCGCGCTGGCGTGGGTGCTGGCGCGGTGGCGGTTTCCGGGCAAGGTGCTGCTCGACGGGCTGGTGCATCTGCCGCTGGTGGTGCCGCCGGTGGTGACGGGCTGGGTGCTGCTGCTCGCCTTCGCGCCGGCGGGTCCGATCGGGCGCGTGCTGGAGGCCGGCTTCGGGGTCAGCGTGCTGTTCCGCTGGACCGGCGCGGCGATCGCGGCTGGGGTGATGGCCTTGCCACTGATGGTGCGCGCGATGCGGCTGTCCATCGAGGCGGTCGACCGGCGGCTGGAACAGGCGGCGCGAACGCTGGGCGCGACGCGCTGGCGGGCCTATGCGACCGTGACGCTGCCGCTTGCCGCGCCGGGGATAGCGGCGGCACTCGTGCTCGGGCTGGCGCGCGCGATCGGCGAGTTCGGCGCGACGATCACCTTCGTGTCGAACGTGCCGGGCGAGACGCAGACGCTGCCGCTCGCCATCTATGCCGCGCTCCAGCGGCCGGGGGGCGAGAGCGAAGTGTGGCGGCTGGCGGCGGTGTCGGTGGCGCTGTCGCTGGTCGCGCTCATCGTGTCGGAGGCGCTGGTGCGGCGCGCGGGGCGGGGCGTGCATGTCCTTTGACGTCGATGTGTCGGCGCGGCGCGGCGCGGGCACGGTCGGTGCGCGCTTCGTGGCGGGCGACGGGTTGACGGTGCTGGTGGGTGCGTCGGGGGCGGGGAAGACCAGCCTGCTCGACATGATTGCCGGGCTGCTGCGGCCGGTGCGCGGGCATGTGCGGGTCGGCGGACGGACGTTGTTCGATGACGACACCGGGGTCGACCTGGCACCGGAGCAACGCCGGGCGGGCTATGTGTTTCAGGACGCGCGGCTGTTTCCGCATCGCCGCGTGCAGGCGAACCTGCTGTACGGCGCGCGCGATGCCTCGCGGCTGGCGGAGGTGGCGGCGACTTTGGACATCGCGCCGTTGCTCCGGCGGTGGCCGCGGACCTTGTCGGGGGGCGAGGCGCGGCGGGTGGCGATCGGGCGGGCGCTGCTCAGCGAGCCGGCGTTCCTGTTGCTGGATGAGCCATTGTCGTCGCTCGATCCCGCGCGGCGTGAGGAGGCGATGCGCGCGATTGAGCGGGTGCGCGACGCGCGCGCGGTGCCGATCCTGATGGTGACGCATGATGCGCGCGAGGCAGAGCGGCTGGGGGATCGGGTGATCACGATCGGGTGAGCGTGCGGCTTCGCCGATACCACGTCCGTTCGCCCTGAGCCTGTCGAAGGGCTAGATGCACGTGCTTCGACGAGCTCAGCACGAAGGGGTTTGGTTCTTCACGTTCACTTCGATGGGGGACAGTCGGCGTGACGGTCAGCGCAGGCAGCTATCCAGCCCGGTGCGGCGAACCGCGCCCACGTAGCGCGCGATCTGGTTGCCCCGGCGGCGGACGAAGCCGGTCGGGGCGACCGCCTCGCGCTTCTTCGGGAGCGGCAGAACAGCGGCGATGCGCGCGGCCTCGACCGGGCTCAGCGTCTCGGCGCTGTGATGAAAGTAGCGCTGCGCCGCCGCCTCCGCGCCATAGGTGCCGATACCGGTCTCGGCGATGTTGAGATAGACTTCCATGATCCGCTGCTTGCCCCAGATCGTCTCGATCAGCAGCGTGAACCATGCCTCCAGCGCCTTGCGGAGATAGCCGCCGCCCTGAAACAAAAAAGCGTTCTTGGCGGTCTGCTGGCTGATCGTCGAGCCGCCACGGATCCGCTGGCCCTCGGCATTATGCGCCGCTGCCCCGGCGATCGCGCGCCAGTCGAAACCGTGATGGCTGCAGAAGCGCGCGTCTTCGCCCGCGATCGCGGCGCGTGCCATGTCGGGGTCGATCCGTGACAATGGTGTCCAGTCCTTCGTCACCGAATGACCGCCGACGACGTCACCCATCATCGTCATGGTGAAGGGTACGGGGACGATCGCGTAGACGCCGACCCAGACGAGCGACAGCACGACGAAGCCGAGGACGATCTTGAAGAGCAGGCGCAGCGCGGTGAACATGCGCCGCGTCGTACCGGCACCGGGCGGGGTCGCTCAACCCCCCGCCGGTGCCGCATCACGTATCAGGCGGTCAGCAGCCGTTTGTCGCCCGCCAGCCGCATCATCGCGCGCTGGAGCTTCTCGAACGCGCGGACCTCGATCTGGCGAACGCGCTCACGCGAGACACCATAGACCTGGCTGAGTTCTTCCAGCGTCTTGGGATCGTCGGTCAGGCGGCGCTCGGTGAGGATATGCTTCTCGCGATCGTTGAGATCATCCATCGCGTTCATCAGCATGTCGTGGCGGACGTCCTTCTCTTGCTGGTCGGCGACGACGCTGTCCTGCAAGGGCGCATCGTCCTGCAACCAGTCCTGCCACTGACCCTCGCCATCCTCGCGCATCGAGACGTTGAGCGACGTGTCGCCGCCCATCGCCATGCGGCGGTTCATGCTGACCACATCCGCCTCGGTCACGCCGAGATCGGTGGCGATTTTCTGGACGTTCTCGGGCGTCAGATCGCCGTCCTCGAACGCGTCGAGCCGCGCTTTCATCCGGCGCAGGTTGAAGAATAATTTCTTCTGGGCCGCGGTGGTGCCCATCTTCACCAGGCTCCACGAGCGCAGGATGAACTCCTGGATCGAGGCGCGAATCCACCACATCGCATAGGTGGCGAGGCGGAATCCGCGATCGGGCTCGAACTTCTTCACGCCCTGCATCAGGCCGATATTGCCCTCTGAGATCAGCTCGCTGACCGGAAGGCCGTAACCGCGATAGCCCATCGCGATCTTGGCGACGAGCCGCAGGTGGCTGGTGACGAGCTGCGCGGCGGCGTCGGTATCGCCATGCTCCTGGAAGCGCTTGGCGAGCATATATTCCTGCTCGGGCGCGAGGATCGGAAACTTCTTGATCTCCGACAGGTAGCGATTGAGGCTCTGCTCCCCGCCGAGCGCAGGAATCGTCGCGGGGACGTTGCTGCGGGTTGCCATGATCCTAAGTCTCCCTTCCTTGCGGAATACGCGTGATGTGCCAGCTGGCGACGTCGAACCGCGTTCCGTTTCTATACGATAAGCTGACTGAACAGTTCCTGCATGTCCGGCGGCATCGCGCTGTCGAAACCCAGCGTTTCGCCGGTGATCGGATGCACGAACCCCAGATGCGCGGCGTGAAGCGCCTGCCGCCGAAAATTCAGCGTGTCCAGCACCTGCTTGTGAGCATGTTTTGTTCTACCATAAACCGGATCGCCCAGCAAGGCATGGCCGATCGATGCCATATGCACGCGAACCTGATGCGTGCGACCGGTTTCCAGCCGGCACTCGACCATGGTCGCATCGCGGAGGAGGTCCAGCGTTCGGTAATGCGTCACCGCGCGCTTGCCGCCGACCACGATCGCGACCTTCTTGCGATTGTTGGGTGAGCGTGCGAGCGGAGCGTCGACCGATCCCGCCGCCGGCATTGGCCGGCCACCGACGATCGCGCGGTAGCGGCGATCGATGCTGTGCGCGGCAAATTGCCTGGCGAGCCCTTCGTGGGTGCGGTCGGTCTTGGCGGCGACCATCAGCCCGGAGGTGTCCTTGTCGATCCGGTGGACGATCCCCGGTCGTGCAACGCCGCCAATACCGGAGAGCGACCCCTGACAATGGTGGAGCAACGCGTTGACCAACGTCCCGTCGAGATTGCCGGCCGCGGGATGGACGACCAGTCCGGCGGGCTTGTCGATGACGATCAGGTGTTCGTCCTCGAATGCGATGACGAGCGGAATGTCCTGCGCCTCATTGTGCGCGGGCGTCGGAGCGGGAACAGCGACCGCGAATTGCTCGCCGCCACGTGCCTTGCGCGACGGGTCTCGCATGGCCGTGCCCGCCTGCGTGACCTGTCCGGCGTTGATAAGCACCTTCAGCCGCTCGCGCGACAGCGTCGGCACCGCATCGGCGAGCGCACGATCCACCCGCCAGCCGTCGGCGGCCTGTGCGATCGTCGCTTCGAGAATGATGACCCCCCGGTCCATTGCTTTGCTAAATGGCGATGATGGTCAGGATTACAATCGCCCAGCGAAACGAACTCCGTGCCATGGCGGCCGTGGAGCGAGGCGAGATCTGCGGCCTGTTGCTGGGCGACGGGGTAGTGGTGACGCGGCTGTTGCCGTGCAGGAACGTCGCCGCCGATCCGGCGACGCGCTTTGAAATCGATCCGGCGGCGTTGATCGCCGCGCATCGGTCGGCGCGCGGCGGGGGCGAGCGGATCATCGGTCATTATCATTCCCACCCCTCCGGCATCGCGCGACCTTCGCCGCGCGATGCCGCCGATGCCGCGCCCGATGGCAGCATCTGGCTGATCGTGGCGGGCGAGGCGGTGACGGCGTGGCGCGCGGTGGCGCATGGCGCGGTCGAGGGGCGGTTCGATCCGCTGACGCTGGACGTAAGCGGTTGCGCGGGCTCGGGCGACTCGCCACAAGGCCGTAACGCCATCCCGCCAAGGTAGCCCTTACCGATGCCCATCAGTCCGGTCGATTTCGCTTCGCTGCTCTGTTCGCGGCTATGCCACGATCTGTTGTCGCCGGTCGGGGCGCTGAACAACGGGCTGGAGTTGCTGAATGACGAAACCGACCCGGAGATGCGGGCGCGGTGCCTGGAGCTGCTGAACGAAAGCGCACGGACGTCCGCGAACAAGCTGAAGTTCTTCCGGCTGGCGTTCGGCGCGGCGGGTGGCTTTGGTGAGCGGGTCGACGTGCACGAGGCGCGGCAGGCGGTCGAGGCGCTGTTGGGCGACAACAAACGGCTGAATCTGCAATGGATGGTCGAGGCGACCGAATTGCCCAAGGCAGCGGTGAAGGTGCTGCTCAACCTGGCCTTGATCGCCGGCGATACCTTGGTGCGTGGCGGCACGGTGACCATCGGGACCGAGGAGAGCGCCGAGGCGACCGAGATCGTGCTTCGCGCCGAGGGGCCGCGGATCGTGCTCGATCCCGATCTGCGCACGACGCTGACGGATGGGCCGGCGGATGAGAGCGCGGTCACGCCGCGCGCCGCGGCTGCGTTCCTTGTCCACGAACTGGTGGGGGAGGCAGGCGGATCGGTGGTGGTCAGCGAGCCGGTGGACGGCGCGCTGTTGTTCGGCGCGGCGCTGCCGCACCGCTAACCTCGGCCGCGGCGCGGTAAAGACCCTTTTAACGCCTGTCGTGCGATGCCGTCCGCCTAGCCAGGGCGACGGGACCGCATGGACGATCTTCTGCAGGAATTCATTGCTGAAACGCGCGAAACGCTGGAGGCGATCTCGGGCGAGATCGTGGGGTGGGAGGCCGACCCTAACGATCGTTCGCGGCTGGATGCGATCTTCCGCTTCGTCCACACGATCAAGGGCAGCTGCGGCTTCCTCGATCTGCCCCGGCTCGCGCGGTTAAGCCACGCCGCCGAGGATGCGCTGGCGGCGGTGCGCGCCGGCGAGCGAGCGCCGGACCAGGCGCTGGTCACCGTCATCCTCGCGATCATCGATCGCATCGGCGAGATCGTCGAGGCGATCGATGCAGGCGAAGCGCTGTCCGAGTCGGGCGAGGCGATGCTGATCGCGGCGCTGGACGGCGCGATCGCGGGCGAGATCACGCCCGCGTCCGAGCCGGCGGATACGCCGTCGGCGGCCCATGCGACCCGTGCCACCCCGAAGCGATCGGTGCGGTTGTCGGTCGACCTGCTCGACCGGATGATGAGCGGCGTGTCGGACATGGTGCTGGCGCGGAACCAGCTGGCGCGGCATTTGCGGATGATCGACGACCCGCGGCTCGAATCCATGCTGGAGCGGCTGAGCATCTCGGTCGACGAGTTGCGCGACACGGTGACACGGACCCGGATGCAGCGCGTCGAATCGCTGTTTTCGGCACTGCCGCGACTGGCACGCGACTCGGCGGCGGCGCTCGACAAGTCGGTGACGCTGACGATCGAGGGCGGCGACGTCGAGCTGGACCGCGAGATGATCGAGCTGTTACGTGACCCGTTGGTGCATCTGGTCCGGAACGCCGTCGATCATGGGATCGAGGATCGCGCCAGGCGGATGCAGGCGGGGAAGCCGGCGGCGGGAGAATTGCGGATCGTCGCGCGGCAGGCGGGCAATCTGATCATCATCGAGATCGCCGACGACGGACGCGGCATCGATAGCGAGCGGTTGCTCGCCAAGGCGTTGCGCGAGCGTCCCGAGCGGGCCGCCGAACTCGCCGCGCTCGACGAGGACGGGCGGCTCAAGCTGATCTTCGAGGCCGGGCTGTCGTCGCGCGATGAAGTGACTGCGCTGTCAGGTCGCGGCGTGGGCATGGACGTGGTGAAGGCCAATGTCGAACAGGCCGGCGGGCGAATCTCGCTGGTCAATCGCCCGGGCCAGGGGCTGGTGATCGCGCTGGAGGTGCCGTTGACGCTGGCGATCCTGAACGCGGTGCTGGTCGAGGCGGCGGGAACGCGCTTCGCGATCCCGCGCCAGTCGGTCGACGAGATCGTCGCGGTGGATGGCGGTGCGGTACGAGTCGACCGCGTTGCGGCGGGCGCGGTGGTGCTGTTGCGTGGACAGCGGCTGCCGATGATCTCGCTGCCGACCCTTCTGGGGCGGAGCGAGGCGGCGACGGCGCCGGGCTTTCTGGCGATCGTGTCGCTGCGCGAGGGGCGGTTCGCGCTCGCGCTCGACGGGGTGAACGATACGCAGGAACTGGTGGTGAAGCCCGCCGCGCCCGCGGTGATGTGCGCGGGCATCTACGCCGGGCAGATGTTGCCCGACGACGGCGCGCCCATCCTGCTGCTCGATTGCTCGGCGATCGCGGCGCGTGCCGCGCTGGCGTTCGAGCGCGCCGACGAGGCGGTGGCGGAGGCCGAAGCGGTCGAGCCGGTCCGGGCCCTGCTGTTCGACGACATCGACGGCGCGCGCCGGATGATCGTGTCGGACGCGGTCGACCGGATCGAGGGCGTTGCGGCGGGCGGGGTCCGCGCGCTGGCCGGCGGGCTGTGGCTGACGATCGGCGATCGCTCCATCCCGGTATGGTCGGGGACCGGTGCGGTGGCAAGCGAGGTGCGCACGGTCCTGCGCCTCCAGCTCGACGATCAGGAACTCGCCTATCCGATCGCCGACGCGATCGAGATCGTGCCGCTGCCGCAGGACATCGCGCTCGCCGCCGATCCACATGGCGTGATCGCGGGGCTGGCGGTGATCGACGGCGAGCCGATCGAGCTGGTCGATCCGTTGGCGCTGTTCGACGATGCGCCGGCCGCGGCCGAGCGACCGGTGTGCCTGCTGCATGGCGCGGAGAGCGGCTGGATGGAGGCGTTCCTGAAGCCCGCGATCGAGCAGGCCGGCTATCGCGTGGTGCGACGCGCCTCGCCGGACATGCCGGTCGCGCTCGCGCTGGCCATGGAGGATGACGCCGACGCGCCGCCGGTGCCGGTGCCGGCGCTGCGGCTGAGCCGCGAGCGGGGCAAGCCATTGTACCGCTTCGACCGTGCCGCGCTGATCGCCGCACTCAAGGGATATGCCGCATGATGGGCGCTCTGCATCTGGTCGCACGGGTCGGCGACCGTGGTCTGCTGTTCGATGCCGAGCGCGTCGACTCGGTGGTCGAGGTCCACAGCACCGTTCCGGCCCCCGGCGCTGCTCCGGCCGTCGTCGGGCTGGCGGCGATGCGTAGCCGCGTGGCGACCGTCATCGACGTGCGCGAATTGTTTGGCGGCATGCCGATGGTCCGCGACGGCAAGGGGGGACGTGCGATCGCAACCCTGGTCGATGGACATCTTTACGCAATCGCCGTCGACGCGCTTGAGGACGTCGCCACCTTCACCCTGGCTCCCGCGCCGATCGCGCAAGGCACCGCCGGCGAATGGGACTTCGTCACCGGCGTCGCCGAGGGCGAGGGCGAGACGTTGATGGCGGTCGACATCGACCGGCTGGTCGCGCGCGCAAGTGCGCTGGGCTGAGCCCCGCCATTAACTCCATCCTTACTGCGCCGCGCCCAAGATGCGGCATCATCAGAAAAAAACCGGAAGTAGCATGAAGACCTGCCTGATCGTCGATGACTCCAAGGTGATCCGCAAGGTGGCGCGCCACATCCTGGAGGCGCTGGACTTTTCGGTGTCGGAAGCGGGTGATGGTCGCGAGGCGCTGACCCATTGCCGGCAAACGTGCCCGGACGTGATCCTGCTCGACTGGAACATGCCGGTGATGAGCGGGATGGAGTTCCTGCGCGCGCTGGGCGAGGAGCCGATGCCGCGTCGGCCCAAGGTGGTGTTCTGCACCACCGAGAACGGCATGGCGCATATCCGTGCCGCGATCGAGGCGGGCGCCGACGAATATGTCATGAAACCGTTCGACCGGGAGACGCTGCACAGCAAGCTCCAGATCGTCGGCGTCGCCTGATACTGATCGCGACGTGTCGGAACCTGCCATGATCCCGTTTCCCGGGCCGGCTGCTGCCGACCGGCAACCGCGCGTCCTGATCGTCGACGACTCGGCGGTAGCCCGCGCGGCCCTGTCGCGCTTTATTACTGGCAGCGGCCGGTTCGAGCTGGCGGGTGCGCTGCCGGATGCGCAGCGCGCACTGGCTTTCCTGCGGAAGGAGTCAGTCGATTTCATCCTGCTCGATCTGGTGATGCCGCATCAAAGCGGGATCGATGCGCTGCCGGAGCTGCTGAAGGCCGGTGCGGGTGCGCGGGTGCTGGTCGTCTCCAGTTCGGCCGCGGAGGGCGCCGCGGTGACGATGCGGGCGCTGGCGCTTGGCGCGGCGGATACGCTGGTGAAGCCGAGCATCGGCGCATTCGCCGGTCGGTTTGGCGAGACACTGCTGGCACGACTCGATCTGCTCGCCACCCATGGCGTGAACCGGCCGCTGCCGCGCCGCGCAACGATCATGACGCCGCCCCCGTTCGATGCGATCGCGATCGGCGCCTCGACCGGCGGCATTCACGCGCTTGCTTCATTGCTGGAGCAGGTGCCCGCCGCGATGACCCAGCCGATCTTCGTCACACAGCATCTGCCAACCGCCTTCTCGCCCTATTTCGCGGCGCAGATCGGGGCCGTCGCACGACGCCCGTCGACGATCGCTCACGAGCGGCGGCGGGTGCTGGAGGGTGAGGTGCTGATCGCGCCCGGCGATGCGCATCTGCTCGCCGCAACGCAAGCCGACGGGCAGATCGCTACGCGATTGTCGCAGGCGCCAAGCCCGACCGGCAATCTGCCGTCGGTCGACCCGATGTTCACCAGTCTCGCGCAGACCTATGGCACGCGGCTGCTGGCGATCGTGCTGACGGGCATGGGGCGCGACGGCCTTCAGGGAGCGCGGGCGGTGCGCGCGGCCGGTGGGACGATCGTCGTGCAGGACCGCGACTCTTCGGTCGTCTGGGGCATGCCGGGTGCCGTTGCCGAGGCTGGTCTGGCGGATGCGGTGCTCGCGCCGCATGAGATCGGCGCGATGATCGCAGCGCGGCGCGCGGGCGGGCGCGCGTGATGGCGGAAATCGATTCCGGTTCGGCGCGCGTGTTCGCGGCGCTGCTGGAGGCGCGTACCGGGCAGCGTATCGCCGTTGGCCGGAGCTGGCGGTTCGAGGCGTCGCTGGGCCCGTTGCTCCAGTCGTACGCGCTGGACCGCGTCGACCAGCTCGCGGCGCGGTTGATCGAGGGCAAGGACAAGCAACTGGCCGATAAGATCGTCGACGCGTTGCTCAATCAGGAAACGTCGTTCTTCCGCGATGGCGGCGTGATCGAGGGGGCGGTGGAGGCTGTTGCCGGACGCGCGCCAATGCGGGTCTGGTGCGCGGCCTGCGCGACCGGACAGGAGCCGCTGTCGCTGGCGATGTTGTTCGCCGAAGCGGGCGGGGCGATGCCGGAGATCGTCGCCACCGACGTTTCCGCCGCCGCGATCGCGCGCGCGCGCGAGGGCCATTATTCGCAATTCGAGATCCAGCGTGGACTGCCGATCAGGCGGATGATGAAATGGTTCGAGTCGGCCGCCGACAACAATTGGCGCGCCTCGGCCACGTTGTTGGGGGCGATCCATTATCGCCGGCACAATCTGATCGTCGACGTCCCGCCGATCGGCGAGTTCGACCTGATCCTGTGTCGCAACCTGCTGTTCTACTTCGCGCCACACCAGCGTGAGGAGGTGCTGGCGCGGCTGGCCGGGGCGCTCAGACCGGACGGGTTCCTGCTGCTGGGCGCGGGCGAAACCGTGATCGGGCAATCGGAACGGCTCCGTCCCAGCGCGCGCGCGCGGGGCCTCTACGAACGCGTTCCCGACCCGGCCGACAGCAACCGGGTTTACACCGGGCACTGATTTCGCGAACGACGGTGCATCGGGTAACGGTGGCGAGGTCGATGGTGGCAGGCGGGGAGCGTCGGACGGGCGGATCGGGCGCATGAGGTGCCGCGAGCTGCCGTCACCCAGTTTCAACGAGCGGTTGCTGCCGATCTCGATGATCGTGCTGCATTATACCGGGATGAAGACCGCGCAGGAGGCGCTCGACCGGCTCCGTGATCCGGCCGCCGAGGTGTCCTGCCACTATTTCGTCGACGAGGATGGCACGATCACCCGGCTGGTCGCCGACGACAAGCGCGCGTGGCACGCGGGAGCGGCGCATTGGCGCGGCGTGACCGACGTCAACTCGGCGTCGATCGGGATCGAGATCGTCAACCCCGGCCACGACCATGGCTATCGCGCCTTCCCGGAACCGCAGGTCGAGGCAGTGATCCGGCTCGTCGCGCGTCTGAAGGACATGTACGAGATCACGCGCGGCAATATCGTCGGTCATTCCGACGTCGCGCCGCTGCGCAAGCGCGATCCGGGCGAGCTGTTCCCGTGGCATCGGCTCGCGCGGCTACGGCTGGCGCTGCCGCGGCCGACCAAGAATCTCGTCGATCCGATGTGGGGCGAGGCGGCGTTCTGCCTCGCGCTGGAGCGGTTCGGCTATGACGTGAACGACCGGATGGCGGCGATCATGGCATTCCAGCGGCGCTTCCGGCCCGAGCTGATCGACGGCGAGATGGATGCGGAATGCCGGATGATCCTGCTCGCTTTGCTGTTGCCCAGGCCGCAGGGGGATGATTGACCCCCGTTCGTCATTGCGAGCGTAGCGAAGCAATCCAGTGTTCCGCGCGCGGCCCTGGATTGCTTCGCTACGCCCGAAATGACGATCCGCTTTGCTATCGCGTCCGCGTTCTCTAAGAGGGCCCCGCCAGAGGGCCGGGCGGCCGCGTCGCGCGCAAGCGTGCCGAGGAAAGTCCGGGCTCCACGGAACAACGGTGGCGGGTAACGCCCGCCGGCTCGGGCTTCGGCCCGCAGTCAGGGACAGTGCAACAGAGAGCAGACGGCCTGGGCCTCGGCCCGGTCATGGTGAAAGGGTGCGGTAAGAGCGCACCGCGCGGCCGGTAACGGTCGTGGCACGGTAAACCCCACCGGGAGCAAGACCGAATAGGGGCAGCATGGCGGCGCTTGCGTCGTCGGGGTGTGTTCCCACCCGCTGCCCGGGTTGGTTGCTGGAGCGCGTCGGCAACGGCGCGCCGAGAGGAATGGTCGCCTATCCCCGTTCGCGGGGTGGACAGAACCCGGCTTACAGGCCCTCTGGCAAATTCGCGGCCACGATCGGTTGGCGCGGGCGCGACGCGTCCTTATGTGCCGCACGAATGGCACGTATTCCCACCCGATCGAACGACTGGGGCTTTCCCCGCTGGCGCGGCTATGGCGCCAATCGCGAGGCGACGACCGTGCGGCTGTGCGACCGTCACGGCTGCACCGAGCCGGGAACGTGCCCTGCGCCCAAGTCGCCCAACAGCCCCGAGCGCTGGTATTTCTGTCAGGCCCATGCCGCCGAGTACAACCGCGGCTGGAATTATTTCGAGGGCCTGTCCGCCGAGGAGGCCGCGCAGCGCGAGGCGAACGAGCGGCGCGACGCGGGCGGCTTCTCGCAGTCGAAGCATCAGGCATGGGCCGGATCGGGCGACGGCACGCGCTCGCGCGACGAAATGCGCGCGCTGGAGGTGCTGGAGCTGGAGGTGGATGCGTCGTTCGACGATGTGCGGCTGGCGTGGCGGCGGCTGGCGAAGTCGAACCACCCCGACGTGCGGCCTGGCGACAAGGACGCCGCGACGCGCTTTCAGGCGATCCAGGCCGCCTATGACGTGCTGCGCGTCGCCGAGGAGGCGCGGACGTGGAAGCCGCGCGCCGAGTCATGAAGGATCAGGTGCGCGCCGGCTGGACGGGTGCGGTGCTGGTGTGCGGGAAGTGCTCGAAAAAGCTGGACGGCGGGTTCGGCGCAAAGGGCAGAACGTCGCTCGCCAAGGCGCTGCGCGGCGAGCCGGGGTTCGGCAAGGGACGCAAGGCAGCGGTCGGGGTGGTCGAGGTGAAATGCCTCGGCATCTGTCCGAAGGGCGCGGTGACGATCGTCGACAGCCGCGCGCCGGGGTGCTGGCGGATCGTACCGGCGGGGGCGAATGTCGAGGCGCTGGGTGAGTTGTTGAAGGATTAGGGACGTTAACTCCCGTTCGCGCTGAGCCTGTCGAAGCGTGTGATAAAAGCGCTGTGCTTGCAGCCCGTGCTTCGACAGGCTCAGCACGAACGGGAGGGGGTGACCGTCCATAACCCCGTCATTTCCGCGCAGGCGGGAATCCAGAACCTCTGACGTTGCGCCTCTATTGACATGCCTGCGCGTCTGGTTTCCCGCCTGCGCGGGAATGACGTGGCGGGAGCAGCGGGAGCCGCCCTCCTTCACGCCATCGGTAATCCCTCCAGCACCTTGTCGAGCGTCAACGGATAGTCCCGGATGCGGACGCCGCAGGCGTTGTAGACGGCGTTCGCCACCGCCGCCGCCGCGCCACACAGCCCGAGTTCGCCGACGCCCTTGGCCTTCATCGGCGAGGTCTTGTCGTCGAGCGTGTCGAGGAACACAACCTCCTGATGCGGCACGTCGAGATGCACGGGGACGTGATATTCGGCGAGATCGTGGTTCACGAAATAGCCGAACCGCGCGTCGACCACCGCATCTTCCATCAGCGCCGCGCCGATCCCCATCGTCATCCCGCCGATCACCTGGCTGCGCGCCGACGTCGGGTTGAGGATGCGCCCGGCATCATAGACGCCCGACATCCGCCGCACGCGGATTTCGCCAGTAAAGACGTTGACCGCCGCCTCGACGAAATGCGCGCCGAAGGTCGCTTGCGCGTAATCCTTCTCCAGCGTGCCGTACTCCATCGAGTCCTCGCCGCTGATCCCCTCGTCGCCTGCCGCCTTCGCAAGATCGACCGCGCGGTTGCCGCTCGACACCTTACCGTCGGCGAAGGTGACGTCGTCGGAATTGAAGCCCAGCTTCTGCGCGATGCGGCGGCGAAGGTCGACGCAGGCGGCATAGACGCCCGCGGTCGAGCTGTTGCCGCCCCATTGCCCGCCCGAGCCGGACGAGACCGGGAAGCGGCTGTCGCCGAGCAACACGATGACCTTGTCGAGCGGCACCCCGAGCATCTCGGCGGCGGTCTGCGCGATGATCGTGTAGCTGCCGGTGCCGATGTCGGTCATGTCGGTCGCGACCGTCACCATGCCCTTGCGGTCGATCCCGACGCGCGCGCCCGACTTCATGTTCATGTTGTTGCGGAACGCCGCGGCCATGCCCATGCCGACCAGCCAGTCGCCGTCGCGCACCTGCGCCGGTTTCGGGTTGCGGCGGTTCCAGCCGAACTTTGCCGCACCCTCTTCGAGACAGCGGACGAGGTTGCGGTCGGAGAACTCCCGCTCCGGCTGCTCGGGATCGACCATCGTGTCGTTGACGATGCGGAAGCGCACCGGGTCCATCCCCAGCTTCTCCGCCATTTCGTCCATCGCGACCTCAAGCGCCATCAGGCCGGGCGCTTCGCCGGGCGCGCGCATCGCGTTGGCCTCGGGCAGGTCGAGCACCGCAAGATGCGTCTCGGTCAGCCGGTTGTCGCCGGCGTAGAGCAATTGCGTCTGATTGGCGGCCGTCTCCGGGCCACCGCCGGGTAGATCGCCCGACCACGTCTGATGCGCGATCGCGGTGATCTTGCCCGCCTTGTTCGCGCCGATCCGGATGCGCTGGATCGTCGCGGGGCGGTGCGTGGTGTTGTTCATCAGCTGCTGCCGCGCGAGCGCGACCTTGACCGGGCGCCCCGCCGCCTTCGCCGCGAGCGCGGCCATCACCGCATCGGACCGCACCCACAATTTGCCCCCGAAACCGCCGCCGACATAGGGCGAGAGGACACGGATCTTTTCCTTGGGGATCAGCAGCGTCTCGCTCATGTCGCGCACCGCCCAGGCGATCATCTGGTTGCTGGTCCACAAGGTCAGTTCATCGCCGTTCCACGCCGCGATCGTCGCGTGCGGCTCCATCATCATGTGGCTCTGGTCGGGCGTGGTGTAGGTGGCGTCGAGCTTGACCGGGGCGCTGGCGAACGCGCCGGCGAAGTCGCCGCGCACGGTTTTCATCTTGTCGCCCTTGGCGATCGGCGCGCCGTCCTTGGCCGCTTTCAGCTCATATTTGCCCCTGGCGCGCGCATAGTCGACGCGCACGCGTTTGGCGGCGTCGCGTGCCTGCTCGAACGTCTCGGCGACGACGATCGCAATCGCCTGATCGTAATGCTCGACCTCCGGACCGGCGAGCATCGTCGCGGTATGTGCCTTGGCCTTGCCGAGCTTGCCGGCGTTCTCGTAGGTGACGACCGACACCACACCGGGTGCGCGCTGCGCATCGGCAATGTCGATCCGCGTGATGCGCCCCTTGGCGACGGCTGCGCCGACGATCACGCCGTAGGCGTGGTTCGGGGCGACGTCGTTGCGCTCGAAGGCATAAGGTGCAGTGCCGGTGACCTTGAGCGGGCCGTCGATACGGTCGGTGGGCTTGCCGATGACCTTCTGCTGGTCAATCGGGTTGCGGCCGGCGGGGGTGTCGAACTTCATGCTGCGCGTCCTTCGGCGAGCACCGCGGCCAGCGTGCGCTCGACCAGCGGGATTTTATAGGCGTTCTGCGATGTCGGCGTCGCACCGGCGAGCGCGGCGGCGGCGATCGCCTTCGCGCCACCGTCCAGCCGCGCCTCGGCGGCGGCAACCCGCCACGGCTTGTGCGCGACGCCACCGAAGGCGAAGCGGGGCGTGCCGCTTTCGGGCAGGATCGCCGCGACCGAAACCGTCGCAAAGGCGTAAGAGGCGCGGTCGCGGACCTTGCGATAGATATGCGTGCCGCGCACCGGCGGTGGGAGCGTGACGGCGGTGATCATCTCTCCGGGCGAGAGCGCGGTCTCGATCCACGGCGTACTGCCGGGCAGGCGGTGGAAGTCGGCGATCGGGATCACGCGAGTGCGTCCGCCGCCGTCGACCGTTTCTACGGTCGCGTCGAGCGCGCGCATTGCTACCGCCATGTCGCTGGGATGGGTCGCGATGCAATCCTTGCTGGTGCCGATCACCGCCAGCGCGCGGCTGTAGCCGCCCAGCGCCGCGCAGCCCGAGCCGGGCTTGCGCTTGTTGCACGCCTGATTGGTGTCATAGAAGTACGGGCAGCGCGTCCGCTGGAGCAGGTTGCCCGCGGTCGTCGCCTTGTTCCGCAACTGTCCCGACGCACCCGATAGCAACGCGCGGCTGAGCACGCCGTAGTCGCGGCGGACGCGCTGGTCGGCGGCGAGCGCGGTGTTGCGGACCAGAGCCCCGACGCGTAAGCCGCCATCCGGTGTCGCCTCGATCGTGTCGAGCCCGAGCCGGTTGATGTCGACCAGATGCGTCGGCGCCTCGATCTGCAGCTTCATCAGGTCGAGCAGATTGGTGCCGCCGGCGACGAACTTCGCGCCCGGCTTCGCGGCGACCGCGGCGGCGGCAGCGGCGGGGGAGGTGGCGCGCTCGTAGGTGAAGGGCTTCATGCGACGTCCTCCGCACCCGCGACATCGGCGATCGCGGCAACGATATTTGAATAAGCGGCGCAGCGGCAGATGTTGCCGCTCATCCGCTCACGGACTTCCTGCGCGTCGATGCGACCGGCGGCGGTGAGGTCGGGCGAAACGTAGCTCGGCACGCCGTCCTTCACCTCCTGCAACATCGCCACCGCCGCCATAATCTGGCCGGGGGTGCAATAGCCGCATTGATAGCCGTCGTGCTTGACGAACGCGGCCTGCATCGGGTGCAGGTCGCCCGGCCTGCCGAGCCCTTCGATGGTCGTGATGCTGTCGTCATCGTGCATCACCGCGAGCGTCAGGCACGAGTTGATTCGTTTGCCCTCGACCATCACCGTGCACGCACCGCACTGGCCATGGTCGCAGCCTTTTTTGCTGCCGGTCAGCTGCAGATGCTCACGCAACGCGTCGAGCAGCGTGACGCGCGGGTCGAGGTCGAGCGCGCGCTTCTTGCCGTTGACGGTGAACGACACCGGAACGGTGGCGGCGGGCGTCTCGGCGGGCAGCGGCTGCGCATCAAGCGGCAGCGCGACGGTGGAAGCAGCGGCGGCGCCGCTGACGAGTGCCCCGCGGCGGGTGGGGCAAAATCCGTTGGTATCGGTCATGTCGGTCCTGCTGTCGAAGCGGACAGGACGCCGCTCCGCTCGATGAAACGCGTATGATCTCCGTTATATCCTCAAGCCCAGGAGATGCGAGCCCGCTGGCGGACGTCCAGCGCCTGTATTAACATCGCTGTCAAAAGCTGGAGAGGACAGGCTGATGGCATCGCTCGCGACGGTGGATTCGACGTTGATGGCTCCGGGCGAGTGGGAGGCGCGGGTCGATCTGGCCGCCGCCTACCGGCTGGTGGCGCTCTATGGCTGGGACGATCTGATCTTCACGCATCTGTCGGCGCGGGTACCAGGGCCGGAGCATCATTTCCTCATCAACCCCTATGACATGATGTTCGAGGAGATCACCGCCTCCTCGCTGGTCAAGATTGACGTAGACGGGCAGCCGGTCGGCGCGAGCGCGCATCCGGTCAATCCGGCCGGGTTTACGATCCACTCGGCGATCCACATGGCGCGCGACGATGCGCAGGCGGTGATGCATCTCCACACGCCGCACGGGCAGGCGGTGTCGGCAATGGCGTGCGGGCTGTTGCCGCATACCCAGACCGCGATGATCGCGTCGCACGACGTCGCCTATCATGAATATGAGGGGATCGCGACCGACCTTGAGGAGCGCGAGCGGCTGGTCGCCGATCTCGGTTCGCGCCACGCGATGATTTTGCGCAACCACGGCACGTTGACGGTGGGGGACTCGGTCGCATCGTGCTTCCTGCGACTCTATTTCCTCGAACGCGCGTGCGAGGCGCAGGTGTTGATGCTCGCCGCCGGTGCCGATGGCCTGCATACGCCGCCGCAGGGTGTTGGGGACAAGGTCGCGCGGCAATCGCCGCCCGCCGGTGTCGGGATGCTGGCGCGCGGGCTGGCGTGGCCGGCCTTGTTGCGCAAGCTCGACCGGATCGATCGCTCCTATCGCGATTGACGCTTGGCGAGCCCCCGCCGCGTGCGATACGTGAGCGCTAACAAAGCGATGGAGGGGATGATGGCGATGTGGCGCATGTTGGTGGCGGGATCGGCAATGGCGCTGGCCGCGCCCGCGGGGGCACAGGTGGCGACGCCGCGCTTCGCGCACATCTTCGCGGATCATGCCGTGCTCCAGCGCGACCGGCCGATCGCCGTGTGGGGTCAGGGCGCGCCGAACGCGGCGGTGACGGTGCGGCTCGGCCAGCAGAGCGCCTCTGCCACCGCCGACGCGCAGGGGCGCTGGCGTGCGACGCTGCCGGCGCAGGCCGCTGGCGGGCCCTATATGCTCACGGTCGACGGCGGGCAGACGCTGAACGACATCATGGTCGGCGACGTCTTCCTGTGCGGCGGCCAATCGAACATGGAGTTCATGGTCAAGCAATCGACCAATGCCTGGGGCGCATTGCAGACCCCGGCCGACCCCGACCTGCGTTATGCCACGATCCCCGACACCAGTCGCGCGGAGCCGCTCGCCGATCTGGAGGCGCCCGCCAAATGGCAGCGCGTCGGGCCGGACACGGTCGGCGACGCCTCGGCGGTCTGTTACTACATGGCCCGCTCGCTGCGGCAGAGCGAGAAGGTCCCGATCGGCTTCATCAATTCCGAATGGGGCGGGACGCGGATCGAGAGCTGGATCAGCCCCATGTCGCTGGCGACGATTCCGCGACTTAAGGACGGGATCGCGGCGGTCGATCTCTACGGCCGGGATCCGGGCAAGGCGCTGGCGCAGGACGGCGCGCGGCGCGAGGCATGGTGGAAGGCGCATGACCCGGCCGCCGCGCGTCAGGCGGCCTTCCGGCGGCCCGACTTCGACGACAGCAAGTGGGCGACGATCCCGACCTCGGCCTGGAAGGAAGCGGGCGTGCCCGCGCTCGCTGCGTTCGAGGGAGTGGTGTGGCTGCGCGGCACGATCGACCTCACCGCCGAGCAGGTCGCGGCCGCAAAGACGCTGCAGCTCGGGCCGATCGATCAGTACGAAGAAACCTGGGTCAACGGCCGCTATGTCGGCGGCGGCAGCGTCAATTGGGCGTGGCGGCATTACGACGCGCCCAAGGGGACGTGGAAGGTCGGTCGCAACGTCGTCGCGATGCGCGTGCTCGGTGGCGCGAACGGCGGCGGGCTGACCGGTGCCGCGCCGCGCGGGCTGGAACTGGCCGACGGGACGCTGGTGCCGTTCGCCGGGCCGTGGCGCTATTTGCAGGGCCGCGCGCTGACCGGCGAGAAGATCGCGCCCGCGCCGTGGGACGTGCCCAACAGCCTCGCGACGCTGCACAACGGCATGATCGCGCCGCTCGCCGGCTATGGGCTGAAGCTCGCCGCCTGGTATCAGGGCGAGTCGAACGCCGGCGAGGCATCGACCTATCGCGAGCTGATGACGTTGCTGATGGCGGACTGGCGGCGGACCTTCGCCGCGCCGGCCTTGCCGTTCTTCGTCGTCCAGCTCACCTCCTACGGCAAGCCGTCCGCCGCGCCGGTGCAGTCGGGCTGGGCGGAGCTGCGCGAAGCGCAGGCGCAGGCGGTTGCGCAGGACGCCAACGCCGGGCTGGCGGTGACGCTGGACGTCGGCGACCGGTTCGACATCCATCCGACGCAGAAGACGGTGGTCGGCGAGCGGCTGGCACGGCTCGCGCGGGTGGTCGCTTATGGCCAGCCGGGGCTGCGCAGCGGGCCGGAGGTCGCGGGCGTGTCGCGTAGTGGCAGTGATCTGGTCGTGCGCTATCGCAATGTCACCGACGGGCTGCACACGTATAGCGCAGGGCAGGCGATCGGGTTCGAGGCCTGCGCGGGAGAGACGTGCCGCTTCGTGCCGGCCGAGGCGCGGGGCGATACGGTGGTGCTCGCGGGCGCGAATGCCGCGGGCGTGACGAAGGTTCGCTACGCGTGGAGCGATGCGCCGTTCACGAACCTGTTCGACGGCGCGGACCTGCCGGCGGCGCCGTTCGAGCGTGGGGTGGAGTAAGCGCGCCGTCATTGCGAGCGTAGCGCGGCAATCCAGAGCGGCCTGATCCGGCCCTAGATTGTTTCGCTGCACCCGTGATGACGCTCCCTACTGCTGTCACCCCGGCGAAGGCCGGGCTCCAGTTGCGAGCGGCTGGTGGCGATGCGAACCGTTCGACCACCACGGCCTTCCCGACTGGACCCCGGCCTTCGCCGGGGTGACGCTTTGAACGTGAGGTCACGGGACTACCCCAAACGAAAATGGCCCCGGCATTGCTGCCGGGGCCATCCGCTTGCTGCACGCAAAGCGAAGCGATTAGTCGCGATCGTTGGTCAGGAAGGCCGGCGCGAAAGCGGGCGCATCGCCCTCTTCCTTGCCACCACCTTCGCCGCGCTCGCGGCGCGGGCCACGACCTTCGCGACGCGGGCCGCCGCGATCACCACCACGGTCACCGCCGCGATCGCCGCCACGGCCACCGCCATCGCGGCTGCCGCCGTCACGGCGCGGGCCACGGTCGCCGCCGCGGTCGCTGCGCTCACGCGGCTCGCGTGCGGGGCGGGTGTCTTCCAGCTCGGCGCCGGTTTCCTGATCGACGACGCGCATCGACAGGCGAACCTTGCCGCGCGGATCGATCTCGAGGACCTTGACCTTCACGGCCTGACCCTCGGTCACGACGTCGCCCGGCTTCTCGACACGCTCGTTCTTCATTTCGCTGACGTGGACGAGACCGTCCTTGCCACCCATGAAGTTCACGAACGCGCCGAAATCGACGATGTTGACGACCTTGCCGTCGTAGATCTTGCCGACCTCGGCCTCTTCGACCAGCCCCTTGATCCACTTGATCGCGGCGTCGATCTGCGCGTGATCCGACGACGACACCTTGATGACGCCCTCGTCATCGATGTCGACCTTCGCGCCGGTGGTGGCGACGATCTCGCGGATCACCTTGCCGCCGGTGCCGATCACTTCGCGGATCTTCGACTTGTCGATCGTGAACGTCTCGATGCGCGGCGCGTGCGCCGACAGCTCGGTACGCGTCGAGTCGAGCGCCTTGGCCATTTCGGCCAGGATGTGCGCGCGGCCCTCATGCGCCTGCGCCAGCGCGACCTTCATGATCTCTTCGGTGATGCCGGAGATCTTGATGTCCATCTGCAGCGCGGTGATACCCTCGCTGGTGCCGGCCACCTTGAAGTCCATGTCGCCGAGGTGATCCTCGTCGCCGAGGATGTCCGACAGGACCGCAAAGTCCTTGCCCTCGAGGATCAGACCCATCGCGATCCCCGACACCGGGCGCTTCAGCGGCACGCCCGCGTCCATCATCGACAGCGAGCCACCGCAGACCGTCGCCATCGACGACGAGCCGTTCGACTCGGTGATGTCGCTGGTGACACGGATCGTGTACGGAAACTCTTCCTTGGTCGGCAGCACCGGATGCAGCGCGCGCCACGCCAGCTTGCCATGGCCGACTTCGCGACGACCCGGCGCGCCGAAGCGGCCCACTTCACCGACCGAATAGGGCGGGAAGTTATAGTGCAGCATGAAATGCTGATACGACAGGCCGTTCAGACCGTCGATCATCTGCTCCGCATCGCGGGTGCCCAGCGTCGTGGTCGCGATCGTCTGCGTCTCGCCACGCGTGAACAGCGCCGAGCCGTGCGCACGCGGCAGGAAGTGGACTTCCGCTTCGATCGGACGCACCGTCTTGGTGTCGCGTCCGTCGATACGGCGGCCGGTCTTCAGGATCGCGGTGCGGACGATATCCGCCTCCAGCTTCTTCACCAGCTTCAGGCTGGCGAGATACGCCTGCGGATCGCTGTCCTTCAGGTCGGCCATGCCGTCACGCGCCTTGGTGCGCGCGGCGTTGATCGCGGTCTGGCGCGCCTGCTTGTCGGTCAGCTTGTAGGCCGCCTCCAGATCCTTGCCGATCAGCTTCTTCAGCTTGGTCTTGACGGCTGCGCTGTCGGCCTGAACCTTCAGCTCCCACGGCTCCTTCGCCGCCTGCTCGGCCAGATCGATGATCGCGTTGATGATGTCCTGCGACGCCTTGTGCGCGAACATCACCGCGCCGAGCATCACGTCCTCGGACAGCTCCTTGGCCTCCGACTCGACCATCATCACCGCGTCATGCGTGGCGGCGACCATCAGGTCCAGCTCGCCCTCGACGACCTGCGCGTCGGACGGGTTGAGGATATACTCGCCGTCCTGATAGCCGACGCGCGCCGCGCCGATCGGACCCATGAACGGGACGCCCGACAGCGTCATCGCCGCCGAGGCCGCGATCATTGCCAGCAGATCGGGCTCGTTCTCGCCGTCATACGACATCACCTGCGCGATGCAGTTGATCTCGTTGTAGAAGCCTTCCGGGAACAACGGGCGGATCGGGCGATCGATCAGGCGGCTGACCAACGTCTCACGCTCGGTCGCGCCACGCTCACGCTTGAAGAAGCCGCCGGGGATGCGGCCGCTGGCGGAGAACTTCTCCTGATAGTGAACGGTGAGCGGGAAGAAATCCTGCCCTTCCTTCACGGTCTTGGCGGCGGTCACGGCGCACAGCACCACCGTTTCGCCGAGCGTCGCGATCACCGCGCCGTCGGCCTGGCGGGCGACCTTGCCCGTCTCCAGGGTCAGCGTCTTGCCGCCCCACTGGATTTCCACCTTCTTGGTATCGAACATCTGATTTCCTTCACTCCCCGCACCCGATGCGCGGGGGGCCTGCGTGCGGGCCGATAGTGGCCCGGGAAGATATGGCCGTATTGCCGCCTCTTCCGTCCCGGCTCCAGCGGGCCGGGAAAGCGCCGTCTGGCGCTCTTACATGCTGGACCCGGCTTACACCGGGATGACAAAAGGGGCGACCTTGCGGGCCGCCCCTTGATGTTACTTGCGGAGGCCGAGCTTGGCGATGAGCGCCAAATACCGGTCACCATCCTTCTTGCGGAGATAGTCGAGCAGCGAACGACGCTTGTTGACCATCATCAGCAGACCGCGGCGGGAGTGGTTGTCCTTGGCGTGGCCCTTGAAGTGCTCGGTCAGGTTCTTGATCCGCTCCGTCAGGATCGCGACCTGGACCTCGGGCGAACCGGTGTCGCCTTCGGCGCGGGCGTTGTCCTTGATGACTTCCTGACGGCGTTCTGCGGTAATCGACATATGTGTTCCTACGACATCTTTGACAAGTTGAAGCCACGGACGACGCGAACGGAGCCTTGCTCCACCTCTACCAATGCGACAGGTGACTCACCCAGCATGGCAAAGGCCTGACCGTCGTCGGCGGCGATCCCGGCCAGCACACGCCCCTGACGGAGCGCCCCTGCCTGGTCGGGCGTGAGTGCGAGAGCCGGGATGTCGTCCAGCCCTGCGCTCAATGGCAGGAGAAAGTGTTCAAGGCTGCGCGCCTTAGCGATTTCATCCAGTTTGTCCAGCGTAATCGCCTGATCGAGGGAGAACGGCCCGGCCTTCGTCCGGCGCAGATAAGTGACATGGCCGACCGTGCCGAGCGCCAGCGCAATATCGCGCGCGAGGCTGCGGATGTACGTACCCTTGGAGACGTGTGCGGTGAGCGTCGCCTGCTCCAGCGGTCGGTCGTCGAGTGCGGTCGCGACCGTCAGCGCGTGGATCGTCACCTCGCGCGTCGCCAGCACCACGTCCTCGCCAGCACGCGCGAGATCATAGGCGCGCTGCCCGTCGACCTTAAGCGCCGAATAGGCCGGCGGCACCTGCGCGATCGGTCCGGTGAAGCGCGGCAGGGTCGCCTTAAGTGCCTCCGCGGTCGGGCGCGTGTCACTGGTCGCGATCACCTTACCCTCGCCGTCGAGCGTGTCGGTCTGCTCGCCGAAGCGGATCGTGAAATCATAGACCTTGTCGCTGTCGAGCATCCGCCCGGCCAGCTTGGTCGCCTCGCCGATCGCGATCGGCAGCACGCCTGTCGCCAGCGGATCGAGCGTTCCGCCATGCCCGACCTTGGCCTTGCCATAGCCGCCGGTGCGCAGTGCGCGCTTCGCCGCCGACACGCCCTGCGTCGAGCCGAGCCCGAGCGGCTTGTCGAGGATCAGCCATCCGTGGAGCGTCACGCGCCAATCGCTCCCGCCAGCGCGAGATACCATTCGGCGAGCGCCTGCGCGGGTGGCTGGACGAGTCGCTGGACGATGTTCGCGCCCGGCACCAGCGACGGCAGAACCAGCAGCAACACGATCAGCAGCGGAAAGCCGAACCGCGCGAGCCGGTCCCAGCGCTGCGCCATCCGCTCGGGCAACAGACCGGCGACGACATGCCCCCCGTCGAACGGCGGCAGCGGGATTAGGTTGAAGATCGCAAGAAAGACGTTGATGAGGACGAAGTTGAGCAGGTTGGCGGCGACGAACGCGGTGAGGCTGCCCGGCGCGACGCCATAGATGTCGCGCGTGAACAGCCCCAGCAGCACCGCGCCGACCAGCGCCAGC
Organism: Sphingomonas sp. NPDC079357; assembly: GCF_044901155.1. Taxonomy (NCBI): domain Bacteria; kingdom Pseudomonadati; phylum Pseudomonadota; class Alphaproteobacteria; order Sphingomonadales; family Sphingomonadaceae; genus Sphingomonas; species Sphingomonas sp. NPDC079357. Next base: position 309,037 of record NZ_JBJDOM010000002.1, read on the forward strand.
ACGAGGTTTGATCCCGGCCCGGCGAGCGCGACCAGCATCATGTCGCGGCGCGGGTTGGGGAGGCGGCGCGAGTCGACCGGTACCGGCTTCGCCCAGCCGAACACCGGTGCCTTGGCGATCGCGAGCATCAGCGGCAGGATGACGGTGCCGACCGGATCGACGTGGCGCAGCGGATTAAGCGACAGCCGACGCTGCTCCTGCGCGGTCGGATCGCCGAGCGCGCGCGCGGCCAAGCCGTGCGCGACCTCATGGAAGACGATCGCGATGACGAGCGGAATGATCCAGATCGCCGCTGACCATATGATGCCATTGGGGTTCATGCCCGCGCAGATAGGGCGGGGCAGGGGGCATGGCTAGGCGCGAGGTGGTCAGTCGATCAACTGATCGTCTGGTAGTGGCAGGACTAGCCAAGGCGATCGCGTGTCCGCCCTTTCCGCGACGTGTCCCAAATCGACGATCGGAAGCGACGACAAATCCGGATGGCGGGCCACCACGTGTGCGGCGTGTACGAAGCGACAATCGGCAGTGAAGTCATGATCATGAGCGCCGCACATGAATTGCAGGTCGCCGCTGGCCTCATGAAGAAACAGGAGAACGGGGGTGCCCTCAATGACATGGATGCACGTGAAGCATCCCTTGTCGGCATCGAAGGCGTAGCCAGCAAGGCTGAAGGTCGAGGCGGTCATGATCTTCGTTTGGCACGTATGCACGGACATGAATAGCTCAGGAGCCGCCGTTAGCCATGATCATGCAATGCCTCGCCGAAATGCCGCCGGCACAGCGCAACATAGCGATCATTACCGCCGATCTCGGTCTGCCGCCCCTCTGCGACCGGACGGCCGTCGGCATCGACGCGCAGGTTCATCGTCGCCTTACGCCCGCAGGCGCATACAGATTTGATCTCGACCAAAGAGTCCGCCAGCGCCAGCAGCCGCGCCGAGCCCTCGAACAGCGCGCCGCGGAAATCGGTGCGCAGCCCGTAGGCGAGCACCGGTATGCCCGCGCGATCCGCCAACGCGGCAAGCTGGTCGACCTGCGTGGCGGTGAGGAACTGCGCCTCGTCGACCAGCACGCAGGCGAGCGGCGTGTCGGCGTGGCGTCGCAGCACGCCGGCGGCGATGTCGGTGGTCGGGTCGAACATCGTCGCAGGGGCGGACAGCCCGATCCGCGAGGAGATTGTCCCCGCGGCAAAGCGATCATCGACCGCCGCGGTAAACAGCATCGTCGCCATCCCGCGCTCGCGATAGTTGAAGTCGGCTTGCAGCAGGTTGGTCGACTTGCCGGCGTTCATGCTGGCGTAGTAGAAATAGAGCTTGGCCATGCACCCGTCAGACCGGATGACGACAATCATGTCCAGCACCGTGCCGCCCGGTCTCTGCCCGATCATTGTGGTGCAGGATCGTTATCAGGGCGCATGTTCGGGCGGAGCGTGGCTGGTTATCGCACAGGCGGACCGACCCTTAAACGATACGACGCATGTGGCATGGGTCTTGGACGACGGTCCCGGCGGTGCCGACGTGTGCGCGTCGGATTTCTGGAGCGATGCGCCTTCATGGGTCGCGAGCGCTCACCCGGCTGTTGACGCCATTGCCCGACTGGTCCGCCGAAATAGCACCGTCGGTGCCGGTAGACCCTTTGCCGTCGAAGAAAAACTACGGTCAGATAAGGGCTTTGATCCGTCGGCCTATTCGCGTCAGGCACTTGGCCGTCGGAAGATGCGGGGCACACGCGACGCGCGCGTCAAGCTGGTTACGAAAGGCGATGTTTACGAAAGTCCTGACCGGCACCTCGAACAGCTTTGATCAAGTCGATCGTGCGGCCGCCGGTATCCTGCACCAAGCCCTCGATCGCGAAGATCAGCGTGCCGGGTGCTGTTGCCCATCTGACACGGCGATCGTTCACGATCTCCAGAACGGCAACGCCATCGGCAGGTTGCCCGTCGCCAGAACCAGACGCCAACTACCGCGGCGCTGTGAGTTCATCGCACCACGGCTCGATTCAGAACGTGAGCGCTGCCGAAGTAGCGATGCTAACGGAGACATCAGTCGTCGCCCAGATCGCGCGCCACCTCGGGCTTGCGCAGCAGCGCGTCAATATGGCTGCCCTCGTCGAAGCTGTCGTCGGCCAGAAACTTCAGCCGCGCGGCATATTTCATTTTCACCCGCGTCGCGACTTCGCGTTGCAGATAGGCGGTGTTGGTGCGCAGCGCCTTGAGCACCGCTTCTTCGTCCTTGCCGAGCAGCGGCTTCACGAACACTGTCGCGTGGCGCAGGTCGGGCGACATGCGCACCTCGGTGATGCTCACCATATGGCTGGCGAGCGTCTCGTCATGCACGTCGCCGCGCTGGAGGACTTCGGACAGGATGTGACGGACCTGCTCGCCGACGCGTAGCGTGCGGACAGATTTTTCTGGCTTGTCGGTCATTCATGATCTCCCTCTCCCCTCTGCGGAGAGGGGCGGGGTGAGGAGAGGGGTCTCACCAAGACCAGCGTCCGTAGCGGCCCCTCACCCAAGCCTCTCCCCAGCGGGGAGAGGGCTATTTACAGTCGCTTACAGCGTGCGCTCGCGCAGTTCGACCTCGAAGGTTTCGAGGTAATCCCCCGCCTTGATGTCGACAAAGTTCTGCGTGAACGTGACGCCGCATTCCAGACCGGCGCGCACTTCCGGCACGTCGTCCTTGAAGCGGCGCAGCGACGCGATCTCACCATTGTAGATGATGACGTCGTTGCGCGTGATGCGCGCCTTGAGCGCCTTGCGGATGACACCCTCGGTGACGAGCAGACCGGCCGCGCGACCATGCTTGCCCGCCGAGAAGACCTCGCGGATTTCCGCACGACCGACGACGGTTTCGAACGCTTCCGGCCCGAGCTCGCCCGCCATGCCCGCCCGGATCTCGTCGATCAGGTCGTAGATGACGTCATAGTATTTCAACGCCACCTTCTGCCGCTCGGCGATCTCGCGCGCCTTGGCGTTGGCGCGGACGTGGAAGCCGATGATCGGCGCGCCGCTGGCGCCCGCCAGCGTCACGTCGCTCTCGGTGATCCCGCCGACGCCGGCGTGCAGCACGCGCGCACGGATCAGGTCGGTCGAAATCTTGTTGATCGACGCGACGATCGCCTCGACCGTACCCTGCGTATCCGCCTTCACGACCAGCGGATATTCGATCGCGGCGTTCGCACGCAGCGCCGAGAACATGTTCTCGAGGCTGGTCGGCGCCGTGGTCGTGCGCTTCTGAAGCACCACGCTCTGACGATATTCGGCGACTTCGCGTGCCCGCTGCTCGTTCTCGACCACCTGCAACTGATCGCCCGCCGATGGCGTGCCCGACAGACCCAGCACCTCGACCGGCATCGACGGACCCGCCGACTTGAGCTGACGCCCCTTGTCGTCGACCAGCGCACGGACCTTGCCGCTCTCCGCACCGACCACGAACACGTCGCCGACCTTCAGCGTGCCGCGCGTGACCAGCACGGTCGCGACCGGACCGCGGCCCTTGTCGAGCTTCGCCTCGATCACGCTGCCCTCGGCCGCACGATCCGGGTTCGCCTTCAGGTCGAGCAATTCGGCCTGGAGCTGGATCTTCTCGATCAGCTCGTCGAGCCCGATCTTCTTGAGCGCGGACACTTCGACGTCCTGCGTCTCGCCGCCCATCATTTCGACCTGGATGTTGTGCTCGAGCAGACGCTCGCGAACGCGCTGTGCGTTCGCCTCGTGCTTGTCGATCTTGTTGATCGCCACGATCATCGGCTTGCCCGATGCCTTGGTGTGATTGATCGCCTCGATCGTCTGCGGCATCAGCCCGTCGTCGGCGGCGACCACCAGCACCACGATGTCAGTGACGTCGGCACCGCGCGCGCGCATCGCGGTGAACGCCTCGTGGCCCGGCGTGTCGAGGAAGGTGACCTTCGACTTGTCCTTCAGCGTCACCTGATAGGCGCCGATATGCTGGGTGATGCCACCGGCCTCGCCGCGCACCACGTCGGTGCCGCGCAACGCGTCGAGCAGCGAGGTCTTGCCGTGATCGACATGGCCCATGATCGTCACGACCGGCGGACGCGTCTGCAGCGTTTCCGCCGCATCCTCGGTGGTGTCCATCGCGAGATCGATGTCGGAATCCGACACGCGGACGATGTTGTGGCCGAATTCGGTCACCAACAGTTCGGCGGTGTCCTGATCGATCGTCTGCGTCATCGTGACGGGCATGCCCATCTTGAACAACGTCTTGACCAGATCCGCACCACGCTCCGCCATGCGGTTCGCGAGTTCCTGGACGGTAATCGCTTCCGGCACCTGCACGTCGCGGACCTGCTTGGCCTGCGGCTCGCGCGGGCCGCCGAAACCACGCTTCTCCTTCTCGCGCGCACGCTTCAGCGCCGCGAGACTGCGCGCGCGTGCACCGTCCTCGTTGAGCGCGCGCGTGACGGTCAGCTTGCCGCCACGACGCTCGTCACCCTTGCGATCACGCTGCTGCGGACGCGCCGGGCTGTTGTTGCGCGGGGTGGCCTGACCGCTGGGCAGGCTGCGCGGGGCGTTGCTGCTGCCACCGCCAGAGGCGGTCGACGCTGCCGGGGTCGGCGTGGGCGTCGGAGCCGGCGCGGGCTTGGGCTGCGGCTTGGGGATTTCGGGACGCGCGACCGGCGAGAAGCGACGCGGGGCGGGCAGCGACGGGTCACGACCCAGCGCCAACGTCGGCGCTGGGGCCGGCGTCGAAGCAGGGCGCGGCGCGGGAGCGGGCGTCGGAGCCGCGGCAACCGGTGCCGCGGGCGTCGCTGCCGCCGGCGCCGGGGTCGGTGCGGGCGCAGGAGCCGGGGTCGGTGCAGCGGCCTCTACCGGCGCGGGGGCCGGTGTCGGCGCGGGGGCTGGTGTCGGCGCAGCCGCGGGCGCGGGCTGTGCAGCGACCGGCTCCGGTGCAGCCGGCTCAGGCGCGGGAGCCGGCTCCGCAGCCTTCGCAGCGGCTTCGGTTTCGGCACGCGCGCGCTCTTCGGCACGACGACGCTCTTCCTCGGCGGCGCGCTGACGCTCGGCGTCCTCGCGGCGGCGGGTTTCCTCCAGCGTGTGCATCCGCTGGTCCTCGGCCTCGCGCAGCAGACGCGCCTGGCGCTCCTGCGGAGTCTCGTTCGAGACCGGCGGGCGTGGCGCGGGACGCGCGGGGGCGACCGGTGCGGCGGGCGCCGGCGTCGGCTCGGGCGCCGGGGTCGCCGCTTCAGGCGCACCGCCTTGCGGACCGAGCACGCGGCGACGCTTCACCTCGACCACCACCGTATTGCTACGGCCGTGGCTGAAGCTCTGCTTCACCTTGCCGGTCTCGACCGTGCGCTTGAGCCCCAGCGGCTGGCGCATTCCGAGTTTCGGCTTGTCGTTGTCGGTCTCGCTCACTCAAATTCCTCGTGCAGTCTCACGGCCGGTAGTGGTCGCCTCGGCAATGCCGGGCGCCGATGCGCCTTGCGCGGCCGTAGCGCAAGGTGCTGTATTCAGATCAGGGCCGATAAAGTGCAGCCAACGATCGAGCGCTTCGCTGAGTCGTTTGGCCGCAGCGCGGTCGATGACGCCGATGTGTACCACATTTTCGCGGCCCAGCGCCAACGACAATATGGGGCGCGCGACCGGCAGTGCCAAGCCCCTGACGTCGGAACCTTCGCGATCGGACCCGACGCGCCACGCCTGTGCCAGCTTGCGGCAGCCATCCTCGGCCGCGTCGGCGGCATGATAGAGTGCGTGGAGCTTGCCCGAGCGCGCGGCGGTTTCGATCCGCTCCGCGCCGGTCAGCACCGTGCCGCCGCGTGACTCCAGTCCGAGCCGATCGAGGGCGTTGCGCTCCAGCGCGGCTGCGATCAGCGCCGGCAGATCGTCGGGGATCGTGAACTCGCCGGTCTTGAACGCACGTGCCAGCGCACCGCGTAATTTCCCCTTTGCGATCGCCTGTTCGAGTTCGACGCGATCCACCCCGATCCACGCCCCGCGCCCGGGCGCCTTGGCGCGCACATCCGGCAGCACCCGCCCGTCAGGGGCGAGCGCGAGCCGGATCAGCGCCGCAGGCGACGCGCGCTCGCGGGTGAGAATGCACGAGCGTTCGGGGGTGCCGTCTAGCGTCTCATTGTCGGGGGTCCGCATGTGCGTCTCCCTTGACAACAGGCGCATCGCGGTCGGCCAGCAACTGGCCGCCCGCACCGTAATTCTCGGTCGACACTTCCTCGATCACGATCTGCACCGCGGCCGGGTTCTTGCCCAGCCGCGTGACCAGCGACGTCGTGACGTCCGCCACGATCGCCGCTTTCTGCTCGCGCGTCGCCGCGCCCGCCAGTCGGATCGATACGAACGGCATCAGGCGTCCTGATCCTCCGATGCAGGCTCGGCGGGTTGCTCGGCGACCGGCTCGTCGTCGAACCAGTGCGCGCGCGCGGCCATGATGATCTCATTGCCCTGCTCGTCGCTGAGGCCATACTCGCCCAGCACGCCGCCCTTGTTCTCCGGGCGATCGGTGCGACGCGGCGCATCGTCGTTGCGGCGGCGCGGCTCGGCGCGCTTCTTCTCGACCAGCTCGTCGGTCGCCAGATCGGCGAGATCGTCGAGCGTCTTGATCCCTGCCTTGCCGAGCGTCACGAGCATCGCCTCGGTCAGATACGGCAGCTCGGCCAGCGCATCCTCGACGCCCAGCGCCTGCCGCTCCTCGCGATTGGCCTGCTCGCGACGATCGAGCGCTTCCTGCGCACGGCTCTGCAGCTCCTGCGCGAGATCCTCGTCAAAGCCCTCGATCCCGGCCAGCTCGTCCAGCTCGACGTAAGCGACCTCTTCCAGCGCGCCGAAGCCCTCGGCGACCAGCAACTGCGCCAGCGTCTCGTCGACATCCAGCTCGTTCTGGAAGGTCTCCGAATTCTTGACGAACTCCTGCTGACGCTTTTCGCTGGCGTCGGTCTCGGTCAGGATGTCGATCGCCTTGGCGGTCAACTGGCTGGCGAGACGCACGTTCTGGCCACGACGACCGATCGCGAGGCTCAGCTGATCGTCGGGAACGACCACCTCGATGCGGTCCTCTTCCTCGTCGATCACCACGCGCGCGACGTTCGCCGGCTGCAACGCGTTGACGACGAAGGTCGCAGTGTCGGGCGACCAGGGGATGATGTCGATCTTCTCGCCCTGCATCTCCTGCACGACCGCCTGCACGCGGCTGCCCTTCATGCCGACGCACGCGCCGACCGGGTCGATGCTCGAGTCATGCGAGATGACGCCGATCTTGGCGCGGCTGCCCGGATCGCGCGCCGCGGCCTTGATCTCGATGATGCCGTCGTAGATCTCCGGCACTTCCTGCGCGAACAGCTTCTTCATGAAGTCGGGATGTGCGCGGCTGAGGAAGATCTGCGGGCCGCGGTTCTCGCGCACCACCTTGAGAATCAGCGAGCGGATGCGATCGTTGACGCGCACTACCTCGCGCGGGATCTGTGCGTCGCGGCGGATCACGCCCTCGGCGCGGCCGAGATCGACGACGATGTGGCCGAACTCGACGCGCTTGACGACGCCGGTGATGATCTCGCCGGCGCGTTCCTTGAACTCTTCATACTGGCGCTCGCGCTCGGCGTCGCGAACCTTCTGGAAGATCGTCTGCTTGGCTGCCTGCGCCTGGATGCGCCCGAATTCGATCGGCGGGAGCGGATCGACCAGATAGTCACCGACGCTCGCGCCCGGCTGCAGCTTCTGCGCGCCGTTGACGTCGACCTGCTTGTAGATGTCGTCGACCAGCTCGACCACCTCGACGACGCGCCACAGGCGCAGGTCGCCGTTGTTCGGGTCCAGCTTGGCGCGGATGTCCATTTCCTGGCCGTAGCGCGTGCGCGCGGCGCGCTGGATCGCGTCCTCCATCGCCTCGATGACGATCGCCTTGTCGATCATCTTCTCCGAAGCGACCGAATTGGCGATCGCGATCAGCTCCGCACGATTGGCGGTGACGCCGGTGGCCATCAGTGGGTTTCCTCTTCTTCGTCCGTGGACGTTATCTGAATCTCTTCTTCCGCGCCCTCCATCGAGAGCGGGACGGTGGCCTCGATCAAACGATCGGTCAGCACCAGCTTGGCATCGGCGATCAGCGCGAACGGCACCTGCTCCAGCACGCCGGTCCGCGGATGGCGGATCGCGATCATGCCGTCGGCGTCGATGCCTTCGAGGTCGCCCTTGAACTGCTTCTGCCCGTCGACCGCCTCGGTCAATACGATGCGCGCCTCATGCCCGGCCCAGTCGATGAAGTCCTGCTGGCGGGTCAGCGGGCGGTCGATGCCGGGCGACGACACTTCCAGCCGGTATGCGCCCTCGATCGGATCCTCGCCGGCTTCCTCCAGCGCGTCGAGCTTGTCCGAGATGCGGCGCGACAGTTCGGCGCAATCGTCGATGTTCAGCTGCCGCGTGTCGGGCCGCTCGGCCATGATCTGCAGCGTGCGCTCATCGTCCTTGCCGAACAGGCGGACGCGTACCAGCGCGAAGCCGAGCGCGTCGGCCTCTGGCTCGATCAACCGGACGAGGGGAGTGATGTCGTTCAAAAGCACCTACCGCACATGCGTTTCTTGCCGCCGCGGAGCAAGCCCCGCAGCCCCTTATCACCTGACGATGTAAGAGAAAGCACGGTTCCTATAGCGCCACTTCACCAGTGTCGCAAGCACCTAGCCCATGGAGGTGGAACAATGCCGATGACCCGGATTTGTTGAATGAAATCCGTGTGAAAAGGAGAAAAGGGTTGCTGTATCGTCTTGCGCTCGCCGCTGCCGCGCTAAGTGCGGCGTCCGCCTGCAACGGTGAGGACTCGGCCGCGGTGCAGCCGATCGCTGAGGCCCCCGTCGCTCCCGCACCGACACCTAGTCCGTCGCTTTCGCCCACCGGAACGCCGGTGGCGGGCACCCCCTTTGCCCGCGCGGTCGTTGCTGACTTCGACGCGCCCTGGGCGATGACGTTCCTTCCCGATCGTCGGATGCTCGTCACCGAGAAAAAGGGCGAATTGCTGCTCGTCGCCGCCGACGGATCGTCGCGTCGCACGATCGCGACAATTGACGTCGACTCCGCCGGGCAGGGCGGGTTGATGGACGTGGTGCTGGCCCCGGACTTTGCCACCAGTAGGCGGGTCTATTTCAGCTATTCGGCCGCGGGGCAGGGCGGCAAGGGTGTGGTGCTTGCGCGTGGCGTGCTGTCGGGCGATGCGGGGGCCGAGCGGCTCGCGTCGATCGAGACGCTATACCGTGCCACCCCGCTCGTGACGGGCGATGGCCATTATTCGGGACGGATCGCCTTTTCGCCGGACGGCCAATATCTGTTCTTCACCAATGGCGAGCGACAGAAGTTCACGCCGGCGCAGGACAAGGGCGGGTCGCTCGGCAAGGTTCTGCGGCTTACCCCGGATGGCAAGCCGGCGGCGAACAACCCGCTCGCGGCACAAGGCTTTCTCCCCGAGGTGTGGAGCTATGGTCACCGCAACCTGCTTGGGCTCGCTTTCGATGCACAGGGCAATCTTTGGCAACAGGAGATGGGGCCGAAGGGCGGTGACGAGCTGAACCTCATCCTGCCCGGTCGCAATTATGGCTGGCCGAATGTCTCGAACGGCTCGAACTACGACGGCAGCGACATCCCCGACCACGCGCCCGGCGACGGCTATGAGGCGCCCAAGGTGTGGTGGAATCCCGTGATCTCGCCGGGCGGGCTGATGATCTATTCGGGCGATCTGTTCCCCCAATATAAGGGCGATGCATTCATCGGCGGGCTGTCGTCCCAGTCGCTGGTGCGCGTCGATCTGAACGGAACGAACGCGAGCAAGGGCGATCAATGGTCGATGGGCGCGCGCATTCGCGAAGTGGAGCAAGGGCCCGATGGTGCGATCTACGTGCTGGAGGACGGTGGCGACTCGCAAGGCCGGTTGTTGCGATTGACGCCGGCCTCATAGGTCCGGGATGATAGGGGGCATGGACCATCCGGCCCCCGTCGCCCCTGCGCGGGCAGGGGCCCCTGTGCGTCGAATGCCTCGCCCGGACCAACACACACCTTGCGCCTTGTGTCAGACCTTCCAGGCCTCCACCGACAGCCATAGGCTTGTGCCAGCGCCGGAGCGAGGGAGGCGCTCGCAGGACAAGCCCTTGACGCTGCACCGCAGCATCGCCAGCTAGACGGCTCACCAGAAAAGCTGAAATCGGGGAATTCGCATGGCCACCGCCATCGCCGACGTGCGCAACGCACCCGTCGGCTTGATTCATTTGTCGCTCGCCGTTGGCGGGTTCGCGATCGGCACTACCGAATTCGCGACGATGAGCCTGCTGCCCGATATGGCGCGCGATCTTGGCGTCGATGCGCCGACCGCCGGGCACGTCATCAGTGCCTATGCGCTGGGCGTGGTCGTCGGTGCACCGCTGCTCGCGGTGCTGGGCGCGCGGATGGCGCGGCGGCATCTCCTGATCGCGCTCATGACGCTGTTCGCGCTTGGTAACGGCCTCTCCGCGCTCGCGCCGACCTACGGCTGGATGATGCTGTTCCGCTTCATGGCCGGTCTGCCGCACGGCGCCTATTTCGGGATTGCAATGCTGGTGGCGGCGTCGCTGGTCGATGCGGGGAAGCGGACGCAGGCGGTGGCGCGTGTGATGCTCGGGCTGACGGTCGCGACGATCGTCGGCGTGCCGCTCGCCAATTTCATGGGGCAATTGCTCGGCTGGCGGTCATGCTTCTTTGTGGTCGCGGGTTTGGCCGCGCTTACCGCCGCGCTGGTCGCCTTCTTCGCGCCGCGCGACCGGGGTGATCCGGCGGCGAGCCCGCTGTCGGAGCTTCGCGCGCTCAGGCGTCCGCAGGTGTGGCTGACGCTCGGCATCGGGGCGATCGGCTTTGGCGGGCTGTTCGCGGTCTACACCTATCTGGCGGACACGATGGCCGACGTGACGCAGGTCGGTCCGCGTATGGTGCCGTTCGCGCTGGCCGCGTTCGGCGTCGGGATGACCGCTGGCAACCTGATCGTCCCAAAATTCGCCGACCGGGCGTTGCTGCCGACTGCAGCGGCGGTGCTGGTGTGGAGCATCATCGCGCTGCTGCTCTGGCCGTTCGCCGCACAGCATTTCGCGACCGTCCTCGTTGCGATGGTCGCGATCGGGATCGGCGGGTCGCTCGGTACCGTGCTTCAGACCCGGCTCATGGACGTGGCCGGCGACGCGCAGGCGCTCGCGGCGGCGCTCAACCATTCGGCCTTCAACACCGCAAATGCACTCGGGCCGTGGCTGGGCGGGATGGCGATCGCGGCCGGCTGGGGCTGGACGTCGACCGGGCCGGTCGGCGCGCTGCTCGGTCTCGCCGGGCTGGTGGTGCTGGCGATATCGTGGCTGGTCCAGCGCGGCACGGCGCCCGCGACTACATGACGATGCCCGGCTTCGCCTCCGCGATCGCCGCCAGCACCATCCGCTCCCACACCGCGACATCGCCCGCGGCCGCCATTGCGGGGCTGGGCGCGCGCATCGTGTGCAGCACTGCGATGGCGTCGTCGCGGTAATCCTTCCACTGCGCATCGACCAGCGCACTGGGCGACTCGACGGTGCCGTGGCCGTTGGCGCTCAGATGTTGCGCCGCCAGCACGCGCGCGATCCGCTCGACGATCGGGGAGGTGGCAGTGTCCATAAGCGATCTCCTTCTCCTCCGCGATGAACGTGCCGCGCGCGTAACGGCTCCACTCGACGATTGACTCGTGCCACGGCGGGCGTAGAGGGCGCTTCAGTCGATGCCGCGCAAGGGGCATGGGCAGGCGCGGGAGAGCGCGGCCGGCCTTTCAGGTCATCAGCCGCCGCCGAAGGAGCAACCACCCCGGAATCTCTCAGGCAGCAGGGACCGCGCCGGCCGATCGACACTCTGGAAAGCGGCACGCGAGCTTTTGCCCGCGCGCCCACCGAAGGGGTAACCCGGCCTGCCCGGGGAAAGCTCTCAGGTTCCGTGACAGAGGGGGACATTCGGATCGTCAGCGACCCTTCGGGAACGTGCGACCGAACCTCTTGCGACGGAAGACCTGTGATGAGCGATACGCCCGCCACCCAAGAAGACGACGGTTTCGAGCCGCTCGAAATCCTGACCCTCCCCCTCGACGCATGGCACCGCGCGCGTGATGGCCGGATGGTCGAGTTCGCCGGCTACCACATGCCCGTTCAGTACGAAGGCATCATGGCCGAGCACCTGTGGACGCGCGAGAACGCCGGGCTGTTTGACGTCAGCCACATGGGCCAGCTGTCGATCACCGGCGAGGGCGTCGCCACCGCGCTTGAGGCGTTGATGCCCGCCGCGATCAGCGACGCGCCGCTCAACAAGGCGCGCTACTCGCTGCTGCTCAACGAAGAGGGCGGGGTGCTCGACGATCTGATGCTGACGCCGCAAGCCGCGGATCGCATCTACATGGTCGTCAACGGCGCGACGAAGTACGACGATGTCGCGCACATGATCGAGCATCTGCCCGACGACATCACGCTCAACATGATGGAAGAACACGCCTTGCTGGCGGTGCAGGGCCCGAAGGCGGTCGAGGCGGTCGCGCGGCTGGTGCCCGGCGTCGAGGCGCTGACCTTCATGCAGGCCGGCGCGTTTGAGTGGAACGGCCACGCGCTCTGGATCAGCCGCTCGGGCTATACCGGCGAGGACGGGGTGGAGATGTCGGTGCCCGCCGAGGCCGCCGAGGCGTTCGCCGACGCGCTGGTCGCGCAGCCCGAGATCAAGCCGATCGGCCTCGGCGCGCGCGACTCGCTCCGGCTGGAGGCCGGCCTGCCGCTCTACGGCCACGACCTCGATCCCGCGATCACGCCGGTGCAGGCCGATCTCGGTTTCGCGCTGTTCAAGCGCCGCCGCGAGGCCGCCGACTTCCCCGGTGCCGCGCGCATCCTCGCCGAGCGCGAGAACGGCCCCGCCACCAAGCGCGTCGGGCTGCTGGTCGAGGGGCGTCAGCCGGTCCGCGAAGGCGCCGACGTGCTCGACGCGTCGGGCGCGATTGTCGGCCGCGTCACCAGCGGTGGCTTCGCCCCCACCGTCGGCGCGCCGATCGCGATGGCCTATGTCCCGCTCGCCGATGCCGTGCCCGGCACCGTCGTCACCCTGTCGCAACGTGGCAAGGCGCACCGCGCCACCGTCACCGCGATGCCCTTTGTTCCGCACCGCTACTTCCGAGGAGTGAAGTAAAGATGAGCCGTTATTTCACCGAGGATCATGAGTGGATCGATGTCGATGGCGACATCGGCACGGTCGGCATCAGCGACTATGCGCAGAGCCAGCTCGGCGACATTGTCTTCGTCGAAGTGCCTGACGCCGGCCGCTCGCTCGGCAAGGGCGACGAGGCCGCAGTGGTCGAAAGCGTCAAGGCCGCATCGGACGTCTATTCGCCCGTCTCCGGCAACGTGCTGGAAGGCAATCCGGCGCTCACCGACGAGCCGGCGCTGGTCAACAGCGACCCGGAAGGCGAAGGCTGGTTCTTCAAGATGACGCTGTCGGATGCATCCGAGCTCGACGCGCTGATGGACGAAGCCGCCTACGCCGCGTTCGTCGCAAAGCTGTGATGTAACCAACGCCCCCTCCCCATTGGGGAGGGGGTCGGGGGAGGGGCGCGTGCTCGCGAGACGGTCGCCGTCTCACCCGCTGCCATCCGTACCCCTGGACGCTGGCCCTTCCCCGACCCCTCCCTGACAGGGAGGGGGGAGAAAAACAAAATGCGCTACCTGCCCCTGACCCCCACCGACCGCCAGGACATGCTGGCCGTGATCGGTGCGTCGTCGATCGACGATCTGTTCGCCGACGTGCCCGAAGCCGCGCGGCTCGACGGCCCGATTCACGATCTGCCCAACCACGCCAGCGAGCTGGCGGTCGAGCGCCACATGGCCGCGCTCGCCCGCAAGAACACCGTTGCAGGCGACGTGCCGTTCTTCCTCGGGGCCGGGGCGTATCGCCATCACGTCCCCGCCAGCGTCGATCACCTGATCCAGCGCGGCGAGTTCCTGACCGCCTATACGCCGTATCAGCCGGAGATCGCGCAGGGCACGCTCCAGATGCTGTTCGAGTTCCAGACGCAGGTCGCCGCCTTGCTCGGCACCGACGTCGCGAACGCCAGCATGTACGACGGCTCGACCGCCTGCTGGGAAGCGATCGGCATGGCGCGGCGGATCACGCGGCGCGGCAAGGCGATCCTGTCGGGCGGGCTGCATCCTCACTACGTCTCGGTCGCCAAGACGATGGCGAAATACACCGGCGACGTGCTCGACACGGCGCTGCCGACTCTCGGCGCCGACACCGAACTCAACGCGTTGATCGCGAAGATCGACGACGACACCTCGTGCGTCGTCGTCCAATATCCCGACATCCTCGGCCGCATCGCCGACCTCACTCCGCTCGCCGACGCCTGCCACGCGAAGAAGGCGCTGCTGATCGCGGTCGTTACCGAGCCGGTCGCGCTTGGCGCGCTGCGTTCGCCGGGCGAGATGGACGCCGACATCGTCGTCGGCGAGGGCCAGTCGCTCGGCGTCGGGCTGCAGTTCGGCGGACCCTATGTTGGGCTGTTCGGCTGCAAGGAAAAGTACGTCCGCCAGATGCCGGGCAGGCTGTGCGGGCAGACCGTCGACGCCGAGGGCCGGCGCGGTTTCGTGCTGACGCTCTCCACCCGCGAACAGCATATTCGTCGCGAAAAGGCGACCAGCAACATCTGCACCAACTCGGGGCTGTGTGCGCTGGCGTTCTCGATCCATATGACCCTGCTGGGCGAGGCGGGTCTTCGCCGGCTCGCGGCGCTCAACCACGCCGGTGCGTGCCGCGCGGCCGATCGGCTGGCCAAGGTGCCGGGCGTGCGCGTCGTCAATGACACCTTCTTCAACGAATTCACGCTCGACATCGGCAAGGAAGCGCGCCCCATCGTTCGCGATCTCGCCGACAAGGGGGTGCTGGCGGGCGTGTCGCTTGGCCGGCTGTACCCGGGCGAGGGTGCGCTCGAAAACGGACTGATCGTCGCCGTCACCGAAACCGCGACCGACGAGGATATCGAGGCGTTGGCGACCGCGCTTCAGGAGGCACTGGCATGAGCATCAACGCAAGCGGCTGGAAGCCGACCACGCCCGTCGCTGGCGGCAACGCCGCACCGACCTTCACCGGCAACAAGGCCTTGATGCTCGAAGAGCCGCTGATCTTCGAGATCGGCTCGACCGAGACGACCGGCGTCGACTTCGCGAACGGCGATGTCGCGGGCTCGCGGCTCGGCGACCTGACCCGCAAGAGTGCGATCGGCCTCCCCGGCCTGTCGGAGCAGGAGACGGTGCGCCACTACACCCGCCTCAGCCGGCAGAATTACGCCATCGACCTCGGGCTGTTCCCGCTCGGCTCGTGTACGATGAAGCACAATCCGCGCCTCAACGAGAAGGTCGCGCGGATGCCGGGCTTCGCCGACATCCACCCGCTCCAGCCGGTCGACACCGTGCAGGGCGCGCTGGGCGTCATCAACGAGCTGGCGGTGTGGCTGATCAAGCTGACCGGCATGTACGGCGTCGCGATGAGCCCCAAGGCCGGCGCGCATGGCGAGCTGTGCGGCATCCTGTGCATCAAGGCGGCGCTGGAGAAGCGCGGTGAGGGCCACCGCAAGGTCGTGCTGGTGCCCGAAAGCGCACACGGCACCAATCCGGCGACCGCAGCCTTCGCGGGCTTCACGGTCGAGGACATTCCGGCCACCGCCGATGGCCGCGTCGACACTGCGGCGCTCAAGGCGCGGCTCGGGCCGGACGTCGCGGCGGTGATGATCACCAACCCGAACACCTGCGGGCTGTTCGAGCGTGATCTCAAAGAGATCAGCGACGCGGTCCACGCCGCGGGCGGCTACGTCTATTGCGACGGCGCGAACTTCAACGCGATCGTCGGGCGCGTCCGTCCCGGTGACCTCGGCGTCGACGCGATGCACATCAACCTCCACAAGACCTTTTCGACCCCGCACGGCGGCGGCGGGCCGGGCTCGGGGCCGGTGGTGCTGTCGGAGGCGCTCGCGCCGTTCGGCCCGCTGCCGTTCACCGCGCGAATGGCCGATGGGCACATCCAGCTGATCGAGGAAGAGACAGCCGGCGACGACCATCCCGACACGTTCGGCCGCATGGTCGCGTTCCACGGTCAGATGGGGATGTTCACCCGCGCGCTGGCCTATATCCTCAGCCATGGCGCGGACGGCTTGAAGCAGGTCGCCGAGGATGCGGTGCTCAACGCCAATTACGTGCTGCGCTCGCTGGAGGACGTTCTCGACGCACCGTTCGCGGGGGCGGGGCCGTGCATGCACGAGGCGATCTTCTCGGATAAGGGCTTCGCCGCCGGCTTCTCGACGATCGACGCCGCCAAGGCGCTGATCGACGAGGGTTTCCACCCGATGACCATGTACTTCCCGCTGGTCGTCCACGGTGCGATGCTGATCGAGCCGACCGAAACCGAAAGCCGCGCCGCGCTCGACCAGTTCATCGGGGCGCTGCGCTCGGTGGCGGAGCGGGCAAAGGCGGGCGACCCTTCGCTCAAGACCGCCCCGCACTTTGCCCCCCGCGCACGCCTCGACGAGACGCTCGCGGCGCGTAAGCCGGTGCTGACGTGGAATCCGCCGGTGGTTCAGGCCGAGGCGGCGGAGTAAGCCTCCGCCGTACCGTTACCCACCACCCATCACCCCACACTCTACCCGTCACCCGGCGAAGGCCGGGGTGACGGGCGAGCGAAGGGCGACCGGTAAGGACGGAGGCGATGGGCAAGGGCGGGGGCGCGACAAGTGAAGCCGCTCAATCCTCCGGCGCCGCCGTCACCGTCTGCTGCTTTCCCAGCCGCTGCTCACGCCACACGATGAACAGCCCACTCGCGATGATCACCGGCGCGCCCACCCACGTCATCGCGCTCGGCAGCACCCCGAACAGCAGCCAGCCGTAGAGCGTCGCCCAGATCAGCCCCGAATAATCCATCGGCACCACCGACGTCACCGGCGCCAGCTTCGCCGCCCCGGTCAGCGCGAGTTGCCCGCAGCCACCGACCAGTCCGATCGCCGCGAGGTTCAGCCACGTCAGCGGATCGTGCGCCTTCAGGTGAAAGGCATAAGGCACCGCGATCAGCGGCAGCGTCAGCACCGAGAACCAGAACACCGTCGTCCCCGATGGCTCGTCGCGCAACTGCCGCAGCAGGATCGCGACCAAGGCGACGAACAGCGCCGCCAGCAAGCCGACGATCGCCCCGAATAGCGGCACATGCGTGCCACCGCCGGGCTGCGCGACGATCAGCACGCCGGCGAACCCGACCAGCACCGCGCCCCAGCGCTGCACGCCCGTCCGTTCGCCCAGCACCAGCGCGCCGAGGATCGTCGCGAAGATCGGCACCGTGAACTGGAACGTTGTTGCCTCGGCCAGCGGCAGCAGCAGCACCGCACCAAAGGTGAACACCATCCCGACCACTCCGACCAGCGAGCGCGCCAGATGCCCCTTGATCCGCGTCGTGCGCAGCGATCCCAGCCCGCGCGTCGCCGCGACGAACCCCAATACCACCGGTAGCGCGCACGCCTGTCGCCAGAACATCGTCTCGGGGAGCGACGCGCCGCGCGTCTCGGCGAGCTTCACCAGCGCCGACATCGTGGAAAGGAAGAAAATCGCCAACAGGCGCAGGGCGATGCCCTTCAGGACGCGATCACCCGACATTCCGCTGCTCCTAACCGCCGCACTGCGACGAAGGAACCCCGTGCGTTGCCGCTTGGCGAGCGGGCGCTTTTGCCGCTATCGCCGCGCGCATGAAACATGCGCTCCCCGTCACCCGCGAGGCCGACTTCGCCGCCTGGTATCAATCCGTCATCACCGAGGCCGACATGGCCGAGGAATCGGGCGTGCGCGGCTGCATGGTCATCCGGCCATGGGGCTATGGCATCTGGGAGCGGTTCCAGCGGCTGCTCGACGATCGCATCAAGGCGACCGGTCACGAGAATTGCTATTTCCCGGTCTTCATCCCGCTCAGCTATTTCGAGCAGGAGGCCAGCCATGTCGAAGGGTTCGCAAAGGAAATGGCGGTCGTCACCCACCACCGGCTGATCGCCGACGGGAAGGGCGGGCTGGTCCCCGATCCCGCCGCGAAGCTGGAGGAGCCGCTCGTCGTCCGCCCGACCAGCGAGACGGTGATCGGCCACGCCTTCGCGCGCTGGGTGCAGTCGTGGCGCGACTTGCCGGTGCTCATCAACCAATGGGCGAACGTCGTCCGCTGGGAGATGCGCACGCGCATGTTCCTCCGCACCGCCGAATTCCTGTGGCAGGAGGGGCATACCGCGCACGCCACCGCCGACGAGGCGCGCGAGGAAACGCTGAAGATGCTCGAGGTCTACCGGGACTTCGCCGAGAATTGCGTCGCGGTGCCGGTGATCGCGGGCGAGAAGCCCGAGAACGAGCGCTTCCCCGGCGCGGTCGGCACCTGGTCGATCGAGGCGATGATGCAGGACGGCAAGGCGCTCCAGGCCGGCACGTCGCACTTCCTCGGCACCAATTTCGCCAAGGCGCAGAACATCCGCTTCCAGAATGCCGAAGGGCAGCTCGATTACGCGCAGACGACGAGCTGGGGCGTGTCGACGCGGATGATCGGCGCGCTGATCATGGTGCATGGCGACGACGACGGGCTGCGCGTGCCCCCGCGCGTCGCGCCGTGGCAGGTGGTGATCGTCCCGATGCTGCGCGACACGCCCGAGGACGAGGCGCTGGTCAGCTATTGCCGCGAGTTGCAGCAGGCGCTGGCGGCGGAGAGCGCGTTCGGCGAGCCGGTGCGGGCATTGCTCGATCTCAAGCCGGTTAAGGCGACCAACAAGCGCTGGGGCTGGATCAAAAAGGGCGCGCCGCTCGTGATCGAGGTTGGCGGGCGCGACATGGCGGCGGGCAACATCTCGGTAATCCGCCGCGATCGCCTGTACCGCGAAGACGGCAAGCTCGACAGCGCCGCCGTGGCGCGCGACGGCTTTGCCGGCGGGGTCGCCGCGCTGCTCGCCGACATCCAGCAGACGCTGTTCGATCAGGCCAAGGCGCGGCTGGAGGCGAATATCGCGCCGGCCAGCGAGTGGTCGCAGGTCGAGGCGCATTTTGCCGAGAACGCCAGGAACCCCGGCTGGCTGGAAGTGCAGTGGTCGCGCCCCACCGGTGCCGCGCTCGACGCGGTGGTCGAGCGATTGAAAGCGCTCAAGCTGACGCTGCGCAATGCGCCGACGGGGCAGGCGGCGGCGGACGGCGCGTGCATCTTCACCGGCGATGCCGCGGTGGAGCGCGTGCTGGTCGGTCGCGCTTACTGAGGTCAACCACTCACACCATTCCCCGGCGCAGGCCGGGGTCCAGTTGGGTAAGGTCGCCTTAGAATAACGAGCGGCCCGCAACTGGACCCCGACCTTCGCCGGGGAACGGTGGTTTGCTTTACCTCAAAACCGCGTCCGTAGCGTCAGCCCGTACGTCCGCGGCTCCGCGAGGAAAGACGCGAACAGCTGGTTGCCGGTCCCACCGAACGCCTGCACCTGTTGCTGGCTGCCCGCGCCCTGGAACGGCGCGTTGAACGCCACCTGCTGATATTCGGTGTCGAGCAAATTCTGCGCCCAGACCTCGATCGCCCAGCGATCCTGGTTGCCGCGCAGGCCGATACGCGCGTTGAGCAAGGTAAAACCATCCTGCGTCTTCTCGACGAACAGGTCCGAGCCGGTGTTGTAGTCCGATACCGTCCGCTGATCGACGTAGAACAGCGCCGACATGCCGCTGCTGCCGATCGGCGGGTTCCAGCTCACCGAGGTGGTGATGACATTGCGCGGCGCGTTCGACATCTGCGATCCCGACAGCAGGAACAGCGCCGGGTCGAGCGCCGCACCCGCATCCGAGCCGACGAGGTTGCGACGATATTTCGTGTCGGCGAACGTATAGCCCATGTTGATCGCGAGATGCTCGGCCGGGTAGAAGCCTGCCTCCGCCTCGAAACCCTGGCTGACCACGCCATAGCGGACGTCGCCGGTGCACGCGCCGGTGGCAAGCGAATTGTCGCGGTCGGCGCCGTTCAGGCTGTCCGAGCAGGAGCCGATATTCTCGACGACATAATTGGTGCCGTTGAAGGTGTTGAGCTGGAAATTCTTGAACTCGGACCGGAAGCCGGCAAGGTTGAACGTGAACGGCCGGCTCGAATATTTTAGCCCGATTTCATAGGCATTCACCGTCTCGGGATCGAAGCGCAACCGGCTGGCATCAATATTGGCGATGGTGGCCGGATTATAGGCGTCGCCGAGATCCGAACGATCGAGGTTATACCCGCCCGCCTTGTAGCCGCGCGAGTAGCTGGCGTAGGTCATCAGCCGGTCGCTCGGCTTCCAGCTCAGTACTGCGGTGCCGGTTACCTGATCCTCGCGCAACTTGTCGCTGATCGTCTGGCCGTTGAGCCGGCTCGACGAGTTGCCCGTACAGGCCAGGGTCGCGATTCCGCGGGTCAGCGCGGCAAGCTGCGCATTGTTGAACAGATTGCCGCCCGGTCCGGCGCCTAGCAACGCCTGCACCTGCGGACATACCGTGTTGTTGTTGCCGAAGGTGGCGTCGAAGTCCTTCTGTTCGCGGGTCCAGCGCAGGCCGGCGGTCAGCGACAGCCGATCGGTCAGCCGGAAGATGTTGTGCGTGAAGACCGCGAAGCTCTTGCTGTTCTGGTTGTAGACGTCGCGCGTCGTGCCGAGGTCGTTGAGCGTCGAGAGCAGGCGGATGCTGCCCAGCACGATCGGCGTCGCGGCGCCGAAGGCCGCGGTCGTGCCCGGCACCTGTCCTTGCAGGATCGCCGAGCCGGCCGCGCTCAGGCAACCCGGATTGGCCGGGTTGCGCAGCGCTGCATTCGGGTTGATCGTCGCGACGATCCGGCACGCGGCGAACGCGCCATAGTCGCGGCCGAACTTCAGATTGTCGACGACCTGCAGATCTTCGTTGCTGAAGAAGCCGCCGATCAGCCAGTTGAGCCGGTCGCCGAACGCCTCGCCATTCAGCCGCAGCTCCTGCGTAAAGGTGTGGAACCGGCGATAGTTGTTCCCGTCGGCCGGCCGATATCCGATGTCGAGCACGTTCGCGTCGATATCGTTCGCGCCGTCCGACTTATATTCGCGATAGGCGGTGATCGAGGTCAGCGCCGCGCTGCCCAGATTCCAGTCGATCTGCCCAGAGCCGCCGTAATCCTTGGTGACGTTGGCATAGGCGCGGCCGGGGGTGAAGGCGATGCGGCGGCTATAAGGATCACTGCCCGCCGGAAAGACGCTGCCCGCCGGATAGCCGCGCAGCGCAGCGATCTGCTGCATGACGCTGACGATGCGGTTGCCGGCCGGGTTGATCGCGTAATCGCCCGGCGTGCCCGGGGTCGGATCGGTCTTCTCGCGCGTGTCGACATAGACCGCGCCGCAACACTTTTCGTTGCGCCACGTATAGTCGCCGATCAGCCGTACGGAGAAGTCGGGCGACGGCTCCAGCAGCAACTGGCCGCGCACGAACCAGCGGTTGCGGTCGTTATAGTCGGTATCGTTGACGACATCGCGATAGAAGCCGTCGCGCTTCGACGCGACGCCGTCGATGCGGAACGCCAGCAGGTCCTTGACGATCGGCCCGGTGATCGCCCCCGCAACGCGGTAGAAATCGTAGTTGCCGTACGTGCCCTCGGCGTAGCCACCGAAATCGAATGACGGTGCCTTCGTATAGATGTTGATCGCACCCGCCGAGGAATTGCGGCCCGACAAGGTCCCCTGTGGCCCGCGCAGCACCTCGACCCGGTCGACCTCGCCGAGATCATTGAGCCCGGAGCCGGTGCGGCTACGATACACGCCGTCGATGAAGACCGTCACCGAGCTTTCGAGCCCCGGATTGTCGCCGACTGTGCCGATGCCGCGGACGCGCGCCGAGGCGTTCGCCTCCGATCCGGTCGACGAGACGTTGAGTGACGGCGCGAGCTGCGCGAGCTGGCGGATGTCGGTCGCGCCCGAATTCTGCAGGGCAGCCTGGCTGACCGCGTTGATCGAGATCGGCACATCGGCCAGCCGTTCGGCACGGCGGGTTGCGGTCACGACGATATCGCCGGCGTTGAGCATGCCGGTGTCGCCCGACTGCGCGGCGGCGGTGCTGCCTTGCCCGGCAACCGCGGCGTTGGTGGTGACGGGGCTCGTCTGGTCCTGCGCCAGGGCCGGCATTGCCAGCACCGCGGCGGCGGTGGACAGAAGGGTGGCGGTAAGACGCATGGCGCTATCTCTCTCCCAATGTCATCCGAACTCTTTGAAGGTTCGGTATTGAGAGAGCGTAACGCAGATGCCGCGCCCGTCCAGCCATATTCGAGAGACAGGCCGAGAATTTAGAAAACACTGTCCGACAAATACAACACCGCCGCGCTGGTGAGGCGCGGCGGACGTTACGGCAGGCTTGGCAAATCCGCGCGTTACTTCGGCGCGAGCACCATCAGCATCTGGCGGCCTTCCATGCGCGGATAGGCCTCCACCTTGGCAATTTCCTGCACCTGCTCGGCGACTCGCTGGAGCACGTTCATGCCAAGCTGCCCGTGGCTCAGCTCGCGACCGCGGAAGCGCATCGTGACCTTCACCTTGTCGCCTTCCTCGATGAACTCGGCGACCTTCTTCATCTTCGTGTCGTAATCGTGGTCGTCGATGTTCGGACGCATTTTGATCTCCTTGATCTCCTGCGTCTTCTGCGACTTGCGGGCGAGGTTCGCCTTCTTCTGCGCCTCGTACTTGAACTTGCCGACATCGAGGAACTTGGCAACGGGCGGATCGGCGTTGGGCGACACTTCGACAAGGTCGAGCCCGAGTTCACGCGCCTGCTCCATCGCCTCGCGCGTGTACATCACGCCAAGGTTCTCTCCCTCGTGATCGATCACGCGGACCTTGGGGCTCTGGATCCACTCATTGAACCGCGGGCCGTTCATCGGCGGCGCCTGGTTTGGCCGGCGCATCATGGGAGGACGTATGGGTATTGCTCCTGTATCAACTACCGGCTCAATATAAGGCATCGGGCGGCGTTTTGGAAGATGTCATACGGGGGAGTGACAGCGCCTGCTCGTCGCATCATCCCG
Organism: Sphingomonas sp. NPDC079357; assembly: GCF_044901155.1. NCBI lineage: Bacteria > Pseudomonadati > Pseudomonadota > Alphaproteobacteria > Sphingomonadales > Sphingomonadaceae > Sphingomonas > Sphingomonas sp. NPDC079357. The sequence goes on from NZ_JBJDOM010000002.1 coordinate 332,090, forward strand.
GACGTGATCCGCCGGCGTGCTCCAGCCTGATCGGCTCAGAAAGCGGAATTCCGGTCAACTACGGGATGACGATCGCCGGAAAATCGTTTCTCAGCCCTTCGGCGCGACGCGGGCCGGAGCATCGAGAATGCTACGCATCGCATTGTTGCGGTTGGTGATTTTGGTCTGCTCGTCGTCGGAGAAGCGACCGTCGCTGGCATAGCGATCTGCCAGCGAGTCGGTTACGCCATTCTCGGCTTTCGCTCGACGCGCATCGCTCCGCGACAGCCGCCCGGCGGACCGCTCGCGGTCGATGCGGGCATTGTTGTCGCGCACGCCGCGATCGACCGGGACGATCCGCCCGTTGATACCGGTCTGCGCGGCGGCGGGCAGGGGTATTGAAAGCGCGAGGGTCGCAAGCAAGATACGCATCATCTTCGCTCTCCCATGATAATCTCTCGACCATAGGAGAGCGGGATGATGCCGTCGAGCGTCAGCGCAGATCCGGCGCCCGCGCCTCGTCGCGCAGCATCTGCACCGCTTCGTCGAGCGTCAGGAACGTCTGCGCCTGACTTCCCAGCCGGCGCAGCGCGACCTTGCCTTCCTCGGCCTCGCGCTTGCCGACCACCAGCAGGTTCGGGACCTTGGCGACCGAGTGTTCGCGCACCTTGTAGTTGATCTTCTCGTTGCGCAGATCGGTTTCGACGCGAATGCCCGCCGCCCGCAGCTTCGCCGCCACCTCATGCGCGTAATCGTCGGCGTCGGAGACGATCGTCGCCACCACCGCCTGCACCGGGCTCAGCCACAGCGGGAAGCGCCCGGCGTGATGCTCGATCAAAATACCGATGAAGCGCTCGAACGTGCCGAGGATCGCGCGATGCAGCATCACCGGCCGATGCCGGTTGCCGTCCTCGCCGACGTAAGACGCGTCGAGCCGGTCGGGCAGCACGCGGTCCGACTGTATCGTCCCGACCTGCCACGTCCGCCCGATCGCATCGGTCAGATGGAATTCCAGCTTCGGCGCGTAGAAAGCGCCTTCGCCCGGCAGTTCCTCGAACTTGTCCTTGATGTCCTGCGGCAGGTTTGACGCCTGCACCGCCTCGCGCAGCTCCTGCTCGGACGTGTCCCACATCTCGTCCGAGCCGAAACGCTTCTCGGGACGCAGCGCCAGCTTCACCGCATAATCGGTGAAGCCGAGATCCTGATAGACCGAGTGGAGCAGCTCGCAGAACTTGCGCACTTCCTCGACCAGCTGGTCCTCGCGCACGAAGATATGCGCGTCGTCCTGTGTGAACTGGCGGACGCGCATGATGCCATGCAGCGCGCCATGCGGCTCGTTGCGGTGGCAGCAGCCAAACTCGGCCATGCGGATCGGCAGGTCGCGATATGATTTGATCCCCTGCTTGAAGATCAGCACGTGCGCCGGGCAGTTCATCGGCTTGAGCGCCATCATGTCGGCGTCGCCCGAGATGACCGCGCCCTCATCCTCGGTATTGGGGATTTCGTCAGGGACGACGAACATGTTCTCGCGATACTTGCCCCAGTGGCCCGACTGCTCCCACTGCCGCGCGTCCATCAGCTGCGGCGTCTTCACCTCGGCATAGTCGGCGGCGTCGAGCCGGCGGCGCATATACGCCTCCATCTGCCGCCAGAGGATATAGCCCTTGGGGTGCCAGAATACCGAACCCTGCGCCTCGGGCTGGAGGTGGAACAGGTCCATCTCCGCGCCGATCTTGCGATGGTCGCGCTTGGCGGCCTCTTCCAGCATCGTCAGATGCGCGTCGAGCTGCTTCTTGTTGAGCCAGCCGGTGCCATAGACCCGGCTGAGCATCGCATTCTTCTGGTCGCCGCGCCAATAGGCACCCGACACACGCGTCAGCTTGAAGGCGTTGGGGTCGAGCCGCCCGGTCGATGGCATGTGCGGCCCACGGCACATGTCAAGCCACGCGCCCTGGCGATAGATCGTCAGCTCCTCGCCGTCGGGCAGTTCGGCGGCCCATTCCGCCTTGAACGTCTCGCCCTGCTTCTTCCACGTTTCGATCAATTGCTCGCGCGACCAGACCTCGCGCGTGAACGGCTCGTTCTTCGCGATGATGCGCCGCATCTCGGCCTCGATCGCGGGCAGGTCCTCGTCGGTGAACGGGCGGTCCTTCGGCGCGAAGTCGTAATAGAAGCCGTCGTCGGTCGCCGGGCCAAAGGTGATCTGTGTGCCCGGAAACAGATGCTGCACCGCCTCGGCCATCACATGCGCGAAGTCGTGGCGCGCCAGCTCCAGCGCGTCCGCCTCGTCCTTCTGCGTCACCAGCGCCAGCCGCGCGTCCTGCGTCAGCGGGCGCGACAGGTCGCGCAGCTCGCCGTCGACACGCGCGGCGATCGCCGCCTTGGCGAGCCCCGGCCCGATCGCGGCGGCGATGTCGGCGGGGGTGGTGCCGGACGCGACCTCGCGGACCGAACCGTCGGGCAGCGTGATCGAGAGCATTTCCATCGAAGGGTCTTCCTGCACAAAGTCGAGGTGCCGGCCTAGCGATGCCGTGCCCCGACGAAAAGAGCGGCGTTGGTGATCGTCAGGGTGGAAAGCCGCCGCACCGTTTCCACCCGGTCCGGGCGGGCGGGCCCACGCGTCAGTCGGTGACGCGGGCACCGGCCCCCGGACGCGGCCGGGTGATGGTAGTGGGCATCGTCTTCACCGGCCCGGCATAGCGCCCCCGCCGCGTGCGCGCCAGCCATTCTCCAGCAAGGTTGCGCTTCCTATATGCCCCGTCATGCCCGACGGGATCACCGCCAATCCGCACTTTTACTTGCTGCTCGGTGCGCTGTTCCTCGCGGCGTTGGTGGCGCGACGCATTCCGATCCTGCGCACCCTCGTCAGCCTCGCCATATGGATCGGTGCAGGGTTGCTGCTCTACGCGGCGATCACCGAGCGCGGCCGGTTCGACCCATGGCTCGGCCGCGCGGCGGCGGCGCTCGACCTCGACGAACAAAAGGTCGCGGGCGAGGAAACGCGGATCCGCATGAGCCGCGACGGCCATTTCTACGTCCGCGCGACGATCGGCGGGACGCAGCACCGGCTGCTGGTCGATAGCGGCGCGACGATCACCGCGCTGTCGCCTGCCACCGCCGCCGCGGCAGGCGTCGAGGTCAAGCCCGCCGTCTTCCCGGTGTTGCTCAAGACCGCCAACGGCACGATCCGCGCCGACACCGGCGAGGTGCCCGAACTGCGTTTCGGCAACGTCGTCGCGCGCGATCTGGCGGTGGTGGTGTCGCCCGCGTTCGGCGACGTCGACGTGCTGGGTATGAACTTCCTGTCGCGGCTGAAAAGCTGGCGTGTCGAGGGCCGCACGCTGATCCTCACGCCGCATCATCCGCAGGACGCGAAGGCCGACGCCTGAGCCAGCCTTGCCGCGCGCCTCGGCTTTGTGCCAGATCAATCGCGGGAATAAACGGGGCGGATCAAGTCGATGGAGATGAGCGGGGGCGGGGCGACCTGCCTGAATTGCGGCGCGACCCGCATCGGCGAGTACTGCCACGTCTGCGGTCAGTCCGGGCACATCCACCGCACGCTGGGCGCATGGTGGCACGACTTCACGCATGGCGTCCTCCATATCGAAGGTGCGGTGTGGCGCACGATAGGGATGCTGCTGCGCCACCCCGGCGCACTGACCCGCCGCTATATCGACGGCGAGCGCCGCCGCTTCCTGTCGCCGCTGGCGCTGTACCTCTTCTCGGTGTTCCTGCTCTACATCGCCTATTCGCTGTTCGGCGGGTTCGCCAATGTCAACGCGCCGTCCGGCAACCCCCGTGCGCAGCTCGTCGCCGAGCAGACGCGCATCGCCGATCTCGGGCAGACGCTCCGCCAGCAGCGCGCCGCGGCGGCAGGGGCGGGGCGCGATACGCGTGCGCTCGACGCGCGCATCGCCAAGCTCGCGACCGACGCGCGGGAGCTGGAAGACGCGCGCAAGATCGTCGACCGGATGCCGGATGCGTCCGACGGCGTGAACGAATCGATCCACACCGGCTGGCACACGTTCGACGAGAAGCTGAACCACGCGATCGAAGACCCGGAGCTGTTGCTCTTCAAGATGGAGGCGAACGGCTACAAATTCTCCTGGGCGCTGATCCCGCTGTCGATGCCGTTCATGTGGCTGCTGTTCGCATGGCGACGCGGCGCGCATCTGTTCGACCATGCGGTCTTCGTCACCTATTCGATGAGCTTCGTCAGCCTGCTGATCACCGCGATGATCCTGTGGTCCAGCGCGCTTCATCTGCCCGGCGTGGCGCTGATGATGCTGCTGTTTCCGCTGCATCTGTTCGTGCAGATGCGCGGTGCCTACGGGCTCGGCAACGGCAGCGCGGCGGTGCTGACGGCGGCGGCGCTGGTGGCTTCGCTGGCGTCGCTGGTAATCTGGGTGGCGCTGCTCCTGCTGCTCGGCATCGCGCACTAGAGCGGTTTCCGACCGATGTGCATCACCGTGATTGCGTCAGCAAGGCTGCTGGCGAGGAGCGGCGTGAAGCAGGGGCTGGTATGCCCCTGCAAGCGTCGCGACGACGTCCAGCGGCCTTCCTGACGCAACCCCTGCGGGGCGGGCCGATTTTGGCCCGTGGCGGCGTCGCTCGGCAGTCACGGGGGCAAAGCCCCGTTTCTTCCTCCCTCCTGGCCACGAACCAAAATCGGCTCCGTCACGATGATGCACATCGGTCGGAAACCGCTCTAGGGTCTTCGTCGTCCCGGGGCTTACCCCACCCCGAACGGCACCACATGGTTGGCCTGCATATGCCCGATCTGCGCGCGCCCGAGATATGGCACGCCCAGATCGCGACACCAGCGCACCATCATCTCCTCGATCGGCTCGCCCCAGTCGGGCTCGTTTTCCTTCACCGCCGTCACCGCCCCCAGCCGCACACCCGCGATGCTGCGCAGCTGCGTGGCATTGCCGAGCGTAAACAGCATCCGGTCGATCGCATACATCGCCTCCGACACTTCCTCGACGATCAGCACATGGTCGGCGAGATCGGGCAGATACGGCGTTCCGATCAACGCGGCGAGGATCGACAGGTTGAACGCCGCCGCCGGCCGCCCGTCGAGTCCCGGCTCCAGCCCGGCGCGATCGCCACGCGCCAGCCATCCCAAGGACCGCGCCACGGTCGCGTCACCGCCACGCCGCCGGATATCGCTCGCCATCGGCCCGTGCGCCACGTGCCCGATCCGCCGCGCATAAAGTGCCCCGAGCAGAAACCCGACGTCGGAATAGCCGAGATAGGTCTTGGTCCGCGCCGCCGGCCCGAGTTGCGGCATGATCGTCGCCAGCAACCGGTTGGACCCATAGCCGCCGCGCAGGAACCAGATCGCGTCGAACGCCGGATCGTTGGCATATTCAAGAAACGCCGCCGCGCGCACCGCGTCCGAACCAGCGAAATGCCCGTCCTGCGCATAGCATTGCGGATGAAAAACGAGGTCGATCTCAGGGTAAGCGACTGCTGCAAAGGCAGAAACCGGGGCGACCACGTCCGGATTGGCGACGCTGCTCGCCGCCAGTACGCCGATCCGCATCGCTACCTCCTGCTTGTCACGCCCGCGCAAAGCGCCGATAGCCCGCCGCCATGCATGACGGCAACGTATCGGGCCAGCGCTTCTTTCTGGTCGGGATCGGCGGATCGGGAATGATGCCGCTGGCGATGATCCTCAGGGGCCGCGGCGCGACCGTCGCGGGCAGCGACCGCGGGCTCGACCAGGGCCGCGTCCCCGCCAAGTTCGACGGCCTGCGCGCGCTCGGCGTCGAGCTGTTCGCGCAGGACGGCAGCGGCGTGATATCGCCCGACCAGATTGTTGTCGCCTCCGCCGCGGTCGAGGACACGGTGGCCGACATCGTCGCCGCCACCCGGCTGGGCTGTCGTCGCCTGTCGCGCGCGGAGCTCAACGCCACCTTGTTCAACGCCGCCGCGCAGCCGATCGGTATCGCGGGCACCAGCGGCAAGTCGACCGTCACCGGCATGATCGCGACGATCCTTCACGCGGCCGGGCGCGACCCGACCGTGATGAACGGCGCGGTGATGAAGGACTTCGCCAGTCCCGATCGCCCCTTCGCCAGCGCTTTGATCGGGCAGGGCGATCCTTACGTCAGCGAGGTCGACGAGAGCGACGGCTCGATCGCGCTGTATCGCCCGCAGGTCGCGGTGCTCAACAACGTCAGCCTCGACCACAAGTCGCTCGACGAGCTGAACCGGCTCTTCGGCGATTTCATCGGTCATGCGCGCACCGCAGTCGTGAACGCCGACAACATGGACGCCGCACGGCTGGCGATGGCGCTGCCCGCGGCGCGGGTGACGCGCTTCTCGCTGGTAGACGAAAGTGCAGACCTGTTCGCGACCGAGATGGCTGCCGAGCCGTTCGCGATCCGCTGCACGCTCGTCGTCGACGGTCAGCGCACGCCGGTCGCGCTCAAGGTGCCCGGCCGCCACAACGTGTCGAACGCACTCGCCGCGATCGGCGCGACGCTCGCCGCCGGCCTCTCACTCGAACAGGCGGTGCAGGGGGTAGAGCGCTTCACCGGCCTGCGCCGGCGCTTCGATCTGGTGGGAGAAGCGAAGGACGTCGCCGTGATCGATGACTTCGGCCACAACCCCGACAAGATCGCCGCCACCCTCGACACGCTCCACGCCTTTCCCGGCGGCGTGATCGCGCTGTTCCAGCCGCACGGCTATGGCCCGCTCAAGGTGATGCGCGCTGAGCTTGCCGCGATGTTCACCACGCACCTGCGCGCCGACGACCTGCTCGTGCTGCCCGATCCGGTCTATCAGGGCGGCACCGTGTCGCGCGAGGTGACCAGCGCCGACGTGGTGCATGACGTCAGCATCGCCGGCGGCAACGCGGTCTATATCCCCGACCGCGCGGCGGCGGCGGCGCATTGCGTCGCACAGGCGCGGCCCGGCGACCGCATCGTCGTGATGGGCGCACGCGACGACACACTGTCGCTGCTCGCGGCGGAAATGGTGTCGATGCTGGAAGGCTGACCTCTCCTTTGATCGCGGGGATAACGGAAGAAGCCACGTGGGCCGTCGCTGCCGACTAATCTCCGGACGTCTCGCTCGACTGGCATCACGCCACAACCGGCTCGCACCCTTCCGCTCCCCCGCGTCTTCCCGCTAAGACATATCGATGAGCATCGTCACATCGCAACCGCCGCGCCCGCGGCTCGCCTACCACCACACCCAAGGCGCCACGCCGACGATCGTCTTCCTGCCCGGCTATGCCTCCGACATGACCGGCAGCAAGGCGGTCGCGCTCGAGGATTGGGCAAAGGCGCAGGGCCGCGCCTACCTCCGCTTCGATTACGGCGGCTGCGGCGCGAGTGAGGGCAAGTTCGAGGACCAGTCGCTCGCCGACTGGCGCGACGATGCGCTGGCGATGATCGATCATGTCGAGGGACCGGTAGTGCTGGTCGGCTCGTCGATGGGCGGCTGGATCGCGTTGCTGGCCGCGCTCGCCCGGCCGGAGCGCGTCGCGGCGCTGGTTGGCATCGCCCCCGCGCCCGACTTCACCGACTGGGGCTTTTCGCAGGACGAGAAGATGTACCTGCTCCAGCACGGCCGCCTCGAACGCCCGAACCCGTATGGCCCCGTGCCGACCGTGTACACGCGCCGCTTCTGGCAATCGGGCGAGGCGAACCGCCTGATGGGTGGCATGATCGCCTTCGACGGTCCGGTGCGCTTGCTCCAGGGGCAACAGGATCCCGACGTGCCATGGCATCGCACCTGCCGGCTCGCCGAACTGATCCGCTCGCCGCACGTTCAGACGTGGTTGGTCAAGGACGGCGATCACCGGCTCTCGCGCGAGGACGACATTGCGCTACTGGTCCGCGCCGTCGAGGATGTAGTGCCCTGACGGGCGGGAGCGAAGACGTTGAAATATCTGCACACGATGATCCGGGTCAGCGATCCCGATGCGACGATCGCCTTCTTCGAGCTGCTCGGGCTCAGGGAAGTCCGCCGTATCGACAGCGAGAAGGGCCGCTTCACGCTGATCTTCCTCGCCACGCCCGAGGACATGAACGCCCCGGGCGAGCGCGCAAATGCCGAGGTCGAGCTGACCCATAATTGGGACGCGGAGAAATATACCGGCGGGCGCAACTTCGGCCATCTCGCCTATCGCGTCGACAATATCTACGAGACCTGCCAGCGGCTGCTCGACCACGGCTATGTCATTCACCGCCCGCCGCGCGACGGGCATATGGCCTTCGTGAAGACGCCCGACGGCATCTCGATCGAGCTGTTGCAGGACGGCACGCTCGAACCCGCCGAGCCCTGGGCGTCGATGCCCAACACCGGGACGTGGTGAGATGCTGGAGATCGTCCGCGTCCCCGTGCTGAGCGACAATTACGCATGGCTGCTCCACGATGGCGCGCAGACGGTCGCGCTTGATCCCGGCGAGGCGCAGCCGCTGCTCGACGCGGCGGCGGCGCGCGGCTGGACGATCGGGGCGGTCTGGCTCACCCACTGGCACGGCGATCACGTCGGCGGCGCGGCGGCAATCAAGCAGGCGACCGGCGCGCGGGTGATCGGGCCGAAGGCCGAGCGCGCCAAGATCGCGGCGCTGGATGATGGCGTTGGGGAGGGGGACGTCGTTACCCTCGGTGAACATCGCGCGGAGGTCTGGCACGTCCCCGGTCACACCGCCGGGCATATCGCCTTCCACTTCGCCGCCGATGAAGTGATCTTCACCGGCGACACCTTGTTCGCGATGGGCTGCGGCCGGCTGTTCGAGGGCACCCCCGCCGAGATGTTCGCGAATATGCAACGCTATGCCATGCTCGACGACGCCACCCGTGTCTATTGCGGCCACGAATATACGCAATCGAACGGCCGCTTCGCGCTGACGGTCGAGCCCGACAATCACGCGCTAACGAAGCGGATGGCCGAGGTCGACCGGCTCCGCGCCGCCGGTGAGCCGACGATCCCGACCACGATCGGTGATGAGCGCGCGACCAATCCGTTCCTGCGCGCGCCCGATGTCGCCACCTTCGCCGAACGCCGCTTGCGCAAGGATCAAGGCTGACGATATGGTATCGCACGTAACCATGCCGGTAACGTGCGGAGAGAAGGAGAGAAAGCGATGCGTTTCCTCATCACCTTCGCCGCTGCGGCGGCGCTCGGCGCAGTCGCTGTGGTTGCCGCCCCCGTCCAGAAGGCCAACAGGCCGGACAAGAACCGGATCGCCTACGAAAAGCTGCTGGCGGGCAAAACCGCCGGCAAGCCGCAGGATTGCATCGACACGCGCTTCACCCGCCCGCAGCTGACCGCTTACGATGGCAAGCTGCTCTACCGCGTCAGCGGCAAGCTGGTCTATGTCACCGAGACGGGTGGCGGCTGCGAGGCGGTGTCGCGCGGCGATGCGATCATCACCCGTCAGTATCAGACGCGCCTGTGCCGCGGCGACATCGCCCAAACCATGAACCTGCAGGCCAATATCCCCAGCGGCAGCTGCGCGATGGGCCAGTTCGTTCCCTATCGTTCCCAATAGGTGAGACAGCCATGACCAAGCCGACCGAAGACGATCTGACCGGCGTCGAAACGCGCCGCTCGCCCAAGGCCGAGATCGACTCGATTGGCGGGCGCAAGCTGAAGCCCGCGACGCTGATGATGGGGCACGGCTACGACCCCGCGCTCTCCGAAGGCGCGCTCAAGCCGCCGGTGTTCCTCACCTCGACCTTCGTCTTCCCCAATGCCGCGGCGGGCAAGCGTCACTTCGAGGGCGTGACCGGCAAGCGCCCCGGCGGCGCCGAAGGGCTGGTCTATTCGCGCTTCAACGGCCCCAATCAGGAAATCCTCGAGGACCGGCTCGGCATCTGGGAGGGCGCGGAGGACGCGCTGACCTTCTCCAGCGGCATGTCGGCGATCGCGACCCTGTTCCTGTCGCTGGTGCGGCCGGGCGACACGATCGTCCACTCCGGCCCGCTCTATGCCGCGACCGAGACGTTGATCGCGCGCGTGCTCGGCCGCTTCGGGGTCAACTGGCTCGACTTCCCGGCCGGCGCGACCCGCGAGGAGATCGACGCAATCATGAAGAAGGCGAACGACGCCGGCCGCGTCGCGCTGATCTATCTCGAAAGCCCCGCCAATCCGACCAACGCGTTGGTCGATGTCGAGGCGGTGCGCGCCAGCCGCGACGCGATCTTCGCGGACGCCGAGGAACTGCCGCCGATCGCGATCGACAACACCTTCCTCGGCCCGCTTTGGTCGCAGCCGCTCCAGCACGGCGCGGACGCGGTGGTCTACAGCCTCACCAAATATGCCGGCGGCCATTCCGATCTGGTCGCGGGCGCGGTGCTGGGCGCAAAGCCGCTCATCAACACGATTCGCGCGATGCGCAACACGATCGGCACGATCTGCGATCCCAATACCGCGTGGATGCTAATGCGCAGCCTCGAAACATTGGAATTGCGGATGAGCCGGGCGGGCGAGAATGCCGCCGAGGTCTGCGCGTTTTTGCGCGATCACGAGAAGGTCGAGCGTGTCGGCTATCTCGGCTTCCTCGCCGAGGCCGAGGGGCGGCAGGCCGACATCTACCGTCGCCATTGCACCGGGGGCGGCTCGACCTTCTCGCTCTACCTCAAGGGCGGCGAGCCGGAGGCGTTCCGCTTTCTCGACGCGCTGAAGATCGCCAAGCTCGCGGTCAGCCTCGGCGGCACCGAAACGCTCGCCAGCCATCCGGCGGGCATGACGCATCTGTCGGTCGCCGACGAGCGCAAGCAGGCGCTTGGCATTACCGACAATCTCGTCCGCATCTCGATTGGGGTGGAGGATGCCGACGATCTGGTCGCCGATATGGAACAGGCGCTGGCGGCGATCTGACCTCCCGTCATTGCGACCCTGGCGTGCGCCGGGGTCGCAATGACGTGTGATCTATGACACGGCCGCGCCATGGAAACATTCGACGCGATCGTGCTGGGCGCGGGCGGGGCAGGGTTGATGGCGGCGGCGGTCGCCGGGCAGCGCGGGCGGCGCGTCGTCGTGCTCGACCATGCCGAGGCGCCGGGCAAGAAGATCCTGATCTCCGGCGGCGGCCGCTGCAACTTCACCAACCTGCACACCGCGCCGGACCGCTATCTGTCCGCCAACCCACATTTCGCCAAGTCGGCGCTCGGCCGCTACACTGCGCGCGACTTCCTGGACATGGTCGAGCGGCACGGGATCGCGTGGCACGAGAAAACGCTCGGCCAATTGTTCTGCGACGGTTCGGCGCGCGCGATCGTCGAGATGCTGCTTGGCGAATGTGAGCTGGGCGGCGTCACGATCCGGCTCGGGCAGGCACTCGGCGAGATCGGCCATGCCGATGGCCGCTACACCGTCCGCCACGGCGACCGCAGCTACACCGCTCCAGCGCTGGTGATCGCCACTGGCGGGCCGTCGATCCCGAAGATGGGCGCGACCGGTATCGCCTATGACATCGCGCGTCGCTTCGGCCTGAAGGTCGTCGAGCCGCGCCCCGCGCTGGTGCCGCTGACCCTGCCCGGCGACGAGGCGCTGTTCCGCGCGCTGTCGGGCGTCGCCACGCCGGTCGTCGCGCGCGCCGGCAAGGCCGCATTCGCCGAGGCAGCGCTTTTCACTCACCGCGGCCTGTCCGGCCCCGCGATCCTGCAAGCGTCGAGCTATTGGCGGCACGGCGAGGCGGTCGCGATCGATTTCCGCCCCGACACCGCATCCGGCTGGCTGACCAATGCCAAGCGCACCCGCCCCCGCGCGACGCTGGCGCAGACGCTCGACTTGCCGTCGCGGCTTGCCGACGTACTCGCCGAACGGCTGGAGATCGGCGAACTCGGCGCGGCCACCGACCACGCCCTGACGGAGGCCGAGCGCCGCCTGTCGGACTGGCGCTTCCACCCCGACGGCACCGAAGGCTTCGCCAAAGCCGAAGTGACGGTCGGCGGCATCGCCACCGACGCCTTGTCCTCGAAGACGATGGAGGCGCGCAAGGTGCCCGGCCTGTACGCGATCGGCGAGGCGGTCGACGTCACCGGCTGGCTGGGCGGCTACAATTTTCAATGGGCGTGGGCCAGCGGCTGGGCCGCCGGGCAGGCGGTCTAGGCGCTGCCGCCACCGCCTGCGCAGCGATGACGATCCTTACCGCATCGGATCGATCAGATACTTCTCCCCCGTCGCCTTGCGCTCATAGGCGCGCAGCACATCCGGGTTCAGCGCCTCCTTCAACCCGATCGTCGCGGTGTACTTGCTGGCAAAGGTCGTGGTCAGCTCGTCGGCAATCCGCTGCCGCATCCGCTGCGCGGTTTCCACGCCCGCCTTCTTGAGCCACGGGAACAGCAGGAAGCCCGACACGCTCCACTGGAACCCGAAGGCCAGTCGGTTGAGCGTGGTCGGGCCGGTGTCGAGCGCGCCGTAGATGTAGAGCTGCTTGAACGTCTCCGAGCCATAGCGGCTGTATGCGCCCGCATTACGATTGGCGGCCTGCTCCATCGCCTGCAGGATGTCGCTCCCCAGCGTTCCGCCGCCGATCGCGTCGAAGGCGATCGTCGCGCCGGTCTCGGCACAGGCATCCGCCAGCTTCGCACGAAAGTCCTCGTCCTGGCTGTTGAGCACATGGGTCGCGCCGATCTCGCGGAGGATCGCCTCCTGCTCGGGCTTGCGGACGATGTTCACCAGCGGCACGCCATCGGCGAGACAGATCTTCTGGAGCATCTGCCCCAGGTTCGACGCCGCGGCGGTATGAACGATCGCCTTATGCCCTTCGGCGCGCATCGCCTCGACGAAGGCGAGCGAGGTCAGCGGGTTGACGAACATCGCCGCGCCATCCGCCGCGCTCGCGCCCTCGGGCAGCGGAACGACCTCGCGCAGCTTGGCGAGCCGGTATTGCGCGAACATCGCGCCGCCGATCATCCCGACCTTGCGCCCGACCAGCTCGTGGCCCTGCGCTCCTGCGGCGACCACCGTCCCCGCGCCCTCGTTGCCCACCGGCAGCGACTGGCCGACCCGCGCGCGCAGTCCCTTCATGCGCCCCTCCGGCACCTGGAAGCGCAGTTCCGGCGCATCGGGCGTACCGATCTCTTCGAGCGTCGTCACATCAGCCGGGCCGAGCAGCAGCCCGAGGTCGGAGGGATTGATCGGCGCAGCCTCGACGCGCACCAGCACCTCGTCATCGCCGGGCGTCGGATAGGTGACCTCCTCGAGCCGCAGCGTCAGCGAGCCATCGGCATCGACCACCGATCGCAGTTCCAAACCCTTGATGTCGCTCAACTTGACCTCCTGATGTGGGTGAACCGGCATGGGCCTGACGATGGGGGCGGTCAAACCCGTTCTCAACGCCGCCCAACCGCGCTACCGCTGGCGGCATGTTCGACCTCGACGCTTATCTCGCCCGTATCGACCTTCCCGCGCGACCGACCCGCGATGCCGCCGGCCTGTCGCGCATCCAGCACGCGCACCGCCTTGCGATTCCGTTCGAAAATCTCGACGTCCGGCTTGGCCGTGCGATCGCGATCGACGGGCCCAGCGTCGCCGCCAAGTTGGTCACCGCCAGACGCGGCGGCTATTGCTTCGAGCAGAACCGGCTGCTGCTCGACGCGCTCGCCGCGCTCGACTTCAGCGCACGGCCGTTGCTCGCGCGCGTCTGGCTCGGTGCCACGGCGGTCCCGCCGCTGACGCATACGCTGTCGTTGGTGACGATCGACGGCCAGTCGTGGATCGCCGACGCTGGCTTCGGCGGCAGCTACGCACCCGTGATGCCGCTCGCCGACGGCGCGCAGGGCGAAGCCCCCGATGGCGCGCGTTTCCTGCTGACCCGCGACGACGCGCGCGCCGGAGAGGGTGGCTGGCTGCTGTTGCGCGACGGCGATCCGACAACCACCGATGGTCGCGGGGCCGGGCCGGGGTGGCAGCCGCAATACAGCTTCACCACGACCCAGGTGCACGACAGCGATCTGGCGATGGGCAATCACTGGTCGATGAGCGCGCCCGCCAGCCGCTTCACCAATGTGACGGTGACGAGCATCATCCTGCCGCGCGGCTTCGCGTCGCTGACCGATCGCCAGTATCGCCGCCGCGCGTCGGAGACGATGGCCGAGGCGGAAATCAGCGATCCGCGTGTCTACCGGATGCGGCTGAGCATGATGTTCGGGATTGACCTGAGCGCAGCCGAGGTGGCGGCGCTTGGCCTGTTCGGGTGACGCCTACCTGCGAAGCGTTCAACACCGGAGGGGCCGGGCGACGCTGACCGTCATGGTTCGGGAGACGGCACGACGGCTGAGCCAAGTGCCTGTGAGCGGGTGGCAATTGACGGAGTAATGGCTATGATCGCCGTGCGCAGCCCGAGCTGCGCGCGATAGGAGAGTTTCGTGGCCACCGTTTGTTGCAATCCGCTGTCGCGTCGTCACTTTCTCTCCGGCGTGGCCGGCAGCGCGTTGATGGCCGGCGTCGATGGGCCAGCCCTTGCGCAAGCGCCCGCCACCGCCACCGCCACCGCCACGCTTCAGCCATTCGACATGCGCGACGTCGACCTGCTTGACAGCCCGTTCCTCCACGCCCAGCGCCAGACCGAAGCGTATCTGCTGCGGCTCCAGCCGGACCGGATGCTCCACAACTTCCGCGTCAACGCCGGATTGAAGCCCAAGGCGCCGGTGTACGGCGGCTGGGAGTCTGAGCCGATGTGGGCGGACATCAACTGTCACGGGCACACGCTGGGCCATTACCTTTCCGCCTGTGCGCTGGCGTATCGCGCGACCGGCAAGGCCGAGTACCGCAAGCGGATCGACTATATCGCCGGAGAGCTGGCCGCGTGTCAGAAGGCTGCGAACAGTGGGCTGGTCTGCGCTTTCCCCAAGGGGGCGGCGCTCGTGTCGGCGCATCTGCGCGGCGAGCCGATCACCGGCGTGCCGTGGTACACGCTCCACAAGGTCTATGCCGGCCTGCGCGACGCCACGCTGCTGGCGGACAGCGCGGCGGCGAAGGCGGTGCTGCTGCGGCTCGCCGACTGGGGTGTGGTCGCGACCCGCCCGCTCAGCGACACGCAATTCGAGGACATGCTCAAAACCGAATATGGCGGCATGAACGAAGTCTATGCTGACCTGTTCGTGATGACCGGAAACCAAGACTATCAACACCTTGCTGAACGTTTTTCGCAAAAGGCGGTCCTCGCGCCGCTGGTCAGGGCGCAGGACCAGCTCGACGGGATGCACGCCAATACGCAAATCCCCAAGATCATCGGCTTCCAACGGGTCCACGAGGCCGGCGGCGACGCCAGCTACCACGCCGCCGCGCAATTCTTCTGGAAGACGGTCGCGCGCACCCGCGCGTTCGCGACCGGCGGGCACGGCGACAACGAACATTTCTTCGCGATGGCCGATTTCGACAAGCACGTCTTCTCGGCCAAGGGCTCCGAGACGTGCTGCCAGCACAATATGCTCAAGCTGACGCGGCAGTTGTTCCTGCAGGATCCGCGCGCCGATTACGCAGACTATTACGAGCGCACGCTCTACAACGGCATCCTCGCCTCGCAGGACCCGGACAGCGGCATGGCGACCTATTTCCAGGGCGCGCGTCCCGGGTACATGAAGCTGTATCATACCCCGGAGGACAGCTTCTGGTGCTGCACCGGCACGGGAATGGAGAATCACGTCAAATATCGCGACTCGATCTATTTCCACGACGGTCGCCGGCTTTTCGTCAATCTGTTCATCCCGTCGTCACTGAAGTGGCGCGAACAAAACGTTGTTATTACACAGGATACTTCATTCCCGGCACAGGCCGGCACCCGGCTGCGCATCGCCGCCAGTCGCCCGTCGTCGCTCGCGCTGGAACTGCGCCATCCACGCTGGAGCCGCACCGCCACCGTGCTGGTCAACGGCCGCGCCGCTGCGACCTCCGCGGAACCCGGCAGCTATGTCACGATCGACCGCACGTGGAACGATGGCGACACCGTCGAATTGCGGCTGGTCATGGAGCCCGCCGCCGAGCAGGCCCCCGCCGCGCCACAGATCGTCGCCTTCACCTATGGACCGCTGGTACTGGCCGGCGCACTCGGCAGGCAGGGGCTGGCATCGGGGGCGGACATCATCGTCAACGAGCGCAAATACGGCGAGTATAATGACGCGGCCGTCGCGGTGCCGGTGCTGGCCGGTGAGCCCGACGCACTCGCAAGGAGCATCCGCTCCACCGGCAACCCGCTCGAATTCACGATCGCCGCGCAGGATGGGACGCCGGTTCGCCTGATCCCCTATCACCGCATCGCGCACGAACGCTACGCAACCTACTGGCAACTCGCCTGACGGGCGCGCGGCCAAGATTTCGCTGTCTTCATGCGGTGATCTTTGCCACCAGCGGCCGCGTGACGGAGGGTCTGAATGCACAAGTGGTTTATCGCCGCCGCGCTGGCGACGACGGGTTTCTCGACCGTGGGTGAGGCGCGGGCGGCTGACCCGCAGACGCCGCTGACGCTGGAGCGGGTGTTCGCCGCGCCGGACCTCGCCGGCCCCCAGCCGCGCGCGCTGAAGCTGTCGCCCGACGGCACGTTGCTGACCTTCCTGCGCGCCCGCCCCGACGACAAGGACCGGCTCGACCTCTGGGCGCGCGACACCACCACCGGTGCGGAGCGGATGCTGGTCGACAGCCTCAGGATCGGCACCGGCGCCGCCTTGTCCGAAGCCGAGAAGATGCAGCGCGAACGCGCCCGCATCGGCGCGCTCAAGGGCATCGTCGCCTATGACTGGGCGGCGGACGGCCGCAACCTGCTCGTGCCCGTCGATGGCAACCTCTATCTTGCCGGCACCGACGGGCAGGTCCGCCGGATCACCGACGTCCCCGGCGGCGTGCTCAACGCCAACGTGTCGCCGCGCGGCGGTTTCGTCAGCTATGTCCGCGACCAGAACGTCTGGGTCCAGCCGCTCGCCGGTGGCGCGCCCCGCGCGTTGACCAGCGAGGGTCGGGGCCTGGTCCATTTCGGCGAGGCGGAATTCGTCGCGCAGGAGGAAATGCACCGCGCCGACGGCTATTGGTGGAGCCCCGACGATCGCTACGTCGCGATCGAGCGGTTCGACGAAACGCCGGTCAAGGTCTTCACCCGCGCCGCGATCGGTGCGACCGGCACCAGCATCTACGAACAGCGCTATCCCGCCGCCGGCACCCCCAACGTGCTCGTCGACCTCTACGTCATGCGCGCCGATGGCTCGGGCAAGGTGAAGGTCGACTTGGGCATCGACCCCGACATCTATCTGGCGCGGGTCGACTGGCTGCCGGACGGCTCGGCCTTGCTCGTCCAGCGTGAGAACCGCGCGCAAACGAAGCTCGACATGCTGCGCGTCGATCCCGCGACCGGCAAGGCGACCGTGCTCTTCACAGAGACCGCGCGCGCGAAGAGCTGGATCAACCTCTCCGACAGCTATCGTCCGATGGAGGACGGCAGTCTGTTGTGGCATTCAGAACGCGACGGCTACGGGCATCTGTGGCGGTTGAAGGACGGCCACTGGACGCAGCTTACCAGGGGCGATTGGGTCGTCACAGGGCTGGTCGCGGTCGACGAGGCGAAGGCGCGCGCCTATTTCATGGGAACGAAGGACGATGTCCTCGAACAGCATCTCTATGCGCTCGACCTGAAGCGCGGCGGCATCACGCGGCTGACGGAGCGCGGCTGGAACAACAGCGTCACCGCCGACGGCAAGGCGCAGCGCTTCCTCGTCACCCGCTCCAACCCCGATCAGCCGCCGCAGACCTATCTCGCCGACGCCACCGGCAAGCGCCTGTCGTGGATCAACGAGAATCGCGTCGAGGGTACGCATCCCTACGCGCCCTATGTCGCCAGCCACCAGCCGGTGCGCTTCGGCACGATCAAGGCCGCCGACGGCACCACCGATCTTCACTGGCAGATGGTCACGCCGCGGCTGGAGCCGGGCAAGCGCTATCCGGTGTTCTTCCAGCATTACGGCGGCCCCGGCCCGCAATATGTGACGCGCAGTTGGAAGAACCCGCTGATCCAGCATCTGGTCGACAGGGGCTGGATCTATTTCGAGGTCGACAATCGCGGCTCCGCCAATCGCGGTGTCGCCTTCGAAAGCGCGATCTGGCACGCGATGGGCACGGTCGAGGTGGCCGACCAGCGCAAGGGCGCCGACTATCTCAAGACGCTCGACTTCGTCGATGCGAAGCGGATCGCGACCTTCGGCTGGTCATATGGCGGCTATATGTCGCTGAAGATGATCGAAGCCGATCAGAATCTGTATGCCGCCGCGATTTCGGGGGCGCCGGTCACCGACTGGCATCTGTACGACACGCATTATACCGAACGCTACATGGGCGATCCGCGCGTCGACGGCGTCGCCTATGACGCCTCGCGCGCGGTGATCGATCCGAAGAAGATCACCACCCCGTTGCTGCTGATGCACGGCATGGCGGACGACAACGTCTTCCTCGACAACAGCACGAAGGTGGCGGCGGAACTGCAGGCGGCCGACATGCCGTTCGAGATGATGCTCTATCCCGGCAAGACGCATTCGGCGTCGCGCGACATCCACGTCTGGACGACGATCGAACGCTTCCTCGACCAGCATGTGCGCGACAAGCCGTAATGACGTCGTCGTTGCCACGGTGTAACATCGGCGTCCCCGTCGCCCGCTAGCGCCCGGCCATGCGTTTCCAGACCCTTTTTCATCTGTCGCCGTTCCTCGACACCGCGATCAGTTACCTGACGGCCTTCGTCCTCGGCACCGCCATCGGGGCGGAGCGGCAGTATCGGCAGCGAACCGCGGGGCTGCGCACGAACGCGCTGGTGGCGATCGGCGCGGCGGCGTTCGTCGATCTGGGTCAACGGCTGGGGGGCGATGTCGAGTCGATCCGGGTCATTTCCTATGTCGTGTCCGGGATCGGCTTCCTTGGCGCCGGCGTCATCATGAAGGAGGGGATGAACGTCCGCGGCTTGAACACCGCCGCGACCCTTTGGTGTTCGGCGGCCGTCGGTGCGATTGCCGGGTCCGACATGGTGGCGGAGGCGATGTTGCTGACCGGCGTGGTGCTCTTCGCCAACACCGCGCTTCGCCCGCTGGTCGACGCGATCAACCGCATTCCCTTTGTCGGCGGAACGGTGGAGGCAACCTATAGCGTCACGATCACGGTCGCTGTCGAGGAGGCAGGGCCGCTTGGTGATCTGCTGGTCGAGCATCTCGAAAATGCGCAATTGCCGGTCGCCGACCTGGCGACGCACGAACGCGGCGATGAACAGGTCGCGGTCATTGCCACCCTCGTCGGCACGAACGTGCCCGACAAGGAGCTGGACTCGCTGGTTGATCACCTTTCGCGCGTCCATGGCATCGAGCACGCCACCTGGCAGGTGAGCACGCACGATTAGGAAAGCAGATGGACGGCCTCGCGCAACGTCGATAGGGCGATCCCATCAACGGAGGTTTCGATGGGTTATCGGGTGGTAGTGGCGGGGGCCACGGGCAATGTCGGGCGCGAGATGGTCAACATCCTCGCCGAGCGGCAGTTTCCGGCGGACGAGATCGCGGTGCTCGCCTCGTCGCGCTCGGTCGGCGACCAGATCGAATACGGCGACACCGGCCGGATGCTCAAGGTACAGAATATCGAGCATTTCGATCCCGCCGGCTGGGATATGGCGCTGTTCGCAATCGGCAGCGAGGCGACCGCAGTCTATGCGCCGAAGTTCGCCGCGGCCGGCTGCGTCGTGATCGACAATTCGTCGCTCTACCGCATGGACCCGGACGTGCCGCTGATCGTGCCGGAGGTGAATGCCGCCGCGATCGACGGCTATACGCGCAAGAATATCATCGCCAACCCGAACTGCTCGACCGCGCAGATGGTCGTCGCTCTCAAGCCGCTGCACGACGCGGCCAAGATCAAGCGCGTCGTCGTCGCCACGTATCAATCGGTGTCGGGCGCGGGCAAGATCGGCATGGACGAGCTGTTCGAGCAGAGCCGCAACATCTTCGTCGGCGACCCCGCCGAAGCGAAGAAGTTCACCAAGCAGATCGCGTTCAACGTCATTCCGCACATCGACAGCTTCCTCGACGACGGCTCGACCAAGGAAGAGTGGAAGATGGTCGTCGAGACCAAGAAGATCCTCGATCCGAAGATCAAGGTCACCGCCACCTGCGTCCGCGTGCCGGTGTTCGTCGGCCATTCCGAAGCGATCAACATCGAATTCGAGAACGAACTGTCGGCCGAGGATGCGCAGAACATCCTGCGCGAGGCGCCGGGTGTGATGCTCGTCGACAAGCGGGAGGACGGTGGGTACGTCACCCCGATCGAAAGCGCCGGCGACGATGCCACCTATGTCAGCCGTGTGCGCGAGGACCCGACCGTCGAAAACGGTCTGGCGCTCTGGTGCGTCAGCGACAACCTCCGCAAGGGCGCGGCGCTCAACGCGGTGCAGATCGCCGAACTGCTCGGCCGCCGGCATCTGAAGAAGGCGGACGAAACCGACGCGGACGATTTCCAGGCGGTGCTGACCGCGGAGTAACCGCCTTTTCCCTCTCCCCTGAATAGGGGAGAGGGATAGCGGAGCTTGCCAGTTTACTGGCTAGCGCAGCTTGGGTGAGGGGTCGAGCGAGCCGAAGGCTCGCGTGCGTTCCCGGCAGGACGACCGCGCCCCCCTCAATATCCCCGATACCGTCCCGGCCGGTGCCACGCGATCAGGATGCCGCTGATCGCCGCCGACGAGATCGCCGACCAGCCGACCCGCTCCGGCGGCAGGAAGGCGAGCGCGGTCAGCAGGATCAGCGCGTCGATCGCCATCTGTGTCCGCCCGGCATTCCAGCCGCGCGTCTTCTGCAGCCACAGCGTCACGACCCCGGTCCCGCCGATCCCGGCATGATGCCGCGCCAGCGCCAGCGCGCCGAACCCGATCACCGACCCGCCCGCCAGCGCCGCGAACGCCGGGTCGATATGCGCGATCGTCAACCCGATCCGCGTCCACGTCCCCAGCGCCGCGACACCCGCACCGACCAGCACCGTGCGCAGCGTGAACCGTCGCCCCATCGCCTTCCACGCCAGCCACATGAAGGGCAGGTTGATCAGCGTGAACAGCACGCCCGTCGGCAGCGGCACCGCATAGGAGATCAGCAGCGCGATCCCCGCCGTTCCGCCCGTCACCAGCCCCGCGGCATGGAGCAGCGCGAGCCCGAGCACGACCAGGATGCAGCCGAGCGTCAGCGCATAGGCGTCCTCGATCGCGGAATGGGGCAGGGGTTCGTCCGGGGTCACGCGCGCTCCCTATCGGCGGGAGCGATGTGCTGCAATGCAGCATCGGTGGACGCAAGGAGTACCGCTGCGTACAGCCGGGGTGATGAGCCGTATCATGACCGGTGGCTGCCAGTGCGGCAGCGTGCGCTACAGCGTCGTGGTGACCGACGACGACGCCTATCTCTGTCACTGCCGGATGTGCCAGCGCGCGACCGGCGGCGTATTCGCGGCGCTCAAGCAGGTGCCTCGCGCCGCCGTGACCTGGACGACCCGCGAACCCGATCGCCGTGCTTCGTCCGAGATCGCGCAGCGCGGTTTCTGCGCCGAATGCGGCACACCGCTGACCTACGAGGGCACGGCGTCCGACAATATGGACCTGACCGTCGGCAGCTTCGATGAGGCGCACCGATTGCGACCGGTCGGCCATTTCGGCGTCGAGAGCCGTCACCAGGCGTGGAGAGAGCTGCTATTCCTGCCCGATAAGCGGACCCAGGATCTTCCGAACCTCGTTAGTCAATGGATGGAAACGCGTGGCCATGTCCCCGACTGAAACCCGGTACTTTGACAGCTTCGACGGACAGCGGATCGCCTGGCGCGAGCTGGGGGAGGGGCGTCCGGTGGTGCTGATCCACGGCTTCTTCTCGGATGCGCAGACCAACTGGTTGAAATACGGCCATGCTGCCGCGATCGCCGCCGCTGGCTTCCGGGTGATCATGCCGGATCTGCGTGCACATGGCGACAGCGCCCGCCCGCACGACCCGACTGCTTATCCGCCCGACGCCTTGGCGCAGGATGGTCATGCCCTGATCGAACATCTCGGGCTAAGTGACTATGATTTGGGCGGTTATTCACTGGGCGCGCGGACGACGGTGCGGATGCTAGCGACCGGCGCAACTCCGCGGCGCGTCGTGATCGCCGGCATGGGCCTCGATGGCATCACCCGCGCCGACCGCCGCGCCGGCCACTTCCGCAACATCTTGACCAACCTCGGCAAACACGAGCGCGGCAGCCCCGAGTGGATGGCGGAGGCGTTCCTTAAAACGACTGGCGGTGATCCGATCGCGCTGCTCGGAATCATCGACACCTTTGTCGGCACGGGTCAGTCGACGCTCGACGATATTGTTCAGCCCGTGCTGGTGGTTAGCGGTAGGGACGACGACGACAACGGCTCCGCTCCGGCCTTGGCCGACGCCTTGCCGCAGGCGCGTTATGTCGAGGTTCCCGGCAACCACATGAGCGCTGTCACCAAAGCTGAACTGGGGCAGGCAATCGCGGACTTTCTCGCGGCGTAACAATGCCCTCCGATATCATCCCGGGTTGGCCCCGGGATGATCGGCAGGCGCTCACGCCTTTTCGGGGATTGTATTCTCGTCGGCGATTCCTGCCTCGAATGACTTGGAAGAATCTTTCCCATCCGGTTGATGCGCCTTCGCTTTCTTCGGCCCTTCGGGCGCGGGAAGCCGCGGTGATTTGGGCGTTGAACTGCGCAGCGTCAGCAAGGCCGCCGTCGCCGCCGCGCCGATTGCCGCGACGCCACCCGCGATCGCCGCCGCACCCCACTTGCCCCCAACCTTGTCGATCGCCGCCTCACCGCGCGACGCGGGCTTGCGACTCGCCGCCGTCCGTGACTTCGTGGAAGTCGCGCGAGTGCGCTTCGCGGCAGGCTTCTTCGCGGATGCCGTCGGATTTTCCGCCGACTTGGCCGTCTTCGCCTTCGTGGCGCGCGGTGCAGCCGCCTTGGGCGCGGCGGCCTTGCGCGGTGCGCGACGGCGCGGGGCGGCGGGCTTCGACGCCGCCGGGGTTGGCGTCTCGCTGGTGTCGTCGGCCATGATTTGCTCCCGTATCGGTGGTTTCGGAAGCGCAACGCACGGACGGCGCGGTGTTTCCGACCCGATCAGCGGAACGGCGGCTCGTTGAAGGCGCGCAGCTTGCGGCTGTGCAGCTTCGCACCTTCGCGGCGCAACTCCTCGCACGTCTCGATCCCGATCCGCATGTGCTCGCTGATCGCGCGTTCGTAGAAGCGGTTGGCCTGACCCGGCAATTTCAGCTCGCCATGCAACGGCTTGTCCGACACGCACAGCAACGTCCCATAGGGTACGCGGAAACGATAGCCCTGCGCCGCGATCGTCGCCGACTCCATGTCGATCGCCACCGCGCGGCTCAGCGAGAAACGCAGCGCCGAGCGCGCATAGCGCAGCTCCCAGTTACGATCGTCGGTGGTGACGATCGTCCCCGTCCGCAGTCGCCGCTTCAATTCGTCGCCCGACTGGCCCGAGACCGTTTCGGCGGCACGCGCCAGCGCCTGCTGCACCTCGGCGATCGCCGGCACCGGGATCTCGGGCGGCAGCATGTCGTCGAGTACATGATCATCGCGGAGATAGGCATGCGCGAGCACATAGTCGCCGATCCGCTGCGACGGCCGCAGCCCGCCGCAATGCCCGATCATCACCCACGCCTCGGGACGCATCACCGCCAGGTGGTCGCAAATCGTCTTCGCGTTCGAGGGCCCGACGCCGATGTTGACGAGCGTGATGCCGGTACGGTCATCGGCCATCAGGTGATAGGCCGGCATCTGCAGGCGCCGCCACGCGCTATCGTCGAGCATCGCCGGATCGTCGCCCGCCTTGAACAGCACGCCCCCCGGCCCCGACAACGCGCTGAAGCGTCCGCCCTCGCTCACCTGCTGCGCACCCCAGCGGACGAATTCATCGACATAGCGGTGGTAGTTGGTGAACAGCACGTAGCGCTGGACATGCTCCGGCGGCGTACCCGTGTAATGCCGCAGCCGCGCGAGGCTGAAGTCGGTGCGCAATCCGTCGAACAAGGCCAACGGTCGCGTGCCGTCGATCGACGCCCACAGCCCGTCCGCGATCTCGTCGCCGATGAAGGCCAGTTCGGTGGTCGGGAAATAGCGCGCCAGCTCCGCCGCCGACGTGGCGTCGAGGCTCAGCGCGTGATGCGGCTCGATCACATAGGGATAGGGGATTTCCTGCGTCCCCGGCACCGCATCGACCTGAACGTCATAGTCCTCGATCAACAGCGTGAGCTGTTCGACCAGATAGTCTGCGAACACCGCCGGTTTGGTGACGCTGATGCGATAATCGCCGGGGCTGACCAGCCGCCCGAACGAGCGCATCGGCGTCGGCCGCCCATCGCTGCCAGCGAAGCGCAAGCGGATTTCGGGATAGGCGAACGAGCCATCGCTTCGCGCGCTGCGCGCCGGCACGGAGCCGTCCGCGATATACGCGGTGATCGCTGCCTTCAGTCGATCGACGGAGGCGGTGTAGAGCCGGTCGAGTTCCCGGACGAGGTCATTCGCTGTCATGTCGGACGGTTACATAGTCCGCATGACCGCGACAAGTCGCCCCGCCGACAAACGGCGGGGCGTTGGTGCCTTACAGCGTTTCGAGCAGATGATCGGCGGAACTGACCCGGAACTCGCCGGGTGCCTCCACCTGCAGCGACTCGACCTTGCCGTCGTTGATGACCATCGCATAGCGCTGGCTGCGGCGGCCCATGCCGAACTTGGTGCCGTCCATGTCGAGGCCCAGCGCAGTCGCGAAATCGGCGTTGCCGTCGGCCAGCATCGTGATGCCCTGCGCGTCGTTTGCCTTCGCCCACGCCTCCAGCACGAACGGGTCGTTGACGGCGGTGCAGGCGATCTCGTCGATGCCCTTGGCGTTCAGCGCGTCCGCCTTCTGAATGAAGCCGGGCAGATGCTGGGCCGAACAGGTCGGCGTATATGCGCCCGGCACCGCGAACAGCGCGACGCGGCGGCCCTTGAAATAGTCGGCGGTGTCGATCGGCTCGCGGCCGTCGGGGGTCAATCTGGTGAGCTGCACGGAGGGAAGGGGATCGCCGACGCCGATAGCCATGAGGGATTCTCCGGTTGAAATGTAGCGCAGCGATGGCGAGTGCGAGCCGTCATTTCAAGCTTTGGCAAGCGCGCCGCGAGCGCCTAGATCACGGGACATGGAGCAAGCGACCTCTCTCACCGGCCAGTTCCTGCTCGCGATGCCGGGAATCGGCGACGCGCGGTTCGATCATTCCGTGATCGCCATGTGCAGCCATGACGAGCAGGGTGCGCTGGGCATCGGCATCGGCGCGATCGTCAACGGGCTAGGGCTGCACGAAGTGCTCGAGCAACTCGAGATCGCGCCCGGCGTCGCGCCCGATGCGCCGGTGCATTTCGGCGGACCGGTCGAGCCACGGCGCGGCTTCGTGCTCCACTCGGACGATTGGGGCGCGCAGGACACGCTCGACGTCGCCGGACGCTGGCGGCTGTCGGGCACGCTCGACGTGCTGCGGGCGATTGCGGCGGGGAACGGGCCGTCGCACTGGCTGGTCGCGCTCGGTTATGCCGGGTGGGCGCCGGGGCAGCTGGAGGCGGAACTCACGCGGCATGGCTGGCTCAATGTCGAGGACTCAAACGACATGCTGTTCGCCACGCCGGTCCAGGAACGCTGGACGCGCGGCTTCGTGGCAGCGGGGGTCGATCCACGGTTGTTGTCGACGCAGAGCGGTCACAGCTAGGCGGCCGTACGACGGAACGTGGAGCCCGGATCACATATAAAGATACCTTTATATTTGATCCGGGCGGACTTCACGGCTAAGGCGCGCGGATGCCGATCGGTATGGGTGCATGCCTTGGTCGGCCTCATCTGAGTGGAGACAACGCCGTGGCAACCGCCCCCGTGCTCGATAAGAACGACTACGTCATCAAGGATATCGGCCTCGCCGACTTCGGCCGCGCCGAGATCAACATCGCCGAGACCGAGATGCCCGGCCTGATGGCGCTGCGCGACGAGTATGGCGCGTCGCAGCCGCTGAAGGGCGCGCGCATCACCGGTTCGCTGCACATGACGATCCAGACCGCGGTGCTGATCGAGACGCTGGTCGCGCTGGGCGCGGACGTCCGCTGGGCGACCTGCAACATCTTCTCGACGCAGGATCATGCCGCCGCAGCGATCGCCGCCGCCGGTATCCCGGTGTTCGCGGTAAAGGGCGAGACGCTCGCCGAATATTGGGATTATGTCGGCGACATCTTCAACTGGGGTGCCGACACGGACGGCACCACCGCCAACATCATCCTCGACGACGGCGGCGACGCGACGATGTTCGCGCTGTGGGGCGCGAAGCTCGAGGCGGGCGCGACCTTCGGCGAGCCGGAGAATGAGGAAGAGGTCGAGTTCCAGCGCTCGGTCAACGCATTCATCGCCAAGTACCCGGGCTACCTGACCCAGACGGTCAAGAACCTGAAGGGCGTCTCGGAAGAGACCACCACCGGCGTCCACCGCCTGTACGAGATCGCGAAGAAGGGCGAACTGCCGTTCCCGGCGATCAACGTCAACGACTCCGTCACCAAGTCGAAGTTCGACAATCTTTACGGCTGCAAGGAATCGCTGGTCGACGCGATCCGTCGCGCCACCGACGTGATGCTCGCCGGCAAGGTTGCGTGCGTCGCGGGCTTCGGCGACGTCGGCAAGGGCTCGGCGCAGTCGCTGCGTAACGGCGGGGCGCGCGTGCTCGTCACCGAAATCGATCCGATCTGCGCCCTGCAGGCGGCGATGGAGGGCTTTGAGGTCGTGACGATGGACGAGGCGGTCAAGCGCGCGGACATCTTCTGCACCGCGACCGGCAATGCCGACGTCATCACCGCCGATCACATGAAGGCGATGAAGCCGATGTCGATCGTCTGCAACATCGGCCACTTCGACAGCGAGATCCAGATCGCCGCGCTCAGCAACTATGAGTGGAACGAAGTGAAGCCGGGCACCGACCTGGTCAAGTTCCCGGATGGCAAGCAGATCATCATCCTCGCCAAGGGGCGTCTGGTGAACCTGGGCTGCGCGACCGGCCACCCGTCGTTCGTGATGTCGGCGTCGTTCACCAACCAGACGCTGGCGCAGATCGAGCTGTGGACCAAGTCCGAGAACTACAAGAACGAGGTCTACGTTCTGCCGAAGCACCTCGACGAAAAGGTCGCGGCGCTGCACCTCGAAAAGCTGGGCGTCCAGCTTTCGAAGCTGACCCCGAAGCAGGCCGGTTACATCGGCGTGCCGGTCGAAGGGCCGTTCAAGCCGGATCACTATCGCTACTGATCTGGCGATACGAACCGTAACAGGGAGGGCGGGGCCACGAGCCTCGCCCTTTTTTGTGCGCGACCATTGCGCCGCTTGCCGGTGACGGACGCCGACCCTAGACAAGCCGCATGTCGCGGAACTCGCACGCTCTATGACGCCGCTTTCGCCGAGCATCGCGGTGGCGATCGGGGCGGTGGTGCTGCTGCTCGTGCTGGCGGGAGTGATCCTGATCGCAACCGGATTGCGCGCTCGCGCGGGAGCGGCAGAGGCGGTGAGCGAGCGCGAGACGATCGAGACGCTGCTCGCCGCCGCGCCGATGCAGCCGATGGTGCTTTTGCCTGACGGCCGGATCGAAATGGCGCGGCGTGTCGCCGACTGGCTGGGGTTCAGCGAAATACCCGGCTATCTTCAGGAGGTCGAGGCGGCAGGCTGGGGGCTGGACGCCGGCGAGGCGCAGGCACTGTCGCGCGGGCTGGCGGCGTGTCAGCGGTCGGCGCGGAACTTCACCCACACGATCCATGCGCGCGACGGCGGACGGACGCTGACCGTACAGGGTGACCGGCGCGGCGACGCGGTCATCCTGTGGTTCTACGATTCGACCGCCAGCGAGGGCGAGATGCGCCGGCTGCGCGCGGAGCATGACGATCTTTCGGGCGCCTTCGAAACCCTGACGGGGCTGGTCGAGGCTGCGCCGCTGCCGATGTGGTACCGTGACGGCGATCTTCGGCTCGCGATGGTCAATTCCGCCTATGTCAGCGCGGTGGAAGGCAGCGATGCCGCGGACGTGGTCGGTCGCGGTGTGGAGCTGGTCGACGGCTCGGGGCAGGGCAGCCCGAGCGCGGGCGCGGCGACCGCGCGCAACGAAGGGCGCCCGCAGCAACGCGTCCTGCCCGCCACGATCGACGGCGCCCGCCGCTCGCTGCGAATCCATGACGTGCCGCTGCCGGTAGGCGGCGTCGCGGGATATGCTATCGACATCGAGGAGCTGGAACAGAGCCACGCGCGCGAACGCCGCTTCGCCGAGGCGCAGCGCGCGATGCTCGACCGCCTGTCCGCGGGCGTGGCGCAATTCGCACGCGACCGCAGCCTCGTCTTCTGCAACCAACCGTTCCGGCGCATGTTCGCGATGCGGCTGGAATGGCTCGCCGACCGTCCTGAGTTCGACCGCGTGCTCGAGCGGATGCGCGAGGCCAATCGCGTCCCGGAGGTCCGCGATTTTCCCGGCTGGAAGGCCGAGCGCCGCAACTGGTTCGTCAATGCCGAAACCGCGGTCGAGGAAAACTGGCATCTGCCCGGCGGCACGCATCTGCGCGTCGTGGCACAGCCGATCCCCGACGGCGGATTGATGGTGTTTTTCGAGGACCGTACCGAGCAGGTCCAGTTGGCCAGCGCACGCGATACCTTGCTGCGCGTCCGCACCGCGACGTTCGACAATCTGTTCGAGGCATTGGGCGTCTTCTCCGCCGATGGTCGTCTGCAATTGTGGAACAACCGCTTCCGCGCGCTCTGGGACCTGGATGAGGAGTTCCTCACCGGTCATCCGCGCGTTGACGTCATTGCCGAAAAGGTCGCGCCGAAGTTGGCGAATCCCCGTCGCGCACGCTCGATTGCCGAGCTGGTGCGCACGGCGACCATCGAACGCCAGCAACGTGCCGGGCACATCGCACTTGCGGACGGACGTCAGTTCGAGTTCGCTGCGGTGCCGTTGCCCGACGGCAACGCGCTGTTCACGATGCTCGACATCAGCGACAGCCGGGCAATGGAGCAGGCGCTGCGCGAACGTAATGACGCACTGGAGGCAGCGGACCGGGTCAAGACCGCCTTCGTGGCCAACATGAGCTACGAATTGCGCACTCCGCTGACATCGATCAGCGGCTTCGCCGAAATGCTCCACGGCGGCTATGCCGGCGACCTTTCGCCCGACGCGATCGCCTATCTCGATGCGATCCTCGATTCGGTCGATCGACTGGGGCTGCTGATCGACGACGTGCTCGACCTGACCTCGACCGACAGCGGCGCTCGCCCGCTTGAGCGCTCCGACATCGACGTGGCGGCGGTAGCGCACGCGGCGGTCGACGCGCTGCGGGCGAGCGCCCGCAGGCACCACGTCGATCTGGCGGTTGAAGTGCAGCGCTCGGCCGGGCGACTGACCGGCGACGCGCGCCGCATCCGTGAGGTTATCGAGCATCTGCTACGACGCGCGATCGGGACCACGCCGGAGCATGGCCGGGTCGAGTTGACGGTTGACGGCAAGGCGCGCGGCGCGCGGATCGTGGTCAGCGACAGCGGCCCGGGTATGAGCGCCGAGCAGGTCGCGCGTGCCTTCGACCGCTTCGCCGGAGAGGGAGCGCCGACGACTGGCGAGCGCGCACTCGGGCTCGGCCTTCCGCTCGCCAAGCAGTTCGTCGAGGCGCATGGCGGCACGATCGCGCTGCATAGCACGCCCGAGACCGGTACGATCGTTACCGTGGACCTGCCGCGGCGATGAGGCGTGGTGAGGAACGGCTGGCCGATCTCGCGGCAACCGCGGCGATCGGTGCGCGGCTTGCGGATGTGTTGCGTCCCGGCGATGTCGTGACCCTGACCGGCGGGCTGGGCGCAGGTAAGACGAGCCTCGCGCGCGGCGTGCTCGCCGCGTTGGGGCTCGCGGAAGAGGCGCCGAGCCCGACCTTCGCGATCGTTCAGCCGTATGATCCGCCGGAGATCAGGCTGCCGGTGCTTCACATCGATCTCTATCGACTCGATGATCCTGACGAGGTCGATGAACTCGGGCTGGAGGAAGCGCGGCGCGACGCGGCATTGCTGGTCGAATGGCCCGAGCGCGCAGGCGTGGGGCGCTGGCGCGATGCACTGGCGCTGGACATCGCGATGGCCCCGGATGGCGCGCGTCGCTTGACTTGGGAAGCGCCCGACGCTTGGGACGGGCGATGGCCACGATGATTCCGCCGGCAGACGCACCGGCCTTTCTCGACGCACACGGATGGGGCGGCGCGCGGATCGAGCCGCTGGCCGGCGATGCCTCGTTCCGGCGCTATTTCCGCGTCCATGCCGGCGCGCGCCGCGCGATCCTGATGGACGCGCCCCCGCCGCAGGAGGATCCGCGCCCGTTCCTCGCCGTCGCCGCGTGGCTGGCGGAGCATCGGTTCGCCGCGCCGGCGGTTCATGCGGTCGATCTGGAACGCGGATTGGTGCTGCTGGAGGATTTCGGCGACGTGCGGCTGCGCGAAACCGCCGATGGCGACCCGCATGTCGCGCTGGCCTTGTACGAGGCGGCGGTCGATCTGCTGGTGGCCTTGCGCGCCGCGCCCGCGGGCCCGTGGCGCCCCTACGACCGCGCCGAACTGCAGCGCGAAGCCGGCCTGCTGGTCGACTGGTACTGCCCGGCGATCGGCGCGGCCGTGGATGCCGGGGGCTATCGCGCGGCATGGGATGCGGTGCTGCACCATGTCGAGGACGCGACCGCTGTCACGGTGCTGCGCGATTATCATGCCGAAAATCTGATGCTGGTCGGCGCGGAGCGGACGCTCGGCCTGCTCGACTTCCAGGACGCGCTGGCGGGGCACCCCGCCTATGATCTCGTGTCGCTGCTCCAGGACGCGCGACGCGACGTCGACCCGACGATCGAGGAGGCGATGCTCGCGCGTTACCGCACCGCGACCGGCGAGGGCGATGCTTTCCTGCGCGCCTATCACGTGCTCGGCGCGCAGCGGAATGCCAAGATCCTCGGCATCTTCGCAAGGCTGTGGAAGCGCGACGGCAAGCCCCGCTACGCCGCATTGTGTCCGCGCGTCTGGGCGTATCTGGAACGCGACCTGACCGACCCCGCGCTCGCGCCGGTCGCGCGCTGGTTCGACGACAATCTGCCGCCCGAATGGCGCGGCGATCCGTTGCTGCTCGCCGAAGCGCGGGGGCTGGCATGACGCGCCCGCGCTACATCCGCCCCGATCCGGGCTCGCGCGTGCCGCGTACCGCGATGGTGATGGCGGCGGGCGTCGGCAAACGGATGCGCCCGCTCACCGCCACCCGGCCCAAGCCGCTGGTCGAGGTGCGCGGACGCGCGCTGATCGATCACGTCTTCGACCGGCTGCGCGCCGCCGGGGTCGAGCGCGCGGTGGTCAACGTCCATTATCTCGCCGACGCACTGGAAGCGCATCTGCGCCACCGCGTGCATGACATCGATGTCGTCATCTCGGACGAGCGCGCGCAACTGCTGGAAACCGGCGGCGGGATCGTCCGCGCGCTCCCGCTGCTCGGTGACGAGCCGTTCATCGTCGTCAACGGCGACAATCTGTGGCTCGACGGACCGACCGACGCGATCCGGCAACTCGCCGATCGGTGGGACGATGCGACGATGGACGCGCTGTTGCTGATGGTGCCCTATGCGCGCGCGCACAATCACCACGGACAGGGCGATTTCCACCTCGCGCCCGACGGCCGGATCAGCGCCCGGCGCAAGCCGGGGCGGGTCGCGCCGTTCGTGTTCACGGGCGTTCAGATCGTCTCGCCGCGGCTGATCCGCGACTGGCCGCAGGGGCCGTTCTCGACCAACGTCTTCTGGAACCGCGCGATCGAGGCGGGACGTGCCTACGGCCTCGTCCACCAGGGCTTGTGGTCGGAGGTAAACGTGCCGGGCGCGATCGCGCGGACTGAGGCACTGCTCGCCGATGGCTGACGCCGCGCCGCCGGCCGAGCGGGGCTTGCGGCTCTACACGATCCCCGCGCACCGCGCGTTTGCCGATGCGCTGGTCGCCGGGCTGTTGCGGCGGTTCGGTGGTGACCGTCTGGCGCTGGCGCGCGGGACGGTTCTGGTGCCGAACAACCGTGGCGGTCTCGCGGTGCGCGAAGCGTTCGTGCGCGCGAGCGGCGGCGCGCTGCTGTTGCCGCGCATCGTCGCACTGGGGGGTGAGGAACTGGACGCCAGCATCGGCGCGGCGCTCGATCCCGCCGATGCGGTGCCGCCGCTGCCTCCCGCCGTCGATCCGCTGCAACGACGCATGATCCTCGCGCGGCTGGTCGAGGAGGAACGTGCCGGCGGGGGGCGTCCGGTCGATGCCGCGGAAGCGGTACGGCTGGCCGGCGATCTCGCCGCAACGCTCGACCAGTTGATCGTCGAGGAGGTGCCGCCCGCACGGCTCGCGGCCATCGATCCGGGCGAGGGGCTGTCGGACCATTGGGAGACGGCGCTGCGCCTCTTCCGTATCCTGCTGGACCGCTGGCCCGCCGAGCGGGACCGGCTGGGCGCGATCGACGCCGCCGAACGCCGCATCCGCCTGCTCGACCAGCAAGCGGCACGGTGGCGGGCATCGCCATCCGACAGCTTCATATGCGCGGCGGGGATCACCGATCCCGCGCCGGCGGTCGCGCGCCTGCTGCGCACGGTGGCGGAAATGCCGGGCGGGATGGTGGTCTTCGCCGACCTCGACCTGACGCTGCCCGACGAGGAATGGGCGGCGCTCGGCCCCCACGAACCCGATCCCGTCAGCGGCCTGCGTGCGCGATCGATCGAAGTGCATCCGCAATTCCACCTCAAGCTGCTGCTTGAACGGATCGGCGCGGCGCGCGACGAGGTGTCGCGCTGGATGGGCGGCAGCGAGCATGATGCGACCGCCGCGCGCGGGCGGGCGATCGCCAACGCGCTCGCGCCCGCGCGCTTCACCGCCAAGTGGACGCGGCTCGACGCCGCCGATCGCCGGCTGACCGGCGTGACCGCGGTCGAGCTTGCGACACCGGCGGAGGAAGCGCAGGCGATCGCGCTCAAGCTGCGCGAGGCGGTTGAGACGCCCGGGCTTACCGCGGCACTGGTCACGCCCGACCGGATGCTCGCGCGGCGGGTGGCGGCGCATTGCCGGCGCTGGAACATCGAGGTGGATGACAGCGCCGGGCGCGCGCTGACGATCTTGCCGCCGGGCACGCTGCTTACCGCGATTGTCGAGGCGGCGGCGCAGGATTTCGCGCCGATGGCGCTGTTGACGCTGCTCAAGCATCCGCTGGTGCGGCTCGGCGACGGACGTGGCGCGTGGCTCGACGGGGTGCGTCGCCTCGACCGCGCCCTGCGCGGCCCGCGTCCGGCGCCGGGGCTGGAAGGCATCGATCGCCATCTCGCCGCGCATCCGGTTTACGCGGCCGCCGCCGAATGGTGGCGCACGGCGCGCCCGCTATTGGAGCCGGTCGCCCGCGGGTTCGGGACGGCGGTGGCGACGTTGCCGGGGCTGGTCGCCTGTCTGCGCGAGGCCGCCAACCTGCTGGCCGGTGACGAGGCATGGCGCGGCCCCGCGGGGCGGGCGGCGGCTGACCTGCTGACCGGGCTGGAGACACAGGCGCCGCTCGGACCGCAAGAGATCGCCCCGGCCGGCTTCGCACCGTTGCTGCGGATGCTGATGGACGAGATTGCGATCCGCCTGTTGCCGCGTGAGCGCCATCCGCGCCTCGCGATCTACGGTCTGATGGAGGCGCGGCTCCAACGCGCCGACCTGATGATCCTGTCGGGCCTCAACGAAGGCACCTGGCCGGGGCTGCCCGCCCCCGATCCGTGGCTTGCGCCGCGCGTCCGCGCCGAACTCGGGTTGCCGGGGCTGGAACGCGGGATCGGTGTCGCCGCCCACGATTTCGGGCAGGCGCTGGGGGCCAGGCAGGTGGTGCTCACCCGCGCGCGTCGTGACGCGCGCTCGCCTGCGCTCGCCTCGCGCTTCTGGCTGCGGCTGGAGGCGATGACCGGCGAGCGCTTCCCGCGCGACAGCACGCTGGCGGCTTGGGCCCGCGCGCTCGATGGAACGCGCGTGCCGACGCCCGCCGATCGCCCCGAGCCGCTGCCGCCCATGCGGCTGCGCCCGCGCCAGATTTCCGTGACCGAGGTCGATCGGTTGAAGGCCGATCCGTTTGCCTTCTACGCGCGGCGGATACTGAAGCTGTCGGCGCTCGATCCGGTCGATGCCGATCCCAGCGCGGCGTGGCGCGGCACCGCCGTCCATGCGGTGCTCGAGGCTTGGGCGCGCGAGGATGCGTGCGATCCCGAAAAGCTGCTGCCGCGCGCAGTGACATTGCTCGCCGATCCCGCGACGCATCCGCTATTGCGCGCTTTGTGGCAGCCGCGGCTGGTCTCGGCGTTTGAATGGGTTGCGGCGAAGACGCTCGCCGATCGTGCCGTCGGCCGCGAGGTGCTCGCGGTCGAGGGGCGCGGCAAGGCGGAACTGTCCGGGATCGAGCTGACGGGACGCTTCGACCGGATCGACCGGATGCCCGATGGCGGCCTGGGAATTGTTGATTACAAGACCGGCAAGGCGCCCTCGGTCGCGGCGGTCCGTGGCGGGTTCAACCTGCAACTCGGGCTGCTCGGCGCGATCGCTGAAATGGGCGGATTCGAGGGCATCAAAGGCGAAGCGACCACGTTCGAATATTGGTCGCTGGCAAGGAAGGGCGACACGTTCGGTGCGGTGTCGAGCCCGGCCGACCCGGCGGGCAAGGGCGGGCGGATCATGACCGACGATTTCGTCCGGGCAGCGTGCGACAGCTTTGCAGCGGCGGCCGCGCGCTGGCTGACGGGCGAGGAAGCGTTCACGGCCAAGCTCCACCCGGAATTCGCGCCGTTCGCCGAATACGACCAGCTGATGCGCCGCGATGAATGGTATGGTCGCGATGCGTGACCACCCTCGTCGTCGTCATTCCCGCGCAGGCGGGAATCCAGAACCTCGGACCTTCGCGATGAGGGCGCAACGTCGGCGTGTCTGGAGTGCCGCCTGCGCGGGAATGACGGAGGAGGTGCAGCCATGACCCCTCGTGCCATCACCCCGCTACCCCGGCTCAAGGACGCGCAGCTCCGCGCCAGCCGGCCGGAGGCGCACGTCTGGCTTTCCGCCTCGGCGGGGACCGGCAAGACGCAGGTGCTCGCCGCGCGCGTGTTCCGCCTGTTGCTGCGCGATGTCGAACCGTCCGCGATCCTGTGCCTCACCTTCACCAAGGCCGGCGCGGCGGAGATGGCGGCGCGCGTCAATCGCCAGCTCGCAGCGTGGGTGCGGATGCCCGACACCGATCTGGCCGCCGATCTCGCCGCGCTCGGCGAGCGGGTGACGCCGCCGATGATCGCGCGTGCGCGGACCCTCTTCGCGCGCGTGCTCGATGCGCCGGGCGGCGGCTTGCGCATCCAGACGATCCACGGTTTCTGTCAGGGATTGCTCGCCGCCTTTCCGATCGAGGCGGGCTTGGTCCCCGGCTTCCGCCCGATCGAGCCACGCGAGGAAGCCCTGCTGCGGCGGCAGGCGCTGTCGGACATGCTGGTACAGGCCGAGCGCGAGGGTCGCATGCGGCCGCTTGAAACGATCGGCGCGCTGAGCATCCGCCTCGGCGAGCAGGGCGCTGAGCAGTTCCTTGCCGATTGCGCGCGCGCGCATGATGCGCTCCAGGCGCTCCCGATCGGCGTTGCGCCCTTCATTCGCACACAATTGGGGCTCCCGCTCGGCGATGTAGCCGCATATATTCGCGACGCGTGCGGCACCGAGGCGATCGATCGTGCGACCCTCGACACGATCGCAGCGCTCAATCGCGCCTGGGGCACGAAGAGCGGCATCGACCGCGCCGAAACGATCGGCGCGTGGCTCGCCGCCGATGCCGACGAACGCGCCGCGACGCTCGATCGATTGCACGGTGTGTGGGCGAAAAAGGACGGCGATCCAATGTCGTTCGGCAAGGGACGCGCGCCGGCCGATCCCTATTATGCCGACCACGCGATGCGGATGCATGGCTGGTGCGGCGAATTGCTGTCGTTGCGCACGCGCGCTGCCTATGCGGACATGCTGGGGGCCGCGCTGGAAGTCGGACGAGACTATGCGCGCGGCTACGCAGCGGCGAAGCGGCACAGCGGTGCGGTGGATTTCAATGACTTGATCGATGCCGCGGTGTCGTTGCTGCGCCAGGAGGGCATCGGCGAGTGGATCCGCTACAAGCTCGATCAGATCACCGAACATGTGCTGGTGGACGAAGCGCAGGACACGAACGTCGCGCAGTGGACGATCATTCGCGCGCTGGTGGACGAATATTTCGTCGGCCGCGGCGTTTATGCGCCCTCCGTGCGTACCTTGTTCACCGTCGGGGACCTGAAACAGGCGATTTTCGGCTTTCAGGGAACCGATCCCCTCTTCTTTGTAGCAGCTGAGGAACACTTTGCTCGGAAGGCGCGGGAGGTTTCAGGCGATGATCTGATGCCAGACCATGAGCGTGGTCTACCATTCGATCGGTTGTCGCTTACCGACTCATTCCGCTCCACCGCACCCGTTCTGGAATTCGTCGATCAAGCAATCCAAACCATCGGTGCTGCGGGCTTGGGCGCCGCTGACGCCATCCCGCCACATTCCAGCCAAGTAAAAGGCCCCGGCGCGGTCGTCCTGTGGCCGCCGGTCGCCGCGGGTGCGAGCGACGCCGAGGATGGTGGCGAGGAAGGCTGGATCGACGATGCGGTCCGCGCCAACGCCACCCGCATCGCGCAGGCGGTGAAGCGCTGGCTCGGCCCGCTCGAACACGGCGGGCTGATGCTGGAGAGCAAGGGGCGGCGCCTGCGTCCCGAAGACGTGATGATCCTGGTCAAGCGCCGCGGCGAGCTGGCGCAATTGCTGGTCGCGCGTCTCTATGCCGAGGGCGTGCCGGTGGCCGGGGTCGATCGGCTGCGGCTGTCCGCGCCGCTGGCAGTGCAGGACCTGCTCGCGGCCGTGCGCTTCGTGTTGCAACCCGACGACGACCTCAGCCTCGCCAGCCTGCTCGTCTCGCCGCTGATCGGCTGGACACAGGACGAGTTGATGATGCGCGCGGTTGAGCGGCAGGGGTCGCTGTGGCGACACCTGTCGCGGCACTTCGCCGAGCATGTCACGGCGCTGACTGCGCTACTCGCTAGCGCCGATTACGACACGCCTTATCGATTCCTCGAGATGCTGCTGTCCGGGCCGCTCGACGGGCGGCGCAAGCTGCTCGCGCGGCTCGGCGAAGAGGCGCGCGATCCGATCGAGGAACTGCTCAACGCCGCGCTCGATTTCGAAACCGGCTCGACGCCGTCGCTGCAACGCTTTCTCGACTGGTTCGAGCGTGACGAGGTGGAGATCGTCCGCGATGCCGCCGCCCCGCTCGACGCGGTGCGAGTCATGACTGCGCACGGCGCGAAGGGCTTGCAGGCGCCGTTGGTAATTCTCGCGGACGCCACCGCCGATCCCGACGCAAGCCCACGCTCTACGCTGATGTGGACGCCCGAGGGCATGGAGAAGCCGATCCCTGTGTTCCGCCCGCGTGCGGCCGAGCGCGCCGGTGCGATTGACCTGGCCATGGCGAACGTCGAGGAGCGCGAGCGGCAGGAACATTGGCGGTTGTTCTATGTCGCCGCGACGCGCGCGGAGGAACGGCTGGTGTTCGCCGGTTCGCTGAGCGCCAAATGGCAGGGCGTACCGCCCGAGGCGAGCTGGTACGCCGCGGCCGCGCGCACGCTCGACGCTTTGGGGGTGGAAGGCGAGGACGAGCGCGTTTTCGCAGGCCACCATCCTGCCAAGGCGACCGCGCCGACGGGCAGCGGTGCGGACGAGGGCGATGTGGCAGTCGTGCTGCCCGATTGGGCACGCCGCACCGCACCCGAAGACGCCAAGCCGCCGCGCCCGCTCACCCCGTCATCAGTGGGTGACGACGTGGTCAGCGACGCGCCGCCGGCGCCGGCCGCGCGCTTTGCGGCCGAGCGGGGCACGTTGATGCATGCGCTGTTCGAGCGGCTGCCGCCATTGCCGCCGACGGCGCGCGAGGCGGCGGCGTTGCAATGGCTGGGCGCGCGGGGAGTGGCCGATCCGCAAGCGATTGTTGCGCCGGTGCTGGCGGTGCTTGATGACCCGGTGCATGCGGCGCTCTTCGGTCCGGCGGCGCTGGCGGAAGCGCCGATCGCCGCGACGCTGCCGACTGGGCGCGTGATCTCGGGGACGATCGACCGGCTGCTGCTCGGCGACGGCGTGGTGCGCGCGATCGACTATAAGACCGGGCGCAGCGTGCCGGCAGATGTGGCAGACGTGCCCGATTATCACCTGCGTCAGATGGCCGCCTATCACGCCGCGCTGGAGGTGATCTTCCCCGGCGCCCGCGTCGAGGTGGCGTTGCTCTACACCGCGGGGCCGCGGCTCATCGAATTGCCTGCCGCGCTGCTCGATCCCGTCAAGCGCCGCTTCTCCGGCCCGGAGCAAAGCTTGGCCGCCGGTGGTTGAGCGCGCGCACCCCGCACCCTAGTTTGATGGCATACAAGGAGAATGACATGGCCACCAAGAAGATCACCGACGCCAGCTTCCAGACCGACGTGCTGTCCGCCGACAAGCCGGTGCTGGTCGATTTCTGGGCGGAATGGTGCGGCCCGTGCAAGATGATCGGCCCGTCGCTGGAGGAGATCAGCGAGGAACTGGGCGAGCAGGTGACGATCGCGAAGCTGAACATTGACGAGAACCCCGATGCGCCGGGTCAGTATGGCGTGCGTGGAATTCCGACGATGATCCTGTTCAAGGGCGGGGTGCCGGCGGCGACCAAGGTCGGTGCCGAGCCCAAAGGCCGGATCAAGGCGTGGCTCGAGGGTGAGCTGGGCTGATGCTGTGGGCGGCGCTGCTGTTGATGCAGGGCGCCGCCATTATTCCGCTGGCGATTGGCACGTGGTGTGTTGGCGCGAGAAACGCTCTGGCGGGGCGATGACCGTCAGCCGCGGGTCGGACTATGAGTGCCGGTGTTTTCGTGCGGCTCGATCCTAGGAGGGCGTGTGGATCGGCGAGTTCGAGGGTTCGCGATTCATCCATGGTGCGAGGAGCTACGATGGGGGCGTCGGCGTTCGACGTCGTATACCGCGATCTAGTGGCACGTCATTGACGAGATGAACCACATCGCCAAGGTCGTCCCGCGGCGATATGGCACAGCTTGCCAGATCTCTCTAATCACGTAGCAGATGCTGCCCACGGCGCGCCATTCGCGGTTCAGCCTTCCCGGTTTCGGGCAGATGGGCATGTGGTATCGGAGCCTGTTGCTCGACGCGGTCCAGTCTGCCGAGCTGATACGCACCGCGTCCAAGTGAGCAGGTCGGCGCCCTGGCTCATTCCCAGGAGTAAAGCACGATCTGATCGTTCTTACGTCAGCGGGATCATGACGGTTGCGGCATAGCCGGGTCGTGCCGTGAGCCGCTCGTACCAGTTCGCGACGTGCGGCAGCGGTTCACGCGCCAGCCCGAGCGCGAAGAACGTATGTGCGTAGACACCCATCGGTATATCGCCAAGCCCGAACGTGTTGCCAGACAGCCACGGCTGCGTTGCCAGCGCTGCCTCGATCACCGTCATCATCCGCCCGCACACCATCGTCGCGCGGTCGATGGCGGCTGCGTCACGCTGCTCGGGAGATTGCCGCACGAGCCCCATGAACACCGGCCGCTGCGTCTCGGCATAGCCGAATTGCCAATCCATCCAACGATCCGCCAGCGCGCGCCGCACTGGATCGGCCGGCCAAACCGCGTCGTCGCCGTGCCGAGCCGCGAGATAGCGCAGGATCGCGTTCGACTCCCATAGCACGACGTTGCCATCCTCAATCGTCGGAACCAGTGCGTTGGGGTTCTTCGCTCGATACGCGTCGTCCATGCCGAACGCGCCGCCGACGTCGTGGCGCTGATATGTCAGGGCAAGCTCTTCGGCGAGCCAGACTACCTTTTTGACGTTGTGCGAGTTCAGCCGCCCCCAGATCGTCAGCATCGTGCGCGTCAGCTCCGATAATCGGCATTGATCGAGATATAGCCGTGGGTCAGGTCGCAGGTCCACACCGTGGCGCGGCCGTCGCCGAGGCCGAGGTCGACGCCGATCTCGATGGTTTGCCCCTTCAAGTGCGCCGCAACCGGCGCTTCGTCATAGCCGGTGACCGCCAGCCCGCCCTCGGCGACCTGCGTCGCGCCGAAGCGGATCGCCAGCCGGTCGCGATCGGCGGGCTCGCCGGCCTTGCCGACCGCCATGACGACGCGGCCCCAATTGGCATCCTCGCCGGCGATCGCCGTCTTCACCAACGGCGAATTGGCGATCGACATCGCGATCCGGTGCGCCGAACGGTCGCCCTCGGCGCCCTCGACTGAGATTTCGATCAGCTTGGTGGCGCCTTCACCGTCGCGCACGACCAGCAGTGCGAGCTGGCGGCAGACATCGGCCAGCGCCGCGCGGAACGCATCCGCACCGTCGCTGTCGTCGTCGGCGAGCGGCGTGTTGCCCGCCGCACCGGTCGCGAACGCCAGCACCGTGTCACTGGTCGAGGTGTCGCCGTCGACGGTGATGCACGAAAAGGTCCGTGTATTCGCCGCCGACAGTGCGGCCTGCAGGAAAGGCGAATCGACCGCGGCGTCGGTGAAGATAAAGCCGAGCATCGTCGCCATGTCGGGCGCGATCATCCCCGAACCCTTGATGATCGCTGCGATCGTGATGGTTCGGCCGTCGATGACCGCCGTCGCGGTCGCGCCCTTCGGATAAGTGTCCGTTGTGCCGATCGTCTCGGCGGCGGCGCGCCAGTCGGCTTGCGGCGCAGAGAAGGCGGCGGCGAGGCCAGCCTGTGCCTTGTCGATCGGCAACGGCACGCCGATCACCCCGGTCGAGGCGACGAACACGTCGGACGGGCGGCAGCCGATCGCCTGCGCGGTCTGCGCCGCGATCGCCTCGACCGCCTCGCGTCCGCGATTGCCGGTGAAGGCGTTGGAGTTGCCGGCGTTCACCACCAGCGCGCGTGCCTCGCCCAGCACCAGGGCCTTGCGGCACCATTCCACCTCGGGCGACGGGCATCTGGATTGCGTCAGCACGCCTGCGACGGTCGTGCCCGGCGCCAATTCCACGAACGTCAGGTCGGTGCGATCCCACTCCTTGTAGCGCGCGCGGGCGACCCGCAGCGTGACACCGGGAATGGCCGCCATTTCGGGGAACGGCGTGGCGAGCGGGGAGATGGACGTCGACATGCCGTCGCCTTAGCTTTGCGGTCGGGGCGCGCAAAGGGGGATGGTGACGCAATGCGGATGACGGGACGGGTGGCGGCGCTGATCGCGATGCTGGCGGCGGTGCCGGCGACGGGGAAGAACGTGCCGCGCGTAGCCAAACCGCCTCAGCCACGCAATCTCGGGCGCTGGTTCGGCGCCGACAACTATCCGCCCTCGGCCATTCGCGCCGGTGAGCAGG
The DNA here is from genome assembly GCF_044901155.1 of Sphingomonas sp. NPDC079357. Lineage (NCBI taxonomy): Bacteria > Pseudomonadati > Pseudomonadota > Alphaproteobacteria > Sphingomonadales > Sphingomonadaceae > Sphingomonas > Sphingomonas sp. NPDC079357. The sequence goes on from NZ_JBJDOM010000002.1 coordinate 373,516, forward strand.
GGCGGGTGGTCGCCATCGTGTCGATCGATGCGACCGGCCGGCCGACCGCATGCCGCATCGACATTTCGACTGGCTCGTCGGCGCTGGACGAGAAAACCTGCGATATTGTGCTCACCAGCGGAGAGTTCGATCCGGCGCGCGACCCACGGGGGCGTGCGATCGCAAGCGAGATGCCCATGCCGGTGCGCTGGGTGCTGCCGGACGCCGGCGACCCTCGTCTGGGGAGTGGGCCCAACGACTTCACGATGATCCAGACAATCGCCGCCGACGACACGATCGAAGCCTGCGAGATCATCGTCGACGGCAAGCCGCAAGCAACCGAAGGCGCGCCATGCGGCGCGCCCGGTTTCGACCCGGCGGGAATGCGCGCGACGCTGAAGGTCGTCGGGCGCTTCAGGCTGCGCTCGGACAGCCTGGTCCGCCATGGCGACACACCGCCGCCACTCCCCAAGGCTCCGGCAACGGGACGCGTGCTGTCGTTCCGCGAGGCGCGTCAGGACGTCGATGCCGAGGGCGTGGCGACGAACTGCACGATGGCGGTGGGGGGTGAATGGGCGGAGCAGATGAAAAGCCACCACGAGCCGACGATCTGTGAAACACATCAGCTTTTTTATCCAGTGCCCGGCCCGAACGGGGGGCCGAAGCCCGTGCAGGTGCTGCTCGCGACCTGGCTGACGCTGCTCCCTCCCGAACCGTGACCGGCGTCAGCCGGATCGTGATGCGCACATGACGCCGCCGCCACGGGCCAGCCGCTCTCCACATCGGTGATCGCGAGCGACGGTGCGGGATCAGGCGCAGCGTCGACGGTCGCGAAGCCGAACCACCGGTCGCGCTCGACCGCACGGGACGCGAGCGTGGCCGGATCGTCGTGATCGGGGGGCGGGCCCATCCGCTCGGCCTCCGCTTCGGTCAGCGCGCGCGTATAATCGGGCGAGGCCGGGTCGCCATCCTCCTCGCCGTAGAAATCCGCGGGCGGGGGAAAATCGGTACGCCAGTCATTGGCATCCTCATCCCACCAGACAGGCTCGGGCGGCAGCGAACGTTGCGAATGTTGAGACGCTGGCGCGGTGGCGGCCGGGTCGGCGGATGGGGCGGCGAAGGCGATCAGCCCGGCGGCCTCGGCGCGCGCCCATTGCTCGGCGGTCCAGTGCTGGCGTTGCGCGGGGTCGAGATCGGCGACCGGCACGTCGGCGGCGCTGGCGTGGCCGGTGCGCGCGAAGCGGTCCGCGGCGGCGAGCGCGTAGAGCGGGGCGAGATCGGCGGTGCCTTCGGCCGGCGTGCCGAGCGCGCCGCTGCGTTGCGCGAGGAACAGCCCGGCGCGCGCGGGGCCGGCGTCCTGCGCGACGAGATCGAGATAGGCGTCGAACTCCTGCGCGACGAGCCGCGCGGCCTGCACATCGGTGTCGGGGGCCGCCTCGATCTGGCGGTCGAGGCGGGCGAGCAGGCTCATCGCGAGGCGGTTGTCATGGCGGTGGCGGGTGACGATGGTGCCGTCGGCGCGGGTGTAGGTGTCGGTCTGGCCGTGGAGCGCGCGGACCATCAGCGTCTCGGCGACGACCTCGCGCGCGACGAGCGACGCGGCGCGCCAGCCGAGCGCGAACGCCGCGCCCTTGGCGGTGCGGCGGAAGGCATAAGCGGAGGTGGCGGACAGCCCGACGCGCGCGCAGGCGGCGTCGACGCCGTGACCCTCGGCGATCGCTTCGAGGAAGAGGCGCTGGTTGGTGGCGGACCAGCCGTCGTGGCGGCGGGACTGGGTGGTTTCAGTCAGGAGGGTGACGGCGGGGGGCGGCGTCGTGGCCCGGCGGGCGGGGGCGGTGATGCCTTCCATCGGGGTCATGACGGTCATGTTGGGTGCGCCTCCTGCGGAAAGGGTGCGGGAGGGTGGCTTTTGTTGGAGGGTGTAGGACAGCCCGCCGCGCCAAGGCGGTAGCGAAGCGACCGGCGCGGCTATGAGTGCGGGGCGACGGCTGCTGTAGAAGCCTAAATTGAGGTGTCAGATGCTAATTACATCCCCTTCCGGCTGCTATCGTATACCCATTTTGCTACACGTCCCATGAAGCTCCAAACATCGTCTGCTGCCGGCTTTAGATAGGATGGTTGTGAGGGATCTGATCCCATCGCGTCAAATACACTGACAAGCCATTTGCTTTTAGAGCGATCTACGTTCAAGAAACTTAACCAACTTTCAAGCTCACCAGATCGAACAGTGAAAAGACCGTACTCTTCCATTTGATCAAAGAACGCATTAGCCGTCTCGAGTTCGTCTTGTTTTAGGAGTGAAACTCCCCCGTCGCGCTTGTAGTTTTTGGACGCTTTTTCTAGGTACGAGCGAACCGTTCTGCGGGCCGCAGCCATTGAGTCTTTCAGTCCAACTGGGGCGCCTGCTGCCTTGAAGAATCTATCCCAAACCTGTCCATCTTCTTTTACCCAGTCGATATCCAATATAAAGGCTGAAGGTACACCGATTTCTCGAAGTGGGGATGCAATATTTACGACAGTTTGCTTATTATGTGCATTTAGAAATATAACATGGTTCATCCCTGTTTGGGAGAACCTCGTCATTCTAGTATTGATTTCGTCGTAGAACGCCCTGTCGCTATCCCCTTCTACTATCACCGCTCCCTCGTAAAATAGTGCTGTTGACGCCCCAATTGATCTAAATAGCGGGTCGGTCATTAACTTGCTGAGTTTTTTCCATCCTAAATGTCTCGCTGTTGCCGCTCCGGACTTATGAGTTAAGCGAATTACGTCGACCTCATGGCCCGACAATACGCAGCCAAGCAAGAATGCGGAGCTATGAGTGGCTGCGAAGACCTGTTTTGATGTGCTTGTTTGCGAGGCGATTTGCTGCCCGAGCAAAAATTGCAGTGAGGGATGAAGAAACGCTTCCAGCTCATCCACAAATATAATGTCGGGATCGCCGACCATTATCTCTCCTAGTAAGCCCACAAAAGCTCTCGTCCCATCACTGGCATCTGAAAGTGCCATAGCATTTTCGAAAAAAGAAGCTGCTTCTATGTCAAATCGCTTCTCCACGTTATTATCGGGCGGAAGCAAAGACAATTTATAGCCTAGTTGAGGAGCTTTCGTCGGGTCAATTACGAGGTATTGTCCGAAAGCTTTGTGGACGATCTTCGAAAGGCTCTCTCGGGCCTTGTCGTTTTGCCAGATCGCTGAAACGGTGTTGGTGGGGGTACTGCCGACAGGCTCGATTTGAACGGGATTGGCTAGTCCAAGTCGATCATGACCATTCAAATCTATGTAGAAGTAGCGTAGAAAATGCTGGGCCAAGTATTGGCGCTCGCTTACATCCGCTCCAGACTTTCGGCCTTGGGCAAGTAGAGAAAGATGTACAATTTGGCGTCCGCCCTTCCCCTCAAAAGCAACGGTGCCATCTGAAGCGTTTTCACCTTCCTTTTTTGGTCTAATCAGCTCCTTTATTCTCTGCTCAAACTCTCGATCAGTTATGGGGCTGATCTCAGATGATTTGAGAACGTAATTTTTATAGCCAGTTATGGGTGAGATAGCCTCTTGTATCTCCTTTAGGACGCGACTCTTGCCGCCATTATTAGGTCCTATAAAAATTGTCACCCGGCCTGGGTGAATCGTAAGTGGATCGACGTGCTCACTTGGGCCGGCCTTAAAGTTCAGCTTTTCTACCTTCATTTACCCCGCCCTGCCGATTTCCGCGCATCTGTTGTTTCCAGCAACGGCGCCAGATACCGCCCCGTGAAGCTCCGCGGCTCCTTCACCACTTCCTCCGGCGTCCCCGCGGCGACGATCTCGCCGCCCTTCACGCCGCCCTCCGGCCCGAGGTCGACGATCCAGTCGGCGGTCTTGATGACGTCGAGATTGTGCTCGATGACCACCACGGTGTTGCCCTGCTCGACCAAGGCATGGAGTACCTCGAGCAGCTTGCGGACGTCCTCGAAATGCAGGCCGGTGGTCGGCTCGTCGAGGATGTACAAAGTGTTGCCGGTGGCGCGGCGGCTGAGTTCCTTGGCGAGCTTGACGCGCTGCGCCTCGCCGCCCGACAGCGTCGTCGCCTGTTGCCCGACCTTGACGTAGCCGAGCCCGACCTCGACCAGCATCGCCATCTTGTCGCGGATTGGCGGGACGGCGGCGAAGAAGCTCGCGGCGTCCTCGACCGTCATGTCGAGCACGTCGGCGATGCTGTGCCCCTTGTGCTTCACCTCCAGCGTCTCGCGATTGTAGCGCGCGCCGTGGCAGACGTCGCAGGTGACATAGACGTCGGGGAGGAAGTGCATCTCGATCTTGAGCACGCCGTCGCCCTGGCATGCCTCGCAGCGCCCGCCCTTGACGTTGAACGAGAAGCGTCCGGGCTTGTAGCCGCGCGCCTGTGACTCGGGCAGCCCCGCGAACCAGTCGCGGATCTGCGTGAACGCGCCGGTATAGGTGGCGGGGTTGGAGCGCGGGGTGCGGCCGATCGGCGACTGGTCGATGTCGATGACCTTGTCGAGATGCTGGAGCCCGGTGATCTTGTCGTGCTTGCCCGCGAGGATGCGCGCGCCGTTGAGCGTGCGCGCCGCGGCGGCATAGAGCGTGTCGATCGTGAAGCTCGACTTGCCCGACCCCGACACGCCGGTGATGCAGGTGAAGGTGCCGAGCGGGATCGACGCGGTGACGCCGGTCAGGTTGTTGGCGGTTGCGTTATGGACGGTGAGCTTCTTGCCGCTACCTTTGCGGCGCTTGGCCGGGACCGCGACCGCGCGCGTGCCGTTGAGGTAATCGGCGGTGACCGAGGTCTTGCTCTTGAGCAATTGCTTGACGGTGCCTTGGGCGACAATCTGCCCGCCGTGGACGCCCGCGCCCGGCCCCATGTCGATCACGTAATCGGCCATGCGGATCGCATCCTCGTCATGCTCGACGACGATCACGGTGTTGCCGAGGTCGCGCAGCCGGCGGAGCGTGGCGAGCAGCATGTCGTTGTCGCGCTGGTGCAGCCCGATCGACGGCTCGTCGAGGACGTAGAGCACGCCCGACAGCCCGCTGCCGATCTGGCTGGCGAGGCGGATGCGCTGGCTCTCGCCGCCCGACAGCGTGCCGCTGGTACGGTCGAGGTTGAGATAGTCGAGCCCGACGTTGTTGAGGAAGCCAAGCCGCTCGATGATCTCCTTCAGGATGCGCTCGGCAATCGCGCGCTGCTGGTCGCCGAGGTGGTTGGGGAGATCGGTGAAGAAGGCGAGCGCGTCGACCACGCTCATGCGGGTGGCGTGGCTGATGTTCTCGCCGGCGATCTTGACCGCCAGCGCTTCGGGCTTGAGCCGCGCGCCCTTGCAGACCTCGCACGGCTGGCTCGACTGGTATTTCGACAGCTCCTCCTTCATCCACGCGCTCTCGGTCTGGAGGAGGCGGCGGTTGAGGTTGCCGATCACGCCTTCGAACGGCTTTTTGACGTCGTAGCTCTTCTTGCCGTCGATGAAGGTCAGCGTGACCGCCTTGCCCTCGGTGCCGAAGAGGATCTTGTCGGCGATTTCCGGGTGCAGCTCGCCCCATGGCGTATCGAGCGAGAAATTGAACTCGCGCGCGAGGCTGGCCATCACCTGCATGTAATAAGGCGAGGGCGGGTTGGACTTCGCCCAGGGGACGACCGCGCCCTTCTTGATCGACAGTTCGTGGTTGGGGACGACGAGATCCTCGTCGAACACCAGTTTCTCACCGAGCCCGTCGCACGCCGGGCAGGCGCCCTGCGGCGCGTTGAACGAGAAGAGGCGCGGTTCGATCTCGGCGATCGTGAAGCCGCTGACCGGGCAGGCGAACTTTTCGGAAAAGACGATGCGGCCCGGCGGGGCGTGATCGCCGAGCACGACGCTTTCGGGGGTGCGCGGCTCGACCGGGTCGGCGGGGTCGATATAGGCGAGGCCGTCGGCGAGCTTGAGCGCGGTCTCGAAACTGTCGGCGAGGCGGGTGGCGGCGTTCTCGTTTACCGCGAGGCGATCGACCACCACCTCGATGTCGTGCTTGTACTTCTTGTCGAGCGCGGGGGCTTCGTCGATCTCGTGGATCGTGCCGTCGATGCGGACGCGGGTGAAGCCCGCCTTCTGCCACTCGGCCAGTTCCTTGCGATACTCGCCCTTGCGGCCGCGCACCACCGGGGCGAGCAGGTAGAGCCGCGTGCCCTCGGGCAGCGCCATGACGCGGTCGACCATCTGGCTGACGGTCTGCGCGGCGATCGGCAGGCCGGTGACGGGCGAATAGGGCACGCCGACGCGCGCCCACAGCAGGCGCATATAGTCGTAGATCTCGGTGACGGTCGCGACCGTCGAGCGCGGGTTGCGGCTGGTGGTCTTCTGCTCGATCGAGATCGCGGGCGACAGGCCCTCGATATGGTCGACGTCGGGCTTTTGCATCAGCTCAAGGAACTGGCGGGCGTAGGCCGACAGTGACTCGACGTAGCGACGCTGACCCTCGGCATAGATGGTGTCGAAGGCGAGGCTCGACTTGCCCGACCCCGACAGCCCGGTGATCACCGTCAGTGTATCGCGCGGGATATCGACGCTCACGTCCTTGAGGTTGTGCTCGCGCGCGCCGCGGACGGAGATCGTCGTCAATGCCATGAGGGGGTTTGTTCCATATCTGTTCGGCCGCGTCCAGCCCGGCGGCAGACGCGCGATGTGGGGCGGGTGCCGCACTGCGGCAAGACGCATGGGCGACGCGACGGTTGCGGGGCAGCGGCAGTGTCTTATATGACTGCGACAGTCAGGAGGCGCGAGGCGATGGCCAAGAAGAAGAAGGGCAAGCTGCCCAAGGAAGTGCTGGGGGTGAAGGTTCCCAAGGAGCTGCGCAAGGCTGGCGAGAAGCTCATCGAGCAGGTGCAGGGTCCGGCGGGCAAGCAGGCGCTGGCGGCGGTAGTCGGCGCGGTCGCCACCGCGGCGCTGTCACGTGAGGCAGCGAAGGCAGCGGAACGAACCGGGAAGGCTGACGCGCCCGGCCCCGAGGCGACGACGCGCACCGAGCCCGGCGAGGCGTTCGCGCGCGCCGCCGAGCTTCTGGTGGGGAAGATTTTCGCGCCGCGCTCCTGAAGGGGCGGGGCCGGTTCGACGTTCAGGTTTCTCATGGCAGATCAGTTTGTTGATCGCCTCCTTTCTCCGTCGCCCCAGACTGGATCCGAGGCCCGCTTTTTGTCGGCGAGCGTGGAAGAAGAAGCGGGATCCCGGATCAAGTCCGGGATGACGAGAGGGGCGATTGGTGCAACCTGTGGCGACGTTGGTGCGCTGAGGCGATGATGACGCAGGACGACGACAAGAGCGCCGCCGCCGAGGCGGCAGTGGCCGAGGTGCAGCACGACATGCTGGTCGGGCTCGGCACGGGATCGACGGTGCGGTTCGCGATCGACGCGCTGGGTCGACGGGTGGCGGAGGGACTGCGTATTGCCGCGGTCGCGACTAGCCTCGATAGCGCCGACCGCGCCGCCGCGCTGGGCATCGTCGTGCGCGACTTCGCCCAGGTCGCGCGCGTCGACCTGACGATCGACGGCGCCGACGAGATCGACGACCGGCTGTGGGCGATCAAGGGGGCGGGCGGGGCGATGCTGCGCGAGAAGATCGTCGCCGCGGCCTCGACGCGGATGGTGGTGATTGCCGATGCCTCCAAGCGGGTCCCGGCGATCGGTGCGGCGAAGCTGCCGATCGAGGTGTTGCCGTTCGCGCGCAGCTATGTCGCGGATCGGCTGGCGATGCTCGACGCGACGGTGACGGTGCGCGACGGCGTGACCGACAACGGCAACCTCGTGCTCGATGCCCATTTCTCACTCTTCCCCGACGCGCGGGCGCTGGCGACCGCGCTGGATGCCACCCCCGGCGTGCTGGGGCACGGGCTGTTCCTCGACGAGGTGGATGCGACCTATGTCGCGGACCGCGGCGTCGTTACGCGGCTGGAACGCGTCGAGGTGAGCGGTTAAGGGAGACGGGACTCGGCAACCGGCGTCGCGCCGGTGCGTTCGACCCCGTGACTCCCGACATGAGGATTGCATGACCGATATCGCCAGCTCGCCCGCCGGTTTCCACGAGGACGGCAGCCCGGAGCGGCTGCAGATCGACACGATCCGCACGCTGTCGATGGACGCCGTGCAGAAAGCCAACTCGGGCCACCCCGGTACGCCGATGGCGCTGGCGCCGGTCGGCTGGACGGTGTGGACGCAGTTCCTGCGCTATGACCCCGCGCATGCCGACTGGCCGAACCGCGACCGCTTCGTGCTGTCGGTCGGCCATGCGTCGATGCTGCTCTATTCGCTTCTGTATCTCGCCGGCGTCGAGGAAATCGACGCAAATGGCCAAAAGAGCGGCAAGCCGGCGATGTCGCTGGACGATATCAAGCAGTTCCGCCAGCTCTCCTCCAAGACGCCGGGGCATCCAGAATATCGCCACACCACCGGGGTCGAGACGACGACCGGGCCACTGGGCGCGGGCTGCGGCAACTCGGTCGGCATGGCGATCGCCGAGCGTTGGCTGGCGGCGCGCTACAACCGTCCGGGTTTCGCGCTGTTCGATCACGACGTCTACGTCCTGTGCGGCGATGGCGACATGATGGAGGGCGTGTCCGCCGAGGCGGCGTCGCTGGCGGGACATCTGAAGCTCAGCAACCTCTGCTGGATCTACGACAGCAACCAGATCTCGATCGAGGGCGATACCGACCTCGCGTTCGACGAGGACGTCGGTGCACGCTTCCATGCCTATGGCTGGAACGTGATCCATGTCGACGATGCCAACGACATCAAGGCGTTGACCGAGGCACTTCAGGCGTTCCGCGAGGAAACCGAAGCGCCGACGCTGATCGTCGTCAAGTCGGTGATCGGCTGGGGTTCTCCACGCGCCGGCAGCGAGAAGGCGCATGGCGAACCGCTGGGTGCGGAGAATATCGCCAAGACCAAGGAAGCGTACGGCTGGCCGGCGGAGGATTTCTTCGTGCCCGAGGGCGTGAAGGAAGCGTTCGGCAAGGCGGTAAAGGATCGCGGCGGCAAGGCGCGCGACGAATGGGTCGCGCTGTTCGAGAAGTATCGCGGCGAACATGCTGATCTCGCGGCGGAACTCGACCTGCTGCTCAAGGACGAGCTGCCGGAGGGCTGGGACAGCGAGATCCCGACCTTCGACGCCGACGAAAAGGGCGTGGCAAGCCGCGACGCGGGCGGCAAGGTGCTGAACGCGATCGTCAAGAAGGTGCCGTGGCTGCTGGGCGGCTCGGCCGACCTGTCGCCGTCGACCAAGACCGACATCAAGGGCGCGGCATCGTTCGAGGCCGACAATTACAGCGGCTCGAACTTCCACTTCGGCGTGCGCGAGCATGGCATGGGCGCGGTGGTGAACGGCATGGCGCTGTCGCACCTGCGCGCGTACGGCTCCACCTTCCTCGTCTTCCTCGATTACATGCGCGCGCCGGTACGGCTGTCGGCGATCATGGAGATCGGCGCGGTTTGGGTGTTCACGCATGACTCGATCGGCGTCGGCGAGGATGGCCCGACCCACCAGCCGATCGAGCATCTGGCGACGCTGCGCGCGATCCCGGGAATCGACACATTCCGGCCGGGCGACGCCAACGAAGTCGCGGCGGCTTGGCGCGCGGTGATGAAGGATGCGAGCACCCCGGCGGCGCTGATCCTGTCGCGGCAGGCGCTGCCGACGCTTGATCGCTCGAAGTATGCGAGCGCCGATGGTGTCGAGAAGGGCGCGTATGTGCTGGCGGGTGGTGACGAGACGCCGGACGTGATCCTGATCGCGACCGGATCGGAAGTGTCGCTGGCGGTGCAAGCGTATGAAAAGCTGGTCGCCGAAGGCGTCAAGGCGCGCGTCGTGTCGATGCCGAGCTGGTATCGCTACGAGTTGCAGGACGCCGCCTATAAGGAGAGCGTGCTGCCCAAGGCCGTCAAGGCGCGCGTCGCGATTGAAATGGCCGGGTCGCTCGGCTGGGATCGCTATGTCGGGTTCGAGGGGCGGCAGATCACGATGTCGACCTTCGGCGCGTCGGCGCCACTCGCCAAGCTGGCGGACAAGTTCGGCTTCACGGTCGAGAATGTGGTGAAGGTGGCAAAGGAAGCGATGGCGTGAGGGTCGCCCCTGCGAAGGCGGGGGCCCATGACTATATCGGCAGGCGACACCGTGCACGGTGAGAGACATGGATCCCCGCCTGCGCGGGGATGACAGACCGGAGAGAGCAGATGAGCAAGCTACAGGACCTCAGCAACGCCGGCACCGCGGTGTGGCTGGACTTCGTCGACCGCAAGTTCCTCGAACAGGGTGGCTTGCAGAAGCTGGTCGACGAGGACGGGCTGACCGGGGTCACCTCCAACCCGACGATCTTCGAAAAGGCGATGGGCGCGGGCGATGCCTATGACGCGGGTTTCGCGGAGTTCGACAAGGCCAATCCGGGCGCGGAGCCGATGGCGCGCTATGAGGCGCAGGCGATCAAGGACATCCAGGCGGCGTGCGACACGCTGCGCCCGGTCTATGACCGGCTCGATGCCAAGGACGGTTATGTCAGCCTCGAAGTGTCGCCGTATCTGGCGCTGAAGGGGCCGGAAACCGCCGAGGAGGCCGAGCGGCTGTGGCAGGCGGTCGATCGTCCGAACCTGATGATCAAGATTCCCGGCACCGACGACGGCGTGCGCGCGATCCGTGACACGATCGCCAAGGGGATCAACGTCAACGTGACCTTGCTGTTCGGGGTCGAGGCGTACAAGGCGGTCGCCCATGCCTATGTCCAGGGGCTGGAGGAGCGCGTGTCGAAGGACATGGCCATCGACCGGATCGCCAGCGTGGCGAGCTTCTTCGTCAGCCGCATCGACAGCAAGATCGACGATGCGATCGACGCCGGCACGGGTGGTGACGAGGCCAAGGCGCTGAAGGGCAAGGTCGCGATCGCCAACGCCAAGCTGGCCTATGCCTGGTATCAGGAGTTCATCGCGTCGGATCGCTGGCAGAAGCTGGCGGCGAAGGGCGCGCAGCCGCAGCGTCTGCTGTGGGCATCGACCGGGACCAAGAACCCGGACTATCCCGATACTTTGTATGTCGATCAGCTGATCGGGCCGGAAACGGTCAATACGATGCCGCCGAAGACGATGGACGCGTTCCGCGACCATGGCACGGTCGCGCAGACGTTGACGCAGGGTGTCGACGAGGCGCGGCACGTGATCGAGGAACAGGCGCGGCTCGGGCTCGATCTGGACGGCGTGACCAAGACGCTGGTCGACGAGGGCGTGGCGAGCTTCTCCAAGTCGTTCGACGATCTGTTGAAGGTGATCGGCGGGAAGCAGCCGGCGAAAGTTTGATGTTGCGGTGATGGGCGGGGGCTGGTGACGGCTTCCGCCCCTCCGTCATTACGAGCGTAGCGAAGCAATCCAGGGCCGGATCAGCACGCCCTGGATCGCTTCGGCACGCTCGCAATAACCTTCAAGCCTGAAATGGCGCGGCGATTTCCGGCGTAATCCGTAGCAGCCGCCCGCTCGCGCGGTCGAGTAGCGCCCAAGTTGTCACGCCCTCGACGCGCAGCTTGCCGTCGGTACCGACGAAGCGGAAATGGCGGTCGAAGCGCGCGCCGCGCGGTGGGTCGGGGACCCAGGTTTCGCCCGTAACCGTCTCGCCTTCCACGACATTGCCGCGATAGTCGATGACGTGTCGGGTGATCATCCAGACATAGGCCGCCTGATGCGCCGGGGGTGCGATCGCCGCCCAGTGCGCGACCGACAGATCCTGAATCCATCGCACCCAAACGGCATTGTTGACGTGGCCGAGCTCGTCGATGTCTGCGGGTTGCGCGGTGAAGGTGCGGGCGAACGTCATGCGTGGCTGGCCTTGTACCAGCGCCAGCCACCGAACGCGATGCCCGCGGCGATTACTGCGCCGATCGCCCACCACAGATGCCGGTTGGCGACGATCCGCCCGAGCAATTGCTCGAAGCCGTGTCCGAACAGATAGCCGATCCCGGTGAACAGGATCGCCCAGCAGGTTGCCGACACGCCGTTGACGATCGCGAAGCGCCGCGCCGAGACGTTGGTCGAACCGATCGCGATCGGGCTGACGGTGCGCAGCCCGTAGAGGAAGCGGAAGGCGAAGATGAAGGCGGTCGGATGCCGCTCGAACGCAGCGACGGCGCGCGCGAAGGCGGGCTTGGCGCGCGCGGCGGCGATCCATTTGCGGTCGCGAAAGTGCCGGCCGGCGTAGAACCACGCCTGATCCGCGGTGTACGACCCCAGACCGGCGGCGAGCATCGCGAACGGCAGCGACAGCAGGCCCTTGTGCGCAAGAATGCCGCCGGCCATCACCGCAGCCTCGCCCTCGAGCGCCGCGCCCGCGAACAGCGCGGCAAGGCCGTAGTGCGCGACGATCGCCTCGATCGTCATGCCGCGGTCATGCCTCGACACCCAATTGCCACAGCACGAAGGCATGTTCCTCGGCGGCTTCGCGCAGGCTCTCGAAACGGCCCGACTTGCCGCCGTGCCCGGCGCCCATGTTGGTCTTGAGCAGCAGCAGGTTGGCGTCGGTCTTGGTGGCGCGCAGCTTGGCGGCCCATTTGGCGGGCTCCCAATAGGTCACGCGTGGATCGTTGAGCCCACCCGAGATAAACAGCGGCGGATAATCCTGTGCTTTTACATTGTCATATGGCGAGTAGCTGCGGATCAGCGCGAAGGCGGACGGGTCGTCGATCGGGTTGCCCCATTCGGGCCATTCGCCGGGCGTGAGCGGCAGCGTGTCGTCGAGCATCGTATTGAGGACGTCGACGAACGGCACGTCGGCGATGACAGCGCCCCACAATTGCGGATCGGAATTGACGACCGCCCCCATCAACTCACCGCCCGCCGAGCGTCCGGCGATCGCGATCTGCCCGGCGCTGGTCCAGCCCTGTTCGATCAAGCCGTTCGCAACGTCGACGAAGTCATTGAAAGTGTTGGTGCGCTTTTCCAGTTTGCCGTCGTGGTACCATTGCTGACCGAGATCGTCGCCGCCGCGAATGTGCGCGATCGCATAGGCGAAGCCACGGTCGAGCAAACTGAGGATGCCCGTCGAGAAGCCCGGCGGGATTGCATGGCCGTACGCGCCATAGGCATAGAGGAACAGCGGCCGCGAACCATCGCGCGGGAAATCGCGAGGGTAGACGATCGAGACCGGCACCGCGGCGCCGTCGCGGGCAGTGATCTTCAGCCGCTGCGTGTCATATTTCGCCGCGTCATAGCCGCTCGGGATTTCCTGCACCTTCAAGGTGGTGAGGACGCCAGTGGCGGTGTCGTAGTCATAGACGGTGCCCGGTGTCACCATCGACTCATAGCCGAGCCGCAGAACCGTCTGATCGTATTCGGGATTGTCGCCAAGGCCGGCGGCGTAGCTCGCTTCGGGGAAGGCGATCCGGCGCGGTTTGGTGGCGGGGTCGTAGAAATGGATCTCGATCTGGTCGAGCCCGTCCTCACGCCCCTCGACGATGAAGAAATCGCGGAAACACTCGACCCCGGTCATGTAGAAATGCGTGCTCGGTGCGATGCGCTCGGTCCACTCGCCGGGGGCGGTGATCGGCGCGGTGACCAATCGCCACATCGGGTCGGTGTCGTTGGTGTGGATGAACAAGGTATCGTCGTGCGTGTCGACGTCATATTCGCGCCCCGGCAGGCGCGGCGCGATCAAGATCGGCTCGGCGAAGGGATCGTCGGCCGGATAAAGGCGAATCTCGCTGGTGTCGTGGCTGCTGGCGACGAGCGCGATCCATTTGCGGTCGCTTGTCTGGCTGACGCCGACCGAAAAGACCGGATCGTCCTCGTAGTACAGCGTCACGTCGTCGTCGCTCGACGTGCCGAGGCGATGGAATTTGATCGTGCGCGTGCGCCATTGATCGTCGGTGAGGCCGTAGAGGATGCCGCTGCCGTCGCTGGTGAAGACGATGTTGCCGATCGTGCCCTCGATCGACGTGTCGCCCCATTTGCCGGCGGCGGACTCGATCGCCTCGGGGGCGGCGGTCGCGCCGTTCAGGCTCTTGAAGCGGATCGTGTAACGCTCCGACCCATCCTCGTCGGTCGAATAGGCGAGCAGTGTCCCGTCCTCGCTGATCGACAGCGCGCCGAGCCGAAAATATTCCTTGCCCTCCGCCAATGCGGGTTCGTCGAGCAGCAACTCGTCGGGGCCGCCCGCGACGGGTTTGCGCCACCATTTGCGATACTGGCCGCCGGTCTCGAAGGCCGCCCAGTAGAGATGATCGCCATCCTTCTGCGGGACGCTGCTCTCGTCTTCCTTAATGCGCGCCTTCATCTCTTCGTAGAGGCGGTCGACCAGCGGGCGGTGCGGCGCCATCTCCGCCTCGAAATAAGCGTTCTCTTCCTCGAGGTAGGCGAGAACGTCCTTGTCGGTGACATCGGGGTAATTGACGTCTTTCAGCCACGCCCAGGGATCGTCGATGGTGATGCCATGCGTCGTGAAGCTATGCGGGCGGGTGGCGGCGACGGGGGGCGTGCGTTCGGTCATAGGCGCTTCCTAACGCGCGATATCGGCAAACGTCACCCTCTTGTCGCCGCGGGCACGACGGCGCACATCGCGCGGCATGAGCGTCGTCACCCGCTTTGCGCCATCGCCGACCGGTCGGCTGCATATGGGCCACGCCTTTTCCGCGATCCGGGCACATGACTTCGCGCGCGCGCGGGATGGTCGGTTTCTGTTGCGCATCGAGGATATCGACGGGACGCGCAGCCGGTCCGAGCATGTCGCGACGATCATGGAGGATCTGCGCTGGCTGGGGCTGACGTGGGACGGAGAGGTGGTGTTTCAGTCGACCCGGCTCGACGTCTATGCTGCCGCGCTTGCGCAACTGCGTGAGATGGAACTGCTATATCGTTGTTATTGTACGCGTGCGGAGATTGCCGAAGCGCTGGCCGCACCGCACGGCGCGGTGGCGGCCTATCCGGGCACGTGCCGCCATGCGCCAACGCGCGACGTGCCGCATTGCTGGCGGCTCGACATGGCGGCGGCGGTGGCGCGCTGCGGCGACCTGTCCTGGACCGATCGTGGACAGGTGGTGGCGAACGCCGCCTTGGCGCAGGGCGACGTGGTGCTGGCGCGCAAGGATGCCCCGGCGAGCTATCACCTCGCGGTGACGGTTGACGATGCCGCGCAGGGGGTGACCGACGTGGTGCGCGGGCGCGACCTGTTCGAGGCGACGCATGTCCACCGCGTTTTGCAGGCGTTGCTCGGGCTGCCGGTGCCGGGGTGGTGGCATCACGATCTGTTGGTGGGAGCAGACGGTATGCGCCTGGCGAAGCGGCACGGCGCGCCGACACTGGCGGCGCTGCGCGAGGCCGGGATGGACGGGCGCGAGGTGGCGGCGAAGCTGCGGGCGGGGGTGGTGTAGCGCCCGTCACTCGCGCGTCGCCCTTGCGGAGGCAGGGGCCATGGCTGTGTCGGCTTGGTGGTCGGTCTGACACAGGTCGGACCGATGTGTGTCGGCCGATTTTCTTCGGTGTTGGCGGTCGAGCCAATGAGGGGCGACGGCGGGCGACGGACGCGCCGCGACGGCCATTGCCGTTTGCTCTTTCGGGGCTTAGCTTCGGTTCATGAATACATTCCTCGTCATCCTGCTGGTCGCGGCGATGATCGCCACGGTGGTCGCGCTGGTGCGCGGCATCGTCTCGTTCCTCCAGAGCGCCTCGGCCGAGGCGCGCGGCGAGGGGCCGACTGCGGCGCAGCTGAAATCGAACCGGATGATGCAGATGCGCATCTTCTATCAGGCGCTGGCGGTGTTGATCGTCGTCGTGATCCTGTTCGCCGCCGGGCGCACCTGATGGTCCGGCTCAACCGTATCTACACGCGCACCGGCGATGAGGGCACGACCGGGCTGTCGGACGGCAGCCGCGTCGCGAAGACCGATGCGCGCGTGCAGGCGATCGGCGATGTCGACGAGGCGAACAGCGCGATCGGGGTTGCGATCGCCGGGCTCGGCGACGCGGCACTGGTCGAGCAGCTTACCCGTATCCAGAACGACCTGTTCGATCTGGGTGCCGACCTCGCGACGCCGGGTGACGATTACGAACCCGGCGAGATGACCCTCAGGATCGTTCCGGCGCAGGTTGCGCGGCTGGAGGCGGAGATCGACGCGCTCAACGAACATGTCCCGCCGCTGACCAGCTTCGTGCTGCCAGGTGGCGCGGCGGCGTCGCTGCATCTTGCGCGGGCGATTGCGCGGCGCGCCGAGCGCTCGGCGATCGCGCTGGCGCCGCATGCCAACCCGCAGGCGCTGATCTATTTGAACCGCCTGTCGGATTTTCTTTTCGTCGCGTGCCGATCGGTGAACCTTAATGCAGGTGGGGACGTTCTGTGGGTCGCAGGGGCAAACCGATAACATAGGGCAGTCCCGTGCGCGCCCGATCTCCCGGGTGGCTGCAGGAGGACGACCATGGAAGCGCTCTCCCGGCATGATGCCGGGACCGACCTGTTGGCGCGACGGTACGCGCAGGTGCGGCGGCTGACCGAGGCGCTGGTCGCCCCGCTCTCAGATGCTGACGCGACCGTCCAGTCGATGGACGATGCCTCACCGGCGAAATGGCATCTCGCGCACACGACGTGGTTCTTCGAAACCTTCGTCCTGCGCGATCACGTGCCCGGCTACGCGCTGCACGATGCGCGCTTTCCGTTTCTTTTCAACAGCTATTACGAGGCCGAAGGGCGACGCCATGCCCGCGGACGACGCGGGATGATAACCCGGCCGACGCTGGACGAGGTGCTGGCATATCGGCATGCGGTGGACACGGCGTTGCTGGCGGCCTTCGCCGCATTGCCCGCGGCGGCGCTGGAGCTGGTGACGCTGGGCTGTCATCATGAGGAGCAGCATCAGGAACTGCTCGTCACCGACGTGCTGCATCTTTTCTCGGAAAACCCGTTGGAGCCTGCGATCTGGTCACCCGAGCGCAAGGTGCCGGTCGCGATGCCGAGGCCAGTCGCGTGGCTCGAAAGCGACGAGCGTATCGTCGAGGTCGGCCACAACGGCAATAACTTCGCGTTCGATTGCGAGGGGCCGCGGCATCGCACCATACTGCTCCCGCATGCGATCGCCGACCGCACCGTCACCAATGGTGAATGGGCGGCGTTCATCGCCGATGGTGGCTATCGCGATGCGCGGCTTTGGCTGTCGGACGGCTGGGCGTGGGTGCAGCGCGAGCGCGTCGGTGCGCCGCTCTATTGGGAGCATCGCCATGGGGCGTGGACGCGCTTCGGGCTCGACGGGCGGCGCGCGGTCGATCCGGCGGCGCCGGTGACGCATATCAGCTTCTACGAGGCGGATGCCTATGCGACCTGGGCGGGCGCGCGACTGCCAACCGAATTCGAGTGGGAGGCGGCCGCCGCGCCGTTCGACGCGCGCGCGGGCAACCAGCTCGACGGGGCGGGGGCGATCGAGCCGCGGCCTTCCGACGACGGGCCGGCGTTCTTCGGCGACGTCTGGGAATGGACGGGCTCGGCCTATCGCCCCTATCCCGGCTTCCACCCGGTCGAGGGCGCGGTCGGCGAGTACAACGGCAAGTTCATGAACGGGCAGTTCGTGTTGCGCGGCGGCAGCTGCGCGACCCCGCGCGGGCATGCGCGCGCCTGCTACCGCAACTTCTTCTACCCCCACCAGCGCTGGCAGTTCACCGGCGTGCGGCTGGCAAAGGACCTTTAATGCTGAAGCCTGAGATCGAGGACGGGCAGGTGACGCTCGCCGACCCGCAGTTCCGTGCCGACGTGCTCGCCGGGCTGGAACGCCGCCCCCGCGCGATCCCGGCGCGGTGGTTCTACGATCACCGCGGCTCGGAACTGTTCGAGCAGATCACCGATCTTCCGGAATATTATCCGACCCGGACCGAGACCACGCTGCTGGAAGGATTGTGCCCCGAGTTGCGCGAGATCGTCGGCGAGGGGCGTGCGGTGGTCGAGTTCGGGTCGGGCTCGTCGACCAAGACGCCGATCGTGCTGCGCTGCGTGAAGCCGTCGTCCTATGTGCCAATCGACATTTCGGGCGATTTTCTCCGCCAGTCGGCGCGCGAGCTGTCGGATGCGTTCCCCGGCTTGCTGGTGCTGCCGTTCGAGGCCGACTTCACGCGCCCGCTGACGCTGCCGCATACGATCAAGGATGCGCCGAAGCTGGGATTCTTTCCGGGATCGACGATTGGCAACCTGATCCCGCTGGCGGCGATCGACCTGCTGCGTGCGATGCGCGCGTCGCTGGGCGAGGGGGCGATGCTGCTGATCGGGATGGACCGGATCAAGGACCCGGCGGTGCTTGTCCCGGCCTATGACGATGCGCAGGGCGTGACCGCGGCGTTCAATCGCAATCTGCTGGAGCGGATCAACCGCGAGTTGGACGGGACGGTGCCGGTCGACGCCTTTGCGCACGAGGCGCGATGGAACGACGATCGCGCGCGGATCGAGATGCATTTGGTCGCGACGCGCGATGTCGCTTTCACCGTCGAGGGGCGCGAGTTCACGATCGCGGCGGGCGAGTCGATCCATACCGAGAACAGCCACAAATATGGCGAGCGCGACGCGCGCATCCTGCTCCGCGCGGGCGGATGGACGCCGGTGCGCGAATGGACCGATGCCGAGGGCAAGTTCGCGGTGATCCTCGCCGAGGCACAGGCCGAGCGGCCGGCGCCGTGACGCCGCGTCGACCGCACTCCTTCGACGGCAGTTTGGGACGATAACGGCAGCCTTGATCGACGGCGACGTCAGTCGCGGCGAACGCCCGTGACGCTGAACGCTTTCGGCTCGACCGGAGGGATCGCGCTGTCGTTCAGCTCGCACTGCCAGAAGCCGACGTCGATCCAGCGCCCCTGTTTGTAGCCGATCTCGCGGTACACGCCCGCGCGGCGGAAGCCGACCGCTTCGTGGAGCGTGATCGAGGCGTCGTTGGGCAGGCTGATCACGCCGATCGCCTGCGTGAACCCCTGCGCGCGCAGCGTGTCGACCAGCGCCTCGTACAGCAGCCGCCCGACCCCCTGCCCATGTGTGGCGCCGCCGACGTAGATCGAGGTTTCCACGACATAACGATATGCCGGACGATCACGGAAGCGCGTCGCATAAGCATAGGCCAGCACCGCGTCGCCGCCGGTCGCGACCAGCCACGGGTAATAACCCTGCGACCCCTCGATCCGCTCAAGCATCGCTGCGGCGTCGGGCGCGTCGCTCTCGAACGAAACGGTGCCCGACAGGACGAACGGCGCGTAGATCGCGGCGATCGCCGCGGCATCGTCGCCGGTCGCGGCGCGGATCGTGATCGGACCGTGCGGCATCATAGCCCGATCCGCGCGACGACGAGCTGCCACAGATTGCGGTCCTCGGCGCGCGCCGCAACGGGGCCGAGCCCCACACATTCGAGGCATTGCGCGCGCACCGCCGCGCCGCCCAGCATCCGCTTTGCATCCCCTAGCGCGGACGCGAACGCCTGCTGGCGTTGCCACGCCAGCCGCGACAACGCGTCGGGTGCGCTGGCGTCATCGTCATCGTCTTCCTGGCTGGCGAGCTGCTGCGCGATCTGCGCGGCGAAGCCGGGCTTCTTTTCCAGCCACACGGCCTGCGCATCGTCGAGCTTCGCGCGCTTCGCCGCCTCGGCGATTGCGTCGTCGAGCCCGCCGAAACGGTCGACCAGCTTCAGCTGCTGCGCGATCCCGCCAACCCAGACGCGACCCTGACCGATCTCGTTGACGCGCTCGACCGGCAGCTTGCGCGACTGCGACACGCGGGTGAGGAATTGCAGATAGCCATGCTCGATCCCGGCCTGGACGATCCGGTCCAATTCGGGGGTGGTGCCGCCGAGCACGTCGGGCTGGCCGGACAGCGGCGTGGTCTTTACGCCGTCGGTCGACAGTCCGATCTTCTTGAGCGTGTTCTCGAACGTCGGGATGATCCCGAAGATACCAATCGAGCCGGTGATCGTGCCGGGCTCGGCGAAGATCACATCGGCGGGGGTCGACACCCAATAGCCACCCGAGGCGGCAAGCCCGCCCATCGAGACCACCACCGGCAAGCCACGGCGCTTGGCCTCCATGATCGCGAGCCGGATCTTCTCCGACGCCAGCACCGACCCGCCCGGCGAGTCGACGCGCACGACCAGCGCCTTGAGATCGTTGTCGACAAGGCCGTTGTAGAGCAGCTTCGACACGGTGTCGCCCGCCGCCTTGCCGGGACCGGCCTCGCCGTCGACGATCTCGCCCGCGATCGTCAGCACGCCGACCTTGCCCTTTTTGGGCAGCGGGTTGGCGGCGACATAGGCGTTGTAGTTGATCGTTTTGAACCAGCCCGCCACCTTCTTGTCGTCGCCGCCCGCGACTTGCGCGACGCGGCGACCGAAGGCGACGCGGTCGCCGAGCTTGTCCACTAGCCCGGTCGCGAGATTGGCGCGCGACACGTCGCCCTGCATCTGCGTGACGAGCTGCGCGGGGTTGCCGAGCCATGGCGCAAGCTGCGCCTTCGGGCGCGCGGTCGACACCGCCTCGCGCCACTGGTCGAACAAGGTGCCGTAGAGCGCCTGCGACGCCTCACGCGCTTCGGAGCTCTGGTCGGTGCGGGTATAGGGCTCGACCGCCGACTTGAACTTGCCGACGCGATAAACGTGCGCGTTGACGCCGAGCTTGTCGATCAGCCCCTTGTAGAACAACTGGTTGCCGCCGGGACCGGCGAAGAAGGTACCGCCGAGCGGGTCCATCCAGATCTCGCTCGCCGCCGAGGCGAGGCGATAGCCGCCGTCGGTGTAGGCGGTGGCGTAGGCGAGCACCGGCTTGCCCGCGGTGCGCGCGCGGAGCAGCGCCGCCTGCACCTCGCCGAGCACCGCCGGATAGGCGCCGCCGAAGCGGTCGAGGTCGAGGACGATCGCCTTGACCCGGTCGTCGGTGCGCGCGGTGTCGATCGCGCGCAGCACATCACGGAGGCGATATTGCCTGCCGACCTGCTGCCCGCTGACCAGCGCGGTGAGCGGCACCTCCTCGGGCTGTTCGACGATCGGGCCGTCGAACTTGAGCACCAGCGCCCCGTCGCCGATCGCCGCCGGGCGCTGCCGCGCGTTGAGCGCGGCGAAGATCGCCGCAAAGAATAGCAGCATCGCGACGAGCACCAGCGCGTCCTTGATCCCGACCAGCAGCTTCCAAGCGCCGCGTACCAGCTTCATCGTTCCTGCCACCTTTGTAACGTGGCGGCGATCGTAGCGCGGAGTGTATGACCGGGGCAATACGCTTTGAGGGTAAATGGCCTTTGTGGTCATTCCCGCGGAGGCGGGAATCCAGAACCTCGGGCGTTTCGCTTCTATCGCCGGCGCTGCGCGTCTGGATCCCCGCCTGCGCGGGGATGACGATGGAGGGGCGGGGTCGCCATGGGAGACAGGCTCGGCTAGGGGCTCCCCCCATGAACGCGCCCGCCACCCTCGCGCCGCTGACGCAGGCGCCGCCGCCGACGTGGCGCGCGGAGCTGCGCGCGCTTGCGGCGTTGGCGGGGCCGCTGATCGGGGCGAACCTGCTCCAGATGGCGGTGTTCGCGGTAGATGTCGTGTTCGTCGCGCGGCTCGGGCCGGTCGAGTTCGCGGCCGCGACGCTCGGCGTGTTCTTCTTCCATATCCTCGGCTTCGGGCTGATCGGGATGGTCGGTGCGGCCGAGCCGCTGATCGCCGCCGCGCTCGGGCGGCGCGTTGGCGCGGTGCGGCAGGTGCGGCGGTCGTTCCGGATGGCGATGTGGCTGGCGGTGCTCGGCTCGATGGTGGTGATCGCGGTGCTCAACTGCGTCGCGCCGTTGCTGCAACTCGCGGGACAGGACCCGGCGGTGGCGGCGCGTGCCGGATCGTTTTGTCGCGTCCTGTCGCTCGCCGTGCTTCCGGCGGTCGGCGCAGCGTTGATACGTCTGACCGCTGCGGCGCTGGGTCGACCGGGCTGGGCGTTGATGGTCACCGCGCTGGCGCTGGGCGTCGCGGTGCTCGCCAATTGGTGTCTGGTGTTCGGCAACGCCGGCTTCCCGGCATTGGGGCTGGAGGGATCGGCGCTGTCGAGCGTCATTGTCTCGACCGCCACTTGCGCAGCCTATGTCGTGATCCTGTTCACGGATCGCCGGCTGCGCCGGTACCGGCTGCTCGGGAAATGGTGGCGCGCCGAATGGTCGCGAATGGCGGAGATCGCGCGGCTGGGCGCGCCGATCGCGCTCGGCTGGATGGCCGAAGGCGGGCTGTTCGGCGGCGCCGGCCTGCTGATGGGGCTGATCTCGGTCGCGGCGATCGACGCGCATGCGGTGGCGCTCAACATCGCTGCGATCGCCTTCCAGATCCCGTTCGGGCTCGCGCAGGCGGCGACGATCCGCGTCGGATTCGCATTTGGCGCGGGCGACCGCGCGTGGGTGGCGCGTGCCGGCAATGTCGCGATCGTGACCGGGATCGCGGTGATGGTGCTAAGTGCCATGGTGTTCTGGGCAGTGCCGCATTGGCTGGTGCGCTTGTACATCGATCCGGCGCATGAGGGGGCGGTGGCGTCGCTGGCGATCGCGCTGCTCGGGATCGCGGCGATCTTCCAGCTCGTTGACGGTGCGCAGGCGGTAGCAGCGGGGGTATTGCGGGGTGTACAGGACACGCGCGTGCCGATGCTGATCCAGATCGCCGGTTATTGGGGGGCGGGGTTCGGGACCGCGCTGCTGCTCGGCTTCGGGCTCGGTTGGGGCGCGGCGGGCATCTGGTGGGGGCTGGCGGTGGGGCTCGGCGTCGTCTCCGCGTTGCTGATCTGGCGATGGAGCGCGCGCGAGCGGCTGCACCTGTCACCACGCACGGCCTGATCGCACGCACGTCCCGTCCGACGGTTCCCAAAAATTTCAGGTCAGGCGTTGACCCCGGCAGGGGGCACCCACATATGCGACCCGCTGGCACTCGGCTGGGTCGAGTGCCAAAGAACTGTCACATACCTTAGAGGGGTAAAGAGCAATGAACTTTCGTCCGTTGCACGACCGTGTTCTCGTCCGCCGCGTCGAGGCGGAAGAGAAGACGGCCGGCGGGATCATCATCCCCGACACCGCCAAGGAAAAGCCGCAGGAAGGCGAAGTCGTCGCCGCTGGTGCGGGCGCCAAGAACGACAAGGGCGAGGTCGCCCCGCTCGACGTCAAGGCCGGTGATCGCATCCTGTTCGGCAAGTGGTCGGGCACCGAGGTCAAGGTCGACGGTGAAGACCTGCTCATCATGAAGGAATCGGACATCCTCGGCATCATCGCCTGAGCGTTCGACCGCCTCAACTTTCTCAACATTCGTCATCTGAAAGGGTAGCCACATGGCAGCCAAGGACGTGAAATTCGGTCGCGACGCGCGTGAGCGCATCCTGCGCGGCGTCGACATCCTCGCCGATGCGGTCAAGGTCACTTTGGGGCCGAAGGGCCGCAACGTCGTGATCGACAAGAGCTTCGGCGCGCCCCGCATCACCAAGGACGGTGTGTCGGTCGCCAAGGAAATCGAGCTCAAGGACAAGTTCGAGAACATGGGCGCGCAGATGGTGCGCGAAGTGGCCTCGAAGACCAACGACATCGCGGGTGACGGCACCACCACCGCCACCGTGCTGGCGCAGGCGATCGTCCGCGAGGGCATGAAGTCGGTCGCGGCCGGCATGAACCCGATGGACCTGAAGCGCGGCATCGACCTGGCGGTTGTCAAGGTCGTCGCCGACATCCAGGCGCGCTCCAAGCCCGTCTCGGGCTCGCAGGAAGTCGCGCAGGTCGGCATCATCTCCGCCAACGGCGACCGTGAGGTCGGCGAGAAGATCGCGGAAGCGATGGAGAAGGTCGGCAAGGAAGGCGTGATCACCGTCGAGGAGGCCAAGGGTCTCGAATTCGAGCTGGACGTCGTCGAGGGCATGCAGTTCGACCGCGGCTATCTGTCGCCGTACTTCATCACCAACCCGGAGAAGATGCAGGTCGAGCTCAACGACCCTTACATCCTGATCCACGAGAAGAAGCTGTCGTCGCTGCAGGCGATGCTGCCGATCCTCGAGGCAGTGGTGCAGTCGGGCCGTCCGCTGCTGATCATCGCAGAGGACATCGAGGGCGAGGCGCTCGCCACGCTCGTCGTCAACAAGCTGCGCGGCGGCCTGAAGGTCGCAGCGGTCAAGGCGCCGGGCTTCGGCGATCGTCGCAAGGCGATGCTCGAGGACATCGCGATCCTGACCAAGGGCGAAGTCGTCAGCGAGGACCTCGGCATCAAGCTCGAGAGCGTCACGCTCGGCATGCTCGGCACCGCCAAGCGCGTGACGATCGACAAGGACAACACCACCATCGTCGACGGTGCGGGTGATGCGGAGTCGATCAAGGGCCGTACCGAGGCGATCCGCCAGCAGATCGAGGTGACCACCTCCGACTACGACCGCGAGAAGCTCCAGGAGCGTCTGGCGAAGCTCGCAGGCGGCGTCGCGGTGATCAAGGTCGGCGGCTCGACCGAGGTCGAGGTGAAGGAGCGCAAGGATCGCGTCGACGACGCGCTGCATGCGACCCGCGCCGCGGTCGAAGAAGGCATCGTCCCGGGCGGCGGCACCGCGCTGCTGTACGCGTCGAAGGCGCTCGACGGTCTGACCGGCGAGAACGACGACCAGACGCGTGGTGTCGACATCGTCCGCAAATCGCTGACCTCGCTGGTCCGCCAGATCGCGCAGAACGCCGGTCACGACGGTGCGGTGGTCTCGGGCAAGCTGCTCGACGGCAACGACACGTCGATGGGCTTCAACGCCGCGACCGACACCTATGAGAACCTGGTTGCGGCCGGCGTGATCGACCCGACCAAGGTTGTGCGCACCGCGCTCCAGAACGCCGCGTCGGTGGCGGGTCTGCTCATCACCACCGAGGCGACCGTCTCGGAGCTGCCCGAGGACAAGGCCCCGGCCATGCCCGCCGGCGGCGGCATGGGCGGCATGGGCGGCATGGACTTCTAAGCCACGGCCGGACCTGCGCCAGCGCGGCTGGCGCAGGACCTGCCACGGCGCGGACAGCCGGTCGGCAGCGCCGATCCGGTCTGACGTCCAAGGTAGCGGCTTTGCCGCTGCCGCCCAAGCGTTTGGCGAAGGGCCGGCGGAGCGATCCGCCGGCCCTTTGTTTGCGGGTGGTGATCTCCTACACTCGCCGCATGGCCACGCTGCTCGGCTTGGTGAACCGCACTTGCTGACCGCAGCGGAGTTCATGCAGATCGATTTCGGACCGGACCTGAAGGCCGAACCCGACAATGGGGTGATCCGGATGATGGCGGGCGGCTCGCGCGATCATGCGCGGGTGCAGGCCGATATTCCTATCGCGTTGGGCAGTCGGCTGCGTGGATCAGGCTGCCGCTCTTGTAAGTCCGACATGGCGATCCTGACCCACGACGCGTCGGTGGGATATCCAGACGTCACTATTGATTGTGGGCAGCCGGATGACAGCGGCGGAGACCGCTATCTCTCCGCGCCCAGGGTTATCGTCGAAGTACTGTCGCCATCGACGCGCACTATCGATCTGGGATCGAAGACGACGGAGTATCAGGCGCTATCGAGTGTCGAGGCGATCGTCTTCGTCGACCCCGAAGCGGAAACCTTGATCGTCAGCGCGCGCTCGAAAGCGGGCTGGTTCTATAGCCTGCCCGCGCGACGTGACGTCCTTTTCCCCACGCTGAACCTCTCCATCCCGGACGAGGAAATCTTCGCACGCGACTGACGGGGCAGCCGTGCGTTTGGCGCGTATGAACCAGCGTGCCCGCATTCCCATCGACAGCATCGTCTTCGGCTATGGCCCGATGCTCCCGCTAGTCGTCGCCGGGATCGCCGCATGGGTGCTCGGGCCCGGATGGGGGTTGATCGCGGTGCGGCTGGCGATCGTGTGGGGCGCGCTGATCCTGTCGTTCATTGGCGGGGTGCGGCGCGGGTTCGGGTTCGCGACGCCTGACGCGACGACCCTAGTCGAGATCGTTACGGCGGTAGGCTATTTCACGATTGCAGGGCTGGCGCTGGTGGTGCCGTTCGTCAGTACGTCGCTGGCGATGCTCGCGGCGGGGTATGCGCTGGCGGCATTGCTCGACCGGCGTGCGGCGCTGGCAGGAAACGCGCCGGCGCATTTCGCGAAACTGCGGCCGCCACAGCTGTTGCTGGGATGCGCCGGACTGGCGGCGTGCTGCGCTTGGGTGATGCTGGGATAAACCGACCCGGTCGTATTTGCGTCGCCCCGGATCAGGCTGGGGCGACGCGAAAGCTCAGCCCTTCATGGCTTCGAGCAACAGCTTGACGTCCTGACTACGCCCGCGCGGCAGGATCAACACGTCGTTGCCGCTGGCGACCACGATCAGATTTTCCACCCCGACCATCGCGACCCGCACCCCGTCGCTGCGCGCGAGGCAGTTGCTGCTGTCGAGCATGATAACCTCGCCGTTCACGACGTTGCCGCGCGTATCGCCCTCGCTGATCGCGTGTAGCGCATCCCAACTGCCGACATCGCTCCATCCCATCGCCACCGGCACCACCGCGACGCGATCGGCCTTCTCCATGACCGCATAATCGATCGAGTCCGACGGCGAAGCCGCAAACGCGTCGGCATCGGGATAGACGCGTACGCCCTCACGCCGGGCGCCCGCGCACGCCTTGCGCACCGAGCTGACGATCTCGGGTGCGAACTGCTCGAGTGCGGCCAGATAGGCGTCGGCGCGGAACAGGAAGATCCCGCCATTCCATGCATGGTCGCCCGAAGCAATCATCGCCTCTGCGACGTCGCGCTTCGGCTTTTCTACGAACCGCGCGACGCGGTGGACTCCCGCGGCGATCTCCTCGCCGACCTTGATATAGCCATAGCCGGTTTCGGGCGCATCGGGGGTGATGCCGAACGTGACCAGCCAGCCCTGCTCCACGAGCGGCAGCGCGGCATGGATCGCGGCGTGGAACGCCTCGCGATCGGCGATAACATGGTCGGAGGGCATGACCAGCAGCGCCTGATCGGCGCCGGCGCTGAGCGCGGCGAGCGCGATCGCGGGCGCAGTATTGCGCCCTGCGGGTTCGAGGATCAACGCGCTGGGCATGGTGCCGATCGCGCCGAGCTGTTCCTCGACCGCATCGGCATGCGCGGCATTGGCGACGACGATCGGCGCGGCGAACGCATCGCCGTGGGCGCGTGCCGCCGTCAGCTGCAACATCGTCTCGCTCGCGGTCAGCGCGAGCATCTGCTTTGGCTTTTCCGGCCGCGACATCGGCCACAAGCGAGTACCTGATCCGCCTGAAAGGATCACCGGCACGATTTCGGTCAATTGCTGCTCCTGTTCCCCCATGAGGGCGCAAACGCGCTCTCGACGCCACAACACGTCTGATCGTGCAAGGTTTCCTTATGCACGATATTGCGTTGCGGCAACGTGACGACCGGATTAGCGGGCGCCTATGACCGACACCCTGGACCGGATCGCCGCCGCGCTGGAGCGGCTCGCCCCGCCGCCGCCCGCCAGCGCCGACCCGCTGGCGCACCCAGCTTACCTCTGGCGCGATGGTGCGCTGGTGGTGGCGCGTGCCTTTGCGCCGCTGCCGTTGACGTTGTTGCAGGGCGCGGAGGCGCAGAAGGCGACCTTGCTCGCCAATCTCACGCGGCTGGCCGACGGGTTTCCTGCGCAGGATGCACTGCTGTGGGGCGCACGTGGCACGGGCAAGTCGGCGCTGGTGAAGGCCGCCGTCGGCGCGGTGCAGGCGGCAGGCGGCGCGCTGGCGCTGATCGAGGTCGCCGCGGACCGGCTGGAAACACTGCCCCGGCTGTTCGACATGGTGGCCGGGCAAAAGCGCGCGTTCGCGATCTTCCTCGACGATCTCGGCTTCGATGCCGCGGCAGAGGCGCGTGTGTTGCGCTCGCTGCTGGAAGGCGGGGCAGAGGCGCGACCTGCAAATGCGCGGCTGATCGTCACTTCCAACCGCCGCCATCTGGTGACGCGCGACATCAAGGAACAGGAAAGCGCGATTAACCCGCGTGATTCAGTCGACGACCAGATGGCGCTGGCGGATCGTTTCGGGCTGAGCCTCGGCTTTCACGTCGTCGATCAGGACGGTTATCTGGCGATCGTCCGCGGCTATGCCGAGCGATACGGGCTGCCGTTCGATCCCGCCGACGCGGTGCAATGGGCGACGCGGCGGGGCAGCCGGTCGGGGCGCGTGGCGTGGCAATATGTCGTCGAGCTGGCCGGACGGGAGGGGAAACGGCTGGACTAGGCTGATGGAGGGCCTGCCGGATCGACGCGGAGACAGTACCGTACAAATTTCAGCGCCGTCGTTTGCAGGGTGACGTCGCCGACGAACGGAAGGCCATCGTTGTCGATCGCTGCGGTGGCCCCGATCATCTGCTTGCCAGCCGGGCAGAGAATGCAGGTTCGCACGGAACAGGGCGTTTCTTGCCGTACGGCCAACGGTGATCCGGTTGTCCCACTCTTGGGCATCGGATCGCCGTCATCGATCGCGGAAGGCTGGGCTCAGGCCGCCGCCAGCCGCTGCTGCATCCGGTGAACAGGATTGCCATCCGTATCGCCCAGCCGGAAGCGGGCGACCTCGCGAGACAGCACTTCGGCTTCGGCGGCGAGCGTGCGCGCGGCCGCGGTGGCCTGTTCGACCATCGCGGCGTTGCGCTGCGTCACGTTGTCCATCTCCGACACCGCGGTGTTGACCTGGCCGAGCCCGACCGACTGTTGGCTGGCCGAGGTTGCGATCCGCGAGACGAGGTCGCTGATCTCACCGATCCGGCCTATGATGCGCTGGAGCGCCTGACCCGCCTCATTGACCAGATCGACGCCGACGCCGACCTGTTCGGAGGAGGCGAGGATGCGGGTCTTGACGTCCTTGGCTGCGTCCGCCGAGCGCTGTGCCAGCGCGCGGACTTCGGAGGCGACGACCGCGAAGCCCTTGCCCGCTTCGCCGGCGCGCGCCGCCTCGACGCCCGCGTTGAGTGCGAGCAGATTGGTCTGGAACGAGATGCCGTCGATCACGGTGATGATCTCGCTGATCTCCGCCGACGAGCGTTCGATGCCGCCCATCGCCTCGACCGCCCGGCGGACGATCTGGCCCGATTCCTCGGCCTCTCCGCGCGCTTCGCCAACGATGCGATTGGCCTGCGTGGCGCCATCGGCGGTCTGGCGGACGGTAGAGGTGATCTCGTCCATCGCGGCGGCGGTTTGCTCCAGCGAGGCAGCCTGCTGCTCGGTGCGCTGCGACAAATCGTCGGACGCCTGCCGGATATCACCCGAACCAGTGCGGATCTGGAGGCTGGAGCGGGTGACGACCCCGAGCGTCGTCGACATCTGCGTGCGCATCGCCTCAAAACTATCGGCGAGCGCCTGATATTCAGCTGGGAGGCCGTCGAGCGTCTCGGTCAGGTCGCCGTTCGCCATTCGCTCGAACACCTGCCCGCAGCGCTCGATCACCGCGCGGCGTCCCGCCTGCTCGGCCTCGAAATAGGCGGCGAGCGCGATGTCCATGTCGATCAGCGACGCCTTGACCAGCGCGGTCGCGGCGCGCGCGCGGCGGCGGGCACCGAACGGCCAGAGCAGCCGGCCCAGCATCACCTTGGGGAGTACGTGCTCCAGCATCCGCGCATAGCCGCTGATGTACCAGGTGGGGGCAAGGCCGATGCGCGCGTGGATTTGCCCGATGTGCGAGGCGGCTGCGGCGTAATTGCGGTCGATCGGACCCGAAAAGAGCTTGCGCCAATGTTCGAGCTGCTTGTCGCGGGCGTGATCCATCCGCGCCTGCGACTGAAACATGCGGCTGATCGCCGGGGTGCTGGCGATATGCTTGTAGAGCGCGACCAGCGCGGTTGGCGCGTGGCGCTCAATCGCGCGCCGTACCACCGGGAAGGTCGCATAGCTGCGTTCGGTATAGCCGAACGCGGCCAGACGTTGTTCGAAGTCGATTGGTTCCGATCCGCTCACAGCACTTCCTCCGTGCCGTCAGCAATAATCGGAGACGGTTAAGGTCGGGTAAGCCTGCCGCGTTGAATTCTAAGCATTTTCTACAATTTCAGCTAGTTCAAGCCAGCGCATCTCGGCGGCGTCCTTCTCGTCACGGAGCGCGGCGACGCTGCGGCTGAGACGGTCAAACGCGGTGGGATCGCGCGTGTACAGCCCCGGATCAGCCATTGCCGCCTCGTCAGCGGCGATCCGCGCATCCAGTTCCTCGATCCGCTTGGGCAGCAGATCATAATCGCGCTGATCCTTATAGGTCAGCTTGACACGAGCGGGGGCAGGAGGTGGTGCAGCCGCCGCGGCGGGTTTGGCGGCGGCCTTCCTGGTGGCCTCGACGTGCGGGCGGCGCTGGCGCTCCCAGTCCTCGTACCCGCCCGCGACGACATCGACGTGCCCCGACCCGTCCAGCCCGAGCGTGATCGTGACGGTACGGTCGAGGAAATCGCGATCGTGGCTGACGATCAGCACGGTGCCGCCGTAATCGGCGATTACCTCCTGCAACAGATCGAGCGTTTCGAGATCAAGATCGTTGGTCGGCTCGTCGAGGATCAGCAGATTGGACTCACGCGCAAATTCGCGCGCGAGCAGCAGCCGCGAGCGCTCGCCACCAGACAGCGTGCCGACCTTCGCCTCGGTCAGCGACGGATCGAAGAGGAATTCCTTGAGATACCCGTGGATGTGCTTGCGCGATCCCAGCACGTCGATCCACTCGCCGCCGTCCGCCAGCACCTCGCGCACCGTTTTCTGCGGCGCCATCAGGCTGCGCTGCTGGTCGATGAAGATGCCGTCGAGCGTCTTCGCGCGCTTGACGGTGCCGGTGTCGGGTTCCAGCTCGCCGGTCAGCAGCTTGAGCAGCGTCGTCTTGCCCGCGCCGTTGCGCCCGACCACGCCGATCCGGTCGCCGCGCGCGACGCGCAAATTGAGGTCGCGGATGATCGGGCGGTCGCCGAAGCTCTTCGAGACATGGTCGACGTCGATCACGACCTTGGTCTTGTTGTCGTCGCTGGCCATCTGGAGCGCAGCGGCGCCCTGCGGCCCCATCATCGCGGCGCGTTCAGCGCGCATCTCCTTGAGCTTCGACAAACGGCCCTGGTTGCGGCGGCGGCGACCGGTGACGCCGCGCTGCAGCCAATGCTCCTCGATCTTCAGCTTGGCGTCCAGCCGCTGCGCGTTGCGCTCCTCCTCGGCGTAGACCTGCTCCGTCCAGGCATCAAAGCCGCCAAATCCGACCTCGGCGCGGCGCA
This sequence comes from Sphingomonas sp. NPDC079357, assembly GCF_044901155.1. Classification (NCBI taxonomy): domain Bacteria; kingdom Pseudomonadati; phylum Pseudomonadota; class Alphaproteobacteria; order Sphingomonadales; family Sphingomonadaceae; genus Sphingomonas; species Sphingomonas sp. NPDC079357. The sequence goes on from NZ_JBJDOM010000002.1 coordinate 404,649, forward strand.
GCTCGCCACGGTCGAGCCACAGGGTCTGCCGGGTCAACCGGGTGAGGAAGGTCCGGTCGTGGCTGATGACGACGAATGCGCCGGTGAAGCGCTTCAGCCAGTCCTCGAGCCATTCGATCGCGGCGATGTCGAGGTGGTTGGTCGGTTCGTCGAGCAGCAGCACATCGGGGTCCATCGCCAGTGCGCGGACGATCGCGGCACGGCGGCGCTCGCCGCCTGAGGCGGAGGACGCCTCGCGCGACAGGTCGATGCCGAGTTGATCGGCGATTGCATCAGCTTGATAATGTTCGGGCGCATCGTTCCCGGCCAGCGCATAGTCGCGCAGCGTGGCGAAGCCGCTGACGTCCGGGTCCTGCTCCAGCATCACCACCTTGGTGCCGGGCACGATCGTTCGCCGCCCCTCGTCAGCGTCGATGACGCCCGCGATCAGTTTCAGGAGCGTGGACTTGCCCGCGCCGTTGCGTCCGATCAGCGCCAGCCGATCGCGCTCGCCGACATACAGGTCGAGATGGCGGAACAGCCATCCGGCCCCCTGAACGAGCCCGAGGTTCTCATACGACAATATTGGTGCGGCCATGTGCAGCGACCTAGGGAACCCCAGCGCAAGGGGCAAGTTGCGCGGAGGACACATGCGCCGCTTTCCTCATTCACAGGCTGTTCAAGCCGCTTTGCCTATGCCAGCACCGGTGAGAATGCTTCCTTCGCTCCTCTTGTGCGGGCTGGCCGCTCCGGCGATCGCCCTGCCGACGCCCGACCAGGCACGCGACGGGTCGGTGGCCTTGCAGGCACGCCGGCAGGGCCGGTTGCTGCCGTTGCCCGAGATCGAACGCCGCGTGGTGCCAACGATGCGCAACGCCCAGTACATCGGCTTCGATCTCGAAATGCCGAGCGGGATCTACACACTCAAATTTCTGCGCGATGGCGCGGTTATCTGGATCGATGTCGATGGCCGTACCGGGCAGGTGCTCGGTCGGACCGGGCGTTAGCCGGCGTTCAGCGCGATGAAAGCCGCAATTCCATACCGGCCGGCTTTCGTGCTAGCCCGCCGGCCAGACATAACGATTTCTAGGGAGCCCCACCACCGATGCGCGTGCTGATCGTCGAAGATGAGCCCAATCTGGGGCAGCAGCTGAAATCAACGCTGGAGGGTGCTGGCTATGCCATCGACCTGGCGACCGATGGTGAGGAAGGGCATTTCCTCGGCTCGACCGAGAATTACGACGCGATCGTGCTCGACCTCGGCCTGCCGGAGATCGACGGTCTGACCGTGCTCGATCGCTGGCGCAAGGAGGGCAAGGTGACGCCGGTGCTGGTGCTCACAGCGCGCGATAGCTGGTCGGACAAGGTCGCCGGGCTCGATGCGGGGGCGGACGATTATGTCGCCAAGCCTTTCCAGACCGAGGAACTGATCGCACGGCTGCGCGCGCTGATCCGCCGCGCCTCCGGTAATGCCTCGTCGGAGCTGATCGCCGGCGACGTGCGGCTCGACACGCGCTCCGGCAAGGTGACGCGCGCCGGCGAGCCGGTGAAGCTGACCGCGCAGGAGTACAAGCTGCTCAGCTACCTGCTCCACCACAAGGGCAAGGTGGTGAGTCGCACCGAGTTGATCGAACATATCTACGATCAGGATTTTGATCGCGATTCGAACACGATCGAAGTGTTCGTGACGCGCATCCGCAAGAAGCTGGGCCAAGACGTGATCACCACGATCCGCGGCTTGGGCTACAGTCTGGAAGACCCGGACGCCTGACACCGTGATGGAGGGCGAGCCCAGCAAGCCGCGGGCGAGCGGGTCGCTCTCGCGGCGGATGATCCTGATCGCGTTTGCGTGGATCTCGGCGCTGCTGGTCGGCGGCGGGTTCGCGCTCGATCGCGTACTGGTCGGCGCGGTGACGGCCAATGCCGACGATCAGCTGCAATATGTGCTGCGCTCGTTGCTGGCGTCGGCGGAGATCGACCCGATCGGCGAGGTGCGCTTCAACCGCCAGCCCGCCGACCAGAGTTTTCTGGAGCCGTATTCAGGGCTTTACTGGCAGGTATCGGCGCCGGGGCACGAGACGTTCCCGTCGCGGTCGCTGTGGGATCGTGAGCTGGCATATGGCACGCCGCACAGCGGGTCCGACATCCGGAAATATGACAGCAGCCAGTTTCCTGACGAAAAATTGCGCGTGATCGAGCGTGATGTGACGCTGCCGGGGTCGAACGTTCGCTGGCGCTTTCAGGTAGCGAGCCGTGGGGACGCGCTGGAGGCGCAGATCACTGTCCTTCGGCGCACGTTGGTGCGCAGTTTCGTGCTGCTCGGGGTCGGGCTGGCGGTGCTGGCGACGCTGCAGACGTTCTATGGCCTGTTGCCGTTGCGGCGCTTGCGGCTGGAGATCGCCAAAATGCGCGCCGGGCAATCAAACCGGATCGACGGCGCGATGCCACTTGAGCTGTTGCCGATGGTCGAGGAGCTGAACGCGCTGGTTGCGCATAACGAGACGCAGGCCGAAGAGGCGCGGCGCCACGCCGGCAATCTGGCGCACGCCCTGAAGACGCCGCTGACCGTCATCATGAACGCCGCGACCGCGCAGTCAGACGATCTGGCCGATACCGTGATCCGTGAGGCGCGAACGATGCGGCGGCAGGTCGACCATCACCTGGCGCGCGCGCGCGCGGTCGGGCGGCGCGGGTCGGCGCACAGCCGCGCGCAGGTGTGGCCGAGCGTCGAATCGGTCGAGCGCGCGGTGCAGCGGCTCTATCCGCATGTGCGGATCGACATGAGCGGGCCCAAGGATCTGGTCGCGCATATCGAGCGACAGGATCTCGACGAGATCATGGGCAATCTGGTCGAGAATGCCGCGAAATACGGCGGCGGCAGCGTGTTCGTCACCGTCGGGGCTCAGGCGGGGTTCGTCGAGATTGATGTCGAGGATGACGGCATGGGCATCCCGGAGGCGGATCGCATTCGTATCTTCGACCGCGGGGTGCGCCTGGATACCGGCAAACCGGGAACCGGGTTGGGGTTGGCGATCGTTCGCGATGTCGCGGAAATCTACGACGGGACGGTGACGCTGGAGGAGAGCGATGACCTCGGCGGGTTGCTGGTACGGTTGCGGTTGCCGATGGCGGGGTGAAGGGATCGTGACGGCAGGTCGGGCTTTTGCGGAACCGCCTTCGCAACTAGACCCCGGCCTTCGCCGGGGTGACGGCCTTGGATAGCCGGAAATCCAGACGCGCAGGTCCATCGGTAGAAGCGTAAGGTCATAGGTTCTGGATTCCCGCCTTCGCGGGAATGATGAACTAGCCAGCGTAACGTGTCGCGGTTTCGCGGATCAGGGCAATCATGTTCGGAATGCCCTGCGTGCGGTTAGAGCTGAGCTGTGCCTTCAGGTCGAACGAGGCCAATTCGCCTTCGATATCGGTGGCGAGGATTTCCGCCGGCGTGCGGTCCTGAACGGTCAGCAGCACCAAAGCGATGATGCCCTTGGTGATATGCGCGTTGCTGTCGGCGAGGAAGTGCAGCCGGCCGTCGTAGCGAACCGCGGGATAGACCCAGACCGAAGCGGAGCAGCCGCGCACCAGCGTCGCGTCGGTCTTGAGCGCCGTGGGCATCGGCTCCAGCGCGCGGCCGAGTTCGACGAGCAGGCGGTAGCGGTCGTCACCTTCAAGGAAGGCGTATTCGTCGCGAACGTCGTCGAGCGTGGCAGCGGCTTCGGTCATAGAGCGCGCGCTACCGCCCCGGCGCGCCGCCCGCAACCATTCAGAGGTCGACGCCCGCCGCAATCGCTTCCAGCTTGCGGATACGTTCCTTCAGGTCGGCGATCTCGATCCGCGCGCCGGCATTGTGGGGCGGTGCGGGCTCGTTCGCCAGCCGCAGCTCCTGGCTTTTAAGCTGGAGCCAGCCGCGCCAGCCGTTCAGCGCGGCGACGATCAGCATCGCCAGCCCGGCAAGCGACGCGACGGCAAGGGTGAGGGTGAGGGTGATCTGGGGATCGGACATGGCTGCCTTCTCCTGTGCTGGCGTTGGGATCAGCGGTCGCGCAATTCTTCGATCTGGCGTTCCAGATCGCTGCGGCCGTGTTGATCGGTGATGACGCGCTCCAGGACGGCAATGCGTTCCTTGAGCTGGCGGATTTCATCATAGGAGCGGGGGTCGGCTCCAGTCTCGGGCAGTCGCGGCTGAGCGCGTTCGGCGCGGTACTTCTCACGACTGACGCGGCCGATGGTAACGATCATCACGATCAGGACCACCATTATCGCTACGGACCACGGCACGATAGTTCCTCCCTCTTTCGTTTGTCTTCGGGTGTTCAGTTCAGCGGGCGCTGATCGGGCATCGTGCGCAGTGCGTCGATCTCGTCGGCAAGCGCGACGCCCTTATCGGTGGCGATCCGTTCGAGCACGCGGACGCGGGCTTCGAGCCGCTCGGTCTGCGCCGCATATTGTGCGGCCTTTTCGGCGGTGCGCTCGGCGTCGAGTTCGAGGCGGCGGTGCTGGATGTCGAGCCACGGCCGAACGATCATCTTGGCGACAATTGCCGTGATCGGGATCATCAGCGCTACGATCGGGACGAGGATAGGACCGAGTTCCATGACGTCATTCTCCCTTGGCGGTCGCAGTGTTCTGCGATCACGCGCCTGGCGTTTCAGCGCAGGCTGTCGATTTCCTTGGCCAGCGACGAGTTGCGGCTGGTGTAGTGGAGCTCGATGTCGGCAAGCCGGCGGTCGATGTCGCGGAACTTGGCGCGGACCTCGGCGGTCGACCGCTTCGGATTGGCGCGAACGCCCTGCCAGAACTTCTGGTCGTCATGATCCTGATAGAGGCCGGTCGGCTTCGGATCGACGATCCAGGCGACCACCACATAAGCGAGCAGGATCCACCATTGCTGCGCAACAATCGTCAGCCCGGCGATGCCGAGACGAACCCAGAGGACGTCAATCCCGACATAATCGGAGATCCCGGCGCAGACGCCCTTCCACTTGCCATTCTGCGGATCGAGGTAGAATTGGGTGCGGCTGTCGGACATCAGTTCCTCCGCTGCGACGTGGGTTGATCGAGGCGATAGTCGGGTGCCGAGCGATAGTCGGCGATGCCGGGGCGGAAATCGGGATTGTCGGCGGCGACGATCCGTTCGACCGTGTTGACACGGTCCTCGAGCCGGCGGGCGAGATTGTACATCTCGTCGAGCAACTGCTCGTCCTCACCGGTCATCTTGGGTGCGGTCTTCCACTTCGTCACATAGTGCAGGATCAGCCACGGCAATCCGATCATGAATGCCAGAATGGCGATGACGCCGGTCAAGTCCATTTCAACCCTCCTTGTTCAGGCGCTTCTTCAGCGCTTCGAGCTCGGCGTCGATCTTGTCGTTCGATCGCAGCTCGTTGAATTCGTCCTCGAGCGATCGGGGCGTGAGGCCCATCGCCTCGGCACGTCCCTCCGCCTCGTCGGCGCGGCGCTCCAGGATTTCGAAGCGGCTGAACGCCTCGTGCGTCTTGGGGCCGTTCCACATCTCGCGCAGCCGTGCCTTGGTGTTGGCGCTCTCCAGCCGCGTCGCGATGGCGTTCTGCTTGGCGCGAGCCTCGCGCAGCTTGTTCTGAAGCTTGGCGATATCCTCTTCAGAGGAGCGCAGCGCCTCGTCGAGGCCGGTCACTTCCTCGCGGAGCTGTGCCCCCATGTCGGCGGCCTTGCGACGCTCGACGAGTGCGGCCTTGGCGAGATCCTCACGGTTCTTGGACAGCGCCAGCTCGGCCTTCTCGGTCCAGCTGGCCTCCAGTTCCGCCAGCTTGGCGATATGGCGGCGCATCTCCTTCTGATCGGCGATGGTGCGGGCGGCAGAGGCGCGAACCTCGACCAGCGTGTCTTCCATCTCCGCGATGATGATGCGGACCATCTTGGCGGGATCGTCCGCACGGTCGAGCAACTCGGCCATGTTGGCGGCGACGATGTCGCGAGTGCGGGAGAAAATGCCCATTCGATGCGGACTCCTTGGGTATTCGCGCCTTCTTAGCGGATTGGGCAGGGTACGGGGAGGGTTCCCGTATCCCGCCCTCCGCTCACGCTATCGTGCGGGCGGAAACGGTGGGGGTGTTCGCCAGCGCCGTGGCCGGGCCGACCGCGCCGAGCACCATCGTGGCGCTGACGAGGACGGTGAGGGCGAGGGCGGCGAGCTTGGTGGTGAAGGTAGCGGTCATGGTGGAAACTCCCTGAATGCGTTGTTGCCAGAAGCTTTGCAGGAGGCGTGCCAATTTGATTTTTTGGCGTAAAAGCGAGCTTTTTTGGCGGCCAGAAGCGAATTGCAAAAACTGACAGTTGCTATCGTCTGGCAATTTGCGCCAATCCTTGGTGCATGAAGCGCAGCACGCAGGTGATCGGACAGTCGGGCGTTTTTCTCGACGCGCTGGAGCGGGCGAGCCGCGCCGCCGCGCTTGATCGCCCGGTGCTGGTGATCGGCGAGCGCGGGACCGGCAAGGAGCTGGTCGCCGAGCGGCTTCACCATCTGAGCCCGCGCTGGGATCAGCCGCTGGTGACGATGAACTGCGCCGCGCTGCCCGAGACGCTGATCGAGGCGGAATTGTTCGGGCATGAGGCGGGGGCCTTCACGGGCGCGTCCAAGGCGCGCGCGGGGCGGTTCGAGGAAGCGGATGGGGGCACGTTGTTCCTCGACGAACTCGGCACGCTCTCGATGGGCGCGCAGGAGCGATTACTGCGGGCGGTCGAATATGGCGAGGTGACGCGGATCGGGGCGTCGCGGCCGCTGCGCGTCGACGTGCGGATCGTCGCGGCGACGAACGAGCATCTGCCCGACCGCGTCGAGGATCATACGTTTCGTGCCGATCTGCTCGATCGCTTGTGCTTCGAGGTGGTGACGCTGCCGCCGCTGCGGGCACGCAAGAGCGACATTCCGGTGCTCGCCGATTTCTTCGGGCGGCGGATGTCCTCGGAGCTGGGGCGCGACGAATGGCTCGGATTTTCGCCCGAGATCGAGGAGGCGATGCGCGACTATCGCTGGCCCGGCAATGTCCGCGAATTGCGCAACGTCGTCGAGCGCGCGGTCTATCGCTGGGAGCGGGGCGGTGCGGTCGGCGCGATCGAGTTCGATCCGTTCGACTCGCCCTACCGCCCGGCGGGCGCGAACGGCCGGCGACCGGCCGCCGTGCCCGCGTCGGCGGCCGGATCGGCACCCACCGCGTCACCGCGCGGCGACGGCGCGGACGACGAGGTCGCGGCGTGCGAGGTTGGGCCTTCCGATTTCAAGAGCCGGGTGGCGCTGTTCGAGCGCGAGCTGCTGACCAAGGCGCTCGCCGAGCATCGCTTCAATCAGCGCGCGACCGCCGAGGCGCTGGGGCTCAGCTACGACCAGTTGCGCCACGCGTTGCGCCGGCACGATCTGATCGGAGCGGTTGCGTAACGAGCGCGGCGGAGCCATTTGGGGCGCATCGCGTTGCCGATGCGAACCTAAGGAGGATTTATGGCTTTCGAACTGCCGCCGCTGCCTTACGCCTATGATGCGCTGGAGCCGGTGATCTCCAAGGAGACGATGACCTTCCACCACGACAAGCATCATGCCGCCTATACCAACAAGCTGAACGAGGGCGTCACCGCGGATCCGTCGCTGGAAGGCCTGTCGATCGAGGACATTCTGGCGCGCGTCTCGTCGCTGCCGCCGCTGATCCGCAACAATGGCGGCGGGTTCTGGAACCACGATTTCTTCTGGAAGATCATGGGGCCGAAGGGCTCGACCCAGCCGTCGGGCAAGCTGGCCGAGGCGATCGACGCTTATGGAGGGCTCGACAAGCTGAAGGAAGATTTCAACGGCAAGGGCGCGGGCCAGTTCGGTTCGGGCTGGGCTTGGGTGATCGCGGACTCGTCGGGGGCGCTGAAGGTGACCTCGACCCCTAACCAGGACAATCCGCTGATGGACGACGCCAAGGACAAGGGCACGCCGATCCTCGGCAACGATGTGTGGGAACACGCTTATTACCTGACCTACATGAACGACCGCCCCGGCTATCTGAAGGCGTGGTGGGACGTGGTGAACTGGGACGAGGCCGGGCGCCGCTACGACGCCGCGATCGGCTGAGCCACTGCGCTGTGTTGACGAAAAAGGCCCGGGGCGATCCCCCGGGCCTTTTTCATGCGCGCCGAAATCATGGTGGATAGGTCGTTAACGATGCCTTGAGGCTTGCGGAGTACGGACTATGCGCCGCCGCGGGCTCGAGGGGATCAAGATCGTGCTTATGTTCAAGCGCTCCGCCGCGCTGTTCGGTGGACTGCCGGTCGCGCTGGCGCTCACGATGGCGGCGACGCCGGTCGCCGCGGAGGAGGAGCAGGCGGCGGAGCATGACGACGTCATGGTCGAAGGCGTGCGGCAGCCATATCGGGGGAGTTTCGCACTGCGCGAGATACCGCAGGCGATCACCACCATCGATGCCGCGACCCTGCAGGAAAACAATATCCTGCGCCTCACCGATGCGCTGGACCTCAATGCGTCGGTCGTGCGCCAGAACACGCTGGGCGGGCTGTGGGACAGTTTCGCGGTGCGCGGTTTCGCGGGCGACGAGAACTTGCCGAGCGGGTATCTCGTCAACGGCTTCAACGCCGGGCGCGGGTTCAGCGGGCAACGCGACGTTGCGGGGATCGAACGTGTCGAGGTGCTGAAGGGACCGGCGGCGGCGGTGCTGGGGCGCGGCGAGCCGGGCGGATCGATCAATCTGGTGACGAAACAAGCCGAGATCGGCCGCAGCTTTGGCAGCGCATCGCTGCAATATCGTAGTTTCGATACGGTGCGTGCAGAGGGCGACGCGAATGTCGCGTTGACCCGCAATCTGACCGCGCGGCTTATCGGCTATGCCGAACGTGGCGACACGTTCCGCGAGTTCGTCAGCGAGCGACGCTGGGGCTTCCTGCCGTCTGTCGCGCTGGCGATCGGCAGCAGCACGCGGCTGATCTACGACATGGAATGGACGCGAACGGCGGTACCGTTCGATCGTGGAATTGTCGTCCTCGACAACAATTTTCGCACGATACCGCGTTCGCGCTTCCTCGGCGAGCCGGGGGATGGCGATACCGTAGCGCGCGCCTTCGGGCACCAGTTGCGGGTCCAGCATGATTTCGGCAGTGGATGGAGCCTGTTGCTGGGTGCGAGCCACCGCGACACCAGGCTGACCGGCGCATCGTCCGACGTCGAGACCGCCACCGCGCGGCAGAAAGTGTTCGTCGACGGTCGCACCTTGTCGCGCCAGCGCAGGACGCGCAGCTACACCTCCGTACACAACGTCTTTCGCGCCGAACTGGCGGGTGCGTTCGCGACCGGCGCGATGCGGCATCGCGTGCTGATCGGCGGCGACGTCGATTATTTCGATACAGACCAATATTTCACGCGCTTTCGCGGCCCGGTCATCACTGCGGCCACTACCGACCGGCAGAGCTATGCGATCGATATCGAAAACCCGGTCTATGGCCGCTGGCCGGTGCCGGCGGGGGTGTCGACCACCAACCGGCTCGACGTGCAGCGTACGGCGGGCGCGTATGTGCAGGATCAGATCAGCCTCACCGACCGGTTGCAAGTGCGCATTGGGGGGCGGGTTGACGGTTTCCTGCTCCGCGTCGACAATCGCCTGCTGAACACCGTGGGGCGGCGGAGCCGGGCGCGGTTCAGCCCGCAGGCCGGCATCGTCTACGATATTGCAGCGCCAGTGTCGCTCTATGCGGCCTACGGCGAAGGCTATCGCGCCAATATCGGCACCGACGCACGCGGCAACGTCTTCGAACCCGAGACGAGCAAGTCGATCGAGGCCGGCGTGAAGCTGGTGGCGTTCGGCGGGCGGCTGAACGGCACGCTGGCGGTGTATCAGCTCGACAAGGCGAACGTGCTGGCGACCGATACCACCAACCCCGGTTACTCGGTCGCGATTGGCAAAGCGCGGAGCCGCGGGGTCGAAGTGGACCTCAACGGGCAATTACCGGGGCACGTCGATGTGCTTCTGAGCTATGCCTTTACCGACGCCGAAGCGCGGACGCGGGTACTCGATCCCAATTTCTCGTTCCAGATTTCGCCGGGCGATCCGCTCATCAACATTCCCAAGCACAATGCCAATGTGCAGCTTGCCAGGCATCTGACAGTCGGCGGACGAACCGCGGTGCTGGGGGCAGGGGCGCAATATGTCGGCGAGCGCAGCGGGCAGACCGGCAGCCGCTTTACGCTCCCCGCGCATACGCTGGCGCGTGTGTTCGGCGAGGTCGGCCTGACGCCGGGGACGACGCTGTTCGCCTCGGTCAGTAACCTGTTCGACGCGCAATGGTATGCGAACAGCTATTCGCCGATGTGGGTGCAGCCCGGCGCGCCGCGCACCGCGACGATCGGGGTGCGCGCGCGGTTTTGAAGGGCTGGTTCAGCCCTCCGGCGGCACCGGTGGCGCGTCATCGCCAAGGGTGAGGCCGTGGCGCATCAGCATGGGCACGTTGGCGATTGCGAACAGCATCGTCGCGGGAATGACGATCCACACCTTGTAGATCGCCCACAGGTCCCAGCCGCGCTGCGGGCCGACCGCGACCGCCGCGCCGCGCCACACCGCCTCGTTGAGGAACGCCATCACGACGAAGAACCACACCCAGTTGAGCGTCAGCCGCCGCCAGCCACTCTCGCGCAGGCCGGGATAGCTGCTGCCCATCAATTGCTGGAGCAGGGGGCGACCGGTCGCGACGCCGAAGCCGAGCACCGCGGCGAGCAGCGCATAGACGATCGTCGGCTTCATCTGGATGAAGCGCGGGTCGCGGAAATACATCGTCAGCCCGCCGAACACGATCACCAGCCCGGCCGAGATCAGCAGCATCGGCGGCACGCGCCCGAGCTTCACCTTTGCGATCACCAACGCGACGACGCTGGCGAGCACGAACACCGCGGTGGCGAGGATCACGCGCGCGAGCAGCAACGCCTCGACCTGTTTCAGCGTCGAAAGCATCGGGGTGAAATGCGCGACGATCCCGCGCGCGACCTCGGCGGGGACGAGGAAGTTGGCGGCGAAGAACAGCGCGAGCGGGCCGTAATCGACCAATGCGCGGACGCCGCCATGGCCGTCGTTCTGCGGCGTGCTCATCGTTGCTTGCCCCCGTCGATCCCGGCGATGATCCGGCTGACCTCGCGCGCGTCGAACGGGCGCAGGTCGTCCATCTGCTCGCCGACGCCGATCGCGTGGATCGGCAGGCCGTAGCGTTCGGCCGCTGCGACCAGCACGCCGCCGCGCGCGGTGCCGTCGAGCTTGGTCATCACCAGCCCGGTGACCCCCGCGACTTCCTTGAAGACCTCGATCTGGCTCAGCGCGTTCTGCCCGGTGGTCGCGTCGAGCACGAGCAGCACGTCATGCGGCGCGGCGGGGTTGAGGCGACCGAGCACGCGGCGGATCTTTGCCAGTTCGTCCATCAGCTCGCGCTTGTTCTGAAGCCGGCCGGCGGTGTCGACGATCAGCACGTCGGTGCCGATCGCGGTCGCCTGCTTGACCGCGTCCCAGACGATCCCGGCGGCGTCGCCGCCTTCCGGGCCGGTGACGATCGGCACGCCGATCCGCTCCGCCCAGGTCTTGAGCTGGCCGATGGCGGCGGCGCGGAACGTGTCGCCCGCCGCGAGCATCACCGCATAATCCTGTTCGAGGAACAGATGCGCGAGCTTTGCGATCGTGGTGGTCTTGCCCGAGCCGTTGACGCCGATGACGAGGATCACCTGCGGGCGCGGGAAGGCGTCGATCCCGATCGGCTTGGCGACGTCGCGCAGCACCTTCTCGACTTCCTCGGCGACGACCAGCCGGATGCCCAGTTCCTCCATGTTGCGCTCGAACGTCCCCTCGGCCAACCGGTCGCGAACCTTGGCGGCGGTGGCGGGGCCGAGGTCGGAGGCGATTAGCGCTTCCTCGACGGTGTCGAGTGTCTCCTCGTCGAGCCGTGCGCCGCCCAGCCCGGCGAGGTTGCCGACCAGGCGGTCGGAGGTGCGGCGAAAACCGCCCAGCAGCTTATCGTGCCAGCTCGTGCTCATGCGATGATTCCGGTCAGATGGTCGGGGGCGGCGGCGGTGATCGTCACCGCGACGATACCGCCGATGGGAGAAGGCGCGGGCAGACGCACCGCGGTGAAATCGGGCGCGTGGCCACGGTCGCCGGGCTTTTCGACCAGCACCGGCTGGACGGTGCCGACCTGCGCGGCGAGGCGGCGGGCGAGGCGATCGGCGGCGGCGGCGCGTAGCTGCGCGGCACGGTCGCGTGCGATGGCGGGGGCGACCTGCGGCATCCGCGCCGCCGGAGTGCCGCTGCGGGGCGAATAGGGGAAGACGTGCGCGTGGCTGATGTCGGCTTCGTCGATCAGCGCGCGCGTGTTCGCGAACATCGCGTCGTCCTCGGTCGGGAAGCCGGCGATCAGGTCGGCGCCGATCGCGACGTCGCGCGCCGCCCTGAGCCGCTCGACCAGCCGCAATACGTCGCCGCGCGTGTGGCGGCGGCGCATCCGCTTGAGGATCATGTCGTCGCCGGCCTGCACGGACAGATGAACGTGCGGCATCACGCGCGGCTCCTGCGTGAGGAGCGCGAGCAGCTGGTCGTCGATCGCGGCGGGGTCCAGCGAGGAGAGGCGCAGGCGTTCGAGCGCCGGCACCTCAATGAGCAGCCGCTCGACCAACGCGCCCAGCCGCGCGCCGCGATCGTCGTAGCTGGCGAGATCGACCCCGCTCAGCACCACCTCGCGCTGGCCGTGCTCGACCAGCGCGGCGATCTGCGGGATGATCGCCACGATCGGCTCGGCGCGGTTGCGGCCGCGGCCCTGCGGGATCGCGCAGAAGGTGCAGTGATGGTCACAGCCGTTCTGGACGCCGACGAAGGCGCGGGTCTGCGGGATTGGGCGCGGCGCGTTCGGGCGTGCGCCCCAGGTGGCGGGGAGCAGCTTGGCGGCATTGCCGATCACGCGATCGACCTCGGGCATCGCCGCGAAGCCGTCGCGGTCCATCTCCGAAGCGCAGCCGGTGACGATCAGCTCGGCCTCCGGACGCGCGCGACGCAGCCGGCGGATCGCGGCGCGGGTATCTTTCACCGCCTGATGGGTGACGCCGCAGCCGTTCACCACCACCTGCCCGCGACCCGCCATCTGGCGGATCGCCGCGCTTTCGGCGATGTTAAGACGGCAGCCGAGCGTCACGACCTCGGGCTGGGTGGATAAAGACATGAGGAGCGATCTAGTTATGACGGCGGATGAAGTCGACTCTGCGGCGCGCGCGGTGCGCGACTTCTGGTTCGGGCTGAGCAAAGAGCAGCAGTTCGCGAAGGACGACGCCCTCGACGCAACGATCCGCGACCGGTTTGGGGCGTTGCGCGCCCGGGTGCTGGAGAGCGAAGCTGCGGCGTGGCGGGATGATCCGCGCACGCTGCTGGCGGCGGTGATCGTGCTCGACCAGTTTTCGCGCAACCTGTTCCGGGGGAAGGCGGAGGCGTTCGCGGCCGACCCGCTGGCGCGTGAACTGACCGATCTGGCGATCGCGCTCGGGTGGGATACGGAGTTGTCGAAACAGGAGCGGGTGTTCCTCTACATGCCGCTGATGCACGCCGAGGATGCGGCGGGGCAGGCGAGGAGCGTCGCGATGTTCGAGGCGCTGGGAATCGAGGAGAATGTGAAGTTCGCGCACGATCATGCCGACGTGGTTGCGCGGTTCGGGCGGTTTCCGTCGCGCAATGCGGCGCTGGGGCGCGAGACGACCGAGGCGGAGCGGGTATATTTGGAGGCGGGTGGCGGCTGGTAGCCCCCCGGCCATTCCCGCGAAGGCGGAAATCCAGAACCTATGACGTTGCTACTCTATCACCAGACCTGCGCGTCTGGATCCCCGCCTTCGCGGCGATGACGGAGTGGCAAGGGCGCCAGACCCGAACAAACTTGCTTCCCATATCGCTTTCCGCTAGGCGATCACCCAAGTTCCGTTGGTGAACGCAAGGATCAAGCGCTCTTGTGGCGCACGCTGGCCGGCGAGGTTTCGCCCGCCGGCGTATTTTGCGTTTTGCGGCGGGTGAAAGGAGTTTCGATGTTCGATAGCCTCAGCGATCGTCTTGGCGGCGTCTTCGACCGGCTGCGGGGGCGTGGTGCGCTCACCGAAGCCGACGTGCGTCAGGCGATGCGCGAGGTGCGCGTCGCGTTGCTCGAGGCGGACGTGGCGCTGCCGGTCGCGCGGCAGTTCGTCGACGAGGTCACCGAAGAAGCGATCGGGCAGAACGTACTCCGCTCGGTCACGCCGGGGCAGCAGGTCGTCAAGATCGTCAACGACGCGCTCGTGCGGATGCTGGGCGGCGACGATCCCGAAGGCGCCGATCTGAACCTGAACGTTGCGCCGCCCGCGATCGTGATGATGGTCGGCCTGCAGGGCTCGGGCAAGACCACCACCACCGCCAAGATCGCGAAGCGGCTTTCGACCGGATCGATGACCGGGCGGACCGCCAAGAAGGTGCTGATGGCGTCGCTCGACGTCAATCGCCCGGCGGCGCAGGAGCAGTTGGCGACGCTCGGCACGCAGGTCGAGGTCGCGACGCTGCCGATCATCGCCGGGCAGCAGCCGGTCGAGATCGCGCGCCGCGCGGTGCAGGCGGCGAAGCTGCAGGGCTTCGACGTGCTGATGCTCGACACCGCGGGCCGCCTGCACGTCGATCAGGCGCTGATGGACGAGATGAAGGCGGTCGCCGATGTCGCGAAGCCGCAGGAAATCCTGCTGGTCGTCGACTCGCTGACCGGTCAGGACGCGGTCAACGTCGCGACTAACTTCTCCGAACAGGTGCCGCTGACCGGCGTCGTGCTGACCCGCATGGACGGCGATGCGCGCGGCGGCGCGGCGCTGTCGATGCGCGCGGTCACCGGCAAGCCGATCAAGTTTGCGGGCGTCGGCGAGAAGCTGGATCAGCTCGAGGCGTTCCACCCGTCGCGGGTTGCCGGGCGCATCCTCGGGATGGGCGATGTCGTCTCGCTGGTCGAGCGCGCCGCGGAGTCGATCCAGCAGGAAGACGCCGAGCGGATGGCGAACCGGCTCGCCAAGGGTCAGTTCGACATGAACGACCTGCGCAGCCAGCTCGCGCAGATGAAGCGCATGGGCGGGCTCGGTGCGCTGGCGGGGATGCTGCCGGGGATGAAGAAGGCGCAGGCCGCGATGGACGCGACGCCGGGCAGCGACAAGATGCTGGTGCATCTCGACGCGATGATCGGCTCGATGACCGTCAAGGAGCGCGCCAAGCCCGAGCTGATCAACGCCAAGCGCAAGATCCGCATCGCCAAGGGTTCGGGCACCACAGTGCAGGAGGTCAACAAGCTCCTGAAGATGCACCTCGAAATGTCGACCGCCATGAAGAAGATCAAGAAGATGGGCGGGTTGAAGGGCATGATGGCGATGCTCGGCAAGGGCGGGCTCGGCGGGCTCGGCAATGCGATCGGGGGCGCCGACATGGGCGACATGATGGGCAAGCTGGGCGGGCCGGGCGGTGGTCCGGGGCTCCCCGGATTGCCCGGCAACCTTCCGGGCGGGCCCGGCGGGTTCAAGTTCAAGAGATAGCGATCGTCGCTCCTGCGGAGGCAGGGGCTCGAGGTCTCTCCCTGACGAGGGGCGCCGGTCGTTGAAACGAAAACATGTCCCTGCCTCCGCGGGGGCGACG
Organism: Sphingomonas sp. NPDC079357; assembly: GCF_044901155.1. NCBI lineage: Bacteria > Pseudomonadati > Pseudomonadota > Alphaproteobacteria > Sphingomonadales > Sphingomonadaceae > Sphingomonas > Sphingomonas sp. NPDC079357. The sequence continues at coordinate 420,287 of NZ_JBJDOM010000002.1, forward strand.
AAACGAAGAAGCAAGGAAGTTAGCAAATGGCACTCAGCATTCGCCTGTCGCGTGGTGGCTCGAAGAAGCGTCCGTACTATCGCATCGTCGTCGCCGACGCGCGCAGCCCGCGCGACGGCAAGTTCATCGAGAAGCTGGGCAACTACAACCCGCTGCTCGCCAAGGACGACGAGAAGCGCATCGTGCTCGACGGTGAGCGCGCCAAGCACTGGCTGGCGATGGGCGCGCAGCCGACCGACCGCGTGGCACGCTTCCTCGATGCGGCCGGCGTGAAGGAGCGCGCGGCACGCAGCAACCCGAAGAAGGCCGAGCCGGGCGAGAAGGCCAAGGAGCGCGCCGAAGAGCGCGCCGAGAAGCAGAAGGCGGCCGAGGAAGCCGCTGCCGAGGCAGCAAAGGCGCCGGCGGCCGAGGCAGAGGCTCCTGCTTCCGAGGCCGAAGCGACCGCCGAATAAGCATCCGATCGCGGTCGTCGTGCGTTGCTCCCGTTCACTCGAACAGGAGAGCGCATGATGACCGCCGATCCCGATCCGCGCACCGCGCCCGAGGACCATGAAGACGCGACCAACCAAGGCGTCTCCGCCAACGACCCCGCCGAAGGGCGCGACGACGCCCCCGATGGCGACGGCGACTCGCCCGATAGCGAGTGAGGTGCCGGCCGGCGTAATCGTGCTGGCCGCGATTACCGGCGCGCATGGCGTGGCGGGTGAGGTGCGGCTCAAAGTCTTTGCGGACGATCTGGCCTCACACCGCTCGTTCAACGGCGGGGCGCTGAACTTGGTAAAGTTGCGTGATGGCACGATCGCGCGCTTCGCCGAGGTCGCGGATCGCACCGCGGCGGAGGCGTTGCGCGGAACGGTGCTGACCGTGCCACGCGATGCGCTCCCTCCGCTTGGCGAGGGCGAATATTATCACGCCGATCTGCTCGGGCTCGCGGCGGTTTCCACGACCGGGGAGGAATTGGGCGTCGTCGCGGCGGTCGAGAATTTCGGTGCTGGCGACGTCGTTGAGGTTCGGCGCGCTAGCGGCAAGACCTTCATGGTGCCAATCTCGGCGGTGCCGGAATGGAATGATGAGCAGCTGGTGATTGAGGCCGAATTCGTCGAGCCTTGACGCCACCCGTTTGCGCTGAGCTTGTCGAAGGGCGTGTCTGGGGCACGTGCTTCGACAAGCTTAGCGCGAACGGGGGATGCGATTACCTCCTGAGCGGACTTCGCTCCGCCAGCAGGTTGCGGATCGCGGTGGCCGCCACCCCGGCCTCGCCCATCGCATGGCTGATCTGGTCCAGCCCCTTAACGACATCGCCCGCCGCGAACAGGCCGGGGACGCTGGTCCGCTGATGGTCGTCGACCTCCAAACATCCTTCGTCGCTGGCGCGCGCGCCGGCCTCGACCGCGAGCCGTGAGCGGATGCGCGAGCCGAGCGCGGGATAGACGCTGTCGAACGCCATCCGTCCGCGTGCTGTGTCGAAGGCGAACTGTTCGCCCTCGATCGCATAGCCGCCACATGGTCCGTCGACTCGCACCACGCCGGCATCGTCGAGCGCCTGCGCGCACGCCGGGTCCAGATCATGTTCAGCCTCGGGCGACACCAGCGTCACGTCGCGAGTGAAGCCACGCAGGAACAGTGCCTCGCGCATCCCGTGATCGCCGGTGCCGATGACGGCGACGCGGCGGTCGGTCACTTCATAGCCGTCGCAGACCGGGCAATAGCGCAACAACCCGCGGGCCAGTGCCGGATCATGGACGTCCGGTAACAGGTGGGCGGGGCGATGATTGACGACGCCGGTGGCGAGCAGCACGGTCCGCGCGCGGTGCGTGCCATGATCGGTACCGACAACGAAGTCGTCGCCGTCACGCGTGAGGCTAATGACTTTTACCGGCTCGCGTCGGGCGCCATATTTTTCCGCCTGCGCCTGCATCAGCGCGAGCAGGTCCTTGCCGGCGATCCCTTCGGGATAGCCGGCATGATTGCGGGTGCACGGGATCATCGCAGCGCGGCTCGATCCGTTGTCAAACAGGCGGATGGCGAGATGGTAGCGCGCCAGATAGATGGCGGCGGTCAGCCCGGCCGGTCCTGCGCCGATGATGATGCAATCGTCCACGAACCCTCCATCTTGCACGCCCCGCGGCCCGTATATACACGCCGTACATACAGGAGGCTGGCGATGGGTAACGAATATCGCGCCAAGGTGTTCAAGTCCGGCAATTCTGTGGCGTTGCGGCTGCCGAAGGCGCTTGGCTTCGAGGCCGGGCAGGAGGTTCGGGTCCGCGAGGAGGCCGGCAAGTTCTCCTTCGAGGCGGTGAATGACGCCGGACGGATCGACCTCACCGGCTTGTGGGGCTCCTGCCCAGATTTGAAGCCGTTGACATCGGAGGAGCGTGAATTCGATCGTTCCCCGCGGATTTGGGATGATCCCGACTGGCCGGGCTGGGGTGAGGATCCGAGCGCGTGACGTTCATGCTCGACGCCAATATCGTCATTGCGCTTCTGGGTGGCGGCCCCGACGTTTTGCGCCAGCGGGTCGAAGCGTGTCGGCCGGGCGATATCGGGATCTCTTCGATTGCTTTTGCCGAGGTCGCGCTCGGTAGCTGGAACGGCAAGCGGCCGTCGCTCAGCGCGCTGGACCAACTGCCCAGGTTGTTCGAGATTTTGCCGTTCGACCTGCTCGCCGGCCGCATCTACGCGCGTCTGAAGTTCCGGCGGCGTAGCTTTGACATGTTGATCGCAGCCCATGCGCTGTCGCTTGATCTCACCCTCGTCACCAAAAACGAACGCGACTTCGCCGACATTCCCGATCTGAGGATCGAGAACTGGACGTTGCCATGATGACGGCGAGCGACCTGCTGTGGCTGGTCGGCGTGCCTGCGATGGCGGCGGCGGTGCTGGCTGGTGTGTTGCTGGTTCTTCGTGGTCGGGGCTGGTCGCGACGTCGGCTCATCCTGACCGCGTCCTTACCGCTGCCGTCGCTCGGCGCGTTGTTGTGTGTGGGGCTGTTTGTCCATGCGATGCTCGCGTCGCCGGAGCGGTGCGGCGTCGATGCGTGCGGGATGGCGATGGCGTTTGCGATGTTCGGGCTGGTCTATGCGGCCGGTGCGTTTCTTCTCGGTGCGGCGGCGGCCAGCATCGTCTATTCATTGGGACGTCAATGACCTTCCGCGCCACGATCCTGACGCTCTATCCCGAGATGTTTCCCGGCCCGCTCGGCACGTCGCTGGCCGGGCGGGCGCTGGCAGAGGGCAAATGGTCGCTCGACGCGGTCAATATCCGGGACTTCACCACCGATCGCCATCGCACCGTCGATGATACGCCGGCGGGGGGCGGGGCAGGGATGGTGCTACGTGCCGACATTCTCGCGCGCGCGGTCGATGCGCAGGCCGATGGGCGGCCATTGCTCGCGATGACGCCGCGGGGTGCGCCACTGCAACAAGCGCGGGTCCGTGCGCTGGCGGCGGGACCGGGTGCGGTGATCCTGTGCGGGCGGTTCGAGGGCTTCGACGAACGGCTGCTGGAGGCGCGCGGCGTCGAGCAGGTTTCGATCGGCGATTACATCCTGTCGGGGGGCGAGATGGCGACGCTGGTGCTGCTCGACGCTTGCGTTCGGCTGCTTCCCGGCGTAATGGGCGCGGCTTCCAGCGGAGTCGAGGAAAGCTTCGAAAGCGGCCTCCTTGAATATCCGCATTATACCCGACCTGTCGAATGGGAAGGGCGCACGATCCCCGAGGTGCTGCGGTCGGGGGATCATGCGAAGATCGCGGCTTGGCGGCAACGTCAGGCAGAGATCGACACACGGCTACGGCGGCCAGACCTTTGGGAGCGTCATGAGGGCGCTCGGGTCGGCTCGCCCTCTGGCGCGCGGCAACGGACTGAGGACGAACAATGAACCTGATCCAGACGCTCGAAGCCGAGCAGATCGCCAAGTTCAACGAAACCAAGAAGATCCCCGAATTCCGCCCCGGCGATACGCTGAAGGTCGGCGTGAAGGTGGTCGAGGGTGAGCGCACCCGCGTCCAGAATTACGAAGGCGTGTGCATCGCGCGCTCGAACAAGGGCATGGGCTCGTCGTTCACCGTCCGCAAGATGAGCTTCGGCGAGGGCGTTGAGCGCGTCTTCCCGCTGTACTCGCCGAACGTCGATTCGATCGAGGTGGTGCGCAAGGGCGCGGTGCGTCGCGCCAAGCTGTATTACCTGCGTGGCCGCACCGGCAAGTCGGCGCGTATCGCCGAGCGTCGCGACACGCGCACGGTTGCCGCGGCCGAGTAATCGGCGCGGCTCCGTCGGGGCTTTGCGAAGAGGCGTGGCGGGCGACCGCCGCGCCTCTTTTCGTTTCCGTCATGTGAGCGCAGCGAAGCAATGACGAAGTAGGCGAAGGCTAGGATTGACCGACCCGCGTCGCGGCGGCGACCGCGTCGATCAAGCCGAGGCGCGCCGCGATTGGCAAAAGCGCCGCGATCATCGGCGGGCGTTCCGCCATGGCCCGGATCGCGCTGGCGACCGCCACGGGGCGCACGGTCTGGCGAGCGAAGCGGGTTTGCCATGCCGACGACGGCTCGCCCGTCAGCCACGCCTTGGCCGCCGATACGCCGCTGGCCAGCGCGATGCCCATGCCTTCGCCCGCGAGCGACGGGATCACCGCCGCCTGATCGCCGAGCCGAAAGCAGCCATCGTTGCCTCCAATCGCCCGCCAGCCGTACGGCACGTTTGCGATCGCCTCCACCGGCGTCGCGTTACCTGCGAGCCGGTCGGCGAAGGCGGGAAGCTCCGACGCAAGCACGGAGAGCAGGGCGTCCGGACTGCCCGCCTCGGTCAGACGCGAGCGGCGGATCGCCAGGCAAACATTTGCGCTGCCGTCCTCTTGCAGCACCACGCCGGCATAGCCGCGGTCGAACAGGTGCAATTCGATCACATCTCCGACGCAGCGCGCGACGTCGGCACCGCGGCGGCGGGTGCGAAGGCCGATGGTTGGGTCGACGCCACGCGCGTCGGCCGGGCGCGCCGCACCACGCACGTCATGCTTACCGCTGGCGAGGAACAGTGCGCCACTCGCCAGCAGCGCGCCATCGCCAGTGCGGACCGCACCGTTCTCGATCGCACGCGCGACAACGCCCCGCTCCACCGCTGCCCCGCCGGACATCGCCCGGTCGAGCAACAGCGAGTCGAGCCGGGCGCGCGAGACGCCGATGGCAGGGGCGGGCAGCGCCGTCTCGACCACGCGGCCGCGCGCGAAGATGCGCACCCGCGTCACCCGCGAGTGGTTGAGTGTGTCGGCGTCGACACCGAGCCGCGCGAGCGTCTCCAGCGTCCGCCAGCTCAGGAAACCGCCGCACAGCGCGTCGCCGGTTTCGCGCGTCCGCTCGATCACCAGCGGCCGGGCACCGCCGCGCGCCAGCGTGATCGCCGCGGCGCTGCCGGCCGGCCCGCCGCCGAGGATCAGCGGCTGGCGACGCACAGCCGAAACGGGAATGTGCGGAAGACGCGCGCCTTACTGATCCCGGCCTCTGCGAGCAACGGCGGCCACTCGGCGGGGCGATAGCTCCGCGCGATCGAGAGCCGCCCGTCATGCCGCACGATCGGGTGCCAGCCAAACAGTCCAGCCAGCAGCGGCCAGCCATGATACGCGAAGCCGTGGCGGTGCAGATCGTTGACCAGCCAGCCGACCCGCGCTTCGCGGGCCATGAAGCGCAGGAATGCGGTCAGTTGCGCACGAGTCATGTGATGCGCAACGAGGCTGGAGATCACGAAGTCCCAGCCTTGACCTGCGAAATCGGCATAGTCGCCGGTTCGCCAGTCGATCGCGAGATCGGGCGGTGTATGCGCACGGGCGGCCGCTTCGCTGCGCGGGTTGAGGTCGACACCTACCAGATCGAAGGCGATGCCGCGCCGTGCCCCCCAATCCGCGATCCGCCGCAACATATCGCCGTCACCATAGCCGACATCGAGCAGGCGGTAGCGCTGGCCTTTCTTCGTGAGCCTCGCGAGAAACGCCAGTGTCGGGCGGGCGGCCATCGTTACGACATTGACCCGCGCAAGATCTGCGACAACCGCAGCGTAGATGTCCGGCGGCAGATCGTCGGCGTCCATCAACTCTTCGGCAGTGGCGCGCTGATCGAGCATCACGCCGCGCTCGCGAATGTCAGCCCCTCGGCGGCGAGGCCGGGGCCGAACGCGAGTGCGATGCCATGCTCGACCGGCGCGCCGCGCAGCACGCGCGCGAGCACGAACATCAGCGTCGCCGAGGACATGTTGCCGTTGGCCGCGAGCACCGCGCGTGAATCGTCGAGCGCGTCGGAGGGCAGCGCCAGCGCGTGCTCAACGGCGTCGAGGATCGAGCGACCGCCGGCGTGAACCGCCCAGCAGTCGACCGCGTGCCCACCGGTGAGCGTTGCGACCAGCGCCGGGTCGCTTAACGCATTGCCTATCCGTCCGGGCACTTTGCCCGACAGGTGCATCGCAAAGCCATGATCGGTGATGTCCCAGCGGATCATGTCGGCGGCATCGGGTACGGTGGCGCTGAACGGTTGGCCGATCGTCAGGCCTTGCGGTATCGCGGTGACCAGTGCCGCCGCGGCACCATCCCCGAATTGCAGCATGGCCAGTAGCGGCTCGATCGCGCGCTCGGCCTGAAGATGGAGCGTCGAAAGTTCGACGGTCACGACCAGCACGCGCGCCGTCGGCTCGGAGCGGACGATGTGGCGTGCGGTGCGCAAGGCGGCGATTGCCGCATAACAGCCCATGAAGCCGACCAGCGTGCGCTCGACGCTGCCGGCCAAGTCCAGCGCGCGGGCGATGACCTGATCGATGCCGGGCGCGACGAATCCGGTGCAACTCGCAACAACGAGGTGGGTGATATCGTCGAGCGCGACCTGCGCACCCAGATCGGCGATGGCTGCCAGCGCCAGCGCCGGTGCCGCCTGCGCGTACAGCGCCATTCGCGAACCGGTACCGGGATGCGGCTCGGCGGCGTAGAAGCCGGTCGCGCCGACCGGCGAGCCCTGTTCGGCCGGGAGCACCGACCAGCGATGCTTGATTCCCGCGCGCGCCGCCATCCGGGCGAACACGCGCGCCTCGCGCTCGGGCAAACGCTGCTCGGCCCAGTCGACGAAGGCGGCGTGGATGTCGTGGGTTGGGACGGCGGTGCCGACGGCGGCGATATGGGGCATGGCGCGCATTACCTGCGCCTAACGCATGTGAAGCAATTTGGGCCCGGCAATCTTGCCGCAACGGTCCGCAGCTCGTTCAATCGCCGCGCCGCTCGCGCGCTGTCGTCCAGAAGGCGAGCCGCTTGCGGATCTCGCGCTCGTAGCCGCGCTCGTTCGGCTCGTAGAACCGATGGTCGTCGCCGATCTCCGCCGGAAAGAAGTCCTGCGCCGCAAAGGCATCGGGGTAATCGTGATCGTAGCGATAGCCCTCATGGTAGCCGAGCTCCTTCATCAGCTTCGTCGGCGCGTTGAGGATATGTTTTGGCGGCGGCAACGAGCCGGTGTCGCGCGCCACGGCGCTCGCGCGGTCGAACGCGACATAGGAGGCGTTCGACTTCGGCGCCGTCGCGACGTAATTGATCGCCTGCGCCAGAAACAGGCGGCCCTCGGGCATCCCGACACGCTCGAACGCCTGCCAGGCAGTCATCACCTGCACCAGCGCCTGCGGGTCCGCCATCCCGACATCCTCGGACGCGGCGCAGCACAGGCGACGGAAGATCACGCCGGCATCCTCACCGCCGCGCACCATCCGCGCAGCCCAGTAAAGTGCGGCGTCGGCGTCACTACCGCGCAGGCTCTTGTGGAAGCAGCTGAGCAGGTTGAAATGCTCCTCCTGGCCGCGATCGTAGAGCGGGGCGCGCTTCTGGACGATCGCCGCCAGCGCGGCGGTTTCGATCGGCGTGTCGGCTCCGATCAGGAACAGCGTTTCGCACAGCCCGAGCAGATAGCGCGCGTCGCCATCGGCCATCGCGATCAGTGCGGTGCGCGCATCGGGGTCGAGCGGCAATGTCCGTCCCTGCTGCGTTTCGGCACGCGTGATAACGGTATCGAGGTCGGCGGCGGACAGCCGGTCGAGCGTGAAGACCTTGGCGCGCGACAACAGCGCGGCGACAAGGCTGAAGCTCGGGTTCTCGGTGGTCGCGCCGATCAGGACGATTGTCCCATCCTCGACCGCCGGCAGCAGCGCGTCCTGCACGGGCCGCGAGAAGCGGTGCAACTCGTCGATGAACAGCGCGGTAGGCTTTCCGGCCGCGCGCAGGTCTCGTGCCGTGGTGAGCGTGCGGCGCAGGTCGGCGATCCCGGTCGACACCGCGGAGAGCTGTACGAAGGCATAGCCCGCCTCGGCCGCGATCAGTCGCGCGATCGTCGTCTTGCCGACGCCTGGCGGCCCCCACAGCACGAACGACGACAATCGGCGCGAGCGGATCATCATCGCGAGCGGCGCCTCCGGGCCGAGCAGGTGGCGCTGGCCGATCACGTCTGCGAGCGCGCGCGGGCGTAACTGGTCTGCAAGCGGGGCGTGCGGATCGGAAGCAGCGGGGCTGGGAGGATCGACGGGATCGAACCCGGCAAACAGGTCGGCCATGCGAGCCATGTAAGGTGCGCGGCCGGCTGCGTCATGCCGGAAAGTTAAAATATATCTTGTACACTCTTGCTTGAACGCAATGAAGATATATCTTGCTGCATCATGATACAGGATGGAGTCGAACGGATGTTTGGTTTTTCGCAGGGTGGCCGTGGGCGCCATCATCATTTTGGACCGCGCGGCGGGGGCGGAGGCTTCGACGCGGAGCGGTTCTTCCACTGGATCGAGCGGCTAAACGACGGTGAGCACCGTCGCGGCGGGGGCGGCGGCGGCGGGCGCAGCAGGCGGATGTTTGACGGATCGGAGCTGCGGCTGGTGCTGCTCAAGCTGATCGCAGACACCCCGCGCCACGGCTATGAGCTCATCAAGGCGATCGAGACGCTGACCGGCGGCGCCTATGCGCCGAGCCCGGGGGTGGTCTACCCGACGTTGACCCTGCTCGACGAGATGGAACTGATCGCGGAGCAGGCCAGCGAGGGGTCACGCAAGCGCTTCGCCATCACCGACGCCGGGCGTGCACATCTCGACGAACAGGCCGAGACGGTTGCGACGCTGATGGCGCGGCTGGAGGCGCTGGCCGCACAGCGCGCCCAGGGCGAGGGCGAGGGCGCGCCGGTTCGACGCGCGATGCACAACCTTCGCCACGCGGTCATGGATCGCGTGAAGCGCGCCGACGCCTCGCCGGAACTGCTCCACGAGATCGCCGCGTTGATCGACGAAGCAGCGCAGAAGGTGGAGCGGCTCAAGTGACGGTGCGCGTGGCGCGCGTGCCGACGCATTCGGCGAGCCGCTATCTCCAGCAGCTTGCCAAGCACTGGAGCCACAAGATGGAGGTCAGCTTCTCCGAACAGGAGGCGACGATCGCCTTCCCGGACGGCGCGACGCTCGAACTGCGCGCGGACAGCGAGACGCTCGACGTGCGGCTGGTGGTGCCCGAGGACGGCGATGTGGCGCGGATGGAGGAGGTGGTGGCGAGCCACCTCAACCGTTTCGCCTTTCGCGAGGCGCCGCTGACCTTCGATTGGCGGGGGGTATGATGTGAGGCTCGCTTCCCGACCGCTGGTCCTGAGCTTGTCATGGGCGCGTGCGTCGACAGGCTCAGCAAGAACGGTCGGGAGAAATCACTTCCGTGTTAGCGCCAGCACTTCCTGATACGCCTGCAGCACCGCGGCGTTGGCGGTGTCCCAGCGGAAGTCCTGTGCGCGGCGATGTGCGGCTTCACCCATTTCCGCGCGCAGTGCCGGGTCCGAGATGAGCCGTGCGATCGCCGCGGCATAGCCGTCGAGATCCTCCGGCGGCACGAGGAAGCCGGTGCGCCCGTCCTGGAGCAGGTCGACCGCACCGGTGGCGCGCGCCGCCACCACGGGAACGCCGGCGGCCATCGCTTCCGACGTCACCTGTCCCCAAGTCTCTGTGACGCTGGGGTTGAACAGCAGGTCCATCGACGCAACCGCGCGGCCGAGATCGTCGCCGCTCTGGAAGCCAGCGAACGCCGCCTGTGGCACGCGTTGGGCGAACCAGTCGCGCGCCGGCCCCTTGCCGACCACCAGCACGCGATGGCGGACACCCAAGGCGTCGAGCCGCGCCAGCACGTTGGCGAACACGCCCAGCCCCTTCTCGAGCACCAGCCGACCGAGAAACCCGATCGTCACCTCATCGTCGCCGATCCCGAGTGAGCGCCGCCATGCGAGGCTGCGTGCCGCAGGATGGAAGCGCCGGTGATTGACGCCGCGTCCCCACAGCGAGATCGGTGTCGTCACCCCGAAGTCGCGGATCACTTCCGCCATCGACGGTGTCGGCACCAGCACGCGATCGGCGCGATTGTAGAAGCGGCGCAGGATCGCGACGATCACCGGCTGCACCAGCGACAGGCCGTAATATTGAAAGTAGGTCTCGAAGCGGGTGTGGACGGTCGCGACCACCGGCACGCCGCGCCGCCGCGCCCAAGTGACGGCGGCGTGGCCGAGGAACTCGGGTGCGGACACGTGTACCAAATGCGGGTCGAACGCCTCCAGATCGCGGCGCGGCTGCGCCGGAAGCCCGCGGCCAAGCTTATACTCGCCGCGCCCGCCCGGCATCGGGATCGCGGGCACGTCGACCACGGTGCCGCGCGCCTCGAACGCCGGGGTCGGAGTGGTCGGCGAATAGACGCGCACCTGCACGCCCTGATCGAGAAGGTAGCCGACCAGCAGATTCTGCGCCTGGTTCGCACCGTCGCGAACATAGTTGTAATTGCCGCTGAAGAAGGCGACGCGCAGGTCGGACGGGTTCATACTCCGCCCGCTAGCCGCGATGTGCGGCAAAATCGCGACCGTGCGGGCTCAAGCGGGGCGGATTTCATCGCTGCGCCGGATGCGCCGAATGCGCGGCTGTCGCTCCAGCTTCGCGGTGCGGCGGATCGTCTCGCGCAATTCCTCGCGCTTGTCGTGGATCGAGGCGATAACTGGCCCCATCGCCACGCCGAGATCGACCAACACTGCCTCGGACAATTGAAGCGAGCTTTCGAGCGTCTCGGGGACCGCGTCGGTCACCCCGGCCTTGTAGAGTTCGGCGGCATGCGCCGTGTCGCGCGCGCGCGCGATGATCGGCAGATCGGGAAAGGTGGCCCGCAGCCTTTTGGTCAGCCGCACCGTCAGCACCGGATCGTCCATGGTCAGGATCAGCGCGCGCGCATTGCCGAGATCGAGCCGGTCTAGCAATTCCGCCCGTGCGACATCGCCGAAGATGATCGGATATCCACCCGCACGCGCCTGCGTCACTGCGTCGATGTCCGCCTCGACCGCGACATAGCGCTGGTCGTGGCGCGCCAGCATGTCGGCCACCATCCGTCCGACACGGCCGAAGCCGAAGACCACCGCCCGAGTCCCGTCGATCTGGTCGAGCGTGTCGGGCCGCGCGCCATCGCGCTTCTCGATGCGCCGCGCGATCACGCGGCCGAGCAGCGCGAGCAATGGGGTGATCGTTAGCCCGATCGCCGTGACGGTCTGCCAGAAGCTGGCGGTGGCGGCGGTGATGAGCTGCGCCTGTGCAGCGGTAGCGAGCACGATCAGCGTCGTCTCCGACGGGCTGCCCATCAGCATGCCCGTCTCGGCGGCGATGCCCGGCCGCGCGTTGGCAACGCGCAGCAGCAGATAGGTGACCACCGCCTTGACCGCAACGACGCCGAGCACCGCCGCTAGCAACGGCATCCAGTTGCGCGCGATCGCGCCAAGGTCGAGGCTCATGCCCACCGTGATGAGGAACACGCCGAGCGCAAGACCCTTGAACGGCGCGGTCATTACCTCAACCTCGGTGTGGTATTCGGTCTCGGCGATCAGCAGCCCGGCGAGCAGCGCGCCGACGATCGGCGACAGACCCGCGGCGGTGGTCGCGACGCTGGCGACGATCACGACCAGCAGCGAGGCGGCGAGAAACAGTTCGGGGCTCTTGGTGCGCGCCGCCTGCGCGAAGAGGCGGGGCAGCACCAGCCGCCCGCCGAGATACATCGCCACCACGGTCAACCCGCCACGCAGCGCGACCCCGGCAATCCCGACCCAGCCTTCGTCGCTGGCAGTCGGCGCCATCGCGCCCAGTGCGAAGATGATCGGGACGAGCGCGAGGTCTTGAAACAGCAGGATCGCGAAAGCGCCGCGCCCGACCGGGCTGGTGGTGCCGACCAGCGGCAGCACTAGCGCCGTCGATGACAGGGCGAGCGCGAGGCCGAGCCCCGCCGATCCGCCCCAGCTTTGCCCCAGCAGATGCAGCGCCACCCCGACCAGCACCGCGCAGCCCACCAATGCCGCCGGCCCGGTGCCAAACACCAGTTGCCGCATCGCCCATAATCGCCGGAACGACAGTTCCAGCCCGATCGAGAACAGCAGCAGCACGATCCCGAACTCGGCGAACGGCTCGATCGATTCCGGATCGGAGATCGTGAAATAATAAAGCCACGGCGCACGCGGTACCAGCGCGCCGAGCCCCGCAGGGCCGACCAGCGCACCGACGAGAATGAAGCCGATCACCGGGCTGATCCGGAATCGGGCAAACGCCGGAATCACCAGACCGGCGGCGCCGAGCACCACCAATGCGTCCGAGAAACCTTCGTTATGCAGTCCGATCGCCATAATCGCGACTGTACGCAGGCGCGTGCTGCTTTGTCGCCCTTCGTGACCCGAAAAATGCGGATTGCCACTCAAGTGACTGCCCCCGCTCGACAAAGCCGGGTGCAAACGTCAGTCTGGCTGTCATAACCAGATCGGGAGTTCGCATGCGTCGTCGCCAGTTCCTCGCCTCCGCCAGCGCCACCGCTGCGCTCGCCGCCCTGCCGCGCGCGGCTGCCGCCGCCGCGAAGACCGGCGCGCGCGATGCCGATCTGCGTGCGCTGCTCGACCGCTTTTTCTATGCGCGGCTCGATGAGAGCCCGGAGCAGGCGACCTCGCTGGGGCTAGACACGGGTGCACGCGCACCGCTCAAGTCGCGGCTGTCGGACGCGAGCCGCGCCGGGGAGTTGCGCGACTTCGCCCGTGCGCGCGCCGAACGCGCGGCGCTCAGGGCGATTCCGCGCGACGCACTCGGCGATGCGGCGCGGCTTGATTATGACATCGTCGCCTACAGCCTCGACCGAATGCTGGCGGGCGAGCGGTATGACTATGGTGCGAGCGCAGGCCGATATGCGCCCTATGTACTGACACAATTGACCGGCGCGTATCGCGACGTGCCCGACTTCCTCGCCAATCAGCATCGCGTGCGGGACGCCGCCGACGCCGATGCCTATGTCGCGCGCGTCGCCGCTTGGGGTCCGGTGATCGACGCCGAGACCGAGCGCCAGCGGGGGGACGCGGGCAAGGGGGTGTTCGCGCCCGACTACATTCTCGACACGACGCTCAAGCAACTCGCGGCGGTGCGCGACAAGGCCGCCGATGCGACCGGGCCCGCGACCGACATCGCGGCCAAGCTGAAGGCCGCGAACCTGCCCGCCGATCGCGCCGCGGCGGTGACGAAGCTGATGACCGAGCGCGTCTTCCCCGCGCTCGACCGTCAGCGCGCGCTGGTCACTGAATTGCGCGGGCGCGCGGTGCATGACGCCGGCGTCTGGCGGCTTCCCGATGGCCAGGCCTATTACGCCGCGGCGGCGAGCGCGGCGACCACCACCGACATGACCGGCGACGAGATCCACCGGCTGGGGCTGGCGCAGGTCGCGGAGATCGGCGCGCGCATCGACGGCATCCTGCGCAAGCAGGGCATGGCGCAGGGCACGGTCGGCGAGCGGCTAGTCGCGCTCAACAAGGGCCCGGATCAGCTGTATCCCAACACCGACCCGGGCCGCGAGGCGCTGCTCGAGCAGCTCCGCGCGCAGGTCGCGGCGATGACGAAGCGGCTGCCCGAGCAATTCGCGATCCTGCCGCGCGCGCCGGTCGAGGTGCGGCGCGTCCCCGAGGCGATCCAGGCGGGCGCGCCGGGCGGCTATTATCAGTCGGCGTCGCTCGACGGGTCGCGGCCGGCGATCTACTTCATTAACCTGCGGGATACGTTCGACCGTCCCAAATTCGGGCTGGCTACACTCAGCTATCACGAGGGGGTGCCGGGGCATCATCTGCAGGTGATGTCGGCGCTGGAAAGCCAGGACATTCCGCTGATCCGGCGACGCGGCTTCTACTCGGGCTATTCGGAGGGCTGGGCGCTCTATTCGGAGCAGCTCGCCGACGAGATGGGGATGTATGACGGCGATCCGCTCGGGCAGGTCGGCTATCTGCAATCCCTGCTGTTCCGCGCGACGCGGCTGGTCGTCGACTCCGGCATGCACGCGAAGCGCTGGAGCCGTGAGAAAGCAACCGATTACCTGATCGCCACGACCGGGATCGCGCGCGGACGCAGCCAGGGCGAGATCGACCGTTACACCGTCTGGCCGGGGCAGGCGTGCAGCTACAAGATCGGTCACACCGTCTGGACGCGGCTGCGCGACGAGGCGAAGCGCGAGGCGGGAAGCAAGTGGGATCCAAAGGAATTCCACCGCGTGCTGACGCTGGGTGCAATGCCGCTGACCGTGCTGGAGCAGGTGGTTCGCGAGCGGATGGCATAGTGCACAGCATCAGTCGACTGCGTCACGCGGCGCCCACGTATGAGACCGGCTGCCTCGCGATCTTCCTGTTGCCTGTCTGTGAACAAGGTCTCATATATGAAAGTGACTGAGGTAGAGGACGTTAGCCATGCGCGCGATTGTGTGCCGCGAGCCATTTGCGCTCGAACGCGTCGAGCGCGATCCGCCGCTCGCGGCACCGGGTGCGGTACTGATACGGATGCGGCGCGTCGGACTGTGCGGCACCGACTATCATATCTTCGCGGGCAATCAGCCCTTCCTCTCCTATCCGCGCGTGATGGGGCACGAACTGGCCGGTGAAATTGTAGCGGTGCCGGACGGCTCGCTGTTGCACTTCGGACAGCGGGTGACGATCAACCCGTACCTCGCGTGCGGAGTCTGCGTGGCCTGTCGCAAGGGCAAGCCCAATTGCTGCGCGCGAATTGCAGTGCTCGGCGTCCACACCGATGGGGGGATGCAGGACGTCATCGCGGTGCCCGAGCGCGCGGTGATACCGGCCGATGACCTTACGCTCGAACAGGCGGCGATGGTCGAATTTCTCGCGATCGGCGCTCATGCGGTGGCGCGCGCGAAGCTCTCTCCCGGCGACCGCATACTGGTCGCCGGAGCAGGGCCGATCGGAATTGCGGTTTCGCTGTTCGCGCGATTGGATGGCGCGAGGGTGACGATCATCGACACGCGTGCCGCGCGGCTCGACCATGCACGCGACCGGCTGGGGTTCCCCGACGTTTTGATGGTCGATGATGATATTCGCGACGGACTGGCGGCACGCACCGACGGCGACTTCTTCGACTGTGTGTTCGACGCCACCGGCAACATCCATGCAATGCGTGCCGGGCTCGATTATGTCGCTCACGGTGGAAGTTACGTGCTCGTCAGCGTCGTACCCGATGACCTGGTCTTCGCCGATCCCGAGTTTCACCGGCGCGAGACGACGCTGATCGCCAGCCGTAATGCGCTGTCGAGCGACTTCGCGCGCGTGCTCGCCGCAATCCGTAGCGGCGTCATTCCGACCGACGCACTCCATACCCACAGCGTCGACGCCGACGATCTCCCCGCGCGGATGCCGCAGTTGATCGCCGCGGCGGACCATGTTCTGAAGGCGATCGTGACATTCTGACAAGCGGGCGCGACGACCCGACCCAGCGGCAAGAGGATGACGATAATGGCGTGGCACGGCTCCCCTCCGCTGGAGGATCATCCCCGCGCGGACCGAATGCACGAGCCGGGCGGCGCGCGGCGCTGGGTGCCGGCGCTCGTCATCACTACCTCGCTGTTCTTCCTGTGGGGGATGGCGAACAACCTCAACGACATCCTGATCGCGCAGTTCAAGAAGGCATTCACGCTCTCGGATTTCGGCACCAGCTTCGTGCAGCAGGTATTCTACCTCGGATATTTCGTTTTCGCGATCCCGGCGTCGATCGTGCTGCGGCGTTTCGGGTACAAAACGGCGATCATTACCGGCCTGCTGCTCTATGGTCTGGGCGCGCTGCTGTTCTATCCGGCGGCGGCAGTCAGTGCCTATCAACTCTTCCTGTTTGCCCTGTTCGTAATCGCCGCCGGGCTGGCGTTCCTCGAAACCTCCGCCAATCCGCTGATGACCGAGCTCGGCGATCCCGCGACCGCGACGCGACGGCTCAACTGGGCGCAGGCCGCCAATCCGTTCGGCGCGATCACCGGCATCCTGATCGGACGCAACTTCATCCTCTCGGGGATCGAGCATGACGAGGCGACGCTCGCCGGCATGAACGCCGCCGCGCGCGCGGCCTTTTACCGCAACGAGGTGCAGGCGGTCGCGACTCCGTATCTGGCGATCGCCGCCATCGTGCTGCTGTTCGCCGGTGCCGCCGCGCTCACGGCCTTCCCCCGCAACACGGCGGCGCGCGACGTACCTGAGGAGGCACGGACGCAGCGTTTTGCCGACCTGTTGCGGCACCCGCGGCTGATCGGTGCGGTGATCGCGCAATTCTTCTACGTCGGCGCGCAGGTCGGGCTTTGGAGCTACACGATCCGCTATGCGCAGGGCGCGCTCGGCTGGAACGAGCGGCAGGGGGCGGACATGCTGTTCGTCTCGCTGTTGCTTTTCGCAAGCGGTCGGTTCGTCGGCACGACCCTGATGACATGGATCGCGCCATCGCGCTTGCTCGCGATCTTCGCGCTGGTCTCGGCCGGGCTGGCGGGGGTCGCGGCGCTGGTCGGGGGACCGATCGGGCTCTACGCGCTGGTGGCCACCAGCTTCTTCATGTCGATCCAGTTCCCCACGATCTTCGCGCTCGGCGTTGAGACGCTCGGTCCGCTGCGCCGGCTCGGTTCGTCGCTCATCATCATGGCGATCATCGGCGGCGCGGTGCTGACCGGGGTGATCGGCTTCGTCTCGGATCAGGCCGGGATCGCAGCGGCCATGCTGGTGCCGGCGGCGTGTTTCCTGGTGGTGCTGACCTACGCCGTCCGCGCGCGCACGCAAGCCTGACGCCGATGACCCGCGCGCGCGTGCAGGCCGATGCGGACGGTGCGGCCAAGCCAAAGCAGACCACCTATGCCGCGCCTGCGCTGGAAAAAGCGTTCGAGATCCTCGATCTCCTCTCTGCATATCCGCAGGGGGCGCTGGTCACCGACATGGCGTCGGCGCTCGGCCGTTCGGTTGGCGAGTTGTTCAGGATCGTCGTCGTCATGGAACAGATCGGTTATCTGCACCGCTCACCGGTCAACGATCGCTATACGGTGTCGTACAAGATCCTCGACCTCGCCTATCGTGCGACGCCCGCGCAGAATCTGACGCGTGCGGCGACTCCTGAGATGCAGCAACTCGCCGTCGAGACCGAGCAATCCTGCCATTTCGTCGTGCCCAACGGCGCCTGTGGCCTGGTGATCGCGCGCGAGGAAAACCCGGGAATGCGGGGCTTTTCGCTGCGGCTCGGCGCGGCGATCGACATGATCCGCAGCTGTTCGGGGCAGGTGCTGCTCGCATTCTCCTCGCCGCAGCGCGTCAAGCGGATCGTTGCGCTGGCCGCCGAGGCGCAGGCGCAGCCCGTCGACATGGACTGGCTGGAGGACCGGCTGAAAATTGTGCGAAGACAGGGCTTTGACCTGCGACAGAGCCCCGTGACGCAGGGGGTGACGGACGTCAGTTATCCGGTATTCGCGTTCAGTGGCGAGATCGTGGGGGCGCTGACCGTGCCCTATCTCGAGATGATTGACGGATCGCAACGGGTGAAGCTGGATGCTGTCGCGGGGCTGCTGCAGGCGGCGGCGGCGCGCATCTCGCTGACTTTGGGGCATCATCCGGCGGACTGACGAGGACGATAACATGACCCGAACGCCGCGCATCGACGCGCATCACCACCTGTGGCGCTACGATCCGGCGACGTTCGGCTGGATCGATCCCGACAGCGCGATCGCGCGCGATTATGACACCGATGCGCTCGCCGGTGCGCTGGCGACGCGCAAAATAGCAGGTGCAATCGCGGTACAGGCGCGGCAGGTGTCAGGCGAAACGCGGATGCTGCTCGATGCGGCGACACATTGTACAGCGATTTGCGGGGTGGTCGGCTGGATCGACCTGCGCGCCGGCGACGTCGCCGAGAGAATGGCGGTCGAGGCCACGCCGTTGCTGGTCGGCTACCGCCACGTCGTGCAGGACGAGCCCGACGCCGATTTCCTGCTTGGCGACGCGTTCGTCCGTGGAGTGCGCGCGCTGGCCAAGCAGGGGTTGAGCTACGACCTGCTCGTCGACCATCGGCAACTCGCGACGGTGCCGGCGTTCCTCGACCGGGTCGGGGAAGGGCGCTTCGTGCTCGACCATGCCGCCAAGCCAGCGATCGCGGGCGGGGGATGGCAGCCGTGGGCGGAGCGGCTGAAAGCTGCTGCCGCCTGTGAGGGGCTGATGTGCAAGGTGTCGGGTCTGGTCACGGAGGCGGATCATGCGCACTGGACCGCGGACGATCTCGACCGCTATCTCGATCATGTCTTCGCGTTGTTCGGACCGGAGCGGCTGATGTGGGGATCGGACTGGCCGGTCTGCCTGCTCGCGGCCGACTATGGCGCGGTGCATGACGTGATCGCCGCCTATGTCGCGCGGCACTGTCCTGCGGCGGCCGACGGTATCTTCGGCGGGCATGCGCGCGCCTTCTACAAGCTGGCGACGGAGGCGGCAGCATCGCCGTGACCGATCCTGCCCGGCGTCTGGGCCGTCGCGCGCTGTTGACGCTCGGCATGGCGGGCGGCGCGGGATGGGCGCTGGGTCGCGTGCTCTCCCGAAGCGCGCCGGTCGGGCGCGACGTGCAGGCCTCAGGGGCAGTGGCGGCGATCCTCGACGATCCGGAAGCCCCCGCGATCGGCCGGGCGGATGCATCGCTGCGGCTGGCAGTGTTCAGCGATTATCGCTGCCCGGCCTGCCGCCACGGTTTTCCGGCATTGACCGAGGCGGTCGCAAAAGACGGCGACGTGCGCCTGCTGTACAAGGACTGGCCGATCTTCGGCGACGCCTCGGTACAGGCGGCGCGCGTCGCGCTCGCCAGCGCCACGCAGGGCATCTATCCCAAGGTGCACCGTCGGCTGATGACCACCCCCGGCGCACTCGACACCGCACAGTTGCGCGCCGCCGTCGAAGCGTCCGGTGGCGATTGGCCACGCCTTCTGGCAGACCTGACGACGGAGGGCGAACGCATCGACGGGCAGCTTCGTCGGCACGCGGCGGAAGCGGCCTCCATCGCGCTGCCGGGAACGCCGGGCTACCTCGCGGGATCGCTGCTCGCGGTCGGCGTGATCGATGCTGCTGCGTTCGCGCGCTTGTTCGCCGCGGCGCGAAGCGCCGCCTGAGCGATGGTCAGAACGTCACCGCATCCGCGCTTTTCTCGGGCCGGATGTAGATCGATTTGAGCTGCGGCAATGCGGTCCGCAACTCGGTTTCGATCGTCTCGATCAGTGCCTCGGCCGCACCCATCGACAGGTGATCGTCGAAATCGGCGCTGATCGCGGCGAAGACGATGTCGGGCGCGGTGTGGACGGTGCGGACGTGGTTGACCGCGACGATCTCCGGGTGCGCGGCGACGATCGCGCGCGCATGGGCGATCACCGCCGGGTCGGCACGCTCGCCGATCAGCAACCCCTTCGCCTCGCGCGCCAGCAACACCGCCACCGCCGCGAGCAGCACGCCGATCACGATCGAGGCAACGCCGTCCAGTCGCGGATCGTTGAAATAATGGCTGCACCACACACCGATCGCCGCCACCAGCAGCCCGATCAGCGCCGCGCTGTCCTCGAACAGGACCATGAACCCGGCCGGATCCTTCGAATCGTGGATCGCCTGCCACCAGCCCGTTTCGCCGCGCGTCTGATTGAACTCGCGCATCGCGATCGTCCATGACGCGCCTTCCATCAGCGTTGCGATGCCGAGCACGATGTAATTGACCAGCGGATCGACGAGCGGCTCCGGCTCGATAACGTGCAGATAGCCTTCGTAGATCGATACGCCCGCGCCGATCGCGAAGATCAGGATCGCGACGACAAACGCCCAGAAATACAGCTCTCGCCCGTAGCCGAACGGATGCGCGGCATCGGCAGGGCGGCGCGCGCGGCGCTGCCCGTAGAGCAGCAGCACCTGATTGCCGCTGTCGACCACCGAGTGAACGCCCTCGGTCAGCATCGACGATGATCCGGTAATCGCGGCCGCGATGAACTTGGCCACCGCTATGCCCAGGTTCGCAGCCAGCGCACCGAACAGCACGATATTGTCGCGCCAGCCTTTTTTGCCCGTTTCGCTCACGCCGTCTCCTTCACTGCGAAGCGAGACGCGACGGAACCTCGCAGGTTCCTCAATCCCGTCACCACCGTGCGCTACGCGCCACCGCGCGGCGAAGGACGCGCGACAGTTGCTCGATGGAATATGGCTTGTGGAGCAGCTCGAACCCGTGCTGCCAGTTCTCGGCGAGCACATGCGCATAGCCGCTGGTGAGCACGATCGGCAGCCCTGGGTGATCCCTGCGGATGCGCGTCGCGCATTCGACCCCGTTCATTCCCGGCATCACCACGTCGGAGAAGACCACGTCGAAGCGCGAGGCATCGGTTTCCAGCATTGCCAGCGCATCATGGGCATTGGTCGCCAACATGCTGCCATAACCGAGTTCGTTCAGCGCGGTGGTGGCAAATCGACCAACCTCCTCATTGTCCTCGATCAGCAGCACGTTGGCACCGTGGCCGTCGGCGGGGCCGTGCTCCTCGTCTTCCGGCTGCGGCAGCGCCCGGCCTTCCGCGACGCGGGGCAGGTAGAGCGTAAAGCTGGTGCCCAGCCCGTGCTCGCTGACGACGCTGATGTCGCCGCCGGATTGCTTGGCGAAGCCGATCACCTGGCTGAGTCCGAGGCCGGTGCCCTTGCCGACGCCCTTCGTGGTGAAGAACGGCTCGAAGATGTGCGGAAGCGCCTCGGGGGAGATACCGGCACCGTCGTCCGTCACCGTCACAGACAGGAAGTCGCCGCTGACCCCGTGATGACCGCGCAGCGACGGGATCTCGGCCACGGGCGACACTGCGAGGCGCAATTTGCCCTGGCCTTCCATCGCGTCGCGCGCATTGATCGCGAGATTTACCAATGCGGTTTCGAACTGGCTGCGATCGACTTCGGCAAGGCACGGATCGGCCGGCGCCTCGACATGCAACGCGACGCGGGCTCCGATCAGCGTCTGCACCATCTCGGCGATATCACCAACCGCGTGGCCGATATCGAGCAATTCGGGAGTCAGCGCCTGCCGACGTGCGAAGGCAAGCAACTGTCCGGTCAGTTTGGCGGCGCGGCCGGCGGTCTCGCTGATCGCCTCGACATAGCGATCGCGCTTCGCCGGCGGCAGGTCAGGCCGGCGAAGAAGCTCGACCGAGCCGCGAATGATGGTCAGCAGATTGTTGAAATCATGGGCGACTCCGCCGGTCAGCTGGCCGATCGCCTCCATCTTCTGCGCCTGACTGAGCTGTTCGGTGGTCCGCTTGAGCTGCTCCGCCGCTTCCTTCGCGTCGGTAATGTGCCGACCGATTGCAAAAACCTCCGTCGCGCCGGGCGCCGCCACCCATTGCAGCCAGCGATAGCTGCCGTCGCGATGACGAAAGCGCGTCTCAAACGTCGGCATGGTGCCACCCTGCGCAGCGGCAAGCGCCTCGACGGCGGCGGGCAGGTCGTCGGGATGGACCAGCGACAGTGCGTCGATCCCGATCAATTGCTCGGCATCATAGCCGAGGATTTGCTTCCACGCCGGATTCACGGACAGGTAGCGTCCGTCCGCTCCCACCACCACCATCAGGTCAGGCGAGGCATTCCACATGCGATCGCGCTCGGCGGTGCGCACCGCGACCTGTTGTGCCAGATCGGCGTTGAGCCGCACCAGTTCGGCGCGGCTTTCGGTAAGCGCGCGATCCGCCAGCACGCGCTGCGTCGTTTCGTTGGTGAAGATGAACAGCCCGGTCTTCGCGCCGTGATCGTCGAGGACGCGTGAATAGGAAAAGCTCCACCACGTATCGGCCGCACCGCGATCGGTGGCGAGCCTCCACGGTAGGTCGACGAAGCGCCGGCTGTTCCCCGCGAACGCATCCTCGATGATCGGCCGGGCCTGCTCCCACGCGTCCGCCCATACGTCGCGCATCGGCGTGCCCATCGCCCACTCGAGCCGTGGCCCGAGCAGCGGGAAGTAGGTTTCGTTGAAGAAGAAAAACAGTTCCTCGGCGTCCCAGCACAGGATCATCGATTCGGGCGAGTTGAGCAGAAGGCTGAGTGCGGTCTTGAAGGACGATGGCCAGCCCTCCGGCGGGCCAAGCGGATGATCGCGCCAGTCGCGCGCCAGGATCAGCCGCGTCGCCGCGCCGCCGCCGGCCAGGAAGCCAAGCGCTTTCGGCAGATCGTCGGGAGCGGGCGAAGTTAGGTCGGTCATGAAATCCGATAGTAAAGGCGGGCGGATAACGAGCCACCTAGCTTGATGATCCGCGTCGAGGAAGGTCGACCGCCGCTACGCTGGATGGTTGGGCTCGGCAGACGGAGCGGCGGAGACGACAAACCGCGCGCGGCATCGCAACTCACCAGATGATCATCACGTTAGATTGCCCGATCCGGAGGCGTTCCACGTACCGGCACAGGCGGAGCGAGCAGCGATGAAGACGAGTGGCAATACGATCCTGATGACGGGCGGCGGCAGCGGTATCGGCGAGGCGCTGGCGCACCGCTTCCACGACCGCGGCGACACCGTCATCATTGCCGGGCGACGCCGCGATGCGCTTCAGAGGGCGGCGGCGGGGCGCGAGCGCATCCATGTCCGAACACTGGATGTCGAGGATGCTGCCGGGGTCGAGGCGTTCGCCCGGCAAGTCGTCGCCGACTTCCCGGCACTCAATGTGCTGTTCAACAACGCCGGAATCATGAAGTACGAGGATCTGACCGCGTATCGTGATCTGGCGGATGCCGAGGCGACGGTGGAGATCAACATCCTCGGCCCGATCCGGCTGACCAACGCGCTGACCGGGCACCTCGTTACGCAAAGCGATGCCGCGATCGTCACCGTGACCTCCGGCCTCGCCTTCGTACCGCTGGTTGCCGCCCCGACCTATTCGGCGAGCAAGGCGGCCATCCACTCCTACACCGTGTCGCTTCGCGCCCAACTGGCGGGCAAGGTCGAGGTGATCGAGCTCGCGCCACCCGGCGTGCAGACCGACCTGACGCCGGGGCAGGCGCATCGGCCGGGCTATATGCCGCTAGAGGCTTTCGCCGATGCGGTAGCTGCGCAGTTCCTGCAGCAGCCGACCCCGCGCGAGATCCTCGTCGACGAGGTCCAGTTCCTTCGTCAGGCGGAGCGCGAAGGTCGTTTCGATGAAACGCTCAAGACGCTTACCGAGCGCGCCGCGCAGCAACGTGCCGCCGGCGCCGAGTGACCGCATGGCGTGTCAGCGCGTACGATCGGTGTGATGTTTGATCAGCCACGGCGCGGTGCGAGGGTCGGTGGCGGTCGCCGCCGCCTGCGTCGGAACCGCTGCCGTGGCGCTCGACGACAGGCCGAACCAGTGTGGCCGCTCGACGGCGACGAGAAGGGCTAGCAGGCAGGAGCCCAGTCCGAACCATACCGAAAGCCCGCGCGTCGTCATCAACAACCTCCTCCGTGCCGGATCGGATCTCGACCGGCGCTACGGCATGTAACGTTCGCGAACGAGCCGGGTGTAGCTCGTCAATGACAAATGCTTGCTGAAATAAGGTTAACAATGCTGATCTGCCTCAGACCTTCGGCGCATTGACTGCGCGGCTGGGGCCGGCATAACTCTCTCAACGAAAGTAGCGGGTTGGGGAGAGGGTATGAGCCAGGCTCACGCATGTCGCGGGCGCGGGGCGTCGCGATGATCGGTCGGCGCGAAACGCTCGCGGCGATGGTGGCGGCGTTCGGGGCGAGCGCGTTCGCTCCGCTCGCGCGTGCGGTCGCCTATCAGCCAAACCCCGTCATCAACACCGGCCCGCCGGCTCCGGTCTTCACCGCCGCGCAGCGCGCGCTGGTTGCGGCGCTCAGCGAGCGGGTGATCCCGACCACCGACACGCCGGGCGCGATCACCGCGGGGGTGCCGGCCTATATCGAGCACATGCTTGGTGATTGGGCGATCGACGACGAGCGCGCCACGATCCTCGGCGGACTTGCCGCTGTCGACGCGCGCAGCATGGCGGACTATCGGGTGCCGGCGGTGAAGGCGACGGCGGCGCAGCAGGATGCGCTTTTGACGCTGGCGATGAACGACAAGCTGCCGGGGGCCACGGCGTTCTTCCCGGCGTTCAAGCAATTGGTGCTGACTGGCTATTACACCTCGGAGGTCGGGATCACGCAGGAGCGCGAATATCTGCCGGTGCCCGGCGAATATGACGGCGCTTATCCCTATGCGAAGGTCAAGCGCATCTTCTCCTCCTGACGTCGGCGGTGGCGTCCGGCGCGCCACGCTTTCCCCGAACCTCCTTATGGCGGGCATACAAGATCATGGCAGCTACAGATCGTTTTGACGCAATCGTCATCGGCTCCGGCATCAGCGGCGGCTGGGCGGCGAAGGAGCTTACCGAAAAGGGGCTGCGCGTCCTGATGGTCGATCGCGGCCGGATGGTCGAGCATGGCGAGGATTATCCGTTCGACGGCAAGTCCGTCTACGAAACCCCCGCGCGCGACCGAATGCCCGCCGCGCTCGCGAAGCGCGACTATTTCGCGCTCAACGGCTGGGTGTCGCCCGCGACGCAGCCGTTCTTCATCAACGACCGCCTCAACCCCTACGATTACGATGCGCCCAACAAGTTCAATTGGGTGCGCCCATCGGTGGTCGGTGGCAAGTCGCTGACCTGGGGACGGTGGAGCTTCCGCTGGGCGCCGACCGACTATGAGGCGAACAAGCGTGAAGGCGTCGGCGTCGACTGGCCGATCCGCTATGAGGATGTCGCGCCGTGGTACAGCTATGTCGAGAAGTACATCGGCGTATCCGGGGGCAAGGAGAACCTCGACTATCTGCCCGACAGCGAGTTCATGCCGCCGTTCCCGATGAACGTCGCGGAGAAATGGCTGAAGGGACGGCTGGAAGGCGAATTCCCCGGCCGCAAGCTCATCAACGCGCACGTGCTGCTCAACTCGCGTCCGAAGGATAGCGAGCGGAGCTGGTTCCATTCGAACGGCGCGCTGGGCAGTCAGGTGATGGACCACATCTTCCGCGTCGGCGTGCAGGGCGAGATCCCCGGCATGACCGACCTGATCGAATATGGCCGGCGGCCGGGCGGGGTTTATGTCCCGCGCTTCCGCAATCTCACGACGGAGGCGCTGCCGTTCAAGCGCGGCTATGGCTATCAGGGACAGGCGTTCCGCCAGCCGGCGATGGTCGACGGCTTCGGTGCCGACATGAAGCACGGGATGCGCGAATATGGCCCGTGGCGCTTCTCGATGGGCGCGTTCGGCGAATGCCTGCCGTACGACGATAATCGCGTCATGCTGAACTTCAACAAGACCGATCGCTTCGGCACGCCGCTGCTCCGCTTCGACGTGACGTTCCGCGACAACGAGATCAAGATGATGGACGATGCGCTGGAGCAGGGGCAGCTGATGCTGCGCCGCGCCGGGCTGACCAACGTCACGGGTGGTCGCGGCAAGCACGTTCCGGGCGAGGCAATCCACGAGATGGGCGGCGCCCGCATGGGGCGCGATCCGAATACGTCGGTGCTCAACGGCTGGAATCAAGCGCATGATGCGGCCAACCTGTTCGTCACCGACGGCGCGCAGATGGCGTCGGTGTCATGCGTGAACCCGTCTCTGACCTTCATGGCGATGACCGCGCGCGCGGCGGATCATGCGGTCAAGCAGATGAAGGAAGGCATTATCTAAGCGCAGGTCGCGCTGCGCCAGGCGAGACGTAGCGCGACCTTCGGCACCAGCACAGAAGACACCATGGCGCTTTTCCGTCGCGGACCCGTCAACGGTGCCGCGCAAGCACCTCATAGGCCATTACCGCCGTCGCGACCGCCGCGTTCAGGCTGTCCGCCTTACCCAGCATCGGCATCTTCACCAGCAGGTCGCACTCGGCCTCATATTCCTCCGGCAACCCTTGTGCCTCGTTGCCGGTCAGCAGGAAGGTCGGCGCGGCATAAGGCGCGTCGCGATAGCCGTTTTCGGTCTGCAGGCTCAGCCCGACCAATTGCCCCGGTCCCTCGCGCAGCCACGTCAGGAACTCCGGCCAGATCACGCGCACGATCGGCACCGTGAACAGCGCCCCCATGCTCGCGCGCACTGCCTCGGTCGAAAAGGGGTCGACGCATTCGTCGACGAGGATCAGCGCGCCCGCGCCGACCGCATCGCCGGTGCGCAGGATCGTGCCGAGATTGCCCGGATCGCGCAGCCGTTCCGCGACCAGCCAGATCGGCGCGGCGCTGCGGTCGAGGTCGCCGAGCATGGTCTCGAACGTGTCGAACACGCCGACCACCGCCTGCGGATTGTCCTTGCCCGACAGTTTGGAGAGGATGTCGGGTGTCGTTTCGACCGCCTCGCCATAATCGCCCTCGACCGCGTTGATCAGCGCGCGGACCAGAGGATGGCCGGCGCTCGCCGCGGCGAAGAACAGGATGCGCGGGATGCGCCCGGTCTCGCGCGCCTCGGTGAGGATGCGCAGCCCCTCGGCGAGGAACAGCCCTTCCTCGCGGCGATGACGCTTGTCGCGCAACGCCTGCACGCGCTTGACCAGCGGGTTGGAAAAGGAGGTGATGACCTTGGGCATAAGAAGCAAACGGCGGAGGATCAGTCCTCGCCGAACTTGCCCTCGACCAGCGCACACATCGTCTCGACCACGCCCTCGGCGTCGTCGCCTTCGGCGGAGATGGTGATATGATCGCCCTTGGCGGCGCCCAGCATCATCAGCCCCATGATCGAGGTCCCGATCACTTCCGAATCGCCCTTCGCGACTTTCACCGGCGCGGGCTGACCGCTGGCGAGCGTCACGAACTTGGCGCTGGCGCGCGCGTGCAGCCCGCGGCGATTGGTGACTTCGACCGTGCGCGACACCGTCATGCCGCGGCCTCGCCCAGCACCTCGGAGGCGACGGAGATATATTTGCGCCCCGCCTCGCGTGCGGCGGCCACCGCCGCGACCACCGTCATCGCCTTGCGCGCCGACTCCAGCCGGATCAGCATCGGCAGGTTGATGCCCGCGATCACCTCGACCCGCCCGCGCTCCATCAGCGAGATCGCGAGATTGGATGGCGTGCCCCCGAACAGGTCGGTCAGGACGATCACGCCGCGTCCCTCATCGACCTCGGCGATCGCGGCGGCGATGTCGGCGCGGCGCGCCTCCATATCGTCTTCCGGCCCGATCGCGACGGTGCGCACCTGCCGCTGCGGCCCGACGACATGCTCCATCGCGACCACGAACTCATCGGCGAGCCGCCCGTGGGTGACGAGCACCAAACCGATCACTGGCCCCGACATTTTCTTCGACAATCCGTTCATTGAGCCTGTGGGCGTCCCTCGAGCGCATCCTGCGGGGCCGCCGCAAGGTCCCGATGCACGATCGTGGGGCATAATCCCGCGTCGCGCAACCGTCCAGCGACGCGCTCGGCGACATGGACCGAGCGATGTTTGCCCCCGGTACAGCCGAACGCCACCGTGACGTAAGGTTTTCCCTCCGCACGATAACGCGGCAGCAGCAGCAATAGCAGGTCCTCGATCTTCCCCACAGCTTCCTCATATGCCGGATCGGCGGCGATATAGGCCGCCACTGCCGGGTCCTGTCCCGTATGGGGACGCAGCGTCGGGTCCCAATGCGGATTTCGCAGGAAGCGCATGTCGAACACCATATCGACCCCCGCCGGGATGCCCCGCGCGAAGCCGAACGATTCGATCGTCAGCGTCGTCCCGACCCCGGCGTCGCGCGTGAACATTTCGCGCACCTGTTGCGCCAACGTATTGGCCTTGAACGTCGTCGTGTCGATCAGCCGGTTGGCGCGCTCACGCAGCGGCGCCAGCAGGCGTCGCTCACGCTGGATGCCCTCGACCGCGGGGCGATCATCGGCGAGCGGATGGCGACGACGCGTCTCGGCGAAGCGCCGCGTCAGTTCCTCGCCCGAACAGTCGAGGAACAGCATCCCGACGTTATCACCGCGCTGGCGCAGTTCCTCGAACCGCCGCAGCGCGGTGTCGGCGTCGAAGTTGCGCGTGCGCGTGCCGAAGCCGATCGCCAGCGGGCGAGGGGCCTCGTCGGGATCGGCAGGGGGCGCGACGACGCGCGGCAACAGCGACAGCGGCACGTTGTCGATCGTTTCCCAGCCGAGATCCTCCAGCGTCTTCAACACCGTCGAGACGCCCGCCCCGGCCATTCCGGTCACCAGCAGCACTTCGTTCATCGCTCGGCCTCTCTGACGGGCGGTTGTTCGGCCAGTGCCCATTCGACCTTGATCGGTGCGGAGGGCCAGCGCGGATCGATCACGACCTCGGGCACGGTAACGCCGTCGAGGACGATCGCGCGCGGCTCGGGCATCCGCTCGTCCTCACTGGCGAGCACCACCGATAGCGCGACCGGCACCGCCGCGCAGGCCGGCCGGGCGACGATCCCGATCCCGCGCACCTCCATCCGCCCGGCGATCGTGGCAGGCGCCCGCGCGATCAACACGCCGTCCTCCTGCGCCAACAGGGTGTAGTCATCGGCGACCAGAACGGCGCCGCGATCAATCAGTCGCATCGCCAGATCGCTTTTGCCCGCGCCCGAGGGGCCGGTCAGCAGCACACCGCGCGCGCCGATTGCGACGCAGGTCGCATGGACGGTCGCGCTCATGCGCGCGCCGCCAGCGGCAGGCGGACCACGAAGCGCGCGCCGCTCAGCCGATCCTCGCGCGATTCGACGCCGATCTCGCCTTGATGCGCCTCGACGATCGTTCGCGCGATCGCCAGCCCCAGCCCGGAATGCTGCCCGAACGTCTCTTCCGCCGGGCGGACAGAATGGAAGCGGCGGAAGATCGCCTCGCGCGCTTCCTCGGGGACGCCGGGGCCCTCGTCCTCGACCCACACCTCCAGCATCGACCGGTCGCGTCGTGCCGCGATCGTCACCGTGCCGCCCTCGGGCGAAAACGAGATGGCGTTGTCGATCAGATTGGCGAAGACCCGCTCCAGCCGTGCACCTTCGCCCGCCACGATCAGTTCGTCGTCGAGCGGATCGAAGCGCACGCGCACGTCATGCGCCGGCCCGCGCGCCTCACGCTCGGCGACCATCGCCGCCAGCATCGCCGCGACATCGACCGGGTCGAAGGTCGCGCGGCTCAATTGCGCGTCGAGCCGCGAGGCCTCGGAAATGTCGCTGATCAACCGGTCGAGCCGGTGAACATCGTCGTTGACGATTGAAAGTAGCTTGGCGCGCAGCTCCGGTTGTTCGACGCGACTGAGCGCGTCGGTGGCGGAGCGCAACGAGGCGAGGGGGTTCTTCAGCTCATGCGTCACGTCGGCCGCGAACGCCTCGGTCGCGTCGATCCGTGCGCGCAGCGCCAGCGTCATGTCGGATAGCGCGCGCGCCAGCATTCCGATCTCGTCGCGCCGTTCGGGCAGGCGGGGCACCGTCACCTCGCGCGCGCGACCCAGCCGCACCCGTACCGCGGCGCGCGCCAGCGAGCGCAGCGGCACCACGATCGTCCTTGCCAGGAACAGCGACAGCCCGATCGAGATCGCGCTCGCCACCAGCACCACCACGCTCAGCCGGTAGCGCTCGGCGCGGACCCGCTCGGTCACGTCGCGCGCATTCACAGCCGTCAGCAATGCCATATTACCCCCCAGCGGGGCGGCGGCGGTGATCACCGGGGTCCGGTCCGGCGCGCGCCACAAGGTCTGCGCGCTTGCCGCGCCGGTGAATACCGCGCGCACATCCGGCCAACGCCGCCCGTCACCGCGCTCGCGATAGCCGGGTGCGAGCGGCGCGCGCACGATCCGGTCGATCGCTGCATCCAGCCAGCGCGCGCTGCGCCGCGCCAGCGGATCGTTGTCCGGATCGTCGAGCCGGAAATTGCCGACGCCCAGCGCGCGGCTGTCAGCGAGCAGGGCGCCGCCGCGATCGTACAGCCGCACGCGCGTCCCCGTTTCCTGCGCGAGCCGCGTGATCGTCGCGTCGCGCATGTCCGGCGCGATCGGCGCCAGCGCCTCCGCCATCAACCGCACCTCGCGCGCCGCCTGTGTCGAACGCTGGTCGAGAATACGGCTCCGGAACGATTCGAGATAGAAGAACCCGCCCGCCAGCAGCAGCAGCGCGAGGACGTTGACCGCCAGGATGCGCGGCGTGAGCGAGACCTTGCCCGACCACGCGCGCGCCTGTTCGGCGGCGTCA
Source organism: Sphingomonas sp. NPDC079357 (assembly GCF_044901155.1). Taxonomy (NCBI): domain Bacteria; kingdom Pseudomonadati; phylum Pseudomonadota; class Alphaproteobacteria; order Sphingomonadales; family Sphingomonadaceae; genus Sphingomonas; species Sphingomonas sp. NPDC079357. Next base: position 450,749 of record NZ_JBJDOM010000002.1, read on the forward strand.
CTCCTCCGAAAAGCGGTAGCCGGCGCCATACAGCGTCTCGATCGAGTCGAAGGCGGGATCGGCTTCGCGGAACTTGCGGCGCACGCGCTTGATGTGGCTGTCGATCGTGCGGTCGTCGACGTAGATGTCGTCTTGATAGGCCGCGTCCATCAACTGGTTGCGGGTCTTCACGATGCCGGGGCGCTGCGCCAGCGTTTCCAGGATCAGGAATTCGGTGACGGTCAGCGTGACGGGATTGCCGTCCCACGTCACGCGGTGTCGCGCCGGGTCCATCACCAGCCGCCCGCGTTCGATCGGCCCTTGCGTCTCGGACTCGCCCTCCGCGCCCGCCTGCGCCGGCTCGGTGCGGCGCAGGATCGCGCGGATGCGTGCGATCAGCAGCCGCTGGCTGAACGGCTTGGCGATATAATCGTCCGCGCCCATCGCAAGGCCCAGCGCCTCGTCGAGCTCGTCGTCCTTGCTGGTGAGGAAGATCACCGGCAGCCGGCTCTTCTCGCGTAGCCGGCGCAGCAGCTCCAGCCCGTCCATCTTCGGCATCTTGATGTCGAAGATCGCCAGGTCGGGCGGATTCTCGGTCAGCGCCTTCAACGCCGCCTCACCGTCCGAATACAGCCGGGTCATGAACCCCTCTGCCTGCAGCGCGATCGACACCGAGGTCAGGATGTTGCGATCGTCATCGACCAGCGCGATCGTGGCGGTCATGGATTGGTCCCGTGCTTCACACCGGCAGGGGTAAGGCAAAGCGCCGCGTCGCTCAACAAGAACGACACGCCTCCGATATGTGTTTAACACGTTTGACGCCGGTCGCCGTCCGGCGTATTTCGGCGCCATCGAACGCGCCCGTCGAGGCGCCCATTGGAGGACGGACCTTTGAGCCATCGCATTCCCGACGCCGGGCTGGAGACGCAGGGCATCGAAACCCGCGCCACGCTGCACTGGAACCTCGTCACCGCGCGCCTGACCGAGGCCGCCGTCGCGCGCAGCGAGGGCAAGCTCTCCGCCGACGGTCCGCTGGTGGTGGAGACCGGCGCGCACACCGGCCGCTCGGCGCAGGACAAATTCATCGTCCGCGATGCCGAGACCGAATCGACCGTCTGGTGGGGCAAGTCGAACAAGGCGATGGACCCGGCGCATTTCGCGGCGCTCAAGGCCGACTTCCTCACCGCGCTCGGCGCGAAGAGCGACCTGTTCGTGCAGGATCTGTACGGCGGCTCGCAGCCGTCGCACCGCGTGCGTGTGCGGGTCATCAACGAACTGGCGTGGCACAATTTGTTCATCCGCACGATGCTGGTCCGCCCCGAGGAGAAGGACCTCAAGGGCTTCGTCCCCGATTACACGATCATCGACTTGCCGAGCTTCCGCGCCGATCCCGCGCGCCACGGTTGCCGCAGCGAGACGGTGATCGCGGTCAACATGACCGAGAAGCTGATCCTGATCGGCGGCACGCGCTATGCCGGCGAGATGAAGAAGTCGGTGTTCGGCATCCTCAACTATCTGCTCCCGCCGACCGGGGTGATGCCGATGCACTGTTCGGCGAACATGGGCGCGGACGGGCGCACCGCGGTGTTCTTCGGCCTGTCGGGCACCGGCAAGACCACGCTGTCCGCCGATCCCAAGCGCACGCTGATCGGCGACGACGAACATGGCTGGTCCGACGACGCGGTCTTCAATTTCGAGGGCGGCTGCTATGCCAAGATGATCCGCCTGTCGGCCGACGCCGAACCGGAGATCTTCGCCACCACCAAGCGTTTCGGCACCGTGCTCGAGAACGTCGTGATGGACGAGGTGACGCGCCAGCTCGACCTGGACGACAACAGCCTCGCCGAGAACAGCCGCGGCGCCTATCCGATCGACTTCATCCCGAATGCGTCGAAGGAGAATATGGGCGGCACCCCGCGCAGTATCGTGATGCTGACCGCGGACGCCTATGGCATCCTGCCCCCGATCGCGAAGCTGACCCCGGATCAGGCGATGTACCACTTCCTCTCGGGCTATACCGCGCGCGTCGCGGGCACCGAGATTGGCGTCACCGAGCCCGACGCGACCTTCTCGACCTGCTTCGGCGCGCCGTTCATGCCGCGCCACCCGTCGGTTTACGGCAACCTGCTCAAGGAGCGGATCGCGCGCGGCGGGGTCGATTGCTGGCTGGTCAACACCGGCTGGACCGGCGGCAAGTACGGCACCGGGCACCGGATGCCGATCAAGGCGACCCGTGCGCTGCTCAATGCCGCGCTCGACGGCAGCCTCAACGACGCCGAGTTCCGCACCGATCCCAATTTCGGGTTCAAGGTGCCGGTCGCGGTTCCCGGCGTCGACAGCGCGATCCTCGATCCGCGCGGGACATGGGCCGACAAGGCTGAATATGACGAGACCGCGGCGAAGCTGGTCGACCTGTTCAACGACAATTTCGCGCAATTCGCGGAGCACGTCGACCAGGGCGTCCGTGAGGCTGCACCGAAGGCGGTCAAGGCCGACGCCTGAACAACTTTCGTCCCCCGGCTCAAGGCCGGGGTGACGAACACGGATTGAGACAGCCGGCGAGGGCAGGGTACTAGCCCTTCGCCGCCGATGCGGTTACATGGCGCGCCACTTCCTCACCCCACAGGATTCGGCGTTCCATGAACATCCGCCTCGGCCTTACCTTCGACGACGTGCTGCTCGTGCCGGCGGAGTCGAGCGTGCTTCCTGGAGAGGCCGATACGCGGACGCAGGTGACGCGCGGCATCTCGCTCAACATCCCCGTCCTCTCCTCGGCGATGGACACCGTGACCGAGGCCGACATGGCGATCGTCATGGCGCAGCTCGGCGGGATGGGCGTGCTCCACCGCAACCTGACCGTCGACGAACAGGTCGCGGCGGTGCGACAGGTCAAGCGCTTCGAAAGCGGCATGGTCGTCAACCCGATCACGATCGCGCCGCAGGCGACGCTCGCGCAGGCGCAGGCGTTGATGGCCGCGCACCGCATCAGCGGCATCCCGGTGGTGGAAAGCGACGGCAAGCTGGTCGGCATCCTCACCAACCGCGACGTGCGCTTTGCCGAGAACCCCAATCAGCCCGTCGCCGAGCTGATGACGCGCGAGCAGCTCGTCACCGTCTCGACCAGTGTCGGGAAGGAAGAGGCGCGCCGCCTGCTCCACCAGCGCCGCATCGAAAAGCTGCTGGTCGTCGACGATGCCTATCGCTGCGTCGGGCTCATCACCGTCAAGGACATCGAAAAGGCGGTCATGTACCCCGAGGCGACCAAGGACGCCGCCGGCCGCCTGCGCGTCGCCGCCGCCACCACCGTCGGCGACAAGGGCTTCGGCCGCACCGAGGCGTTGGTCGACGCCGAATGCGACCTGATCGTCATCGACACCGCGCACGGCCACAACAGCGAAGTCGCGCGCGCAGTCGAGCGCGTCAAGAAGCTGTCCAATTCGGTGCAGGTCGTTGCGGGCAACGTCGCGACCGGCGAGGCGACACGCGCGCTGATCGATGCGGGGGCGGACGGGATCAAGGTTGGGATCGGCCCGGGCTCGATCTGCACCACGCGCGTCGTCGCCGGCGTCGGCGTGCCGCAGCTGACGGCGGTAATGGATTGCGCCGAGGCTGCCGCGAAGGCCGGCGTCCCGGTCATTGCCGACGGCGGTCTGCGCACGTCGGGCGACCTCGCCAAGGCGCTGGCAGCGGGTGCGGGCACGTGCATGGTCGGCTCGTTGCTCGCCGGCACCGAGGAAGCGCCGGGCGAAACCTTCCTTTATCAGGGACGGGCGTACAAGTCTTATCGCGGCATGGGCAGTGTCGGCGCGATGGGTCGTGGCTCCGCAGACCGTTATTTCCAGGGGGAGGTTCGCGACCAGCTGAAGTTGGTGCCCGAGGGGATCGAAGGGCAGGTGCCGTACAAGGGCCCGGCGCGCGACGTGATCCACCAGCTCGTCGGCGGCATCAAGGCGGCGATGGGCTACACGGGCTCGGCGACGATCAAGGACCTGCAGGCGCGCGCGCAATTCGTCCAGATTACCGGTGCGGGGCTCAAGGAAAGCCACGTCCATGACGTGACGATCACCCGCGAGGCACCCAACTATCCGACCCGTTGAGGCGCCGACACCCGCGCCGCTGTCCTACGCGGCGCGGGTCTGGCAGAAGCGGGGAATGACGATCGCGCAAGATTGCCGGCCGATGCTGCCGTTCACAGGCTCGATCCCGGCCCCAAATTCGTTGTCCCGGCAAAAGCCTGGGTCCCGCTTCTTCTTCTTCTTGGCCGGGCGAGCACCCGGTCGACATCGCGCGGGGCCGACCCAGTGACGGAGCCTCCGGCAGCTACGGAGCGTCCCCCAGCTGGACCCCGCCGTGCCCGGGGTGACGAAAGAAGTAGGGAAAGCGCCTCATTGCCACCCCGCCAGCGTCTCAACATTCGCAACATTCGCGTCCATCCACTGTTCGCCCTGAAGCGCGGATGGATCCCACCACCGCTCCGCCTCCGACCCCGAAAGCACAACGATGACCCCCGCCGCCCGCACCCAAGCCGCGATCGACCTTCTCGACGCGATCGTCATCGCCGCACGCGAAGGCGGGGCGGCGGCTGACACGTTGATCTCGCGTTATTTCTCGCAACGCCGCTACGCCGGCTCCAAGGACCGCCGCGCCGTCCGCGAACTGGTCTACGCCGCGATCCGCCGCCTTGGTGAGCGCCCTGCCGATGGCCGCGCCGCGATGCTCGCGCTTGCCGCGACCGATCCGGCGCTCGCCGCGACCTTCGACGGCTCCACCCACGGTCCGGCGCCGATCGGCGACGAGGTGCCCGCTGCCGAAGGCCTGCACCCGCGCTGGCTTGAGGATCGCCTGACCGCCTCGGGCGTAAACGCCACCGAGCAACAGGCATTGATCGACCGCGCCCCGCTCGACGTACGCCTCCATCCCGATCATGCCAACCTGGAACTCCCCAATGCCGTGCCGATCCCCGGCCTTGCGCTCGCGCGCCGGCTCCCCGCCGGCAGCGATGTGGCCGCACACGCCGGCGCGCTGGAGGTACAGGATGCCGGCAGTCAGGCGGTGACGCTGGCCGCAGGGGTCGTGCCGGGCATGACGGTGCTTGATCTGTGCGCGGGTGCGGGCGGCAAGAGCCTCGCGATGGCCGCGCAGATGGCCAACGACGGCCGCATCATCGCTTCCGACGTCGACCGCGCCCGCCTCTCCCGTCTCGCGCCGCGCGCCGAAAAGGCTGCGGCGACGATCATCGAGACGCGGCTGCTCAACCCCAACCAGGAAACCGAAGCGCTGGCCGACGTGCAGGCAGACGTTGTGCTGATCGACGCGCCGTGCTCGGGCACCGGCACGTGGCGGCGCAACCCGGAGGCCCGCTGGCGCCTCACCCCCGCGCGGCTCGACCGGTTGATCGAGACGCAGCGTCACGTTCTGGCGATCGGTGCCGGCGCGGTAAAGCCGGGCGGGGCGCTCGTCTATATCGTCTGCTCGCTGCTCGACGGAGAGGGTCCCGCGCAGGTCGACGCCTTTCTCGCCGATCGTCCCGGCTGGCAGGCCCAGCCGCTGGCATTGCCGTTCGGCAGCCCGCATCATGCCGGCACCCGCCTCACCCCCGCGCATGACGGCACCGACGGTTTTTTCGTCGCACGGCTGCGGGCACCATGCTAACCGGGCCGGATCGTGTCGAAGCTGGAGCCGTTCATGCGTTTCACCGCCATCGCCATGGCCGCCTCGCTGGCGCTGGTGTCGATCTCTACCGCGCTCCACGGGCAGCGGCCTGACGACCAGATCGACGCGCGCAGCATGGCGTTGCTGCAACAGGGCAAGGCGGCGCGCGCGGCGGGCAATCTCGAAGGCGCGACCGATCTCCTCGAAACCGCGGTGACGGTCGACCCACGCAACCGTCAGGCGTTCGTCGCACTGGCGGGTGTCGCGGAGGCGCGCGGGCTGCCGGGCAAGGCAATCCGCCTCTATCGCGAGGCGCTGCTGCTCGAGCCCAATGACGTCAACGCGTTGGCGGGGCAGGGCGAGGCGATGGTCGCGAAGGGCGCGGTCGAGCGCGCGCGGCAGAACCTCGCCAAGGTTCGCTCGCTGTGCAAGGGTGCCTGTCCGCAGGCGACGACGCTCGCGTCGGTGATCGCCAAGGGTCCTCCGATCACCACCGCGCAGGTCGGCGCGAACACCACCACCGCCGCGGCGGGGGCCGCACCGACCTCGGACGATTGAGGCGTCAGCTCAGCCGCTTGGCGACCGCGACGAACTCGGCGACGCTCACCGTCTCGGCGCGGCGCGTCGCCTCAATCCCCTCGGCTTCCAGCGCGTCCAGCGCACCCGGCACCCCGCGCAGCGACTGCCGCAACATCTTGCGCCGCTGACCGAACGCCGCCGCGGTGACGCGCTCCAGCACCGATAGCGCCACACCCGCCGGCGCCTCGGCCGGGGTGATGTGGACCACCGCCGACATGACCTTCGGCGGCGGCGTGAAGGCGGAGCGGTGCACCGGCATCGCAATCCGCGCGGTCGACCGCCACTGCGCCAGCACCGCCAACCGGCCATAAGCGTCGCCGCCGACCGGCGCGACGATCCGCTCCGCCACCTCTCGCTGGAACATCAGCGTCAGCGACCGCCACCATGGCGACCACCCGGCGGACAGCCATCCGATCAGCAAAGCGGTCCCGACGTTATAGGGCAGGTTGGACACAATGTGCGGCGCACCTTCGAACAGCGCCTGCGCGTCGATCTCGGTCGCGTCGCCCTCGATCACCCGCAGCTTGCCCGGATATGCCGTCTCGAGTTCGGCGAGCGCCGGGATGCAGCGCCGGTCGCGCTCGATCGCGGTCACCCGCGCGCCCTGCGCCAGCAACGCCCGGGTCAGACCGCCGGGGCCGGGGCCAATCTCCAGCACCTCCGCGTCGGTCAGATCGCCTGGAATGCGCGCTATCCGCCCGAGCAACTGTGCGTCGAACAGGAAGTTCTGCCCCAACGCCTTGGACGCCGACAGACCATGCCGCGCGATCACATCGCGCAGCGGCGGCAACTCAGGCGCGGTCATGCGGTTGCGGCGCGCGTACGATGCGCCGCGGCGTCCGCCGCCATCAGGATCGCCGCAATCGTCGCGCCGGGGTGGGCCACACCCTTGCCCGCGATCCCGAAGGCCGTGCCATGGTCGGGTGAGGTGCGGACGATCGGCAAGCCCAGCGTGATGTTAACCCCGTCGTCGAAAAACAACGTCTTCAGCGGTACCAACGCCTGATCATGGTACGGGCACAGCGCGACGTCATAAAGCGCGCGCGCGCGAGCGTGGAACATCGTGTCGGCCGCCAGCGGCCCGCGCACGTCGAGGCCTTCGCCGCGCAGGATCTCAATTGCCGGCTGCATTACCTCGATCTCTTCGCGCCCCAACGCACCGTTCTCGCCCGCGTGCGGATTAAGGCCGGCGAAGGCCAGCCGGGGCTGCTCGATCCCGAAATTGCGCAGCATCGCGCGCGCGGTCACCCGCGCCTTGGCGAGCATCAGCTCGACCGTGATCAACGCGGGCACCTCCGCCAGCGGCACGTGCGTCGTTATCGGTACGACGCGCAGTCCCGGCCCAGCGAGCATCATCACCGCATTGTCGCGTGCGATCCCGCAGCGTTCGGCGACGAATTCGGTCTGTCCCGGATAGGTGAAGCCGGTCTGGTAAAGCTGCGCCTTGGAAACCGGTCCGGTGACCAGCGCGCGGCCTGCGCCTGATCTTACCAGCCCCGTTGCCAGCTCCAGCGCCCGAACGGCGCAGCGGGCGCCATCCGGGTCGGGCAGTCCCGGCACGATGTCGCCAGCGTCCTCGACGGTGAGGACCGGCAGCGCGTCCGGGAAGACCTGCGCCACCGCATTCAGGTCGGAAACCGCAGCGACCGGCCCGTCCCAGACACGCGCGATCGAGCGCCGGTCTCCGACGGCAACGAACGGCGGCAGCGCGCGTTCGACGCGCGCGTCCCACGCCTTGGCGATCGTCTCCGGACCAATCCCCGCGGGATCGCCCATGGAAATGACGATCGGACCAACCATCGAATCAGCGATATTCGATGACCGCATCACGCCGCAGGTCGCGAAGCGCCTGCTGCGCGCGCAGATTGACGCGCTGCTGCTCGAGCTGGTTCTGGATCTGCTGCGCCCCCGGAAGCTGACCGCCCTGCGCCTCGTCGCGCCCGCACATCACGAGGGTACGCACGCCCTCCGTGGGCGAACCGAACGGCGGGGTTGCCTGACCGACCTGCAGCTTCAGCATGATCGCCTGCAGCGGCGGCGGAAGGTCGCGGATGCGGATCGCGTCATTGTCGACCACCTCGGCGTTCAGCGAAGCCGCCACCTTCGCAACCGAGCCGCAACCTTGCAGCTTCTGAATCGCCTCGGCGAAGGCGCTGGTGCGAGCGGTGGCCTGCGTCTGTGTCGTCCCAGCCGGAAATTTGATGGTGAGCTGCTTGAGGCTCAAGCGCGCATCGCGCGGATCGGCGGTGAGCACCTGCCGTTTGTCGACAAGATACAGGATCGAGAAGCCGCCCGGCGTTGCGACCGGTCCTGCGACCTGCCCGACCTGCATCGTCTGCGCCGTCTCGGCGAGCGGACCGGGAAGCTGCGCGGCGCGCACCCAGCCCAGATCGCCGCCGACCCCCCGTGTCGACGCCTCGGAGAAGTTGCGCGCGAAATAGCTGAAGGGCGCCTGACCCTTGCTGATCTCGGCGATCAATTGTTTGCTGTTGTCGAACACCTGCTGCTGCCGATCGGGCGTCGCGGCGAGGTAGATTTCGTTGAGGTGATATTCCTCGGTACCCTTTGCGGCTTCCAGCCGATCGAGGATCGCCTTCACCTCTTCGTCGCCGACGTTGACGAACGGCTCGACCCGCTTGCTCAGGTAACGATTCCACGCCAGCTCGCCCTCGATCTGGCGACGCAGCGAGCGATCGGACGACCCCTGCTCGCGCAGCCAGGTCGTGAGCTGGTCCGGCGTTTTCTGCAGGTTGCGGGCGACTCCTGCGAAGGCTTGGTCGATCTCGCCCTTGGTCACGGTAATATCCGCAACCTTTGCCTGCTGGATCTGAAGGGTTTCGTCGATAAGCTGACGCAGCACCTGCAATTGCAGTTTCTCGCGTTCCTCGGCGTTCAGCTTGGCGTTGTTCGCCGCGGCGATGAAGTTCACCCGCTGGTCGACGTCGGTGCCGGTGATGATCGACTCGTTGACGATCGCGGTCGCCTTACGAACGTTCGGATCAACCTTGCCGAAGATCTGAAGGTCGTTGGGCAGGTTGAGCCCGGTGGTGTCGCGCACCTGTTCGGCATCCTGCGCAAGCGCAGCGCCCGTCACGCCGAGCGCCACCATCGTTCCCAGCAACCGGCGGGTCAGCGCCGCGCCTCTTGTCTTCATCATCACGTTCGTCTCGAAATCCCGATGAGGTGCGCCTGTCGCCGCCGCGGCGCTTTTGCCGGAAAACAACTGAACCGCGGCTTAGCGGCCGAGGTTCTTCAAGGAAAGCGTCAACAGATAGCTGTTGCCGCTCCGCGCGTCACCGACGTTGCGATAATCGCGCTTCCACGCCAGCCCCAGGGTGAGACAATCGTCTTCATAGGTGACACCAACCCGGTGACGGATCGGCGAAAAACCATCCGACGTGGACAAGGGATCTTCCGCACGGTTGGTCAGGTCGACGATCGCCGAGCCCCATACCGACCAGAAGCGGGTGATCCCGACCCGACCGCCGGCGCGTACTTCCTCCCGATCCTGCAGGTCTTCCAGTACATCGATGTCGCGGTTGAGCCGCAGGTAGCCGATGGTCGCATAGGTCTGGCGCGTGCCGACCGTCGCGTCGATCTCGTTGCGGCGCACCGCGAAATTATCCTTGTCGATCCGATAGCGGTGCGTCAGCGTCACCAATTCGCCAAAGCGTATGTTGGTCCGCCCGACGATGTCGGAGAAGCGATCGGACAGCCCGGTGCCGTCCGGCAGGATGCTGGCGCGGTTGTTGAGACGATAACTCTGCCCGATATTCGCGGAAATCGCGATACGGTCCAGGTCGAGCGCCCATTCCGCGCCATAGGTAACGCGGCTGGAATCCTCCCAGCGATCGTAGCCGGAGAAGCGGTTGAGCGCGAACAGGTTCGAATCTTCTAGGTCGACCGCGCGGGCATCCTCATTCGGAACCTGAATGTTGCGCGTCTTGGGCGTGGCGACGACCTGCACGCGCGGGGTGAAGCGCTGGAACCCGCCGAACAGCTCGCCGACGAACGGCCAGCGCACGTCCGCCGCCAGCGCCCCGATGAAGCGGGTCTGGAAACCCTCGATCCCGCGGTAGCTGACGATCGAGGTCGCGGCCACATTCTGCGTGTCATAGGCGTCGGCGCGGCCGAACGCGGTCAGCGTCACTTCCTGCCCGAGCACGGTGATCCCGCGCCAGTCCCAGCGCGCGCTGCCGAACGCGCGCTGCGTGTCCTGTCCGGCCTTGCGCCCGATCGCCAGCGAGTTGAGCTGAATCTGCAACGTGCCCCCGAGCAGTGCATCGGGCACGCGGCGGCGGTAGTCGATCTCCGGCAGCGCAACCGGCTGCATTCCCTGACGATCACCGACGCGCAGCGTCTGCACCGCCCAGCCGGCAATCGACAGATAGCTGTTCGGATCGACCCGCTCGAGCGCCAGCGTCGTGCGCAGCCGGTCCTCGTTCGAGATGTCATAGCGGCGCAGGAAGGTCCGGTCGGTCACGAGCCGCAGCGAACCCGACAGGCTCCAGTTTGGGTCGAACTGGAAACGCCCGGCGCCGTCCAGATAGCCGCGAAACGCGCGCTCGGTGTTGGTTGTGGTGATATCCGCAAGATTCTGCGTTCGACGGCTGCTCGTGGCGAAGCCGCGGATGGAATAGGCACCCAGCTCGTTCAGCCCGCTATAGCGCGCCTCCATCATCGGCACCTCGGAGGTAAAGAGGTGCGGCGCGAGCACGAGCGACTGATTGGGGCCAAGTGCCAGATTGAACGGCAACACCAGCTCGGCGCCGTTCAGTCGGGTCAGTCCGATCGACGGGGTCAGCAGCCCGGTGTCGTTGGTTTCCGCCACCGGCGTGCTGAAAGGCGGCAGCGATGGGCTGGTGAGCCCGAACAAGTGGAAGCGCGCACCCTGATAATAGACCCGCTTGCGATCCGGACGATACAGAACCTTGATCGCGGTGATCTTCCAAGAGGGCTCCCGCGGGCAGCCGTCTGATCCGGTGACCGCACAGGGCGAATAGACCGCGCGATCCAGGTTCATCGTCCCGTCGGCGTTGCGGACGCCGCGCACCGCCGCCAGCCGCCCGCCCTGATCCAGAACGACGAGCAGATTGTCGACCACGCCATCCTTCAGCGTGTCGGTCAACTCGATCGTATCGCCGTAAGCGACATCGCCCTGCGGGTTCGTTACCGCGACATTGCCGGTCGCGACGACCTGCCCGCTCTTGCGATTCCAGACGACCTTTTCAGCGCGCAGTCGCTCTCCGGCGCGCGACATCCGCACCTCGCCGGTGGCGGTGACGACATCGGCATTGTAATCATATTCGAGGGCCCCGGCGCTGAACTGCACCTGATCGCTGTCGGCGGGAACCGCCGCCGCCGCGGCGGGAGCGCCGCCCGCGCGATCCTGAAGCGACTGCGCAGCGGCCGGTGCGGCCAGCGCCAGACACAGCGCACCGCCGGCGAGAAGATCGAAACGCATCACGTCGTCGTCGTTGCCCCGTTTGCGCGACCGACCGGAAGTGGCGGCCACGCCTTTGCCGCCTATCGCATCGCCACGCGTGGCCTGCAACGCTTTGCCATTTCACCAGGCGGTGCCTAGGTAGGCGGCATGTTGCAAGAGGATACAGGAATGCAGATCGTCTTCACCGCCGACCGTCCCGCCGATGCCGCGGTGCTGGCGTTGCCGGTCCGCAAGGATGCGCCCCTAGGCGGGTTGGTCGACGGCGCCGACGCATTGCTGGCGGCTGCTGCTGCCGGGCAGCGCTTCACCGGCGAGGCGGGCAGCGTGGCGGAGGCGTTCGTGGCGGTCGGGCAGGGGACGCAGCGCGTGCTGTTGCTCGGCGTCGGCAGCGGTGACGATGCGGCGTTCGAGCGGGCGGGCGGCGCGCTCACCGCGCGGCTCCTCACTTCGGGGGTCGCCAATGCCGTCGCCGATCTGCACGGCGAGCCAGCGCTTTCTACCGCTCGCTTTGCGGCGGGCGTGTCCCAGCGCGCTTGGCGCTTCGACGAGTATCGCACCAAACTCCCCGAGAAACAGAAGCCGACGCTGAGCTCGGTCACGATCGTCGGCGACGATGCCGAGTGGACCGGGCGGGAGGCGGTGACACGCGGACTGGGACTGGCGCGGACGCTCGCGACGTTGCCGCCTAACATCCTCTATCCGGAGAGCTTCGTCGAACGTGTGCTGGAAGCCGTTGATGGTCTAGGGCTCGAAGTGACCGTGCTCGACGAAGAGGAACTCGCCGGTCTCGGGGCGGGTGCGTTGCTCGGCGTCTCGCAGGGATCGCGGCGGGAGGCTCGGGTACTCGCGCTCAAGTGGGCCGGCGCCGGTGCGGACGCGCCATTGACCGCGCTGGTGGGGAAGGGCGTAACCTTTGATACTGGCGGGATTTCGATCAAGCCGGCCGCGGGCATGGAAGACATGAAGTGGGACATGGGCGGAGCGGCGGCGGTGGCCGGCGCGATGCTGTCGCTCGCCGCGCGCAAGGCAAAAGCCAATGTTATCGGGGTGATGGGCCTGGTCGAGAACATGCCCGACGGCAATGCGCAACGTCCGGGGGATGTCGTGACGAGCATGTCGGGTCAGACGATCGAGGTCATCAACACCGACGCCGAGGGACGGCTGGTGCTGTGTGATTGCATCACCTGGGTCCAAAATACCCATAAGCCGACGCGGATCGTGGACCTTGCGACGCTGACCGGGGCAATGATCGTCGCGCTCGGTAACGAATATGGCGGGCTGTTCAGCAACGACGACACGCTCGCCGGGCAGCTGCTGGCGGCGGGCCTCGCCACCGGCGACAAATTGTGGCGCTTCCCGCTGTCGGACGCTTACGACAAGCTGATCGACTCGCCGATCGCCGATGTGAAGAACGTCGGTCCGCGCGGCGCGGGATCGATCACCGCGGCGCAATTCCTGCAGCGTTTCGTCGACGAGGGCGTCGCCTGGGCGCATCTCGATATCGCCGGGATGGTCTGGGCCGACAAGGACGGTCCGACCTGGGCGAAGGGCGCGACAGGCTATGGCGTGCGCGTCCTCGATCGCTTCGTCGCCGACACCTGCGAGGGCTGAGGCGGGACGATGCAGGTCGATTTCTACCACCTGACCCGCATGCCGCTGGAGCGTGCGCTTCCGCAGATCGCGGCGAAGGTGGTGGGGTCGGGCGCACGGTTGCTGATCGTCGCCGCTGACGAGGAGCGGCGTGCGGCGCTCGACCGGCTGTTGTGGAACTATGCGCCCGACAGCTTCCTGCCGCACGCCCAGCAGGGCGGGACGGCGGACGAGCGCCAGCCGATCCTGATCGCCGCCGACGTCAATCCCGCCAATCGCGCGCGCCACATCGCGCTGGTCGACGGCGAGTGGCGCGACGCCGCGCTCGATTTCGACCGCGCCTTCCACTTCTTCGATGAGGAACATATTCGTGCGGCGCGCGCGGCGTGGAAGGAACTGGCGGTGTGCGACGGGGTCGAGCGGCGCTATTGGAAGCAGAACGAGGCGGGGCGCTGGGAACAGGCGGCCTGAGCGCTCGCTTGCATCCCCGCCCGCGTCCGCCTAGGGCGACGCCACTTCCATCCTATTCATTTCAGGAGCCCGTGACCGTCATGGCCGCGAACCGTACCTTCTCGATCATCAAGCCCGATGCCACGCGCCGCAACCTGACCGGCGCCGTCACCAAGATGCTGGAGGAAGCCGGCCTGCGCGTCGTCGCGTCCAAGCGTATCCAGATGACCAAGGAGCAGGCCGAGGGCTTCTACGCGGTCCACAAGGAGCGTCCGTTCTTCAACGATCTGGTCTCGTTCATGACGTCGGGCCCGGTCGTCGTGCAGGTGCTGGAGGGCGAGAACGCCATGCAGCGCAACCGCGACATCATGGGCGCGACCAACCCCGAGAATGCTGCGCCGGGCACGATCCGCAAGGAACTGGCCGAGTCGATCGAGGCGAACACCGTCCACGGTTCGGACTCGGACGAGAATGCCGAGATCGAGATCGCCTATTTCTTCAAGCCGGAAGAAATCGTCGGCTGATATGGAGTGGCGCCTGCACCGTGCGGGGCCGGCGGATGCCGCCGCGCTCTCGCTGGTAGCGGGCGCCACTTTCCTCGAAGCATTCGCGGGCATCCTCGACGGGCCGGACATCGTCGCGCATGTCACGCGCAACAGCAGCGTAGCCGCGTTCGAGGCGTATCTGGCCGATGGCGCGATCGCGACGCTGGCCGAGGCCGAAGTGGGCGGTGCGCCGATCGGTTACACCCTGCTGACCGCGCCCGATCTACCCGTGGCGATGGAGCCTGGCGATATCGAGCTGAAGCGCATCTACGCGCTTTTCCCTACTCATGGCACCGGCCTTGGCCCCGCGTTGATGGTGCGCGCGATCGACGACGCGCGCGCGTGCGGCCACCATCGCCTGCTGCTCGGCGTTTACGGCCGCAACAAGCGTGCGCAGCGTTTCTACGAGAAGCAGGGCTTTGCCGTCGCGGGCACCCGCCGCTTTCGCGTCGGCGCAACGTGGCACGACGATCTGATCTACGCCCGCGCGATATAATCGCGTCGCCCCGCCATTCAGCCGGGCGACGACAATCCTCAAACGTGATGACGTCAACTTGAGCCGTCATTGCGAGCGTAGCGAAGCAATCCAACGCGTCCTGGTCCGGCCTCGGATTGCTTCGCGACGCTCGCACTGACGAACGATACGGGGCGACCTCACGTCGTCATGGTCTAGATCCCTACGCGGAACGTGACCCGCACGTCGCGACCCGCGAGCGGCGCAAAATCCTTGAGGACGCTGGCAGCGCGGCGGGCCTCGACGTCGAAGATGTTGTTCGCCGCCAGCAGGATACTGCGCCGGTCGCTGCCACCCCACGGATGGAACGACAGCGAGGCGTTGACCATCGTATAGCCATCGGTGCGCGTCTCGAACGGCGCGGTGCGATTTTGGGCGAACGCACGTTCCACCTCGATGCGCGCACCGCTGGTGTCGTTGCGCGCCTCGATTCCGCCGAGCAGGCGCAACGGCGGAATGCGCGGCACTGGCCCGCGGTCGACCACCTCGGCGTGGACATAGTCGCCGAGCAGATCGGCGGTAATCACGTGCGTGCCGATCGTCGCCAGCCGCGCTGACGCATCCGCCTCGAAGCCGTAATAGCGCGCCTTTGCCTGATCGTAGCGGAAGCACGGCAACTCCACCTCACCCTGCGCGGCGGTCACGCACGCCGCCTCGGCGACCTGCGACTCATAGATGTAATTGTCGAACCAGTTGTAATAGGCCGACGCATCCAGGCTGAAGATCTGGTTGTGTGCGTGAAGGGTGGCCTCCAGTCCCCACGACGTCTCCGCACGGAAATTGGGGTTGCCCAGCTCGTAAGCCTGCGTGCCGGCGTGCGGACCGTTGGCGAACAACTCCTCCGCCGATGGCGCGCGCGCGGTGCGCGAACCATTCAGCCCGACGCGCAGGCCGTCCGCGAGCGTATAGGCTGCCCCCAGCGACCCCGACCACGTTCCGAACCTGCGATCCTGACCGGTAAAACGCTCGGTCCCTTCACGGAAGCCGGGAACAGCGGTCAGGCGGGTCTGTTCGTAGCGCAGTCCGCCCTCGGCCTTGAACCGGCCATCTTCATATTGCTGAAGCGTGAAGAGCCCGGTCTGTTCGGTCTGGTTGCGCGGCAGGAACGCCTCGTCCCCGACCACGTCGAACGCACGGCTGAAATATTGCACGCCGCTCGCACCCTGCCACGCGCCGCGCTTGGCCTGTACCACCTCGAGCCGCGCCTCGAGCCCCTTGTTGTAGAAGGCGGTGCCGACCGAGCCGTCTTCCTCCAGCTCGAAATGCCGGTAATTGGCATGCGCGGCGCGGATGCGGATCGCATCGATCAGCGAGCCGTGCGGGGTGACTTCGGCGCGCAGGTCATAGCGGTTCTGGACCACGTCGAGCCGCGGCGCTTCCTGCTCCTGCCCAAGTGCGGTCGCATAGCGAACCGGCACGCCGTAGAGGCTGTCGTAATGGCCGTAGGAGACGCCCAGCATGCCGCCATCGGTGATGATCGACGCGCCGGCACCAGCGGTCCACGTCTCCGCCCCGCTGTTGGGCAGCTTGCCGCTCAATGCAGCGTTGCCAGCAAAATCGATCGGCTCGTCGCCGGCTTGCGGCGCACCCGCCAGCGCCAGCGAGGCGCGGCGTGCGGCGCGCGAGAGGATGAACCCGCCGGTGCGCAGATCGTCCGCCTTCAGGTATGATCCGTCGACGTGCAGCACGAGCGGGCCGACTGCGGTCACGTCCGCCGCGCCGCCGACCGAGCGCTCGTTGGCCGCACTGCCATAGGTGCCGATCGCATCGACGCGATAGCCGTTCTGTGGCAGCGCGCGCGGGATACGGCGGTCGACCACATTGACCACGCCACCGACTGCCGATGAGCCGTACAGCAACGCCGCCGGCCCGCGCAGCACCTCGACGCGCTCGGCGAGCAGCGGATCGATCACTACCGCATGGTCGACCGAGGTATTCGACACGTCGATTGAACCGATGCCGTCGGTCAGTACGCGGATACGATCGCCCTGAAAACCGCGCAGGATCGGCCGCGACGCATTCGGCCCGAACGAGGTTGCCGACACGCCGGGTAGCCGCGCCAGCGTTTCGCCGATGGTCGGGCGCAACTCACGGGTCAGGTTCGCACCGGTCAGCACCGACGTGCCCTGCAGCACGTCGGCCTCGCTGGTCTGGATCGGCGCAGTGACGATCACCTCGTCGGAACGATGCGGATCGGGCTGACGCGCCGCGTCGGCGGTCTGGGCGGCGGCAGGCAGGGTGAGCGGTGCAAGCGCAACCGCGGCAAACAACATGGTCTTCATGGCGACTCCCTTACGGGGTCATCCATTAGCGCAATGATACAACATATCAAGCGTCGATCCGCTCAAGGGTTGGCGTCGCGCTCTACCCCGTCGATGATCTTGCCCCCGGCCATGAACACCACGATCGTGCACGCGCCGAACATGATCCAGCCGGACGTGCCGGGAAAGCGATGCAGATAGGTCATCCCGCGCTCAACCGCGCCGGTGGCGATCGCGTAGATCAGCATGAATGCCTCGAATTTGGTCTTCACGACGAACAGCCGCGCGACGCTCCGCCACCAACGCTGCAAACGCGCGGTCATCCGCGTAACTCCGCCAGTCCAAGTTCCTCCACCAGCGCCGCACGGGCGGTGGCGATCTGTTCCAGCAAGGCACGGTCGCCAAGATCGGCCGGCGCGATCGCCGCGGGCCAATGACGCTCGATCACCGCGGCGATCCGGTCGAGCCGCCGGTCGTCGACCAGAAAGCGTTGGTCGACCGTCACCGGATCGCAGACGACGCGCAGCCGCAGGCACGCTGGCCCGCCCCCGTTCGCCATCGACTCGCGGACGTCCACCACCTCGACACGACGGATCGGCCCATTGCCCGCCAGATGCGCCTCGATCCAGTGCCACACGCGCGGGTTGGCGCGGGCCTCTTCGGGCACGATCAGCGTCGGCACGCCATCGGGCGGGGTGACGAGCTGGGCGTTGAAGAGGTAGGAGCCGATCGCATCGCTCAGGCTTACCTCGGCCGCCGGCACCTCGACGATTTCGACCTCGGGCAGCAAGCGGCGCAGGTCGGCGTAGAAGCCGTCCCGGTCCGCGAAAGCCTGTTCGTGCGCCAGCAGGATGCGCTCGTTTGCGACCGCGACCACGTCGTTGTGAAAGGCGCCGGCGGCAATCGCCTCCGCCGATTGCTGGACGAACAACGTCCGTGCCGGATCAAGCCCGTGGTGCCGCGCGATGGCCCGGCTGGCCTCGACATGCTGTCGCGCCGGAAACGCGCCGCCTGTCACGCCGTAGACGAACACCTCGACAC
The DNA here is from genome assembly GCF_044901155.1 of Sphingomonas sp. NPDC079357. Taxonomy (NCBI): domain Bacteria; kingdom Pseudomonadati; phylum Pseudomonadota; class Alphaproteobacteria; order Sphingomonadales; family Sphingomonadaceae; genus Sphingomonas; species Sphingomonas sp. NPDC079357. The sequence continues at coordinate 468,806 of NZ_JBJDOM010000002.1, forward strand.
CCGGCGCATCGTGCGCGGCACACAGCCGCATGTGGTTCGCCGCCCCTTCATCACCGAACGGCGGCGGTACCGGCGGCTGCACGACGAACTGCGCGGCGTCGGCGAAGGCGACCTGCAATTGCGCCAGCGTCGCGCGCCACTCGTGGCTGCGATGCGGCATCGTCACCAGGTTGGCGACGGTCAGATGGCAGCGCCCGTCCGCCGTATCTGAAGCGGGCGAAACGGTTGCAGCGTTGGCGGCCCACATCGAGGAGGCGGAAAGCGCCTGCGCCTTCAAGTGCGCCGGTGCCGCATCATATTCGGTCGCCAGCCGTGCGAGCCACGCGTGATCGGGGCGGGGCGGGGGGATCAGCACGCCCTGCACGAGCCCGAGCGCGAGATTGGCACGCATCTTCGCCACGCCCTGCAACGCCGCTGCGCGGGGATGCGCGACCTGTCCAGCATTGGCGGTCGCGGCGAGATTGCCGGGGCTGAGCCCGGCGTAATTGTGGCTGGGGCCGACGATCCCGTCGAAGTTGATCTCGCGTATCATATCCGTCCGATCCAGCTTACCCGGTCGCCTTCGCGCAGCCGTAGCGCGGTGGCGGCGGCGGGGTCTAGCGAGATGCCTCCGTCGATCGTCCCGATCCTGGCATAGGCGCAGCGGAAGTCGGCGAGCCGTCCGGTCGCGACAAGCGCTTCGATCGATCCCCCCTCGCGCACCGCTGCGACGGGCGCGTCCTGCGCGTCGCGCACGGTGCGGATCTGATCGGTCTTGACCGTCATCGTCGGGCCGCCATCGAAGATGTCGATGTAATTCTCGTACGCAAACCCCTCATTCTCCAGCATCCGCATCGCGGCGCGCCCGGAGGGGTGCGGCAGCCCGATCGACGCGCGCGCATGGTCGGAGAGCATCGCCGTATAGATCGGGTGCTTGGGCATCAGGTCGGCGATGAACTGGTGCCCGTGTACGGCATTGAACTCGTCAGCCTCCTGAAATCCCATGCCAAAAAACCGGCCTGCCAGCCCGTCCCAGAACGGCGACCCGCCCGCCTCGTCGATCACCCCGCGCAGTTCGGCGAGCGTCCGGTCCGCAAAACGCGGGCGATGCGCGCGGATGAACAGGTAGCGGCTACGCGCCAGCAACAGCCCCAGCCCGCCCGCGCGCTCGCCAGGGTGGAGGAACAGTCCGCCGACCTCGCTCGCGCCCTCCAGATCGGTGGTGAGCGACAGCATTTCGGCCCGGAACGTCCGCTCCAGCTCACGGCTGTGCTGGGTCAGCGTGCCGAGCCGATAGCTGTAGAAAGGATGCTTCTGCCCGACGTGCGTGAACAACTGGCATGTTCCGCGCACCTCGCCGGTGACGTTGTTCTCGAGCATCAGCACGAACAACTCGTCGGTCAGCGAGGTGTCGTCATGCCCGAGCGCCAGCGCGCTGCGCTCCAGCTTAGCGGTCAGCGCGTTGCGATCCGGGGGCAGGTTGGTGAAGCCGCCGCCGGTCAGCTTGGCCATTTCATAGAGATGCGACAGGTCGTTACGGTCGGCGGCGCGGATCACGAACGTCATGCCAGTGCTCCCTCGGCCAGTCGCAGCATCGTCACCGCCGACAGCGCCGCACGCTCGGCCAGGCTGTCGACGATCAGGAATTCGTCGCTCGAATGGATCGCACCGCCGCGCGCACCCATCGTATCGACCACCGGCACGCCGCACGCCGCGATATTGTTGCCGTCGCAGACGCCGCCGGTGTCGCGCCACGCGATTGGCTGGCCGAGGTCGGCCCCCACGGCGCGTACCAATCCGAGCAGCCGCGCGGCACCCGCGTCGATCGGCTTGGGCGGGCGATTGAAGCTGCCATGGACGGCGATGCTCACCTCATGCGCGGCCTGCACCGCCGCGACCGCGGCGTCGATCGCCGTGCGGGCGCGGGCGATCTCGGCGGCATCGGCGGGGCGGAAGTTGACGCGCAGCACTGCCAGATCGGGAACGACATTGTTGGGGCCGCCGCCCTCGATCCGCGCCGGATTGACCGCCAGTCGTGGCGAGCGTTCGTCGTGCAACCGCACTGCCAGGGCGCTCGCCGCGACGATCGCGTTGCGCCCCTCCTCGGGGTTGCGTCCGGCGTGCGCCGCGCGTCCGTGCACGACGATCGAGAAATTGCCCGTTCCGCCACGTGCGCCGGCCAGCGTGCCGTCCGGAAGCGCGGGCTCGTAGGTGAGGGCCGCCACCTTGCCGCGGGCCGCTTCGGCGAGCAGCGAGGCGGATGACAGCGAGCCGGTTTCCTCGTCGGAATTGATCACCACGTCATAGCCGAGCCGCGTACCACCCGCCTCAATCGCCAGCAGCGCCTCGAGCATCAGCGACAGCCCGCCCTTCATGTCCGCGACGCCGGGGCCGTTAAGCACGCCGGGCTCGCGCCACCGCGGTGACTGGAACGGGTGATTGGCGGGATAGACGGTATCCATATGCCCGGTCAGCAACAGCCGCACCGGCGCTTCTGGGCGTACCGATAGATGCAGGTGCCGGCCGTGCGCCAGCGGCTCGACCCGTCCGTCGCCCGCGACGCTGTCGGTCGGTGTCGGCTCGACCAGCTCCACGTCGCCCGGCAGCGCCGCGAAGGCGTCGGCCAGTTCCTCGGCCATCGCCGCGCAGCCCGCGACATTGCGCGTGCCGCTGTTGATCGCGGCCCAGCGCTCGACCCGCACCAGCATCGCGGCGGCGTCGATCCTCTCCAGAGATGCCCGTTCGGCGGGCGATAGCTTGTTCATTCCAGTACCGTAGCGGGCTGATCGCAGAAACGGAACACGCGGGCCGAACGGTGCCTTCAGGGGCGGCTAGAAGGCGTACACCAAGGACGCGCGGCTGGTGGCATCCGTCGTCATGCGACCGTTCGGCGGCTCGCTTTCATATTGCAAGGTGTAGGAAAGTCGTGCGGACAGCGGCCCGAGCAGCTTCGCCTCGATTGCCGAGACGCTGCGGATCGTGCTGTTGTAGCGCTCCCAGTAACCCGACGCGCTTTGCGTCGCGACCAGCCCACTGAACAAGGTCCAGTTCAACTCGACGCTTCCGCGCGCGGCCAGGCTGCCCTGCATCGTGCCATCGGTGAAGTCGGTTTGCCGGAACGCCGGTCCGACCTCGAGGTCGAGAGTCAGCCCGTTACGCCGGATGACGCTGTAACCGGCACCGATCGAGCCTGAATAACGGCTGTAATAGCCCAGGAACCGATCCGATTCATATTGGCCGTTGCCGTAAATGTATCCGCGGTCATTGATCTTATAGTTCGGCTGATAGCCAAGTGCGTAGCGTTCGCGGCTGGTGACGCCCCCGGTGCGCTGAAAATCAGCCTGCGCCATCACGCGATGCCGCCAGCGCAGCCCCTCTCGGGTCAGATCGGCGACGCCGGTCAATCCGGTGACGTCGGAATTGCCGGTCGAGATGAACCCGCCCGCCTCGACGCGCCCGCTCCAAAGCTGAAAGGCGCTGGCCTTCTGCACCCGTTCGTTGCGCGCCCGCGCCCTCGCTTCCTTCCACTCGGTCGCGCGCCGCAGCACCAGGTCGCGCGATCCGGGATCGCCGGCGCGGGCATATTTGACCAGGGTATCGACGCCGCTTTCGTCACCCGCCTGCATCGCGGCGTCGAGCATCGCGCGCATTTCAGGTGAAATTTCCGGGCCGGGGATCCTGCCGAGCGTGACGCCGACATCGTTGAGGACCGGTGGCGGCACTTCCAATGACGGTGCGGTGAGGACGATCGCCTCGACCTCCAGCTCCGGCCGTTCGAGCGTCGTCTGCCGCCGGGCGCGTCGTGCCGACGCACGACGGCGCGGTGCCGCGGCGACCGCCGGCTCTGGCAGCGCGGCAAGGCACACCGTCCCGATCAGCACCGACAACATCGCGGGCCGTCGATCAGCGCGCCGCGCCGCCGCTACCCGGCAGGTGCGGGGCAAAGGCGGCGATCACGTCGCGGTAGAGTTGCGCCTTGAACGGCACGATCAGGTGCGGGAGATCGGCGGGCGCGGCCCAGCGCCACGCGCGGAATTCGGGATGCGGCGTGTCGATGCGGATGTCGCCATCCTCGCCATCGAAGCGGAACAGGAACCAGCGCTGCCGCTGTCCACGATATTTTCCCTTCCACACCTTGCCGATCATTTCGGGCGGCAGATCGTAGAACAACTCCTCTGGCGCTTCGGCGATCAGCGTCACCTTGTCTTCGGTGACGCCGGTTTCTTCCCACAACTCGCGGATCGCGGCGGTCTGCGCCTGCTCGCCCGGATCGATGCCGCCTTGGGGCATCTGCCACGCTTCCAGTACGTTATCGATGCGCTGGCCGACGAACACCTGTCCGTCGCGATTGAGGAGCATCACACCCGCGCACGGGCGATATGGCAGGGAGTCTGGCGCAGTCATGCCGGTCGAATAGGCCGCGACTTGAGGTGCTTCAACCCGCCGCCCTCGCATTTGCGATATCGTGGCTCGCCGCCGTGATCGCCGCGCGCACCGCCGTCAGGAAAGCAGTAAGATCCTGCTGGCTCGACGGGATTGCACGCCGCAGCGTCGCAAAGCCATGGATGTTGCCCCGCGCCTCCTGATACGTGACCGGCACCCCCGCCAGTGCGAGCGCGGCGGCATAGGCGCGGGCCTGATCGCGCAGCGGGTCGAGCCCCGCGGCAACGATCACGGCAGAAGGCAAGTCGCTCAGGTCGTTAACGATCGGCGAAAAGCGCGCATCCTCGGCATCGGGCCGGTAATGACCGCCGAACCACCCCATCGTTTCACGGGTCAGCAGGTAGCCGTCACGAAAGGCATCGAACGAGGGATATGGCCGCGTGGCATCGGTCGCCGGATAGATGGGCGCCTGAACGAGCACCGGCACCGCCGCGGGTTGGTCGCGCAATGCCGCGCTGGTCACGATCGCGAGATTGCCGCCGGCGCTGTCGCCGCTCAATATCAGCCCCGTGACGGCGCGTCCCAGCTCGGCGGGGCTTTCCGCCACCCACCGCGCTGCTGCCTCGGCATCCTCGACCGCGGCGGGGAAGGGCGATTCCGGCGCGAGCCGGTAGTCGACCGAGATGACCGGCACGTCCAGTTGCCGCGCCATTTCCGCCGCGAGGCTGGCGTGACTGGTCACGTTGCCGACCACCCAGCCGCCGCCATGGAAGAACACCAGCGCCGGACCCGCTGCGCGCTCGGCCCGCGCATCGAACAGGCGCGCCGGTAGCGGGCCGCCGCATCCGGGGATGGTAACATCCCTCGTAACGGCCAGTTCGCCGCGCGGTGGATCGGCGACGTCGCACATCGCCAGCATCGCCGCGCGCGCCTCCGCCACCGTCATCTGATGCGTGCGCGGGCCGGGCAGATTGTTGACATAACCGAGGAACGTCGCGACGTCCGGGCGAACGATCGGTGGCACGGCGTTGGTCGGTTCGGTCATCCACTACTCCTGCGCACGGTCGCTCATCACTATCTTAGGTCGATGATCGCGATCGTCCACCACCCCGATTACGTTACCGAGGCCCCCGCGCGCAGCACCTATCGCTGGGGCAAGAATGGCGCGATCCGTGACCTGCTCCGCGCCGAGGGCGACCGGATCGCCTGGTACGAGCCCGACGCGATGCCGCGCGCCTGGCTGGAGGCGACCCACGATCCCGATTATGTCGCCGAGGTGCTCTCGGCACAGGTGCCCGCCAGCAAGGAGCGGCGGATCGGCTTTCCGGTGACCGCCACCGTCGCGCGACGGGCGCAGATGGTGCCGGGCGGCACCTATCTCGCCGCGCTGCTCGCGCTGGAACATGGGTTTGCCGCCAATACCGCCGGCGGCAGCCACCATGCGCTTGCGGACACCGGCGCCGGCTATTGCGTGTTCAACGATCTCGCCGTCTCCGCGCACCGGCTGGTGGAGGAAGGAGCGACCCGGCGCGTGCTGGTCGTCGACGTCGACGTTCACCAGGGCGATGGCACCGCCGCGCTCACCGCCGGTCATTCGCAGATCGCGACCTATTCGATCCATGCCGAAAAGAACTTTCCGGTTCGCAAGGCGCGCTCCACGCTCGACGTGCCGCTGGCCGATGCGATCGGCGACGACGCCTATCTGGCGGTGCTTGAGGAGACGCTGTCACCGATGATCGTCGAGTGGCAGCCGACGCTGATCCTCTATCAGGGCGGGGTCGATCCGTTCGTGGGCGACCGGCTCGGTCGGCTGGCACTCAGCGAAGAGGGGCTGGTCCGCCGCGATCGGCTGGTCGCGCGGCTCGCGATCGCCGCGGGCGTGCCGCTCGCCTGCACCGTCGGCGGTGGCTATGGCGACGATGTGATGGCGATCGCCGCCCGTCATGTCCGGGTCATTCGCACGTTGGGCGATGCCTTTGCCGGAACCGTGGGCGCGCATCGTTCGTAGCGGGGAGCGATGACCACCTTGCTCTGGCTACGGCAGGACCTGCGCCTCCACGATCAACCGGCGCTCGTCGCCGCCGCGCATCAGGGGGCGGTGATCCCCGTCTACATCCTTGACGACGATGCGCCCGGCGCATGGCGGATCGGCGGGGCGCAACGCTGGTGGCTTCATCACAGCCTCACCGCGCTCGACAAGGCGCTGCGCCAGCACGGCAGCCGCCTGATCCTGCGTCGCGGCGATGCGGTCGCGATCCTCAGCGAATTGGCGGACAGCGTCGAGGCCGAGGCGATCCACGCGATCCGCCACTACGAACCGTGGTGGCGCAAGGCGGAGGATGCGTTCGGCGAACGCCTCTGCCTTCACGATGGCAATCACCTGGCCCCGCCCGAACAGGTGACGACCGGTGCGGGTGGGCAATTCCGTATCTATTCGGCATTCTGGAAGGGGCTGCAGGAGCATCTGCCCCCGGAGAAGCCGGTGCCGGCACCCCGCTCGATCCCCGCGCCGGAAAAGTGGCCGAACAGCGACAGGCTGGCCGACTGGAAGCTGTTGCCGACCAAGCCCGATTGGTCGGGCGGGTTCGACTGGACACCCGGCGAGGATGACGCCCGCCGGAAGATCGCCGCGCTCGATCTCGACGGTTATGACGATCGCCGTAACCTGCCGGCGGAGGAAGGCACCTCCCGCCTGTCGCCGCATCTGCACTTCGGCGAGGTCTCGCCACGCGCGGTGTGGCACGCCAGCGGCGCCCACGACGTCACTTTCCGCAAGGAACTGGCATGGCGCGATTTCACTGATGGGGTCGTGCTCGCGCTGCCGGACTATGCCGACAAGAACGGCCGCGCCGCCTTCGACAGGCTGCCCTGGCGCAGCGGCAAGGCGGCCGACTCCGACCTGCGCGCCTGGCAGACCGGTCACACCGGCTATCCGATCGTCGATGCGGGCATGCGGCAGCTCTGGCAGACCGGCTGGATGCACAATCGCGTTCGGATGATTACCGCCTCGTTCCTCATCAAGCATTTGTTGATCGACTGGCGCGAGGGTGAACGCTGGTTCTGGGACTGTCTGGTCGATGCCGACTACGGCAATAACGCGGTCAACTGGCAATGGGTCGCCGGCACCGGCATCGACGCCAATATGTTCGGGCGGATCATGGCGCCGCTGTCGCAGTCGGAGAAGTTTGATGCCGGCGATTACATCCGCGAATGGGTGCCCGAGTTGAAGGACGTGCCCGATGACGCGATCCACGATCCCGACAGCGCCGGCTGCCGGCCCGACGACTATCCGTCCAAGTTGATCGGTCATCGCGAGGCACGCGAACGCGCGCTGGCGGCGGGCAGGAAGGTACGGTAGGGCGCGTCCGCCATGGACGCGGCCACCTCCCATCCTTCGCCTGTACCCGGTCGCGCGCGCTTGGTCGCGCCGCTGTGGCATCGCCTTCTCGACCGCATCGATCGTGGAATGTTGTCAGGCGCGATCGAGGCGCAGCTACCCGATGGGACGCGGCGGCTGATCGGCGGTCATGCGCCGGGCCCGGTTGCCGTGGTGCGACTGGTGCGATGGAGGGCCTTGTGGCGGCTGGTCACCGCAGGGTCGATCGGCTGGTACGAGGGCTGGATGGCCGGCGACTGGATCAGCCCCGACCCGGTGCCGATCTTCGACCTGTTCGTGCGCAACCGCACCGGGCTCGGCAATGTCGCGCGCGCCAAGCATGTGGCGCGATGGGCGGTGTGGCTCGGGCACCGGTTGCGCCGCAACGATCGCAGCGGCGCGCGTCGCAACATCGCGGCGCATTACGATCTGGGCAACGATTTCTACCGTGAGTGGCTCGACCGGACGCTTACCTACTCCAGCGCGCTCCATGTCGCAGACGGCACGGCGCTCGAGGTGGCGCAGCAACGCAAGCTCGACGCAATCCTGACGCGCACCGCAGCCATGCCCGGGCAGTCGATCCTGGAGATCGGCTGTGGCTGGGGCTCGTTCGCGGCCACCGCCGCCGCCGCTGGCGTCACCGTACACGGGCTGACGCTCTCCACCGAACAGCGCGACCATGTGCTCGCGCGCGGCCTTGACGGCGTGACGGTGTCGCTGACCGACTATCGCGACGTTTCCGGCCAATATGACGCGGTCGCCAGTATCGAGATGGTCGAGGCGGTCGGCCCCGAATATTGGCCCGCCTATCTCGCGACGATCGCGCGCGTCCTGAAGCCGGGCGGCCGCGCCGCGCTGCAGTTCATCACGATCGCCGAGGATATCTGGGACGCCTACAACGGAAGCGCCGATTTCATCCAGCGCTACGTCTTCCCCGGTGGTTCACTGCTCTCCGCCAGTCGCTTCCGCGCCCTGGCCGAGGCGCAGGGGCTGGCGTGGCGCGACGAACAGCGCTTCGGCCTGGACTATGCGGAGACGCTGCTGGAATGGCGTCGCCGCTTCGACCGCGCCGTGAGCGAGGGGCGATTGCCCGCTCGCTTCGACGCTCGGTTCCAGCAACTCTGGCGCTATTACCTCATGTATTGCGAGGGCGGCTTCCGCGGCGGCGGCATCGACGTTATGCAGGTGACGCTGGTCAAGGCCGGCTGACGGAACTAGCCCACCCGCTCGCGATGGTTCGCCGGGAACCCGTCGATCGCCAGTGCCGCGATCCGCGCGGCGACCGTCTCAGGCGGCTTTACCGACGCCGGGTCCTCGCCCGGATAGGCGCGTGCGCGCATCTTGGTGCGGGTCGCGCCCGGATCGAGCACCGCCACGCGAAGTTTGCTCACCTCGGCGGTTTCGTCGCCATAAGCCTCCAGCAGCGTCTCGAACGCTGCCTTCGACGCACCATAAGCACCCCAATAGGCGCGCGGCGTGCGACCGACCGACGAGGTCACGCCGATGACGCGCGCGCCCGTGGACCGGCGCAGCATCGGATCGAACGCCTGGATCAGCGCCACCTGCGCGGACACGTTCAGCGTGAGCACCTGCGCCAGCTCCTTGGCATCGATCGCGGGCACCGCGGCGAGCGAACCGAGCATGCCGGCGTTCAGGACCATAACGTCCAGCGCCTGCCAGCGCTCGCCGATTGCCGTCGCCAGCCGGGCGATCGAGTCGCTCTGCGCCAGATCGAGCGGCGCGATCGTCGCGGAGCCACCCGCATCGAAAATCTGCTGCTCGACCTGTTCCAGCGCGCTGGCGGTGCGGGCGGTCAGCACGACATGCGCGCCCTGTTCCGCCAGCGCGATCGCGGTCGCCGCGCCGATACCGCGGCTGGCGCCGGTCACCAGCGCCAGCCTATCCTTCAACGGCTTGTCCATGGGCGTCAGATCACTCGCTCATCGAGCATCGCCAACTGGTCGACCGCGCTCGATTCATCATGGTCGGTCAGCGTGGTCGGATAGTCGCCGGTGAAGCAGGCGTCGCAATAGCGCGGACGCCCGGCGGCGCGTTGCGCCTCGCCCAACGCCTTGTAGAGCCCGTCGATCGACACGAACGACAGGCTGTCGGCGTGGATGAAGTCGGTCATCCCGCCCAGATCCAGCTTCGCTGCCAGCAGCTTGGCTCGCTCGGGCGTGTCGACGCCATAGAAACAGCTATGCCGCGTCGGCGGCGACGCGATGCGCATGTGCACCTCCGCCGCGCCTGCTTCGCGCATCATCTGCACGATCTTGAGCGAGGTGGTGCCGCGCACGATCGAATCGTCGATCAGCACGACCTTCTTGCCCTGGATCAGCGCGCGATTGGCATTGTGCTTCAGCTTGACGCCCAGATGCCGGACCTTGTCGCCGGGCTGGATGAACGTGCGTCCGACATAGTGCGAGCGGATGATTCCCAGCTCGAACGGGATGCCCGATTGCTGCGCATAACCGATCGCCGCGGGAACGCCCGAGTCGGGCACTGGAATGACCAGATCGGCGTCGACCGGCGATTCGATCGCCAGTTGCGCGCCGATATTCTTGCGCACCGAATAGATCGAATGGTCGTCGACGATCGAATCGGGGCGCGAGAAATACACCCATTCGAAGATGCACGGCCGTGCGGCGACCTGTTCGAACGGGCGGATCGAGCGCAGTTCGCCGTTCTGCACGATCACCAGCTCGCCCGGCTCGACCGATCGCTCGAACGTCGCGCCGACCACGTCGAGCGCGACCGTCTCGCTGGCGAAGATGTATGTTTCACCCAACTTGCCCATCACCAGCGGGCGGATACCGAGCGGATCGCGGCACGCGATCATGCCGTCCGGGGTCATCACGATGAGCGCGTAAGCGCCTTCGACCTGCTTCAGCGCATCGATGAACTTGTCGAGCAAGGTACGATACTGGCTGGTCGCGACCAGATGGATGATCGTCTCGGTGTCGGAGGTCGACTGAAAGATCGAGCCTCGCCGCACCAGCTCGCGCCGCAGCCGCATTGCATTGGAGATGTTGCCGTTGTGCGCGATCGCGAATCCGCCCGACTGCAACTCGGCATAGAGCGGCTGGACGTTGCGGAGCGCGGTCTCGCCGGTCGTCGAGTAACGGACGTGCCCGCAGGCGACATCGCCGGCCAGCGCGCGGATCACGTCGTCGCGGTCGAAGTTGCCGGCGACATGCCCCATCGCGCGATGCGTGTGGAAGACATGGCCGTCGAAGCTGGTGATGCCCGCGGCCTCCTGGCCGCGATGCTGGAGCGCATGAAGGCCCAGCGCGACGAGCGCGGCTGCGCCCTCCGAGCCGGAAGCACCGAAGATGCCGCATTCCTCATGCAGATGGTCGTCGTCGAACGGATGTGTGGTCAGCATAAGCGGTGGGGGGCTCGCGTTGTGCGGGGCCGCATATAGCGACCGTCGCGCAAATGTCATCAACTGCGCGGGAGCGATCGACGATATCGCGCGTTGTGGGTCGACCGTCGCTGTTCTACGCCATGCCCGACATGAGCGATTCACGAGAAAATGGCAGCCATTTCCTGCCCAAATTCGATGCCGCCGGGCTGGTGACCGCGGTGGTGACCGACCGCGCCAGTGGCGCGGTGCTGATGGTCGCGCATATGAACGCCGCCGCGATCGAAGCGACCCGCATAAGCGGGGAGGCGACGTTCTTCTCGCGCAGCCGCGGACGGCTTTGGAAAAAGGGCGAAACCTCCGGCAACGTGTTGCGCGTGATCGAAATGCGCGTCGACTGCGATCAGGATGCGTTGTGGATCGTCGCCGATCCGGCCGGTCCGGCCTGTCACACCGGCGCGCCAAGCTGCTTCTATCGCCGTGTGACCGATTCGGGGCTGGAGCGCGTCGACGGATGATCTGCCGTGCGGTGGTGTTGTTGACGCTGCTTGCCGCCTGTTCGCCCGCTCACGACGTTCGCGAGGATGATGCAGCAGGACGGGCGCTGGAGGTGGCGGCCCACAGGGCCGGACTCGTCAGCGAGGTGGCCGACGCGACCGGCGTCTACGCCGTGGGCGAGGATCGGCTCTGCCTGACTGGCGCTGCACCGCGCTATCGAATCGGCGTCAGCGTCGATTTCGGCGAAGGGCAGCGTTGCATCGGCCATGGCATCGCGCAGGGTCGCGGCGACCTCACGGTCGATCTCGGCGACGGCTGCCGCTTCACTGCGACACGCATCGGGGATCAACTGCTCTTCCCGGTCCGCACGCCAGCGGCGTGCGCGCGATCGTGCCAAGGGCGAGCAACGTTCGATACGCTGTCGCTCGACAGGCTGAGCGAGGCGAGCGGCGAAGCGACCCGGCTGCGCGGTGCCGATGGCAAATTGCTGTGCGTCGATTGACGTTCACGTAAAGGGAAGGTATGTCCAGCTCCATGAGCGCTTCTGCTGCCTATGCCGTTGTTTCCCCGCGGCCTGACCGCGAGAGCTTTACGATCACCGATCTCTCGGCGGAGTTCGGCGTCACGCCACGCGCGCTGCGCTTCTACGAGGACGAGGGGCTGATCGCACCGGAGCGGCGCGGGCTGGTTCGTATCTACTCGCATCGTGACCGGGCGCGGCTCGCGTGGATCCTGCGCGGCAAGCGCGTCGGGTTCAGCCTTGCCGATATCCGCGAGATGATCGACCTCTATGATCTCGGCGACGGTCGCCAGACGCAACGCGCAGTGGCGATCCAGCGCTGTCGCGACCGGATCGCGGCGCTGGAGCAGCAGAAGCACGATCTCGACGCCGCCATTACCGAGCTGACCGAATTCGTCGGTGTGCTCGACGGTGGCGCAACCAGGAAAGAGTGAGACGATGCCGCAGTACACGCCGCCGATCCGCGACACCCGCTTCGTGCTCGAACATGTCGTCGGGCTCGACCGCTATGCCAACGTCGCCGGCTTCGGCGCGGCGACCCCCGACACGGTAGACGCGGTGCTGGAGGAGGGGGGGCGCTTCGTCGCCGAGGTGCTGTTCCCGCTCAACCAGTCGGGCGATCTGGAAGGCTGCACGCGGCACGAGGACGGCAGCGTGACGACGCCGAAGGGCTTCAAGGAAGCCTATGCCAAATTCGTCGAATCGGGCTGGGGCACGCTCAGTGCGCCGGAGGCGTTCGGCGGCCAGGGAATGCCGCATGTCGTCTCGACTGCATTTCAGGAATATATGATCTCCGCCAACATGGCATTCGCCATGTATCCGGGCCTTGCACACGGCGCGATCGCTGCCTTGGTCGTGAAGGGCAGCCTGGAGCAGCAGCAGAAGTATCTGCCGCGCATGGTGTCCGGCGAATGGGGCGGCACGATGAACCTGACCGAGCCGCAGTGCGGCACCGATCTTGGGCTGATCCGCACCCGCGCCGAGCCGCAGGCCGATGGCAGCTACAGGATTACCGGCACCAAGATCTTCATCTCGGCGGGCGAGCATGACCTGACCGACAACATCATCCACCTCGTCCTCGCTAAAACGCCGGGCGCGCCGGACAGCTCGAAGGGCATTTCGCTGTTCGTGGTGCCCAAGGTGCTGGTCAACGACGACGGGTCGCTGGGCGAGCGCAATGCGGTGTCGTGCGGTTCGATCGAGCACAAGATGGGCATCCACGGCAATTCGACCTGCGTCATGAACTATGATGGTGCGACCGGCTGGCTGGTCGGCGAGGAGATGAAGGGTCTCGCCGCGATGTTCATCATGATGAACGCGGCGCGGTTGGGCGTTGGCTTGCAGGGCCTCGGTGTGGCCGAAACCGCCTATCAGAACGCTGTCCAGTATGCGCAGGATCGTCGGCAGGGCCGCGCGCTCACCGGCCCCGCAGAGCCGGGCGAGAAGGCCGACAGCTTGTTCGTCCACCCTGACGTTCGCCGCATGCTGATGGATGCCAAGGCGTGGACCGAGGGGCTGCGGGCGCTGTGCCTGTGGGGTGCGCTTCAGGCCGATCTAGAGCATAACGCCGATGCCGAAGAGGATCGTCAGCTCGCGGGTGATCTGCTCGGGCTGCTCACCCCGGTTATCAAGGGTGTCGGCACCGATCGTGGCTACCAGATCGCGACCAACGCGCAGCAGGTCTATGGCGGCCATGGCTACATCCGCGAATGGGGAATGGAGCAATATGTTCGCGATGCGCGGATCGCGATGATCTACGAAGGCACCAACGGCGTGCAGGCGATGGACCTCGTCGGGCGCAAGCTCGCGCTGAACGGCGGGCGCGCGGTTCAGGCGTTCGGGCGGCTGGTGATGGAAGAGATCGCGGCGGGCAAGAACAACCCCGCGGTCGCCGACTTCGCGCAGCGGCTGGAGAAGGCCGCGGGCGAGCTGCAGGGGGCGACGATGTGGTTCCTCGCCAACGGCATGAAGGATCCGAACAACGTCGGCGCGGGGGCGGTGCCGTACATGCATCTGGTTGGCGCAGTGGCGACCGGGCTGATGTGGCTGCGCATGGCGACGGCGGCGGCGAAGCTGAAGGACGAGGGGCAAGGCGATGCCGCGTTCCTCGACGCCAAGCTGGTGACCGCCCGCTATTTCGCCGAGCGCGTGCTGCCCGAGGCGGGTTCGCTACGTCGCCAGATCGAGGGCGGTGCCGAGGCGATCATGGCGCTGGCGCCCGAAATGTTCGCCGCGGCGTAATGTGTTCCGGCTGGCGAATGCACGCCAGCCTGTCGCTATCGCCACAACAAGCATGGCGAGGTAACCCGGACATGCTGATCAGCGCCGGATTGCTTCGCTGCGTTCGCCTCGACGGGCCGCCGATTTGTTCGCGCCCGCGACAGGCAACCGGCACGTCGCCGCCGCGTCGCGCCGGATTTGAGCCGGTCCACCAAAAGGGGTCCGCAGCGCGAACCCTTGGTGATCGTCCGGAACTCTCTTCAAATCGCAGGCAAAAAAATAGCGGCCCAAAGGCCGCTATTTCTTCTCCCGGAGGAGCAGATCAGCTTAGTTGCTGTCCGAGCTGTCATCCTCGTCAGCGACGACGATGATGCCGGCCACAACGGCCGCAGCTGCCAGAACGGCAACGATCACGCCACCACCGGCGAGCTCGTTCTTCTTGGCCGACGGAGCCGAAGCGCGAACCGACTTGGCGACCGACAGGCTCGCCGCCGAGTTGGCAGGCGCGGCCATCGCCGGAGCAACCGCCATCGTGGCGGCAGCAGCAGCGAGCATGTACTTTGCAATACGCATAATGAACTCCCTTTGCGTGCAGATCGTCTCATAGCTGCACGGTTGGGAATTGCAAGCGCGGATTGCCGCGGTGCATCATGTGTTCAGTATCCATGTTTGACGATCCTCGATGCCGAGCGCGGTCAGCTTGCCCGAGGCGTAAGCGCCTGTATCGACGCCGATCCGATTCGTGCGGCGGTCGACCTCAGGCGTGATCGTATGCCCATGGACGATCATTTTCGGAAAGGGGCCGCGATAGTCGAGGAAGCTGTCACGGATCCACCGCAAGTCGCTCGGCTTCTGCTCGTCGAGCGGCACCTCGGGCCGGATGCCGGCGTGGACGAATGCGTAATCGCCCGAGACGATGATGTCCTCAAAGCTGTCGAGGAATGTGCGGTGCTCGGCAGGGACCAACGCCGCCATGCGCTCGGCAAGCTGCGGATAATCCAGTGAATCATACTCGGCGCGTCCGACTCCGTAGCTCAGCACCGTCTCCTTGCCGCCCACGCGGCAGAACGTGCGCAAGGCGTCCTTTGCGCCGGTGAGTGCGTGAAGAAACAATTCCTCGTGATTGCCCTTGAGAAACCGAACGCGTGGCCGTGCACGTGACAACGCGATCAACCGGGCGATCACTCCCGCCGAGTCAGGGCCGCGATCAACGAGGTCTCCCAGGAAGATCAACGTCGTCTCCGCCGTTCCTCGCGCCGCGTCGTCGGCGTCGATCATTGCGAGCAATCGGTCGAGTTCGTCGCGGCAGCCGTGGATGTCACCGATGGCGTAAATCCTGCTGCCCGGTTCGGGAGCGAAGGAGGGGCCGCCAGCGACACGGGACGAACGAAGCAGCTTCTTGAGCATGGAGAACGCAAAAACCAGCGATGTCGGGATGAAGCGGGTGCTTAGGCGCATCATCCCGACATCGCAAGCCGGCGTGCCTGTCAGTGCGGGACGCCCATGCCGTGGTTAACGATTTGCGAACACCGTCGCCCCCCGGTAGAGAGCCCGCGCCAACAGGAGGACCGAATGACCATCAAGCCGGTACGCAAGGCGATTTTCCCCGTGGCGGGGCTCGGCACCCGCTTCCTGCCCGCCACCAAGGCGATGCCCAAGGAGATGCTGACGGTCGTCGACAAGCCGCTGATCCAATATGCGGTCGAGGAAGCGCTGGAGGCGGGGATCGAACAGATCATTTTCGTCACCGGTCGCGGCAAGGGCGCACTCGAAGATCATTTCGACATCTCGTTCGAACTCGAAACGACGATGCGTGCACGTGGCAAGAGCCTGTCGGTGATCGAGAATATTCGTCAGCAGCCCGGCTCGCCGGTCTATGTCCGCCAGCAGGAGCCGCTCGGGCTCGGCCATGCCGTGTGGTGCGCGCGCGACATCGTCGGTGACGAGCCGTTCGCGGTGCTGCTCCCCGACGAGTTGATGGTCGGCACGCCCAACTTCATGGCGCAGATGGTGCAGGCCTATAACAAAGTCGGCGGCAACGTGATCGGCGCGCTTGAAGTCGCGCCCGAAGAGACCGACAAGTACGGCATTATCTCGCCGGGTTCGCGCGACGGCGCGCTGACCGAGGTCACCGCCCTTGTCGAGAAGCCTGCGAAGGGCAGCGCGCCGTCCAACCTGATGATCCCGGGCCGCTACATCCTCCAGCCGGAGGTGATGAAGATTCTCGATTCGAAGGAAAAGGGTGCCGGCGGCGAGATCCAGCTGACCGACGCGATGGCCAAACTGATCGGCCAGCAGCCGTTCCACGGCTTCACCTTCAACGGTGAGCGGTTCGACTGCGGTGACAAGACCGGCTTCGTCACTGCCAACCTTGCGCTGGCGATGGCGCGTGGCGACATCGGTCCGGCGGTGCGCGCGTTTGCGGAGGCGCGGCTCGGCTGATCGTTACCCGCGTGTCGCGCCGCATGCGCGGCACGCGGGGTCGGGCGGCAGCGCCAGCGTGCGGAAGCGAAGCGACAGGAAATCGAGCAGCATCAGCCGCCCGGCGCTGTCGTCGCCGAACGGCGCGATCTGTCGGATCACCTCGAGCGCCGCCATGCTGCCGACGATGCCCGTGACGGGGCCGAGCACGCCTTCTTCGGCGCAGGTCAGCGCATCGCGGGCGGGTGCATCGCCGACGAAGCAGCGGTAGCACGGCTTGTCCGCCTCCCAGCCACGATACACGCCGAGCTGCCCCTCAAACCGCCCCACCGCCGCCGATACCAGCGGGACCTGGCGGACCAGCGCGGCATCGGCGACGAGCAGCCTGGTGTCGAAATTGTCGCAGCCGTCTACGATCACCGACGGAGCATCCTCCAGCAACGATGCGATATTGTCCGAGTCAACGCGGGCCACCACTGCCCGAGCGTCGACATGCGGGTTGAGCCGCACGACCGCCTCCGCCGCCAGCTCGGCCTTGGAGCGGCCGAGATCCGCGGACGTGAACAGTGTCTGGCGTTGCAGGTTGCTGAGATCGACGCGGTCGTCGTCGACGATCGTCAACCGGCCGACACCCGCTGCTGCCAGATATTGGATTACGGGTGAGCCGATCCCGCCCGCGCCGATCACCAGCACATGCCCACGTGAGAGGCGCAGCTGTCCGCTGCCGCCAATCTCCTGCAACACGATATGCCGCGCATACCGCGAAAGTTCGTCGGGACTCAGCGTCACGGCGGGGTCAAGGCGATCGTGGTGACGTACCATGTATCAAGAGAAATCGGGCGCGTTTTGTCGCGTGCCGCCCGCAGGACGATCCCGGCGGCGAACTGCTCGACCGAGGGGCAGCCGATCGCTCGTGGTACGATCCGCCGTACCTGCCCGGCCTGCGACACAAGCACGACCAGATCCAGCATCCGCGCCTCTGGCGGGAGGACGCATCGATTTGCCAGCACCTCGCGCTCGACAAAGCTGGCAAGCTGCGTCGGCGGGGCGGCGGCGAGGCCGAGCTGCAGGCGCGGCAACTGGCCCCAGTCCGTCGGCGGATTGAGCGAAGGCGCCTGAACGAGCAGCAGAAGCGCGGCGAGCATCACCGGCCAGTCGATCCAAATCCGTCACTTCCACGGAGCGTCACATCGAGCGCGTCGACCTCGACAAGCGCCGCTGCGGTCACCACGGCAGGGACGAGTTGTGCTATCCGCTCGCCGCGTCGAACATCGAATGGTTCGGTACCAAGATTGGCAAGTATGATTTTGATCTCACCTCGATAATCCGCATCGATCGTCCCCGGCGTGTTCAGGCAGGTAAGGCCATGCTTGAGCGCGAGGCCCGATCGCGGCCGCACCTGCACCTCAAAGCCATCCGGGATGGCGATCGCAAAGCCGGTCGCGATTGCCGCCCGCGCCCCGGGCATAAGCGTGACATCCTCGGCGGCCACCACGTCCATCCCGGCGGCGCCCGCAGTGGTGTAAGCGGGGAGCGGCAATCCCTCGCCATGCGGCAAGCGGCGCAGCGCGATCCTGATCGGTTCAGAGCGCATCGGCAATCCTGTCGGCAAGTCGCTCGGCGACGTCGGTTTTTGGAAGGTGCTCCCAGCTCTCGATGCCGTCGGCAGTGACGAGGTGGACAGTGTTGGTATCACCACCCATCACATCGCCCGATACATCGTTCGCGACGATCCAGTCGGCACCCTTGCGCCGCCGCTTGGCCTGCGCATGGTCGAGCACCTGCTCGGT
Source organism: Sphingomonas sp. NPDC079357 (assembly GCF_044901155.1). Lineage (NCBI taxonomy): Bacteria > Pseudomonadati > Pseudomonadota > Alphaproteobacteria > Sphingomonadales > Sphingomonadaceae > Sphingomonas > Sphingomonas sp. NPDC079357. The sequence goes on from NZ_JBJDOM010000002.1 coordinate 487,357, forward strand.
TTCGGCCGCGAACCCGATCAGCAATCGCGGCCGTCGCGGATCATGCGCCAGCGTGGCGAGAATGTCCACGTTGCGTGCAAGCTGTAGCGGGGCAGGGGCGTCGTCGCCCTTCTTGAGCTTCTGCGCGGCGACATCAGCGGCGCGCCAGTCGGCGACCGCTGCGACCATCACCGCCGCGTCAGCAGGCAGTGATTTCTCGACTGCATCCGCCATTTCCAAGGCTGTCTCAACGTCTTGGCGTACGACGTTCGCAGGGGTCGGCAGCTCGACCGGGCCAGCGATCAACGTCACGCGCGCGCCCCGACGTGCCAGCGCCGCAGCAATCGCGAACCCCTGCTTCCCTGACGACCGATTGGCGATATAGCGCACCGGATCGATCGGCTCATGCGTTGGACCGGCGGTGATGACCACGTGCCGTCCCTCCAGCGAGCGCGTGACCGGTGCGAGCGCCGACGTGATCCTTGCGACGATGACGCCTGTCTCGGGCAAGCGGCCCGGGCCAAATTCACCGCAGGCCATCGCGCCGTCGTCGGGATCGACGACCGACACGCCGTCACGGCGCAATTGCGCGACGTTGCGTTGGGTCGCCGGGTGTAGCCACATGCGAACGTTCATGGCCGGCGCGATCAGGACTGGCTTGTCGGTCGCCAGCAGCAACGTGGTGGCGAGGTCGTCGGCAAGCCCCCCCGCCATCCGCGCGATCAGATCGGCGGTCGCGGGACAGACGACCACCAGGTCGGCCTCGCGGCTCAATCGGATATGGCCCATCTCGGCCTCATCCTTGAGATCCCACAAGGTGGTATGGACCTTGTTTTCGCTGAGCGCGGCGAGCGTCATGGCGGTCACGAAATGCGCGCCACCATCGGTCAACACGCAGCGCACCTCATGCCCTGCGCCGCGCATGGCGCGGATCAACTCGCAGGACTTGTACGCGGCGATCCCGCCGCCGACAATCAACAGGATCCGGCTCATCGCATCACCCTCGTCACCGTTATCCGTCGCCGGTCGAGCGCGTTCCGCGCCAAGGTTAGCAGCGCCCCCGGTGCGAGCGCGAGTCCGGGGGCGATCAGCGCCAGCGCCAGCGTTGCCGAGCGCAGGCCCAGCACGCCGTCTAGCGCAACACCCGCCACCAGCAGCGCCAGCACGCGCGGACCGAGCGGATCGGCGACCGTTGCCCAGCCCAATACGGCAAGCAGCAGCAACGGTGCTGCGACGACGGCGGGGACATCGGGGAAGGAGGCGCCGATCAGACGCGCCATGGCGCCACCCGGCACCAGCGGGGTCGCCGGCGTCGGCGTCGCGCCCAGCGCATGCAGATGCAGCGCAAAGGCGACAGCAGCGACGCCAAGCCCGCCCAGCCACACGAACGGCTCGCGTCGGTGGCCGTCGAGCAGGGCGAGCGCGCCCATAGCGCCGAGCGTCACCAGCGCGGCGGGATCGATCAGGGCCGCGGCGCACGCCGCCGCGACCGCCGTCGCCACACTGCTGCGCGATCGCGCGACCAACGCAATCGCCGAGAGCAGCGCCGCCGCCGCCGCATGGGGTGCTGCCAGCCACAGCGCGGCAGTCGCGACGATCCCGAACGCGAGGAGACTGACGATCAACAGCGCCCCCGCGCTGCGCGCCAGCATCGCGCCAAGCCGCAGGCCACCGGTCCATAACAATATCGTCAGCCCCGCGGCGATCAGCGCCGTCAGCGCCCAGGCGGGCAGCGCCGCCGCGACCACCGCCAGCGTCGACGGCAGCGCCCGTGCGGCGCGGGCATCAGGCTCGGTGCGCAGCAGGTCGCGCGCCGCGTCATAATAATCGCCCCCGTGCCGCAGTGTCGCAACGATAGCATCGTGGAGGAATTCGGGCGGGGTGCTCGCGGCAGGGATGAAAGCGGCCGCGGCGATAATCGCCACCGCCAGCCCCGCCAGCACCGCGCGCGCTGCGCCGCGCCCGATCCCGACCAGCCGATCGGGCGTTAGCAGCCAGCGCACGGTCGTTCCGGGTCGCCCCGGTGCGGCTACCATCCGCCCGCCAGCATCATGCCCGCGACACCCGCCAATACGCCGAGCGCGCCGACGAGCGCATAGCGCCACCCGCCACCGACCCGCACGCGCTCGATCTCACGGAGTGGCGGACGCGGCGGTGCACCGCCGGGGGCGGGGAAGCGCGCCTCGATCCGCCGCACCAGGTCGGGCAGTCGTGCCAGCGTTCGGACATCGGCGACCAGTCGGTCGGCGATCGCCGCTTCGGGGCCGAGTTCGGTGCGGATCCAGTCCTCAACCAGCGGCGCGGCGGTAACCCACAGGTTGATATCAGGGTCGAGCGCCGTCGCGACGCCCTCCACCATGACCATGGTCTTTTGCAGCAGCAGCAGGTGCGGCTGCGTGACCATGTCAAAGTCGCGAGTGATCCCGAACAGTCCGTCGAGCATCATGCCGATCGACATGTCCTTCACCGGCAGTCCGCGCATCGGCTCGCCGACCGCGCGCAACGCGGTGGCGAATTCCTCGACGCTGTGATGCGCCGGCACATATTGTGCCTCGAAATGGATTTCGGCGACGCGACGGTAATTGCCGGTGATCAGCCCGTAGAGGATCTCGGCGAGCCAGACGCGCGCGCGCCGGTCGATTCGCCCCATGATCCCGAAGTCGATCGCGGCCACGCAATTGCCCGGTAGCGCGAACAGATTGCCCTGGTGCATGTCGGCATGAAAGAAGCCGTCGGCGATCGCCTGCCGCAGAAAGGCATGGACCAGCACGCGTGCCAGTTCGGGCAGGTCATACCCCGCCGCGACCAGCGCCTTGCGATCCGACAATTTGATGCCGTCGATCCATTCGATCGTCAGCACCTTGCCGGTGGTGCGCGCCCAATCGACCGCGGGAACGAAGAAGTTCGGCTCCGAGGTCATCGTCTCGGCCAGTTCCGACGCCGACGCCGCCTCGCGGGTGAAGTTCAGCTCGCGCGCGGTCCAGCGTTTGAACGTCTCGATGACCAGTCGCGGCTGGAGCCGCGCGATCTCGCCGCCCATCGGCTCGATCTGCGCGGCCGCCCATTCGTAGGTTTCGATCGCTCGCGCAAAATCCTCTTCGACGCCGGGGCGCAGTACCTTGACCGCAACGCGCCGCCCGTCGGTGGTGATCGCGCGATGCACCTGCGCGATCGACGCCGCGCCGACCGGTACCTCCTCGATCTCGCTGAACAGCGTCTCCAGCGGTCGGCCGAAGCTGCCTCGCATCGTCTGCGCGATTGTCGCATAGGGTACGGGGGGCACCGCGTCCTGCAACCGCAACAGGTCGGCCGCCGCCGCCTCGCCGACCAGATCGGGGCGGGTGGCGAGCGTCTGGCCGAACTTGATCGCCGCTGGCCCCAGCGCCTCGAACGCATCGGCGTAGCGCGGGACCTCGGGCACGCGCGCACCCAGCCGCGCCACCCGCAACAGCCGGCGCAGCCGCGGCGGCGTGTTGAGGTCGCGCTCCAGTCCGCGCAGCGCACCATGACGCGCCAGCGTCCGGCCCCATTTCAGGAGCCGCCAGGTGTGAACCAGCGAGGAGGTCAAATCTTCCAGCCGCTATGGATCGCGACCAGTCCACCCATGATCGGCTCGACCTTCGTCTGGACGAACCCGGCCTCGCCGACCATCCGCTCGAACGTCGGCATGTCCGGGAAGCGGCGGATCGACTCGATCAGGTAGCGATAGCTGTCGGCGTCGTTGGCCAGCAGCTGCCCCAGCTTCGGCACCAGATGGTGCGAGTAAGCGTCATATACCTCGGCAAAGCCCGGCCAGATGTTGGTCGAGAATTCGAGGCAGAAGAACCGGCCGCCACGTCGCAGCACCCGGTGCGCCTCGCGGAGAGCCTTGGGGATATCGGTGACGTTCCGGATGCCGAAGGCGATCGTATAGGCGTCGAAGAAGCGGTCGGGGAAGGTCAGCGTCTCGGCATTGGCCTCGGTCCACACCAGCCCGTCGATCCCGCGCTGCTGCGCGCGGCCGATCCCGACCTCCAACATTTCCGGGTTGATGTCCGCGACCGTCACCGAGGCGCCGCTTTCGGCCAGCCGAAAGGCTATGTCGCCGGTGCCGCCCGCCATGTCGAGGATCTGCTCGGCCGCACGCGGCTTCACCCGCCGCACGAAGCGGTCCTTCCACAGCCGGTGCATGCCCCCGGACATGGCGTCGTTCATCAGGTCGTAGCGGCTGGCGACATTGGAAAAGACCCCGCGCACACGGGCGGTCTTTTCGGTCGGGGTGACGTCTTCGTAGCCGAAGGAGACGGTTTCGCTCATGCCGCTCGCTCTAGCCGCCATGAAAGCGAGCGGCTAGAGGGCAGACATGCCGGAATTGCCAGAGGTTGAAACCACCGTGCGGGGTTTGCGCCCGGTGCTGGAGGGACAGGTGCTGACCCGCGTCGAGCCGCGTCGTGACAATCTGCGCCGTGCCTTTCCCGTCGACCTGCGCCAGCGACTGACCGGCGCGCGCGTCACCGGGCTGCGGCGGCGCGCCAAATACGGTGTGATCGACACCGATCGCGACGACTCGCTGATCTTCCATCTTGGAATGTCAGGGCGCTGGCGCGTCGATCCTGCCGAACTGTTGCCGCACGACCATCTTGTGCTCGCGACCGAAGCGGGACGCACGCTGGCGCTCAACGATCCGCGGCGCTTCGGCTCGGTCGATCTGGTGACGACCGCCGAGGTCGCGGACTTCCCGGCGTTCCGCCTGCTCGGCCCGGAGCCGCTTGGCGATAGTTTCACCCCCGAGCATCTGCGTCTTGCGCTCACCGGCCGGCGGTTATCGATCAAACTCGCGCTGCTCGACCAGCGGATCGTGGCGGGGCTCGGCAATATTTACGTTTGCGAGGCGTTGTACGATGCCCGCATCGATCCGCACGCGCCTGCCGGCACGTTGGATGCCGCCGCGCTCGCCCGGCTGGTGCCCGCGGTGAAGCTCGTGCTGGAGGCGGCGATCGAGGCGGGCGGATCGTCGCTGCGCGACTATGCCCGCCCGGACGGCGAACTCGGCTATTTCTCCAAGCAATTCGCGGTTTATGGCAGAGCCGGCGAGCCATGTGGCTGCGGCGGAACGGTGGAGCGTTATGCCGAGGGCGGGCGCTCCACCTTCTGGTGTCCGCGCTGCCAGCGGAGTTGACGGTGGCGCATGGTCGGGCTATGGGCCGCGCCTTACGAGGGTGCAGGGCTTACCCAGCGCCTTTTTCCATCGATTCGAAACTTATCAGAGGACGTTCATGGCGAACACGCCGCAAGCCAAGAAGCGCATCCGCCGCAACCAGCGCCGGGCCGAAATCAACGGTGCCCGTGTCGGTCGCATCCGTACCTTCGTGAAGAAGGTCGAGGCCGCGCTGGCAGCGGGTGACAAGACGGCGGCAGCCACCGCACTGGCAGCGGCGCAGCCGGAGATGCAGCGCGGCGTTGCGAAGGGTGTGCTCCACCGCAACACCGCCTCGCGCAAGTTCTCGCGCTTGACCAAGCGGGTTGCTGCGCTGGCCTAACTGGCTGAGACGTCAAGCAAATGCACGCCCGTCGGGACAATCCCGGCGGGCGTTTTTGCGTCCGCGTTTCAGGAGCCTCAGGAACAAAAAGGCACTCGGGAAAAAGGCTCGGAATCCTCGCGATTCGCCAATGACCCTAGATGGCTAACGCGATAATAAGCCCGCAATTACAGTGGCTTATAAGAAATATGACGCATTTGTGCCGCTGATGGCGAGTCAATCCGCTTTATTTCGGCATCGTACCCGTTCGCGGGGTTGATCGACTCACCCGCCTGTTCCTAATCCTCTCGAACCGCGCCGCCGTCCGTGCAGCGTGGCACAAGAACAATGTTCGGATGCCGACGCGCTAGGGGCCGCGGGCAGGGGGACGTTTGACTTTGAGAACACAGGCTCCGCGAACCGGGCGTTCGTGGTGACGGGAGAATTGTGCGTGACGCAGGCGGTTGTGGTGGATGACGGGATGAGCGAACTGGCACGGGTATGGGCCCGCGTCCGCGCCAACCTGCGCCGCTCGGCCGGCGCGCGCGTGTTCGACCAGTGGCTCGCTCCGATCGCCCTGGCAGACGGCGAGGACACGCTGGACGTGCGTCTGACGCTGCCGTCGGCGTTCATGACCAATTGGGTGAAGAGCCACTACGCCGATCGCCTCTTGTATGAATTTCGCGCGGAGCTGCCGGGCGTTCGCAGTGTCGCGATCGACACAGTCGCCCGCGCCGCCGCGCCCATGGTCCTTGCTGCGCCTGTCGCAGCGGAGCCCCCCGCCGCTCCGATGGTCGCGCGTACGGAGGCCAACGCCGCCCGTAGGGCGGAGCGCCCGTCGCTCGATCCGCGTCTGACTTTCGACCGCTTTGTCGTTGACGCCTCGAACATGGTGGCGCTCAACGCTGCCCAGGCGCTCGCCGCGCCGGGGCCGGTTCGCTTCAGCCCGCTGTTCATCCATGGCAGCACCGGGCAGGGCAAGACCCACCTGATGAACGCGATCGCGCATCGCTTTATCTCGGATCATCCGCAGGCGCGTGTGATGCTGATGTCGGCCGAGCGCTTCATGTTCGAGTTCGTGGCCGCCATGCGCGCGCGCGACACGTTCGCGTTCAAGGCCAAGCTGCGCGGTTGCGACCTGCTGTTGATCGACGATCTGCAATTCATCGCCGGCAAGGACGTGACGCAGGACGAGTTCTTCCACACGGTCAACGAAATCATGGCGGCGGGCAAGCGGCTGGTCATTGCTGCCGACCGTGCGCCGCAGACGCTGGATGGCATCGAAGCCCGCATCCTCAACCGCCTGGGTTCGGGGCTCGTGGTCGACATCCGCCCGTCGTCGCCCGAATTGCGTCGCACGGTGCTCGCACGGCGGGTCGCCGAAATGCCCGACGTTCGCGTCCCGGCCGCGGTACTCGACCTGCTTTCCGAGCGTATCACCTCCAGCATTCGTGAGCTGGAAGGGGCGCTGACGCGCGTCACCGCTTATGCGATGCTGACGGGGCAGGTCATCGATCTCGACTTCGCGACGCAAACGCTCGGCGACATGTTGCGCGGCCATCAGCGCCGGGTAACGATCGACCAGATTCAAAAGCTGGTTTGCGAGCATTTCGAGCTGAAGCCGCTCGACCTGCTCTCGGCCCGCCGTGCGCGGGCGGTGGCCCGGCCGCGTCAGATCGCGATGTATCTCGCCAAGCGGCTTACGACGCGGTCGCTGCCCGAGATCGGCCGCAAGTTCGGCGGTCGCGATCACTCGACCGTGATCCATGCCGTGCGCCGCATCGAGGAACTTCGCGATAGCGACCGCGAGGTCGATCAGGCGGTGCACGTGCTGATGGGGCGACTGGAAGCCTGAGGCCTTCCGCCGCGCCGGGGGGCGCGGCGATCGGGCGATCACGCCGCCTGGCGATATTCTTCTTGCTCGACCTCGCTGGCTATTGTCGTCGGCGCAGCGATGGCCGTGGTGCGCGTCCGGTTCGGGAACAGCAATCGGCTGACCAGCACCAGCACCCCCAGCGCCACATAAGCCAGCAGCACCTTCTCAAGCGAGAACAGCAGCGCGAGCGCGAAGCCGAGCCGCAACCACAGCGGATTGAAGCCAAAGTCCTCACCGAGCGCGGCGCAGACGCCGAACAGATTGTCGCGGGGGGCGGCGGGTGTGGTGGTCGTCGTGTTGTCGGTCATGTCTCGCTCCGTAGTTGCGAGACGATCAGCAAGACCGGTGCCAATTGCGTAAGGCACGCAAATCTGCGGCTTTACGATGCGCCAGATATGGGCTGCCGGTGCGAATTCCTGAAAGTTGGCGCGGGAGGTGGTGTCGCGCGCCAAGTCGGTCAGATCAACAGACCCATCGCTTCCTGTGCACGCTTCAAGGTCGGCGCCGCCAGCGCAGCCGCGCGCTCGGCGCCGTCGCGAAGGATCGCGTCGATGGCGCTCCGGTCGCCCAGCAGCCGCAGCATCTCGTCGCGGATCGGGCGCAGCTTCGCCACCGCCAGATCGGCAAGATCGGGTTTGAACTGCCCAAAACCCTTGCCGGCATAGTCCGCCAGCACCGCGTCGGGCGTGCGGTCGGCGAGCGCGGCGAAGATCGTCAGCAGGTTGCGCGCTTCCGGCCGCCCGTCCAGCTCCGCAATCGTCGCGGGCAGCAGATCGGGGTCGGTCTTGGCCTTGCGGAACTTGTCGGCGATCACCTCGTCGCTGTCGACCAGCTTGACCACCGACTGCTCGGAGGGATTGGACTTCGACATCTTCGCGCCGGCATCGCGCAGCGACATGATCCGCGGCGCGGCCTTGCTCACCAACGGCTCGGGCAGCGTGAACAGCTCGACACCATAGTCCGTGTTGAACTTGGTCGCGATGTCGCGGGTCAGCTCAAGATGCTGTTTCTGGTCCTCGCCGACGGGCACGTGCGTCGAATTGTAGAGCAGCACGTCGGCGGCCATCAGGACCGGGTAATCGTACAGCCCGACCGACGCGCCCTCGCGGTTCTTGCCCGCCTTGTCCTTGAACTGCGTCATACGATTCAGCCAGCCGACCCGCGCGACATTGTTGAGCAGCCACGCCAGCTCGGCATGCGCGGCAACGCGCGCCTGATTGAACACGATCGAACGCGCCGGATCGATCCCCGCCGCGATCAGCGTCGCGGTCATCTCGACGGTGTTCGCGGTCATTTCGGCGGGCGCGATGAATTCGGTCAGGCCGTGCAGATCCGCGATGAAGTACATCGTCTCGCCGCCCGACGCCTGGATGTCGTCCTGCATCGCGACCCATTGCTTCACCGCGCCCAGGTAATTGCCGAGATGAAGGTTGCCGGTCGGCTTGATGCCGGAAAGAACGCGCATGTTGGTCATCAGCTAGTGGCCCTGCGACGAAGGAGGGATTTCAGATCGGCGAGGCGGTACGCGCCGGTAACGACGCACGCCAGCGCATAGATGGCAACACCCGCGCCGACCAGCACGGCAAGTGCCACGCCGCGCACGACGAAGCTGTCGGTCAGATATGGTTCGACGAGCGGCGCCACCAGCAACAGCGCCCCGCCCATCAGCAGCGCGGCGAGCGCGAGGCGCGGCACCTTGCGCTTCACCTGCGGATCGAGCGCGAAATGGCCACGGCGCACCAGCACCACATAGAGCGACACGACGTTGATTGTGGAGGCCAGCGCGGTGGCGAGCGGCGGCCCGATCTGCCCGATGTCCCAATGCGCCAGCGTCGGGATCAGGACAAGGTTGCCGACCAGATTGATCGCCACAGAATAGAGTGCGAGCCGTACCGGCGTCTTCGTATCGGCCCGCGCGTAGAATCCGGGCGTCAGCACCTTCACCAGCACATAGCTCGGCAGTCCGAGCGAAAAGGCGGCGAGCGCCTGCGCGGCGCGCACTGTATCGCCGCCGTCGAACGCGCCGTGCTGGAACAGTCCGCGCACGATCGGCTCGGCCGCGAAGACGAACGCGGCGGTGGCGGGCAGGGTCAGGAACAGCGCGAGTTCGAGCCCGCGGTTCTGCGTCTCCATCGCCTCCGCCTCGCGCCCTTGCGACAGCAGTCGCGACACGACCGGCAAGAGGATCGTGCCGAGCCCGATGCCGATCAGGCCCAGCGGCAGCTGATTGAGCCGGTCGGCATAATAGATCGCCGAGATCGATCCCGCCGACAACAGCCCGCCGGCCAGTGCGGTCGATATCGCGAGGTTGATCTGCGCCGCGCCCGCGCCGGTTGCGGCCGGGACGATCAGCTTGAGCATCTGCTTGACGTCGTCGTCGATGCGGGGGCGACGCAGTTTCAGGCTGACTCCCGCCCGCCGGCACGCCCACCACAGCCACGCGAGCTGCAACGCGCCGCCAACCGTCACCGAGATCGCCTGCGCGCGCGCGGTCGCATACGGATCGCCGCCGTGAAAAAAGATTAGCGCGCCGACCATCGCGATGTTGAGCAGGATCGGCGCGGCGGCGTTGACCCAGAAGCGATGCAGCGAGTTGAGGATGCCGCCCAGCAGCGACACCAGTGAGATCAGCAGCAGATAGGGAATGGTGAAGCGCGACAGCATCACCGCGAACGCGAATTGTTCCGCAGTCGGATGCTGACGCTCGAACCCGCCTGACAGCGCCCACGTCAGCGGCCATGCCGCCGCGAGCATCAGCGCGGTCATGAACAGCAGCACCGGAAACAGCAGCGCGAGGGCACGCTCGGCGAAATCCACCCCCGCCGCGGTGCCGCCACCTTCCGCGACCTTGCGGTTGAACAGCGGGATGAAGGCGGCGGAAAAGGCGCCTTCCGCGAACAGGGCGCGGAACATGTTCGGCAGCCGGAAGGCGACGAAGAAGGCGTCCGAGGCGAAGCTCGCGCCGACATAGCTCGCCTGCAGCGTATCGCGCGCCAGCGCCAGTATGCGGCTGACCAATGTCAGCCCGCCGATCGAGCCTAGGGCGCGGGCGAGGTTCATCCGCCGATCCTCACCCGCTCGTGTGGCTTACGCCTGACCCGCGTCTTCGCTGCCGAACGACACGCCCTGCGCCTGCGCCTGCTGGAGGAACAACGCGTTGAAATCGATCGGCTCAAGCAGCAGCGGCGGGAAGCCACCGTCGCGGATCGCATCGGCGACAACGCGGCGCGCGAACGGGAACAGCAGACGCGGGCCCTCGCCCAGCAGGAAGGGCTGGACATGCTCGGCCGGAACGTTGCGCAGCCCGAACAGACCGCCGTAGGACAGTTCGGCGATGAACGCCGTCTTGCCGCCGGTGGTGGCGCGTACCTCGATCTTCAGCGTCACTTCGTGGACCTCGTCGGCGACCTGCGCCGCGCCGATGTCGAACTGGACGTTGATCTCGGGCGCCTGCGGCTCCTGATAGATCGCCGGGGCGTTCGGGTTTTCGAACGACAGGTCCTTCACATATTGCGATATCAGCCCCGCAGCCGGCGCTGTGTCGGCACCGTTGGCAAGCGGTTCGCCACCGGCGTTGCTGAATTCGTCCATCGTCCTACCCCTATCGTCAGGCCAGGCGCGCGCCGGTGCGGCGCCGCGCGGGAAAGTGACGGGCGGTTAGCAGCGCCCCGCGGGTGTGACAATCGTGGATGCGGTGCTCCGCGGATACAATGCGGGAGTTGGGCGATTTGATGTTCGGTGCCCACGCGCCTATGTACGCACACCAGCTTACTGGAGTTGCCGTGTTCTACGTTGTCCTGCTCGCCATGGTTGCCGGCTTTCTGGCGCTGCGACTCTATTCGGTTCTGGGCAAGCGCTCCGGCCATGAACAGCCGCTGCCCAAGCCCGCTGAGGAGCGGGTGGCATCGGTGGCGGTGCCGCGCGCGATGGAGCCCGCCGCCGAGATGCGCGAGCCCGCGACGCGGCCGTTCGACACCGCGACCGAGCCCGGGCTGCGCGCGATCGTGTCGGCCGAGCCGAGCTTCGATGTCACCCGCTTCCTGGAAGGGGCAAAATCGGCGTATCGCATGATCCTTGAAGCGTTCTGGCGTGGCGACGAGGCGGCGTTGCGCGACCTGGTGAGCGACGACGTCCACGCCGCCTTCGCCGAGGCGATTGAGGCGCGTAATGCACAGGGTCAGGTGCTCGACAATCGCCTGATTGCGATCGAGCGCGCGACGATCGTGTCGGCGGGCGTGTCCAATGGCGAGGCGCGAGTGGCGGTGCGGTTCGACGCCGATGTTGCGGCGGTGACGCGCGACGCCGAGGGCAGCGTGATCGCCGGCTCGACGAGTGACGCGGTGCAAACTCATGACGTCTGGACGTTCGTCCGGACGGTGCGCGCGTCGGATCCGAACTGGATCCTCGCCGACACCGACGAAGCCTGAGCCGAAGCCGACTGTAAGGGGGAAGAGGTTGCGGAGTAATGCGACGCTCGCAGTTGCGGGCGCCCTTTTGATGGCTGGCTGCGTAGGGCCGGGCGGACGTTCGGCGCCGCCGCTCCCGTCATCGCGACCCGTTGCTGCAACGCCGCTTCCCTCGGCGATCCCATCGCGTCCGGGCGCTGTGCGCCAGCCAGTCGCGGCAGTTCCGTTGCCCGCATTGCCGGTGATGGCAGTCCCTGGCGCAACGAGCGCCGCGTCGGCTGGCCTTACGCCGGCGATCGACCTGACCACCGTTCCACTCGATCCCGCGCAGGCCAGTGCGGCGCTGACCGCTTTTCGTATCTCATGCCCCAGCCTGGTCCGGCGCACCGACACGTCTGGCATGACGATCGGCAGCGACTGGCAAGCCGCCTGTACGGAGGCGGCGCGCACCGACCTGTCCGCCGCGCCGACGTTTTTCCAGCGCTGGTTCGAGGCGGTGCAGGTCGGCGACGGACGAGCCTTTGCCACCGGCTATTACATTCCCGAGATCGCCGGCTCGCGCCGTCCGCGCGCCGGCTATGCGCCGATTTACGGGCGCCCCAGGGATCTGATCGAGGTCGATCTCGGCGCTTTTTCGCCCACCTGGACCGGTAAGAAAATCCGCGGACGGGTCGATGGCATGTCGCTGATTCCATACTTCGATCGAACCGCGATCGAAGAGGGCGCGCTCGACGGTCGCGCGCCGATCCTCGGCTATGCCGCCGATCCGGTCGAACTGTTCTTTCTGCAGGTGCAGGGCTCGGGCTTCATTCGCCTTGACGAAGGCGGGGTGCTGCGGATTGGCTACGACACGCAGAACGGGCGCGATTACACGGGGATCGGCGCGCTGATGAAGAGTCGCGGGCTGCTCGGTCCGGGTCAGTCGTCGATGCAGGGGATCGTCGCGTGGTTGCACGCGCATCCCGACGAAGGGCGCGCGATCATGCGCGAGAACAAAAGCTATGTCTTCTTCCGCGAGCTGACGGGGGCTCCGCAAGGCGCGCTCGGCCTGCCGGTCAGCGGCGGCGCGACGGTCGCGGCCGATCCGAAATTCGTGCCGCTCGGCGCACCGGTCCTCCTGTCGATGGACCGCACCGATGCCAACGGCATCTGGATCGCGCAGGACACCGGTGGTGCAATCAAGGGCAGCAACCGCTTCGACACGTTTTGGGGCGCGGGCGAGGAAGCACGCGCGATCGCCGGCGGGATGAGCGCGCGCGGCACCGCGTTCGTGCTGCTCCCGCGCGGTAGCTATGCGCGATGGCGGGCAGGGCAGGCGGCGAGTGGCGGCACGACGCCTCGGCCCTGACGAAGAGGCGCTGTGGGCGCGGGTGCGCGCGACCGTGCGTGCGATGCCGGGGCGCAAGGTCGCTGCGCCGTCGCCCGAGCGGTTGCCGCTGCCCGCACCGGTGAAGGGCACGATGGTCCCCAGCGTTCCCACGCCGCCACCGTCCCACGCCCGGCGCGAACCCGGTCACACGCTCGACGGCGGCTGGGATCGGCGGCTCGCGGGCGGGGTCGTCGCGCCCGACCGGACGATCGACCTCCACGGCCATACGCTCGCCAGCGCCCATGCCGCGCTGGAAATGGGATTGGGACAGGCGGTGATGCACGGCGATCGCGTCATCCTGCTCGTCACCGGCAAGCCGCCGCGCCCCGAAAGCCAGCGCCCGCACGCGCGCGGTGCGATCCGCGCCGCCATCCCTGACTGGCTGCGGCTCTCCGCCTTTTCCGGCGCAATCGCCGCCGTACGCAACGCCCATCCGCGCCATGGCGGGGCGGGTGCATTGTACGTGGTGTTACGCCGTCGACGCTGAAAACGTGCGCTGGATGATCCGGGTGTAGATGTCGGTCAGCTGTTTCAGGTCGGCGATCGATACGGCTTCGTCTGCCTTGTGCATCGTCGCGTTGAGCAACCCGAACTCGACCACCGGGCACAAGGCGCGCAGGAAGCGCGCGTCCGAGGTCCCGCCGGTGGTTGATAGCTCCGGCGTGCGGCCGGTCACCTCCAACACGGCGGCGGAGACCAGCGCGGAGAGCGTTCCCGGCACGGTCAGGAACGCCTCGCCGGAGATGCGCGGCGTGACGATCGCCTCCGGGGCATGAGAATGCACGATCGCCGCGACGCGCTCGGCGAGTGCCTGCCCACTTTGCAGGTCGTTGAAGCGGATGCTGATCCGTGCGGTCGCGCGCGCCGGGATCACGTTGGTGGCCGGGTTTCCGACCATGATGTCGGTGATCTCGAGGTTCGACGGCTGAAACCATTCGCTACCCTGATCCAGAACCAGGGCATCCAGCTCGGCGAGCATCGCGACCAGTCGCGGGATCGGATTGTCGGCGAGATGCGGATAGGCGACATGGCCTTGCCGGCCCGGCACCTCGATCCAGATGTTGACCGACCCACGCCGCCCGATCTTCACCATATCGCCGAGGACGGCGACCGAGGTCGGTTCGCCGACGAGACAGAGATCGGGCAGCAGCGCCCGCTCGTGCATCCGCTTAATCAGCGACACAGTGCCGAACGTGGCCGGACCCTCCTCGTCGCCGGTGATGATCAGCGTCAGCTGTCCGGCGTCCGTCGGGACGCGCGCCGTTGCGGCGATGAACGCGGCGACCGCCCCCTTCATGTCGACCGCGCCACGCCCCATCAGCAGGCCGTCACGCTCTTGCGCCGCAAAGGGATTGGCACTCCAGCCGTCACCGGCCGGCACGACATCGACATGCCCGGCAAAGGCGAGATGCGGCCCCCGCGCCCCACGCGTGGCGAGCAGATTTTCGACCGGCCCGTCCGGCGCATCGCCGGTCACCCGCCGCTCGACTGCAAACCCGAGCGGCACCAGCGCCGCCTCCAGCACCTCGAAGACCGGCCCGCGCGCCGGGGTGACGCTCTCGGCGCCGATTAATAGACTGGCGAGTTGAACGACATCAATCAAAAGGAGGTTTCCCTATGCCGAAGCTGGACATCGCCGCCGTGACGCCGGCCTTGGGCAGCGGCTATCCTCCGCCATTTGCCGCCGCCGCATCGGGCAGGTTGGTGCGCGATCTGGCATCGGCAGGGGGACTGGAGGATTTCGTCGCCACCCACGTCACGATCCCGCCCGGCGGCTGGTCGTCGCAGCGGCATTGACATGAGGGCGAGGACGAGATCGTCGTCGTGCTTTCCGGCACCGCGACGCTGGTCGACGACGATGGTTCGCGTCTGATGCGCGCCGGCGAGGTCGCGATCTTTCCCAAGGGCGACCGCAACGCGCATCATCTGCGCAACGACGGCGACGCGCCCTGTGTGCTGTTCGCGGTCAGCCTGCCCGAACGCTCGACCGTCCATTATCCGGACATCGAGATGCGCTGGTCGCCCGACACCGGCTACGCAAGCGACTGACATCAGGCGACGGGCTGTTCGAACTTCTCGATCACCCATTCCTCTTCCTGTGCGCCGGCAATCCAGTCCTGCATGAACTGATGTTGCAGGACCGCCAACACGTAGGCGGCGGCGAAGCGCGGGGTGGGAAGCGAATAGGTCGCGATTCGCGTGCACACCGGCGCGAACATGATGTCGGCCGCACCAAACTCGCCAAACAGGAAATCGCCGCCGCTGCCGAACCGTGCGCGCGCCTGCGCCCAGAGTTCGAAGATCCGCGTCAGGTCTGCGCGAACATCGTCGTCGGGCGTGACGGGTGGATAGACCTGCCTGACGTTCATCGTATGCTTGCGGCGCAGCGCGGCGAAGCTCGAATGCATCTCCGCCGCCATCGATCGCGCCATCGCACGCGCTGCCTCGTCCTCGGGCCAGAAGCGTTCACGGCCGACCTTGTCGGCCAGATAGTCGACGATTGCGAGACTGTCCCACACCACGGCATCACCGTCCCACAGGATCGGCACCTTGCCCGACGAGGGCGCAAACTCGTCTCCCTCCCGACGGCGATCCCATTCGTCGTCGTAAAGCGGGACAACCACTTCGTCGAACGTCATTCCGGACTGCCGGCACGCGAGCCAGCCGCGCAGCGACCAGGAGGAATAGGCCTTGTTACCGATGATCAGCTTCATGCGCCCGGAGTAGGGGGCAACGCGGCGCAGGGCAACGCCGCGCGAGATTTTGGCGAGCGGCGCGTTAACCGGCCTCGTCCATCGGCTGGCAGCTATGTGCGCCTATTCTGGATCAACAGAAGGATCGTGAACCAAGGAGCACTGCCATGGCCAGCTTCCCCCCGACCGACGCCGCGCTGGGCGCTTCGACCCCAGCGTTCGTCCATGCGCCGACCTTCGTATTCACTGCCGATGCGCCGGCCCCCAGCCGTTCGGAAGTGCTCCGCAGGCAAATCGAAGCCGCGCGCGGCGCGCGCCGCGCCACGATCTGGTAAGCTTGATCCGTCGCCCCGGACCTGATCCGGGTGCCGCTTGCAGGTGACCGAACAGCGTAAAGCTCAGCCGATCGCCTCTACCACCGCTGCCCGCAACTCGGCGATTCCCATCCCGCCTTCACTGGAGGTGACGATGATCTCGGGGTGCGCCGCCGCCCGCTTGCGCGCCTCGGCCTCGGTCGCGGCAACGGTGACCGCGAGGTCGCTCGCCTTCACCTTGTCGGCCTTGGTCATCACCAGCCGGTAGCTGACCGCGGCGCGGTCGAGCATTTCGAGGATCTCGCGATCGACGTCCTTGATGCCGTGGCGGCTGTCGATCAGCACCAGCGCACGCTTCAGGACCTGCCGTCCGCGCAGGTAATCGTTCACCAGGAACCGCCACTTCTTGACGATGTCCTTCGGCGCTTTCGCAAAGCCATAACCGGGCATGTCTACCAGTCGGAATGCCAGTGGCTCGCCGACGTCGAAGAAGTTCAGCTCCTGCGTCCGCCCCGGCGTCACCGAGGTGCGCGCCAGCGCCTTGCGCCCGGTCAGCGCGTTGAGCAGCGACGACTTGCCGACGTTCGAACGCCCCGCAAACGCCACCTCCGGCACCTCATCCGCAGGCAGGAAGTCGAGCGCAGGCGCAGACTTCAGGAACTCGATCGGCCCGGCGAACCGCTTGCGCGCCGCCTCGATTCCATCCTCGTCGAACCGGGGATTGATGTCGCTCATTTGACGGGCGCCGCCTTTAGCTGCGGATGGCGGCTGTAAAGCCACTTCTGCTGCATGATCGAGATGCAGTTGGTGGTGATCCAGTAGATCTGCAGCCCGACCGCGAAAGGCGCCATCACGAACATCAGCACCCACGGCAGGATCGCGAACACCTGCTGCTGCGCCGGGTCCATCTGGGTCGGGTTGAGGCGGAACTGGAAGAACATCGAAATGCCCAGCAGCACCGGCACCACGCCGATCGCAAGGAAGTGCGGCAGGGTGATCGGAATATAGCCGAACAGGTTGAGGATCGTCGCGGGATCGGGCGCCGAAAGGTCCTTGATCCACAGCGCGAACGGCTGATGACGCATTTCGATCGTCAGCATCAACGCCTTGTAGAGCGCATAGAAGATCGGGATCTGGATCAGCGACGGCAGGCAGCCAGCGAGAGGATTGACCTTCTCCGCCTTGTACAGCGCCATCGTCTCCTGCTGCTGACGCTGCTTGTCGTCCTTGTAGCGTTCCTGGATCGCCTTCATCTTGGGCTGGAGCGCGCGCATCGCCGCCATGCTCGCGAACTGGCGCTGCGCGATCGGGAAGACGAGCAGGCGGATCGTCAGCGTCAGGATGATGATCGCGACGCCGAAATTGCCGATCAGCTGGAACAGCCAGTCGAGATAATAGAAGATCGGCTTCTCGACGAGCCGGAACCAGCCCCAGTCGATTGCATAGTCGAGCTTCGTCACCGCCCCGGTGTCGGTGTAGCGGTCGAGCAGCTTCACTTCCTTCGCGCCCGCGAACAGCTTGGCGGTCTGCGTCAGCTGGCGGCCCGGCGGCAACATCTGCGGCGCGGTCGTGAAGTCCGCCTGATAGGCGTTGTTCGCCCCGGCGCGGAACTGCCCGTCGAATGCACGGCCTTGATCGGGGACGAGCGCGGCCAGCCAGTATTTGTCGGTGAAGCCGAGCCAGCCGCCGGTCGTCGTGAAGCGCGTCGGCTCCTTGTCGACGTCCTTGAAGTTCGGATTGTAATGCGCCGCACCGTTGTTGACCGACATCGGTCCGGTGTGGATCGTCCAGCTGTCCGGATCCTTCGACACGCCGACGCGGCTGACGAGGCCGTACGCCGCGACCGGCACCGCCGCACCGCCGCCATTGGCAACGGTCTGCCTGACGGTGAACAGATAGTCGTTGTCGATCGCGATCTCGATCGTGAACCGCTGCCCCTGCGGGTTGCTGGCGGTCAGCGTCACCGGCTTGCCCGGGGTCAACACCGGCGCGGAGGCGGTCCAGACCGTGTCGGCGGCCGGCGGGGTCAGCCCGTCGGCGCGCCATCCGAAGCCCGCGAAATAGGCGTCGGTCGTTCCGGCCGGCGAGAAGAGCCGGATCGGCGGCGAGTCCTTGGCGATCGATTCCTTATAGCGGGTCAGCACCAGATCATCGATCCGCGCGCCCTTCAGATTGATCGAGCCCTTCAGCGCGGGTGTATCGATCCGCACGCGCGGGCTTTCCGCCAGCACGACGCTGCGGTCGCGGATCGCGGCGGGCGAATCGGCGGTCGGGTCCGCGGCGGGGTTGGGCAGCGGCTTGTTCTTGCCGTCGACCATCTTGGTCGCGGGCGGGTTCGCCGTCGGGAAGACGCGGCTCTGGATCAGCGGCCATCCGAACAGGATCAGCGCCGCGATCACCGCGAACAGCACGAAGTTCTTGCTCTCGTCCTTCACCAGCGTCCCACGCTTTCCTTATGGCACCGGATCATGCCCGAGCCTTATGGCACCGGATCATGGCCGTGCCCGCCCCAGGGATGACACCGCGCAATCCGGCGTATTGCCAGCCAACTACCTTTGCCCGCGCCATAGCGGCGAAGCGCCTCGATTGCATAGGCTGAACATGACGGCTGGAACCGGCACGACGGCGGCAGCAGGACCGACGGCCCCAGCTGCCAGCCGCGTGCGAGCAGAATCAGCGCGCGCGCGATCACCGTTTCGGCCGCGACCGGTTGCCACCCGGCGCAACGCTGCGGCTCTTCACCAGCGCCTTGGCCAGATGCCCGCGCAGGTCCGCATAATCGGAGGTGAGCGCCGCCTCGCGCCCGATCAGCACGTGATCGGCGCCGGGCCAGCCATGTTCGGGCAGGATCTCGCGCGAGAGCGCCCGGAAGCGCCGCTTGATGCGGTTGCGCACCACCGCGTTGCCGACCTTCTTGGTGACCGTGATGCCGATCCGCATCGCCGTGTCACCATCGTCGCGCGGGTGCACCAGAAGCACGAAGCCGGGCATCGGCACCCGACGCCCGGCGTTCGCGGCCAGATAGTCCGGCCGTCTGGTCATCCGCCCGACCGCGACCAAAGCCGCGGGCAGGCGGGTATCCGTCGTGCTTACGCCGACAGCTTCTTGCGACCGCGCGCGCGACGCGCCCGGATCACCGCCCGGCCGCCGACCGTGGCCATCCGCGCGCGGAAGCCGTGACGGCGGGCGCGCACCAGATTGCTCGGCTGAAAGGTCCGCTTCATCGTTCATGTCCCGAAATCGAATGTCGAAGGGCCGCCCAAGCGGACGGCCCGAAAGAAGGACGCCGTTAGGGGAGGCTGCCGCCAAAGTCAACGCGTCGCGGCACGATCGCGCGCGCGCCGCCGCAGGGCGCTGCGCCGCCGGAGCGCAACATCGACCATCCCGCCGATTCGCGGCCAGCGCCGTTTGGCGCGTGCGAACCACAGCCGGCTGCGCGGCGAATTGCGCAGGATCAGCACCAGCCCCGCCGCCATCGGGAAGACCCCGCCGGGGCCGGGCAGGGGCGCGATCACCGCAGCGAGTAACAGCAACAACCCGCCGAGCAGCAATTGCGCATATCGCAGGGCCGGATGGCGGCGGGTCATGGCTGGCATGTGGCGCAGGTGTGTTGCAGTTGCAAGGCACCATGGGATCATTCTGTCCCGCCGCAAGGCCGCTTTGAGACGGACGGTTACGGGAACGGGGAAGCATGGTCGCGATTGTATCGACGGTAGCCTATCTGGGGCTGGAGGCGCGTAGCGTCGAGGTGCAGGTGCAGCTGATCCCCGGCTTGCCGGCGTTCAACGTTGTCGGGCTGGCGGACAAGGCGGTCGGTGAAAGCCGCGAGCGGGTGCGCGGCGCGATCGCGGCGATGGGACTGTCGCTCCCGCCCAAGCGGATCGCCGTGAACCTGTCCCCGGCCGATCTGCCCAAGGAAGGATCGCACTTCGACCTGCCGATCGCGCTGGGGCTGCTCGCCGCGATGGGTGTGGTCGATGCCGAGGGGCTGGCGGAGTATGTGGTCGTCGGCGAACTGGGGCTCGACGGGCGGCTCGCGCCCTCGCCCGGCGTGCTGCTCGCCGCGCTCCACGCCGCCGGGACGGGCAGGGGGCTGATCTGCCCCGACGCGCAGGGTAGCGAGGCGGCGTGGAGCGGCAGCACCGAGGTGATCGCCGCCCCCGACCTGCTCGCGCTTCTCAACCATCTGAAAGGTCACGGTCTGCTTGCCTTGCCGAAGCCCGGTGACGTGGAAGAGATGCGCTCCGGCCCCGACCTGCGCCAGGTGAAGGGCCAGGAAGTCGCGAAGCGCGCGCTGGAGATCGCGGCGGCGGGGGCGCACAATCTGCTGTTCGTCGGGCCGCCGGGCGCGGGGAAGTCGCTGATGGCGGCATGCCTGCCCGGCATTCTCCCGCCGCTCGACCCTGCCGAGGCGCTTGAAGTGTCGATGGTCCAGTCCGTGGCTGGCACCTTGCCCGGCGGCACGCTGACCCGCACGCGTCCGTTTCGCGCGCCGCATCATTCCGCGAGCATGGCGGCGCTTACCGGCGGCGGGTTGAAGGTAAAGCCCGGTGAGGTCAGCCTCGCGCATCACGGCGTGCTGTTCCTCGACGAGCTGCCCGAGTTCCAGCGTGCGGTGCTCGATTCGCTCCGCCAGCCGTTGGAGAGCGGTACCGTCAGCGTCGCGCGCGCCAACGCGCACGTCACCTATCCGGCACGCGTGCAGTTGATCGCGGCGATGAACCCGTGCCGCTGCGGGCACCTTGGCGATGCGTCGCTGGCCTGTGCCCGCGCGCCGAAATGCGCGGCGGACTATCAGGCGAAGGTCTCCGGCCCGCTGCTCGACCGGATCGACCTGCACGTCGAGGTCGCTGCCGTCAGCGCGGTTGACCTCACCTTGCCGCCACCCGCCGAAGGCTCGGCGGAGGTCGCCGCGCGTGTAGCGGCGGCGCGGGTGATCCAGACGGCGCGACTGGCGGACATCGGGATGCGGACGAACGCCGAACTCGATGGCGAGAGCCTCGCACGCTTCGCCTCACCTGACGCCGCCGGCCGCGAGCTGCTGGCACAGGCGGCGGTGGCGATGAAACTCTCGGCGCGCGGCTATACCCGCATCCTCAGGGTCGCAAGGACGATCGCCGATCTTGCGGGTGCGGAGACGATCGGTCGCATGCACGTCGCCGAAGCATTGAGCTACCGCCGTCAGCCACCGCGCAATTGATTTCGTCATGCCCGCGAGGGCGGGAATTCAGCCGCGAAGGTCCGTCGATAGAGGCGCAATCGCTTGAGGTTCTGGATTTCCGCCTGCGCGGAACTGACGATATGGCTGGGCCAGGGGGGGTCCCTCAAACCTCCCGGAAACTCTCAACCTCACGCGCCGGCCCCTGCCCCGAAGGCGCAGCCGCCCCCGCGACCACCGGAGATTCGCGCGGGTCGAGCCCTCCTTCCCATTTCGCGATAACCGCGCTTGCCACCGCATTGCCGATCACGTTGGTCGCGGTGCGCCCCATGTCGAGGAAGTGGTCAATCGCCAGCACCAGCAGCAGCCCGGCCTCGGGAAGCTTAAACATCGGCAAGGTCGCCGCAATCACCACCAGGCTCGCGCGCGGCACGCCCGCGATCCCCTTCGACGTCACCATCAGCACCAGCAGCATCGTCACCATCTGCCCCACCGACATGTCGATGCCGTAAGCCTGCGCGATGAAGATCGACGCGAACGTCATGTAGATCATCGACCCGTCGAGGTTGAAGGAATAGCCGAGCGGCAGCACGAAGCTGGCGATCCGTGGCGGCACCCCAAACCGGTCGAGCGCCTCCAGCATCCGCGGATACGCCGCCTCCGACGACGCGGTCGAGAACGCCACCAGCAACGGCTCGCGCACATAGCGGATCAGTTCGCGGATCCGCGTTCCGATGAACAGGAATCCTATACCGAGCAGCACCGCCCACAGCACCAGCAACGTCAGGTAGAAGCTGCCCATGAAGTACGCGAGCTGCCCGATCACGGCGGGTCCACGCTCGGTCAGCGTCCCCGCCACCGCCGCGAACACCGCAACCGGGGCAACGCGCATCACGTAATCGGTGACCTGCAGCATCACATGCACCAGCGCGTCGATCGCCTTGACCAGCGGCTGCGCCTTCTCACCGACGGCGGTGATCGCGACGCCGACGAACACTGACATGACGACGATCTGCAAAATCTCGTTCTTTGCCATCGCATCGACCATCGAGGCGGGCACGATGTGCGTGAAGAAATCCTTGAGGTTGAACGCAGCGGTTTCCAGCCCGCTCGACTGTCCGGCCGGCGGCAGCGCCAGCCCGATCCCGACGCCCGGCTGGAGCAGGTTGACCATCACCAGCCCGAGCGTCAGCGACAACAGGCTGGCGGTAATGAACCACGCAAGACTGCGCGCGCCGATCCGGCCGAGCGCGGCGGTGTCGCCCATCTGCGCGATCCCCGACACCAACGTCGCGAAGACGAGCGGCGCGATGATCATCTTGATGAGGCGCAGGAAGATGCTGGTCAGGATCGAGAAATATCCCGCGATCTCGGTCAGCCGCGCCTGTGCGGCCGGGCTGCCGTCGTCGAGCCACGTGTTGAGCACCAGCCCGACGATCAACCCGAGCACCAGCCCGCCGAGAATATAAAGGGTCAGCCGCTTGGCCATTCAACGCTCCCGTATGCGCGTATAGGGAAGGGGATTGCGGTCGCGCGGTCAAGCACCGTATCGTTCGCAACCATGTTCTCCGTATCCTTCCGCCCGACGCGTCGCGCCCTGCTTGGCGGCGGTGCCGCGTTGCTTGCCACCACTGTGGTCCGTGCGGCCGAACCCGATCTCGCCGGCCTGTCCGACATGACCGGCGGTGCGGTGCCGATCGGGCTGGCGGAACGTCAGGCCCGGCTGGCGCGGGCGCAGGCATTGATGCGGGCAAACGGGATCGGCGCGGTGCTGATCGAGCCGGGCGCAAGCCTGATCTATTTCACGGGCGTTCGCTGGGGCCGTAGCGAGCGGCTGACCGCGGCGGTACTTCCGGTCGAGGGTACACCCTGCATCGTCACGCCGTTCTTCGAGGAACCCTCGGTGCGCCAGACGCTTGCGGTCCCGGCGGAGGTTCGCGTGTGGCAGGAGGACGAAGATCCGCTGAAGGTCGTCGCCGGCTTCCTGCGCGACCGCAAGCTGGCGGGCCGGACAGTCGGTATCGAGGAAAGCGCCCGTTTCTTCGCCTTCGACGGGCTGGCGCGGGCGCTTCCCGCCTCGAAGCTGGTCAGCGCCAATCCGGTCGTGCGCGGTTGCCGGATGATCAAGACACCCGCCGAGATCGCGCTGATGCAACTCGCCACCGATGTGACGATCGCGGCCTATCGCTGGACCTATCCTCGTGTCGAAGCCGGGATGACCGGTGCGCAGATCGGCGCGTTGATGAACGCCGCGACGCGCAAATTGGGCGGTGATCCCGAGTTTGCGGTCGCCTTGGTCGGCCCGGCGTCCGCGCTGCCGCACGGCAGCCGCGAGGTGATCCGCGTTGCCGACGGACAGGCCGTGCTCATGGATTGCGGCTGCACGGTGCAGGGCTACCAGTCCGACGTGTCGCGGACCTGGGTTCACGGGCGCGCGACCGCCGAGCAGCGCAAGGTATGGCAGGACGTGGCGAACGGCCAGCGGCTCGCGTTCGAATCGGCACGGCTGGGCGTGGCGGCGGGCGAAGTGGACGACGCGGTTCGACGCTTCTACGCCTCGCTCGGCTACGGCCCCGGCTACCGGTTGCCCGGCCTGTCGCACCGCACCGGGCACGGCATCGGCATGGACGGGCACGAGCCGGTCAACCTCGTCCACGGCGAGACGACGTCGCTCGCCGCCGGCATGTGCTTCTCGGACGAGCCGGGCATCTATCTGCCCGGCAAGTTCGGCATCCGGCTGGAGGATTGCTTCCACATGACGCCGAACGGCCCGGCGTGGTTCAGCACCCCGCCGGCCTCGCTCGACCAGCCGGTCTGACCGTCAGGCCGCCGCGGGCATTTGCCGCCGTCGACGACGCAGCGCCGCGCCGGTGGTCGCGAAACCCGCAATCATCAGCGCCCACGTCCCCGGCTCCGGGACCGCGGGCGTGTAATCGTAGGTCAGCGTGTAGTTTGCGCTGCCGCAGAAATCCTCGCCCGGTGTGATCGGGTTGCCGTCCCGAACGATGCATCCGCCCTGCAGCTGATTGATCGCCCCGCCAAGCGGAACGCCGCTGAACGATGTGTCGCCGGAGGCCACGGTTTGTCCGTAGTCATAGCCGTTGAAGGTCACGCCGCGATTGAGGAACTGCGCCGGATCGAACGCGAAGGTCGCCGAACCACGCGCGACGACCTCGAAGAAGCCGAAATTGTTGGGACCATTTCGCCGGTTCAGCGGCACCATGGTCGTGCCCGCTCCAGCCAGCGCGACAAGGGGGGTGCCGAGCGCGACATTGTCCGACCGCAACTGCCACGAGCCATCGATTGTCCACGCCACGTTGGCGGTCGTCGCGCTCCCGGCCGGCGCCGACACCACCCAGCCACGGGACTTGGACAGGTCGACGGTCAGCGTTACCTTGTTCAGTGCACCCAATTGCGTATCGAAGCCATTGAAGCCCGACAGCGCGTTCTGCTCGCTGTCGGTCTGAACGATGACGGCAGCCGACGCGACATGCGCCATCGAGGCCGCGATGATCGCGGCCAAAACCAGCAAACCCCTCATTTATCTTCCCCCGAATCCTTGCTCTTCGGCTTTGCATACATGGTTAATTCAGACAACAGCCGTTGCGCCGAGTCGTGAGCGGCACCGAGCCTCTAGGCAGCGCCGCGTTCGCGGATTAAGTCGGGCCTCATGACCGCTACCAACGACATTCGCCGCTCGTTCCTCGACTATTTTGGCTCGGCCGGGCACCAGATCGTGCCTTCCGCACCGCTGGTGCCGCAGAACGATCCGACGCTGATGTTCGTCAACGCCGGTATGGTGCCGTTCAAGAACGTCTTCACCGGGCTGGAGACGCGGCCGTACCGCACCGCGACCTCGTCGCAGAAATGTGTCCGGGCCGGCGGCAAGCACAACGATCTCGACAATGTCGGGTACACCGCGCGTCACCACACCTTCTTCGAGATGCTGGGCAATTTCAGCTTCGGCGATTACTTCAAGGAACAGGCGATCACCCACGCCTGGACGTTGCTGACCAAGGAATGGGGGCTGCCGGCCGACAAGCTGACCGCGACCGTCTTCCACACCGACGATCAAGCGTTCGAGCTGTGGAGGAAGATCGCCGGGCTTCCCGAGCACCGCATCATCCGCATCGCGACGAAGGACAATTTCTGGGCGATGGGCTCTGACGGGCCGTGCGGTCCGTGCTCGGAGATCTTCTACGATCACGGCGAGCATATCCCCGGTGGCCCGCCGGGCAGCCCCGACGAGGACGGCGACCGCTTCGTCGAGATCTGGAACCTCGTGTTTATGCAGCATGTGCAGGAGGCCGATGCGATCGTCGGCGATCTGCCGCGCCCTTCGATCGACACCGGCATGGGGCTGGAGCGTGTCGCGGCGGTGTTGCAGGGCGTCACCGACAATTACGACACCGACACGTTCAAGGCGCTGATCGCCGCCTCCGGTGCGCTGACGCACACCGCGACCACCGGCGACAATCAGGCGAGCCACCGCGTGATCGCCGATCACCTGCGCTGCGCCGGCTTCCTCGTCGCCGACGGCGTGCTGCCCGCCAACGAGGGGCGCGGCTATGTCCTGCGCCGGATCATGCGCCGCGCGATGCGCCACGCGCATCTGCTCGGCGCCAAGGAGCCGCTCATGCACCGGCTGGTCCCCGCGCTCGTCGCTGAGATGGGCGTCGCCTATCCGGAGCTGATCCGTGCACAGCCGCTGATCGAGGCGACGCTGCGACAGGAGGAAACGCGCTTCCGCCAGACGCTCGACAAGGGCCTGCGCCTGCTCGACGACGCCACGACGGGGATGAAGCCCGGCGACACGCTGTCTGGCGACACCGCCTTCCGTCTCTACGACACCTATGGCTTCCCCTACGACCTGACCGAGGACGCGCTGCGCGCGCAGGACTTCAAGGTCGATCGGGCCGGCTTCGACGCCGCGATGGCCGAGCAGAAGCGCGCCGCCCGCGCCGCGTGGAAAGGCTCGGGCGCGAAGGCGTCGGACGATCTGTGGTTCGATCTGGTCGAGGAAGTCGGCGCGACCGAGTTCACCGGCTATACCAGCGACGTCGGCGAAGGCGTGGTGCTAGCGCTGGCCAAGGATGGCACCCGCGTCGACCATGTCGGCGTGGGCGACACCGTCGACGTGATCGTCAATCAGACGCCGTTCTACGGCGAGAGCGGCGGGCAAGTCGGCGATGCCGGGATCATCAGCAGTGACAATGGGTTGCGCGCCGATGTTGCCGAAACCTCGAAGCAGCTTGGCAAATTGTTCGTCCACCACGCGACGATCGCCGCGGGCGAGCTGAAGGTCGGCGATACCGTCAAGCTGGCGATTGACGTCGCCCGCCGCGCGGCGATCCGCGCCAATCATTCGGCTACCCACCTGTTGCACGAGGCGCTGCGCCAGAAGATCGGCACGCATGTCGCGCAAAAGGGCTCGCTGGTCGCGCCCGAGCGGCTACGCTTCGACGTGTCGCATAACAGCGCGATGACTGCCGACGAACTCGCCGAGGCCGAGCGCGCGGTCAACGCGCAAATCCGCCGCAACGGCAGTGTCGATACGCGGCTGATGACTCCCGACGAAGCGATCGCCGAGGGCGCAATGGCGCTGTTCGGCGAGAAGTATGGCGACGAGGTTCGGGTCGTCTCGATGGGCAGTGAAGACGACGGGAAGACCTATTCGATCGAATTGTGCGGCGGCACCCATGTCCGTGCGCTCGGCGACATCGGTGTGTTCAAGATCGTTGGCGAGAGTGCGGTCTCATCGGGCGTGCGCCGGGTCGAGGCACTGACCGGCGAGGCGGCGCGGCAATGGCTCAACGCGCGCGACGAAAAGCTGCGCGAGGCGGCGGCGACGCTCAAGGCGTCACCCGACGAAGTCCCCGCGCGCGTCGCGGCGCTGGTCGAGGATCGCCGCCGGCTCGAGCGGGAGTTGGCCGAGGCGAAGAAGGCGCTGGCGCTCGGCGGCGGCACCGGCGGCGCTGCGGCCGGGCCCGAGGCGGTCGGCGGCGTCGGCTTCGTCGGCCAGGTGCTGGACGGCTTCGAGGCAAAGGGGCTGCGCGGCGCGGTCGACGATGCCAAGGCGCGCGTCGGCTCGGGGGTCGCTGCGCTGGTTGCGGTCAACGACGGTCGCGCCTCGGTGGCGGTCGGCGTCACCGCCGATCTTGCCGGCGAGATCAGCGCGGTCGACCTGTTGCGACAGGCGGTGGCGGTTCTCGGCGGACAGGGCGGTGGCGGTCGCCCGGACATGGCGCAGGGCGGTGGTCCCGACGGCGACAAGGCCGCCGACGCCATTGCCGCGATCCGCTCAGCGCTGGAAAGCCGCACCGTCAACGCTTGAGGCGACGTCGCCGCGGACGTGATCCGGAGCCTCGCTTAACCGTCATTGCAAGCCTAGCGAAGTAACGACGGTAGGCTGAGGTGACCGTCACCCGGAAGCCGCTATCTCCGGCTTGACCCGGCATGCCGGACCTTTTTTCTACCGGGCGAAAAAAACAAAACGCCGTCCGTGCCTGACCGCACGGACGGCGTTTCGCCGGGAACGTGGCGGAGCCGAAACCCCGCCACCTCCTAACTCAGCGCGGCTTGCGCTTCGACTTTGCCGGCGCCGCGGTCTCGGTCGTCGCTGCTGCCGCAGTATCGGTCGTCGCTGCCGACGTATCCGCCGTCGCGCCTGCACCGGCGGCCGGCGCCGCTGCCGACATCGCCGCCTTGAGCTGCGCCGCCGTCATTCCGAGCAGAATGCCCTGCGGTCCCGGGCCGAAGCCGGTAACCGGCAGCACCGCGTCACCGTCGGCGGTGGTCAGCGTCACGCCACTGGCGTCGACGGACTTGATCGTCCCCAACTGCGTGCCGCCGGTGCCATAGACGGTGGCACCCGGAACGAGCTTCGACTTGAACTCGGCGGACGCCTGCGCCTGCTGCTGACCGGCGGCGGCCTCAAGCTGTGCCTTCGTCATTGCGAGCACCGGGCCTTGTGCGCCCTTGCCCAGCGAGGTCAGCGGGATCGCCGCCTTCACGGTGCCGGTATTTACGACGGCATTGCTGCCGTCGGTCGATTCGACGGTCCCGACGACACCGCCGGAGGTGTCATAAACGGTCGCGCCCGTCGTGACGGCTGCACCAGCGGCCGGCGCGGTCTGCGCACCCGCTGGTGCCTGGGCCGGGGCCGCTTGCGCAAGCGCGGCGCCCGGGATGAGCGCGGCAGTGGCAAGGGCGATAACGGCGAAATGCTTCACGAGGAACTCCTTTACTCGTTGGCAAAATCTTGGTCGAGAGCAAACGGTTGTTCCCGAACAGGGTTCCGAATCTGTAACAACCCGCCTGTCGCTGCGATGAACGTCTTGTTCATCTGACGCGTGTTCCCTGATCGTTCCTGATGCGCTAGGTGCAAACAATGGCGAAGGTTCAGAAGAGATTTGTTTGTCAATCGTGCGGCTCGGTCAGTCATCGCTGGCAAGGGCAATGTGCCGATTGTTCGGAATGGAACACGCTGGTCGAGGAAGCGCCGCTCAATGCCACGCCCTTCCAGGCGAAGCACAATCTGCAGGGCGGTGGACGCATGATCGCGATGACCGCGCTCGATGCGGCGTCCGAGCTGCCGGCGCGCCTGCCATTCGGTATCGCCGAGTTCGATCGCGCCTTAGGTGGTGGGCTGGTAACCGGGTCGGCGACGTTGATCGGGGGCGATCCCGGGATCGGCAAGTCGACCTTGCTGCTTCAGGCCGCCGCCGCTCTGGCGCGTGCGGGGCATGACGTCGCCTATGTTTCCGGCGAAGAGGCGGCCGATCAGGTGCGGCTGCGCGCGCAACGGCTGGGGCTTGGCGACGCGCCGGTGCGGCTTGCGGCGGCAACATCCACGCGCGATATCCTGACGACCCTGGGGCATGGTACGCCGCCGCGCCTGTTGGTGATCGACTCGATCCAGACCATGCACTCGGATCTGATCGAAGGCGCGCCGGGCACCGTCAGCCAGGTGCGCGCCACCGCGCAGGAATTGATCCGCTTTGCGAAGGAACGCGGTACCGCGGTCGTGCTGGTCGGGCACGTGACCAAGGACGGGACAATCGCCGGACCGCGCGTGCTCGAACATATGGTCGATACGGTGCTGAGCTTCGAGGGTGAGCGCAGCCATCAGTATCGGATATTGCGCAGCCTCAAGAATCGTTTCGGCGGCACGGATGAGATCGGCGTCTTTGCGATGGCCGGGGACGGTTTGGTCGAGGTAACAAATCCGTCCGCGCTGTTCCTCACCCAGCGCGATGAGGGAGTGACCGGCACGACAGTCTTTCCGGCGCTGGAAGGGACGCGGCCCGTGCTGGTCGAGATCCAGGCCTTGGTCGTGCGGGTGGCAAGCGGCGCGACGCCACGGCGATCGGTGGTGGGCTGGGACTCGGCGCGCCTGGCAATGATCCTGGCGGTGCTTGAGGCGCGGTGCGGGCTCAGCTTCTCGACCTGTGAAGTCTATCTCAACGTCGCTGGCGGCTATCGCATTCAGGACCCTGCGGCCGACCTCGCGGTGGCCGCCGCACTGGTATCCGGGCTCAGCGAACGCCCGGTCCCCGCCGACGCGGTTGCCTTTGGCGAGATTGCGCTCTCGGGCGAGTTGCGTCCGGTGGCGCACGCGCCGTTGCGGCTGAAGGAGGCGGCGAAGCTGGGGTTCGAACGTGCGTTGCTTCCCGCCGCGGTCGAGCGGAGTGAAATGCGCCAGTCTTCGTTCCGCACCCTGGGCCATTTTGTGGATCACCTGCTCGGTCGCGGATGAACGCCGCTGTCCTACAGCGTCCAACAACGGCTAGGCTGGCGGTCCGGCGCGACATGCGCACTCGTGCGTGAACGTCGCGCAGGTGCCGTTCGGCACCACCTTCGCCAACATCCGGCCCTAGCCGATCGCGGGATCGCGCCATAAGGAGGGGGCATGAACCTGGAGCCGCTCGACATCGCCGTTCTCGTGCTCGTCGCGCTGACCGCGCTCGGCGGCGCGCGGCGTGGCTTCGTCGGTGAGGTGCTGGCGCTATTCGCCTGGGTGGCCATGATCTTTGCGCTGAAGATCTTCCATCTCCCGCTGTCGAAGGCGCTCGCCGGCTCGATCGCCAGCGTATCGGGTGCGGCGGTGCTGGCGTTCGTGCTGCTGACCGGCGGAACGTATCTGGTCAGCCGCTTGATCATCAACGCGATTTCAGCGCGAACCCGTACATCGGTGCTGGGGCCGATTGATCGCGCGCTCGGCTTCGGTTTCGGCGCGCTCAAGGGCCTGATCCTCGCCAGCCTCGCCTTTCTTTTCCTCGTTTTGATGCTCGACCTCACCGGAGGCGGGCCGACGCGGCGACCGGTATGGGTAAGGAACGCGCGCACCTTCCCGTTGTTGGTGGCGACAAGCGGCGCAATCGCTGATTTCGTGGATCGCCGGCGCAAGGGACAGCCGGTGTTCGCGCCGCGCGCAGCCTCCCGCTCGAACGACGGACAATCATGAGCCTCAACCTTTACACGCCCGATATCAGCGCTTTGGCGATCGGCAATCCGTATCCCGAGCGTCTTGTTGATGCGCATGGCTCGGCCGAACGCCGCTCGCCGATCTGCGGTAGCCGCGTCACGATAGACGTTTGCTTGGGAGAGGACGGGCGTGTGGTCGCTCTGGGTACGCAGGTGCGTGCCTGCTTGCTCGGACAAGCTTCCTCTACGCTGCTGGCTCGCCACGCCATCGGCCGCTCGGCCGACGAGTTGGCGGCTGCGCGCGACTCGCTGACGCAATGGCTGGCTGGTGAGGGGGAGGTGCCGGCATGGCCGGGCCTCGACATCTTCACACCGGGGCTGAAGCTCACCGCGCGACATCCCTCTATCCGGCTCGCCTTCGAGGCCGCGGCCGACGCCGCCAGACAGGCGCTTGCCCTGAGGAACGGCTGATGGAACACGCCGACCTCTCGATGATACGCGACGGCACGATCCTTTTGGGCGCGGGCTTGCTGTTCGTGCTGCTGTTCCGGCGGCTTGGACTCGGCGCCACTCTGGGCTTTCTTGTCGCCGGCGCGGTGGTCGGCCCGCATCTGCTGGGGCTGGTCGGTGACGCCGAGGCGAAGCTCGGGTTCGCAGAACTCGGCATCACCTTGCTTCTGTTCATCGTCGGTCTCGAACTGAGCCCGCAGCGATTGTGGCGGTTAAAGCAGGACATTTTCGGGCTCGGGCTTATTCAGGTCGTGGCCTGCGGCATCGCGCTCGCTGCGATCCTTGCGCTGGCGGCGCGCTTCTCGCTCGCCGCCGCATTGGCGGTTGGCATGCCGCTCGCGCTATCGTCGACCGCGCAGGTCTTGCCGATGCTGCAATCCTCCGGGCGATTGCGTACCCCGTTCGGTGAGCGTGCCTTCTCGATCCTGTTGTTCCAGGATCTGTCGATCATCCCGATGATCACGATCATCGCTGCGATGAGTCGTAACCCGGCCGCGACCACCGGACCGGAAGGCTGGGTGCTCGGGCTCTATACGGTGCTGGCGATCGTCGGATTGGTCGCCGCCGGACGATTTGTTCTGCGCCCGCTATTTCGCCTCATCGGGCACCTCGGCGAGCGTGAGATGTTCGTGTTCGCTGCGCTCTTTACGGTCATCGCCGCCGCGGCGGTCATGGAGCGGCTCGGGCTGTCGACCGCGCTTGGCGCATTCGTCGCGGGCGTGATGCTGGCTGACAGTCCGTACCGGCATGAGCTGGAAACCGACGTCGAGCCGTTCCGTGCGATCCTGCTGGGCCTTTTCTTCCTTGCGGTCGGCATGATGCTGAACCTGGAGGCAATTGCCGAGCGGCCGGTGTTCGTGATCGCGATGGCCGCTGCGTTGATCACGACCAAGGCGGCGATCATCACCCTGTTGGGGCTAGCGTTTCGGATGGGCTGGCGACAGGCGCTCGCGCTGGGGCTGTTGCTGAGTCAGGGTGGCGAGTTCGGGTTCGTTCTGCTCGCGCAGGCGCAACAGGCGCTGCTGATCGCGCCTGACGCAGCCAGTCTGTTCGGCGCGATCATCACGCTGTCCATGGCGACCACCCCGTTCCTCATGATGTTCACACGCCGTTTCCGCGAACAGCCGATCACCGCGCAGGAAGATCGCGACGGACCAAGCGCGGATGGGGCGAACGCGATCATCGTCGGCTATGGTCGCTTCGGTCAGACTGTCGGCCAGATGCTGATGGCGCAGGACATTCCCGTGACGCTGATCGACACCGACATCGAGATGATCGACATCGCAGGCGAGCTTGGTTCCAAGGTGTACTACGGCGATGGCACCCGACTTGATCTGTTGCGGCAGGCGGGCGCGGCGGAGGCCGAGCTGATCCTGTTCTGCATGGATGGCGACCAGCTGTCGCTTGACCAGCTTGAGGCGGTGCACGAGGCATTTCCCAATGCCGCGCTCTATGTGCGCGCCTATGATCGACGCGCGCTGATCAGGCTTAAAAATGGTCCGGCGCGCGCGGTGGTACGCGAGGTGCTGGAATCAGCGGTAAAGATGGCGCGGCTTGCGATGCATGGTCTCGGCATCGGGCCAGGCGAGATCGACCGCGCGGAGCAGGTGTACCGCGCCAGCGATAAGGAGCGGCTCCGGATCCAGATCGAGGCGTCCGATCCGCAGGCTGCCCGCGCGATGATCGCCGAACAGCATCCATGGGGTGGAGGAGAGCGGTCTTGAACCTGATCGTCGTGCTGGCGGCGCTGTCGGGCGCGATCGCGGTCGGGGCAGGAGCCTTTGGCGCGCATGGTGCCAGCGGCGCGGCGGTCGAGTGGTTGAAGACTGGCGCGCACTATCAGCTTGTCCATGCCATCGCGGCGTTGGTCGCGCTACGGCTTGAGGCGCGCGGGCCGGCATGGCTGTTCGTCGCCGGCGGCGCGATATTCGCCAGCACCCTGTATCTTATGGCGCTCGGCCTCCCACGCTGGCTCGGTGCGATGACACCGGTTGGCGGCACCTTGCTGATCGTCGGGTGGCTGTGGCTCGCATGGCTCGGCATGCGCGGCTGAGGGGTCAGCGGACCGCCGCGGCGGGCTGAACCTCTTCAACCTCGCCATTTTCTGGGTTGCGGATCGATGGCCGCAGCCGTGCAAGGCTGCACACGCCCGCAACCACCGCCAGTCCGGCCGCGACCAGGGGGGGAGTGGCGCCTGCGCCGACGTCGAGCGCAAGCAGCGCAGCGACCAGCGTGGCTCCAGTTGTCTGCCCGACCAGTCGAACCGTGCTGACCAGTCCGCCCGCAGCCGCTGCCCGCTCGCGCGGCGCCGAGCCGATGATGAGCCGGGCATTCGGCGGCAGGAACGCGCCAAATCCTGCCCCGCACAACGACATGCGCCACGCGATATCGAACCACGACGGATGCGGGGGCATGAACGCGAGCAGAAGCAGTGCGGCGGTCGAGATCGTCATGCCGATCCCCCCGAGCAATCCGGCCGGAACACGGTCTGACAGCCAACCCATTAGCGGCGCCACGATCATGTTCGTTAGCGGCCACGGCGCTATGACCGCGCCGACCGCTGCGGCAGTCATTCCGTAGCTGTGCGTCAGCCGAAAGGGCGTCGACAGTAACAGCGTCATCGAGGCGGTGAAGGCAGTAAAGCCGCCAAGCGTCGACAGGGCGATCACGGGTCGCGAAAGAAGATCCACTGGCAGGATCGGCTGTGCCGCACCGCGCTCTCTCCTGACATAGAAGCAGCCGATGGCGATGCCCGACGCGACGATTGCGAGTGAGACGACCGGACTGTCGCCATGTACAGCGCTTTCAGCGCCGCCGATGACAAGGCCGAACATCGCCGCGCACATCACGGCACCAGTGACATCGAAGGGGCTGTCGCGCGTCGCCGGGTCAGGTAAGGCGCGGCCTAGCAGCAGCGAAGCGAGTGCGAACGGGATTGCGCTGGCAAAGACCCATGGCCATGGGGCGATGGACAGCACCAGTCCGCCAAGCGTCGGCGCCGCCGCTGCGGACGAGGCGACCACCACCGAGTTGATCCCCAGTCCGCGGCCGAGCTGGGTCGCCGGGTAGGTTTGCCGGATGAGTGCAGATGCCACCGCCAATGCGCCCGTTGCGCCGACCGCCTGCACCGCTCGCACCACGAGCAGGAAAGGCAGGCTCTTGGCGAAGAAGCACAGCAAGGTGGCTACGGTGAACACCAATTGGCCGAGCTGATACATTCGCTTCAGGCCAATTCGGTCGCCCAGCCCGGCAAAGGGCAACATCAGCATGACCAGCATTAACTGGTACACGGTGACGATCGCCACGACCGACGAAGAACCGACATGCAGGTCGCGTGCGATCGTTGGCAACGCCACATTGGCGACGCCGCCATCAATGATGACCAGCGCGGTTCCGAATGACAGCGCAGCGATTGCAGCATAGCGGCGTGGAAGGGGAAGGCCGTCGTCGGCCGGTCGCGGATCGTTCATGGTTGGACCGAGGACGCGTCGGCCGCGGGGTTGTTCCGGGTCGGTTCGTAACGCAGAACGTCCACATGTTGAACGGAGTTGGTGGCATGGCGCGTAAGCGGATCGGGTGGTGGCTGGCGGGGGCGACCTTGATCGCGGCGGCGGGCACCGCATGGGCGCAACGAGCGGGCGTTGCCGATCCCTACATTTGGTTGGAAGACAAGGACGGTGCCCGGGCACAGGCATGGGTGGCGACGGAAAACGCGCGCACGCTGCCGCGACTGCAGAACGATCCGCGCTACGCCCGATATTTTGCGGAGGCGCTGGCAATCGCGGCCGCCAAGGACCGCATCCCGATGCCACAGCAGGTGATGGGGCGGATCGTCAACTTCTGGCGTGATGCCGATCATCCGCAGGGGCTGCTGCGCTGGACCACGCTGGAGAATTATGCCGCTCCGGCCCCGGACTGGCGGACTTTGCTCGACCTTGATGCCCTGAGCAGGGCGGAAGGCCGCAAATGGGTCTACAAGGGTCTGACATGCCTCGCGCCCGAGGAGCGGCTCTGCCTGATCGCATTGTCGGAGGGTGGCGAGGATGCGGTAACGTATCGCGAGTTCGACTTAGCCGCCGGCCAATTTGTCCCGGATGGTTTTGTCCTGCCGACCTCGAAACAGGGCGCGGCGTGGCTCGATAAGGATCATCTGCTGGTCAGCCGTGATTGGGGTCCTGGCACAATGACCGCGTCGAGCTATCCGTTCGTCGTCAAGAAGGTGTCACGCGGTGCGGAGCTTGCGGAGGCGGACGAAATTTATCGTGGCGCCCCGGACGATCAGCTCGGCACCTACGCCAGCGTGATGACCGACGGGTCGGGCAATCGTGCGGTCTTTATCGAGCGGCAGAAGACTTTCTTTGGCGCGGATCGACTGTTGTGGACGCCCGCCGGCGTGACGAAGCTCGACCTTCCGGCGCGCACAGCGCCGACGGCAATGGTCGAGGGACGGGTGGTGTTCACGACCAGCGAGCCATGGGGCGTCATACCGACCGGTGCGGTCGCGTCGGTGCCGCTCAAGGATCTGGAAGCGGGCCGAATAACACCGAGCCTGGTCTTCGCGCCGACGCCGCGGCAGGCCGTCAGCGCGGTCGATGCGACGCGTCATCACCTGATCCTCGACTACACGGACAACGTCCGTGGTCGGATCAGCGTCTTTACGCCCGCTGGCGATAATGGCTGGACCGCACAGCCGATGACGCTGCCTGACAACGTCAGCTTCGGCGTAACGGGAACATCGGATCGAAACGACATTGCCTTTTTGGCGACGACCGGATTCCTGACGCCGACGACCCTGGCACGCTTCACGGCAGGGAGCGATGTAGCCCCGGTGCAGATCAAGGCGCTTCCCGCCAAGTTCGACGCGCGCGGGCTTGTCGCCGAACAATTCGAGGCGACGTCGAGCGACGGTACCAAAATCCCGTACTTCATCGTCCATCGTCGCACCGCGCCGCGTGACGGCAGAACGCCGACGATCATGACCGCCTATGGAGGGTTCGAACTGCCGATGCTGCCCAGCTATTCGGCGATTACCGGCAAACTATGGCTCGAACGCGGGGGCGCCTATGTTCTTGCCAATATTCGCGGCGGCGGCGAGTTCGGGCCCGCGTGGCACGACGCGGGGCGCAAGACCAAGCGGCAGGTGATCTACGACGATTTCGCCGCGGTGGCCAAGGATCTGATCGCCCGCCGCTTCACCAGCGCGCAGAAGCTCGGCATCTATGGCGGGTCAAATGGCGGCCTGTTGATGGGCGTCGAGTTCAATCAGCATCCCGACTTATGGAAGGCAGTGACAATCCAGGTGCCGTTGCTTGACATGCTGCGCTACGAAAAGATCGCGGCCGGCGCGTCGTGGGTCGATGAATATGGGTCGATCGCGATACCGGAAGAGCACGCGTTCCTTCGTCGGATCTCGCCCTACCATAATCTCAAGCGCGGCGTGGCTTATCCCGAGCCCTATATCTGGACCACCACCAAGGACGATCGCGTCGGGCCGCAGCACGCGCGCAAGTTCGCCGCCCGCCTCAAGGAATATGGGCTGCCCTACTTGTTCTACGAGGACACCGCCGGGGGTCATTCGGGCGATGCTGACATCGAACAGGGAGCCCGGCTGCAGGCGTTACAGATGACCTACTTCGCACAGAAGCTGCTTGAGCCGCGTTGATATGCCAGGAGGGAACCCAGCGTTTCGCATGTCGATCTTGCTGCGATGCGGCACGATCGTTTATGGAATGCGCGATGAGCACCGAAACCGAGAGCCGGCCTGCGCCGGCCGTGCCTGAAACCGTTCCTGTCGTCTTCGAGGCGATCGTCAAATTACAGACGATCGCCGCGATGTATAATCGCGGCAGCGTCACGTTGGCCCCGCACATCCTGTATACGAAACATGGCGAGATTTACCTGGATGCGGTGACGCTTGAGCGCGACGGTCAGCCACCAAAAGAGCCAAAGATCGGCGCCTTCAAGCTGGCGGGCCTTACCGCGCTGCGCATCACGCCACGTCGCTTCAAGCCAAGCGAGCTGTTCGTGCCCGACGAGGAGCGCTACGCGGGCGCCACGTTGCTGTCGGTCGAGGGTTGAAGCTGCGTTGATCGGGTCGACTCAGCGCCGGCTCTTTTAAAGCCCGGCGCTGCGCACGATCGTCAGCAGAAGCCAGTAGAGCGACCCGGCGAGCAGCATCGCCACCGGGAGGGTCATCAGCCAGGCCGCTGCCAGTTGAACCAGGGTACGGCGTTGTAGCCCGTGCCCGCTGGCCACAGACGCACCGGCTACGCCTGACGAAAGGATATGAGTCGTCGATACCGGAAGGCCGAAGCGGTCAGCAGCAAGGATGGTTCCGGCGGCGACCAGTTCGGCGGACGCGCCCATGCCATAGGTCATGTGTTGCTTGCCGATCCGTTCGCCGACGGTCACGACAATCCGCTTCCACCCGACCATGGTTCCGAGTCCGAGTGCGAGCGCGACCGCCACCTTCACCCAAAGCGGAATGTAACGCGTACCGTGCTCCAGCCGGGTGCGATAGTCCGTAAGGATCGCCTTCTCACCGTCGTTCAGGCCATTCTTTTCGGCCGCGGTAATCATCCGGGCTGTATCCATCACCAGATACATGTCGTTGCGAATGTTGGGAGCCGCGCTGGCTGGCACCTGCCCGAGCGAGCCATAGCTGGCCACACGCCGGGCAAGATCGTCAGAGACGGTGATCACAGCACCGTAAGTGCGCCCATTCACCACCTCCCGCTTCTTCAGCGCGCGCCGAAGTACCTCTCGAGCGTTTGCTTCGTCGACCAGCACGGCGCCATGCGCGAGCAGCGTCGTGCGAGCATCGGCCGCGCTCTGAACAAAGGCAGGCGTTTCGCTGGCGGGGAGGGTGCGATTGAGCGCGTAGGCGGTCGGCGCGCAGCCGATAAGGATGAGCATGATCAGGCCCATCCCCTTCTGCCCGTCGTTCGATCCGTGGCTGAACGAAACGGCGGTACAGGTGAATATCAGGAGCGCACGGATACCACGCGGCGGAGGCGTGTCGCTCTCGGGCGGGGTCATGAGCTGAGGATTTCGGGTGAGATGTCGGATGACGAGCAGCAGCAGTGCGGCGGCGACGAAGCCGATCAATGGCGCCATCCAGAGCCCCGTCATCACCTTCGTAACCTGCGCCCAGTCCACCCCTGATGTGCCGCCGCCCCCGCTGGTCAGCAACTGATTGGCCAATCCGACACCCAGCACGGAGCCGATCAACGTATGGCTGGAACTGTTGGGAAGGCCGACATACCAAGTCGCAAGGTTCCACAGCACCGCCGCAAACAGGAGGGCAAAGATCATCGCAAAGCCGGCGCCTGAGCCAACGTTGAGGATCAGGTCGACCGGCAGCAACGTGATGATCGAATAAGCGACCGCACCTGACGAAAGCATGACGCCGAGAAAGTTGAAGAAGCCCGA
This sequence comes from Sphingomonas sp. NPDC079357, assembly GCF_044901155.1. Classification (NCBI taxonomy): domain Bacteria; kingdom Pseudomonadati; phylum Pseudomonadota; class Alphaproteobacteria; order Sphingomonadales; family Sphingomonadaceae; genus Sphingomonas; species Sphingomonas sp. NPDC079357. Next base: position 526,017 of record NZ_JBJDOM010000002.1, read on the forward strand.
CCAGATCACCGCCAAATGCGCAGGCAGGGCGTTGGTATAGATCACGGTGGCCACCGCATTGGCCGTGTCGTGAAAGCCGTTGACGAACTCGAACCCCAGCGCGATCAGCAGCGCCAGGCCGAGAAAGGCGAATACACCGAGGGCGAGTTGCTCGCCGACCTGCTGCGTGTCGATCAAGACGCTGATCCCGGCATAAACAAAGCCGACGAGCACGATCGCCAGAAAGGCGAAGCGGGCCACGGGATGCACCGGGCCGTCGAATGAGCGCGTCGCCGCGGGCGGTGACGAGGGTGACGCCTCTAGGACATTTGATGCCATGACGAGTCGTGCTGTCGGCGCATAGCGTGACAGTTTGATGACCGATCGGCGATCCGGGCCATGCTGATCGGCGTCAGGACAGTCACTCCTTGCCCGGGTAGGTGTTGAAGACGGAGAGCGCGGCGACCCGGTCAAGCCAAGCGAGCCATTCTTTGAGTATGATCTGCACAGCAGGTGCATGATTCTCGGCTACGTCCAGCGTGCCGCTTTGAATATCGACAAGGCCCGACATCACATGAGGATTGCGAGAAGAGAGGCCGGTGTCACACGTGGCACAGGCCATGCTCGGACGATGCATAGCTGCTTATCGCGCCCGATACGGTGACCTGATCGTTGCGAAAGGTCATTTAGCCGACCATCGGCACGCCGGACCAGCGCCGGCGTTCGTGCAGTGACAGAGTGCATGATGCTCGACAGAGCCATCCGCTGAGTAGTGAACTTTGGCACAATGACATGGTCCGGTTACGCCATGGCATCCTCGTGCTTTAATTATCTTCCCCACGTCGCGTTCTAAAAATCATTGCAAGAACTGGACGATCCATGACGATGTCCGGTTCTTTTCACGATATCAGTGCCGGGAGACCGCGGCCGGTTTGATCCTGCGCTCGCCAACGAGCGCGGCGAGCCGGACTTGCAAAACGCGGCGCATCTCGGTCTGGCAACGAAGCACATCGGGCCAATCACGGATGTCAACAGGTGTGCTACAGATCCTGCTGGCAGCGTGGCGAACGCGCAAACCCAATCGCTGCTGCCCTGCGGTGGTTCCACGATCGAGATCACAGATCGCGATTCGTGCCGTGAGCAGAGCAAAATCCTGCTGGGCCGAGGCGGCGGTCGGCGACACGACGAGCATGAGGGTGGCCGCAAGCGCAGCCCGATCTAAGCGGCTCATTGACATAACCCCTGCGAGGAGCCGACGGCGGCATCATGCGTCGCTTCTACGCGTGGCGCGGGCGAGTACCGAAGCGGCATACTGCCGACGTGCCGGCTCTACGTCGTCGTTCTTACTGTCGTACGGCCCGGCAACGACGCTTCCATGACTGTAACAAAACGCCGTTTCGCTTGCCCGCAGCACGTGCGTTCCCTACCTGTTCGGCGTGACCGATCTTTCAGCCGTAACGCACGAGCCGCCGTACCTGGCTAGCCTCAATACTCCGCAACGCGAGGCGGTGATGACCACTGATGGTCCGGTGCTGGTGCTGGCGGGCGCGGGAACGGGGAAGACTGCCGCCTTAACCGCCCGCTTGGCGCATCTGTTGTGGACCCGGCGCGCATATCCGTCGGAAATTCTGTCTGTCACCTTTACGAACAAGGCCGCGCGCGAGATGCGTGAGCGGGTCGGACGGCTGGTCGGCGATGCGGTGGAAGGGATGCCGTGGCTGGGCACCTTCCACGCGATCGGCGCCAAAATGCTGCGTCGTCATGCTGAGCTGGTAGGGCTGCAGAGTAATTTCACGATCCTCGATACCGATGACCAATTGCGCTTGCTGAAGCAGCTGATTGTCGCGGCGGACATCGATGAGAAGCGCTTCCCGGCGCGTTCGCTGGCTGGGTTGATCGACGAGTGGAAAAACAAGGGGCTGATCCCCGCCGATATCGAGGCCGGTGAAAGCGAACGCTACGCCAACGGGCGCGGCGGTGAACTGTACCAGCAATATCAGGATCGCCTGAAGGCAGTGAACGCCTGCGATTTTGGCGATCTGCTGCTCCACGTCCTGACGATCCTCAAGCGCGATCGTGGCGTGCTTGAACATTATCAGCAGCGATTTCGCTACATAATGGTGGACGAGTATCAGGACACGAACTCAGTTCAGTACCTCTGGCTACGTCTGCTGGCGCAGGAGCGCCGTAATATCTGCTGTGTCGGTGACGATGATCAATCGATCTATTCCTGGCGGGGTGCACAAGTCGAAAACATCCTGAAGTTTGAGAAAGACTTTCCTGGCGCCAAGGTCATCCGGCTGGAGCAGAATTACCGGTCTACGCCACATATTTTGGGTGCCGCGTCGGGCGTGATCGCCAATAATGGCGGCCGGCTCGGTAAGGAATTGTGGACCGAACTGAACGCTGGCGAGAAGGTTCGCGTGCTGGGCGTGTGGGACGGCCCGGAGGAGGCCCGGCGGGTCGGCGACGAGATCGAGGTGGCGCAACGATCGGGCAAGAGCCTCGATGATGTCGCAATCCTCGTTCGTGCTCAGCATCAGACCCGCGAGTTCGAAGATCGCTTCATCGCGATTGGGCTGCCGTACCGGATCGTCGGGGGTTTCCGCTTCTATGAGCGCGCCGAGATACGCGACGCGCTCGCATATCTGCGTGTCGTCAACCAGCCGGCTGACGATCTGGCGTTCGAGCGGATCGTCAACACACCCAAGCGTGGACTGGGCGACAAGGCCATCGCAAAGTTGCATCAGCTGGCGCGTGCCGAAGGACTGCCGTTGTCGATCGCGGCGGCGCGCATCCTCGACACCGACGAGTTGACTCCTCAGGCGCGCAAGGCGTTGGGGCGGTTCGTTGGCGACGTCGCGCGGTGGCGCGACATGGCGCGAGACCTGCCGCACCCCGAACTGGCGCGGCAGATCCTCGACGAGAGCGGCTATACCGCCATGTATCAGGCGGAGAAGTCCACCGAAGCGGCGGGACGGCTGGAGAACCTTACCGAGCTGGTACGCGCGATGGAGGAATATGAGAACCTTGGCGCATTCCTCGAGCACGTCAGCCTCGTCATGGACAATGAGGCTACGCGGGACGACCCGAAGGTGACGATCATGACGATCCATGCCGCCAAGGGGCTGGAATTCGACACAGTCTTCTTGGCCGGGTGGGAAGAGGGATTGTTCCCGTCACAGCGAGCACTCGACGAAGGCGGGACGCGTTCGCTGGAAGAGGAGCGGCGGCTGGCTTACGTTGCGATCACGCGCGCGCGGCGCCTGGCAACGATCCTTCATGCCGCCAATCGTCGTATCTATGGCCAGTGGACCAGCTCGATCCCATCGCGTTTCGTCGGTGAACTGCCTTCGCAGCATGTCGAAAGCGAGACTAGCATGTCGGGGGGGGAGAGCCTGTGGCGCGCGAATTGGTCCGAGCGCGCGGATCCGTTCGCCGATGTCGCACGTGGCACTGGTCGCGGGCCGGGTTGGCAGCGGGCGGCTGGAACGCTGAACGTAAAGCCGGGCGGCGAATGGTCGAGCCGGACGTTCACCCGCGAACCGGCGCGAGTGGTTGAAAGTCGAGCTTCTGCGGTCAGCCTCGGCAATAAGGGACGCGGCGATCTCGTTATCGGGCAGCGCGTGTTCCATCAGAAATTCGGCTATGGCGCGATCGCGGAGATCGAGGGCAACAAGCTGGAGATCGATTTCGAACAGGCTGGCCGCAAGCGGGTGATGGACAGCTTCGTTACTACAAGCTGAGCTGGCACCTTTTCTCATTCAATCTGGGTCGGGCAGTAGGTGCGTCCGATGTCCGAAGCCGCCGAATACAGGAAACCCGGCTGCGGCAATAAGGGAGGCAAGGGCGTAGGACGGGAGGACCGTATCTACCAAGGGAGGCGCGAGAAGCTTCATCCGGCGAGCGATATGCTCGGACCAACGACAAGACACGCGCAAGGGGCGGGAATTCTTCGCCAGACCTGAAGACACCGCGAAGAAGCCTGCGGAGGCGCGCGATCATCGCACCCGCGATCAGCTACATGCCGCAGCGCAGCGGCGCAAAATCGCCGATCGATCCAAGATGACGCAAATGCGCGAGGGATTATCGCATTGAAAAATCGGGGCGGCCGAGAAGGGCCGCCCCGTAGTTCAGGGAATAGCCGGGCGAGGGGGGGTAGCCCGGCAATATGCGACGCGCGCCGTGAGGCTGCCTCGCACATTCCTTCTTTAACGCGTCAACATTGCTGCCATGTGTCTTTCGAGCCCGCTTTCGTGACTGCGGCGACATATTTTTGTGCGTTGACGTCGGGCAACCGGCGCGCGGAAAGGGACTATGGCCTTTACACCTTTGCCCGCCGCAGCGCAGGTCGCCTCGCATCGCCGCATCCTGCTCGCAAGCCTCGTCGGCACGTCCGTCGAGTTCTATGATTTCTACATCTACGCGACGGCTGCCTCGCTGGTGTTCGGGCCGCTGTTTTTTCCGGCGGGTGATCCTTCCGCGCAACTGCTGGCCGCCTATGCCAGCCTTGCGGTGGCGTTTTTCGCGCGACCGGTCGGGGCATGGGCGTTCGGCCATTACGGCGACCGGATCGGGCGAAAATCGACGCTGGTCGTCAGCCTGATGCTGATGGGTGGCTCGACGCTCGCGATCGCGTTTTTGCCGACCTATGCGCAGGCGGGTTATCTGGCACCGGTGCTGCTCTGCCTGCTGCGGTTTGGGCAGGGGTTCGGTTTGGGCGGCGAGTGGGGTGGAGCGGCGCTGCTGGCAGTCGAAAATGCGCCGCCGGGTTGGCGTGGGCGCTATGGTATGGTGCCGCAATTGGGCGCACCGGTTGGGTTCATCGCCGCTAACGGACTGTTTTTGCTGCTGGGGCTGGCGATGAGCGCGGAGGACTTCACAGCCTGGGGATGGCGCATCCCGTTCTTGCTCTCGATCGTATTGGTCGGCCTTGGCCTCTGGGTGCGGCTGAAGATCGCCGAGACGCCGGCCTTTGCGCAGGTGCTGGAGGAAGGACCGCCGCCCGCCGTGCCGATGGGCGAACTGCTCCGCGAACACTGGCGTGCGGCGCTGGGCGGAACCGCGGGCGCGATCGCGTGCTTCGCAGTCTATTACATCGCGACTGCGTTCGCGCTGGGCTACGCCACCACCCGGCTGGGAATTGCGCGTCCGATGATCCTCTCGATGCAGCTTGGCGCGATCATGTTTATGGCAGTCGGTATCGTCCTGTCCGGGATCTGGGCCGACCGGCGTGACGCGCGATACGTGTTGACCTGGGGATGCGTGTTCGCGGTGGCTGCGGGCTTCGTTCTGGCGCCGGGACTGGGCTCGGGATCGCCGCCGTTGATCTTCGCCAGTCTGGCGGTGGCGCTGTTCGCGATGGGGTTCGTCTATGGGCCGTTAGGTGCTTGGTTGCCAGGGCTGTTCCCGGCTCGGGTGCGCTATACGGGAGTCAGTCTGGCGTTTAATATGGCGGGGATCATTGGCGGCGGGCTGACCCCGGTCGCGGCCGAGACCCTAGCGCGCCACGGCGGGCTGTCGCTGGTCGGCGGGTATCTGGCGGCAATGTCGCTCGTAAGCCTGATCGCTTTGATCGCGATGCGGCCGCGGGGCAATGCTTCCTGACGGTCAGCCGAGTCGCAGCAGCATCAGGCGCGCCCGACCGTGCGTGCGATCGGCATCTACCACGAAGCCTGACGGCACTTCGCCCTCGCCCTTGGCGGTCTCGATCGACACCCATGTCGCCGGGCCGATCCAGCCCAAACGCGCCAGCTTGTCCGCGGCAACCGCACCGGCGCCGGTCGCGTAGGGCGGGTCCATCATAACAACGTCGAGCGGCGCGCGCGCCGGGCCGATCGCCATCACCGACGCTGGCCGGATGTCCGCGCCCGCCACTCCCAGTCTCGCGACATTGGCGCGCAGGGCATCGAGCGCTGCCTTGTCCTGCTCGACAAACAGGCACGTGGTGGCGCCGCGTGACAAGGCCTCCAGCCCGAGTGCGCCTGAGCCTGCGAACAGGTCCGCGACCGCCAGCCCCTCAAAGCTACCGACGCGGCTGGTCAGCATCGAGAACAGCGCCTCGCGCGTGCGGTCAGCGGTGGGGCGAGTCGCGTCGCCCTTCGGCGCGACGAGTGGGCGACCGCGCCATTGGCCGGCAATGATCCTCACTTGCGCCCCCGCGGCGCACCCGAGCGCGGTCGTGCGCCGGGCTTGGGCTTCGGCTTGGCCCAGCCGGGCTGGCGTTTGATGCGCGCGGGGCGCTCCGGGGTGAGCATCTGCTCCTCGACCTTGGGTGCCGCCGGCTTCGGCGCCGGGCGAGGCGTGGCGAGAGCAGTTGGCCGCTGGCGACGCAAGGTGCCCGGAGTGCTTGGGGGCATGCCCGGTGTGGTGCGCGTCGGACTGGGGACGTTCGGTCGTGCCGGGCGCGCCGAGGTTGGCTGGCGCGGGGCGGGCGCACGGCGGCTACCCGCCACCGCTACATCGGCGACCGGCGGGCGCTGGCGTGCGGCGGCCTTCAGCGTCTGGCGGAACGCGATCAGGTCCGCGACGCGCACTTCGCCGATGTCACCGACCGGAAGGTCGCCGAGCACGAAAGGACCATAGCGCGTGCGGATCAGCCGGCTGACGCGCAGCCCGAGATGTTCGAGCACGCGGCGCACTTCGCGGTTCTTGCCCTCGCTCAGCGTCATCTCGATCCACACGTTGGCGCCGGTGCGGCGTTCGAGATTGGCGTCGATCGCGCCGTAGCGGACGCCATCGATCTCGATACCGTGGATCAGTTCCTCAAGTTGCGCCTGGCTGATCTGACCATAGGCACGCGCGCGATAGCTACGCTCGACCCCGGTGGAAGGCAGTTCGAGCTGACGCTTCAGTTCGCCATCGGTGGTGAGAAGCAACAGCCCTTCGGTGTTGAGATCGAGCCGGCCGACCGGAACGAGTCGCGGCAGATCTTTTGGCAGCCTGTCGTAGATCGTGGCGCGCCCTGCCGGATCGCGCTCGGCGGTGAGTACCCCGGTCGGCTTGTGGAACAGAAACAGCCGGGTCGGCTCGGCCGCGGCAACGGGCTCGCCATCCACGGTGACGCCGTCGAGCGAGGGTAGGATCGTAGCGGGGGTGTCCAGCGTAACGCCGTCTTTCGCGACGCGCCCTTCCGCTATCATCCGTTCGACCTCGCGCCGGGAGGCGACGCCGGCGCGAGCGAGCAGCTTGGCGATGCGGTGTGGTGAACGTTCGTCGGCCATCCGGGTCGCTTACGGTCTGCGCTCGCCCGCAACAAGGACCGTGATCATGTGCCACCGGGCAAGGACGCGATGACGCGGGACATAATTCGCCTCAGCCGTGTTGAGCGATGAAGACGATACCGGGGCGAAACAAGCGATGTTGTTCGGGCGGAAACAGCGATCCATCGAGAAGTTGCTGGTGGTGGAGGACGAACCCTTGGTCGCGTTCGATACGGAGCATCTGCTCAGCGAGCAGGGCTTCGATGTGGTCGCCACCGTTGACCGCGTCGCGGATGCGGTGCGATTGATCGAGGGCGGAGCGGCGATCGATCTGGTGCTGGTTGATGTCAGGCTAGCCGATGGCAGCGGGCTTGATGTGGCGCGCGCGGCATCAGCGCGCGGCATCCCGGCGTTGTTCGTGACCGGGAGTTGTCCGGCCAATGCCGAGGGTGTCGCGGTGGGGTGTCTCGCCAAGCCCTATACACCGCGCGACCTTCTGGGTTCGATCGAAGCCATTGAATCCGGAGCCGAGGGCAAGGCCCCGTCGCGCATGCCGGGCGGATTACGCTTGTTCGGCGGCGGTTCGTCGATGACCGGGCTTACCTGACCGTGATTTCGCGCTAAGCCCGACGCCGGATTGAGCGAAGGCGATGTGAATGGTGGCGCGTACGGACGGACGGACCTGGCTAGACGGTGTGCGCCCGTATTTGGAGCGCGGGCCGCTTGCCGCCTTTGCCTTGGGCGTGTCATCGGGTTTTCCGTACGCGATGATCGCCGCGACGCTGACCACGCGACTTGCGCAGAGCGGGATCGACAAGAAGACGGTGACGGCGTTCAGCCTGGCGTTTCTTGTCTACAATATCAAATTCCTGTGGGCCTGGGTGGTTGATGGTGTGCGTCTGCCGGTGCTTGGCGGCCTGGGCCAGCGAGTGTCGTGGTTGCTCGTCGCCGGAGTGCTGGTGATCGCGGCAGTGGCCAATCTGGCGATGGTCGATCCTGGCGCGAGCATCGGATCGACCGTCACGGCCGCGATCCTGGTTGCGGTGGCCGGATCGACCTTCGATGTGGTGATCGACGCCTATCGCATCGAGATCCTTGAACCGCGCCAATTGGGCGTCGGATCGGGCATGAGCCAGTATGGGTGGCGGATCGGGTCGGCGGGCGCGGCGTCGCTTGCGCTGTTCGTTGCCGCCCGGCACGGCTGGACAGTTGCTTATCTAGCGACGGCGGTGCTGGCATTGCCGGCAATGGTGGCCGGGCTGATCGTCGGGGAGCCGCGGCGGCACCGTGAGGTCGAGCCGCGACGCGGGGCCGGTTCCACGCTGGCGGCGATCTGGCGGCCGTTCGTGCAATTTTTTGCGCGTCCGGGCGCGGTCGTGGTGCTGGTGTTCATCCTGATCCACAAGATCGGCGACACGCTGGGGCAATTGGTGCTGCGGCTGTTGCTCAATGATACCGGATTTACCAATGACGAAATCGCCTTGTACGACGTCGGGGTCGGTTTCTGGGCCTATCTGATCGGTATTTTCCTTGGCGGTGTCATGTATGCGCGGCTGGGCCTGAAGCGATCGGTGCTGATCAGTCTGGTGCTGATGGCGGTCTCGAACGCCAGCTTCGCGGCGCTGGCGGCGGCGGGGCATAGCAACCCTGGCCTCGCGGGTGCGATGACCTTCGAAAACATCGCGTCGGGGATCGGCGGGGTGACGGTGGTCGCCTATTTCTCGGCGTTGTGCGACCTGCGCTTCACCGCCGCGCAATATGCGCTGATCTCCGCGGCGGCGAGCGTGATCGGCCGGATCATCACGGGGGCGAGTGCCGGAGCGCTGGTCGAGCAGGTCGGATACGTCAATTTCTACCTGCTGACGGTGGTGCTGGCGCTGCCCGGCGTGGCGCTGTTCTGGTGGATGAGCCGATCGGGCCTCGTCGATCGCTCAGTCGGTAGCGCCGGAACCGAGGGGCCGGGCGACGCGCGCGACGGGGCAGCCGCCTAGAGGCAGACCGGCCGTCCCTCGTCGGCGAAAGCAGCGGCGAGGGCAGCGGCGCTGGCCAGCGCGCCGTCGACGTGACGCTGGCCGAGCAGATCCTGCATCAGCACGTGCGCGCTGTCGGTACGTGTCTCGACCCGCGCGAGGATCGCGAGCAACACCTGCTCCGAAGCGGTCATTCGCGCGCAGCAGCAGGGAGCGATCGCGATCGGCACCATCGCACTGCCAGCAAGATCGGCCATCAATACGCGCATCAGCATCAATGGACGGCGAAACGCCTCGCCGAAGCTGGTGAAGAAGCCATGCGCCGCCCGCGCGTCCGCGAGGCCATGGGCACCCATGCGGCGCATCGCGAACAAAATCACGCGGGCATTGGGGCATTCGGGCAGCGTGTGCGGCAGGGCGTGGATGGCAAGAACCGGGGTGGGAAGCTGGGTCATATACGGGCGACTCCTCCTGCCCGTGCAGGTTCGCCCGTACGCTATTGCAAGTCAATCGCAGACTTTGACTTATTGTGGCGCTTCGTCGTTGGCACTCAACACCTCACCGGCCAGATAGAGCGATCCGGCGATCAACACCGCCTCGTGCGGCGTCGTCTGCGCGGCGATTGCCGCCATCGCCGACGGGATATCCGCCGCAATCATGCGGTGCGGAATGCCGAGGCCAGCCGCGACGGCGAGCAGATCCGCAGGCGCATGGCAGGCATGATCCGGGACAGGAACAGCGATCAGGGTGCCAATCGCTCCCGCGAAGGGGGCCAGAAATCCCGCCGCGTCCTTGTTGGCGAGCATGCCGGCGACGATCGTCAGTGGACGTTCGGCGGGACTGATCGTCAGCCGGGCGAGCGAATCGGCGATCGCCTGGCCGGCAGATGGATTGTGTCCGCCATCGAGCCATACCGGCACGGCCCCCAGAGCCGAGGTGAGGGGTCCGGGCGAGAGCCGTTGGAGGCGGGCAGGCCAGTGTGTCGATATAGCCGCGGCCTCAAGTGCTGCCACGGTGACGCCAACCGCCGATTGATGCCGGATCATCGCAACCGCGAGCGCCAGATTGGCACTCTGATGCGTGCCGGGCAACGCCGGCAGAGGCAGATCGAGCGGGCCGGCATCATCAATGTAGGTTAGACGCTGATCTTCTGTCTCGAAGCGCCACGCGTCGGGCAGCGGGTGCCATATCGCGCCGGATGCTGCCGCAGTGCGCGCGATCGGGGCGGCGATGTCAGGCGGATAGCGCATCGTGACCAGCGGCACGCCGGGTTTGGCGATCCCGGCCTTCTCCGCCGCAATCTGTTCGAGCGAGTCGCCGAGGAACGCCTGATGATCGACGCCGAGCGCCGCGATCCCGCAGACGACCGGGGCAGGGAGGACGTTGGTGGCATCGAGCCGCCCGCCAAGCCCAACCTCGATCACGCAGGCATCCGCGGGCGTGCGCGCGAAGGCGAGGAAGGCGGCGGCGGTGGTGATCTCGAAGAAACTGGCGCCAATCCCGTCGGACTGATCGAGCACTTCCGCCAGCAGCGTTGCCAGCGCTGCATCGTCAATCAACCGCCCCGCCAGCCGGATACGCTCGTTAAAGCGAACCAGATGCGGGCTGGTGTAGACATGAACACGGTGGCCCGCTGCCTCCAGCGCGCTGCGGAGGAAGGCGCAGGTAGAGCCTTTGCCGTTGGTGCCGGCGACGTGGAACACCGGCGGGAGCGCGTGGTGCGGATCGCCAAGCCGCGCGAGCAGCCGCGTGATCCGGTCGAGCCCGAGCACGTCAGCGCCCGGCGACAGCGACCAGAGGCGGTCGAGCTGTGCCTGAACGGCGGTATCGGTGGAGACGGCGTGATCGGCCGTCGCTTGCTTCGTGGTCACGGCTTGATCCATCCAGCTTGGATACTGCCTGTCGTCCTCCGCGGAGTGACGCTCAGTACCAGCGAACGCGTCACGGTGGGGTGACGATGTCGCGAAGGTTCTGGTTAGCCCGTCCCTTCAAGGGGGTGGGGTGGCGCATTTGCGCTGAGAGCGAACCCCTGAGAGTTCCCCACCCCCGACTCCGCCCCTGAAGGGGAGGGGTGATCTCAGGCAGCCTTTCGCTCGCCGCAGAGATAGCCGATGACCGTCGCCAGCTTTGCGCGCAGTTCGCGACGGTGGACGACCATGTCGATCATGCCGTGCTCCAGATAATATTCGCTGGTCTGAAAATCATCGGGCAGCTTCTCGCGAATCGTGCTCTCGATCACGCGGCGGCCGGTGAAGGCGAGCGTCGCCTTGGGCTCGGCGATGTGGACGTCGCCGAGCATCGCATAGGCCGCCATGACGCCGCCCGAGGTTGGATCGGTCAGCACGACGATATAGGGCAACCCGGCATCGTGAAGCATCTGGATCGCGACAGTGCTGCGCGGCATCTGCATCAGGCTGAGGATGCCTTCCTGCATGCGTGCGCCACCCGAGGCGGTGAAGACGATGAACGGCGCGCGGTCCTTCACCGCAGTCTCGACGCCCTGGATGAACGCCTCGCCGACGGCCTGGCCCATCGAGCCGCCCATGAAGGCGAAGTCCTGTACGCCGATCACGACGCGGTGCCCGTCGATCGTGCCGCGCGCGTTGACGAACGCGTCCTGCTCGCCGGTGCTGGCGCGCGCCGCCTTCAGGCGATCGGCGTAGCGCTTTGAGTCGCGGAACTTGAGCGGGTCCTCGGGCGAGCGCGGCGCGGGCAGCACGTCGATGCTGGCGGGGTCGAGCAGTTGCTCGAAGCGCTCGCTGGGGCCGATCCGCTCATGATGGTCGCAGGTCGGGCAGACGTAGAGATTCTCCTCCAGCTCCCTGGTGAAGACCATCGTCCCGCAGCCCTTGCACTTGTGCCAGAGGTGATCGGGAGTCTGCGCCCTGGCACCGCCGGGCACGATCCCGGACAAGGCGTTGCGGACGTTGCTGAGCCAGCTCATGCGGAAACCTTTCGTGCGTCGGCAAGCGCGGCCGACAGCGTCTTGATATAGGCGGCGACCGGCGCGGGTGCAGCGGCGCCGTGCTCGGCGACGATCTCGACGATCGCCGAGCCAACGACGACGCCGTCCGCAACCCGACCGATCGCGCGCGCCTGTTCGGGGGTGCGGACGCCGAAGCCGACCGCGACCGGCAGATCGGTGGCGTGCTTCAGCCGCGCGACGGCTTCCTCGATCGACGCCTGCTGCGCCTGCTGCTTGCCGGTGATGCCGGCGACCGAAACGTAATAGATGAAGCCGCTCGCGCCGTTCAGCACCTCGGCGATCCGTCCGTCGCGCGTCGTCGGCGTGGCGAGGCGGATGAGGTCGATCCCCATCGCGCGCAATTCCGGGCCGAGCGCGTCGTCTTCCTCGGGAGGAACGTCGACGCAGATCACGCCATCAACGCCTGCGTCATGCAGCGCCGTGGCGAACCACTCGGCGCCCCGACGTAGCATCGGGTTGGCATAGCCCATCAGCACCAGTGGGGTGAGCGGATGACGGGCGCGGAAATCCGTGGCGATCCGCAGGATATCGGCGGTCGTTACTCCGCCGTCGAGCGCGCGGATGTTTGCGGCCTGGATCGCCGGGCCATCCGCCATCGGATCGGTGAAGGGCATGCCCAGCTCGATCACGTCCGCGCCGCCCTCGACCAAAGCGTCGAGGATCGCGGGGGTGGCGGCGGTCGACGGGTCGCCCGCGGTGACGAAGCAGATCAGCGCGGGACGGTCGGCGATGAAGGCATCGGCAAGGCGGGTCAAATCTGCACTCCCAGCGCTTCAGCGACGGTGAAGATGTCCTTGTCGCCGCGACCGCACAGATTGGCGAGGATGATCGCGTCCTGTGGCATGGTCTTGGCCGTGCGCGCGACGGCGGCAATCGCATGCGACGGTTCCAGCGCGGGGATGATGCCCTCGGTTCGGCACAGGAGCTGGAAGGCGTCGAGCGCCTCGCGATCGGTGACGGCGGTATAGTCGACGCGCCCGCTGTCCTTCAGCCACGCATGTTCGGGGCCGATGCCGGGATAGTCCAGGCCGGCGGAGATCGAATGCGCCTCGGCGATCTGGCCATCGTCGTCCTGCAACAGATAGGTCTTGTTGCCGTGGAGCACGCCCGGGAAGCCGCCGGCGAGGCTGGCGGCGTGCTTGGCCTCCAGCCCTTCGCCTGCTGCCTCGACGCCGAGCATCTTGACGTCCGCATCGTCGAGGAAGGGGTGAAACAGCCCGATCGCATTCGACCCGCCGCCGATCGCGGCGACCAGCAGGTCAGGCAGGCGGCCGGTGCGATCGAGCAACTGGGAGCGCGCCTCGCGGCCGATCACACTCTGGAAGTCGCGGACCAGCTCCGGGTACGGGTGCGGGCCGGCGGCGGTGCCGATGATGTAGAAGGTGTCGTGGACGTTAGCGACCCAGTCGCGCAGCGCCTCGTTCATCGCATCCTTCAGCGTGCGCGCGCCGCTTTCGACCGCGCGGACCTCGGCCCCGAGCAGCTTCATGCGGAAGACGTTCGGCTGCTGCCGCTCGACGTCCTTGGCGCCCATGTAGATCACGCACGGCAGCCCGAAGCGCGCACAAACCGTCGCCGTGGCGACGCCGTGCTGACCGGCGCCGGTCTCGGCGATGATCCGCGTCTTGCCCATGCGGATCGCGAGCAGGATCTGGCCGATGCAATTGTTGATCTTGTGCGCGCCGGTGTGGTTCAGCTCGTCGCGCTTGAACCAGACCTGTGCGCCCATGCCGTCGGCCGCGCTGTCGCGCAGCGTGTCGGTCAGCCGCTCGGCATAATAGAGGGGCGAGGGGCGTCCGACATAATGTTCGAGCAGGTCGTCGAACTGCGCGGCAAAGGCCGGGTCCTGCTTGGCGGCGCGATACTCGCGCTCCAGGTCGAGGATCAGCGGCATCAGCGTCTCGGAGACATAGCGGCCGCCATAAGGGCCGAAATGCCCGCGCTCGTCCGGCTGCGCGCGGAAGGAATTGGGTGCGTTCATGATGCGGAAACTCGTTGCAGGAAGGCGGCGATCTTGTCCACGTCCTTGACGCCGGGCGTGGACTCGACGCCCGACGAAACGTCGACCAGCGGGGCGCGGGTCCGTGCGATCGCCTCGGCGACGTTTGCGGGGTCGAGTCCGCCGGACAGAGCCCAGGGGAGCGGGTGGCGGAAGCCGTCGAGCAGCTGCCAGTCGAAGCGGACGCCCATGCCGCCGGGGAGCGTCGCGCCCTCCGGCGTCTTGGCGTCGTAGAGCAAGCGGTCGGCGGCGTCGGCGAAGGCGGGCGCCGCGGCAAGGTCGGGGCGGGTCTTTACCGCGATTGCCGCCCATGTCTCGCGCGCCGACAGGCGGCGGAGTGAGGCGACGCGGGCGGGCGTGGTCTTGTGGAGCTGGATCGCGTCGAGCTTGCCAGCAGCCACCGTCGCTGCAAGCAACTCGTCGTCAGGGTCGACGAAGACACCGACCTTGCGGACGTGCGCGGGTACCTGCGCAACGAGGCCGGCGAGACGGTCGAGCGACAGGTGCCGGGGTGACGGCGGGAAGACGACGAAGCCTACATGGCTCGCGCCGCCCTTCAGTGCGGCGTCGAGCGTTTCGGGTGTCGAGAGGCCGCAGATTTTGGCGGTGACAGGCATCGGGCGGCTTTAGGCGCTTGCCCGCACGCTGCCAATGGCGCGTCAGAGCGTGGCGGCGATCGCGCGGGCAGCGGCGTCCGGGTCCTCGGCCCGGGTGATCGGTCGGCCGATGACCAGCATCGACGCGCCGTGGTCGACCGCCATGCGGGGGGTAACGACACGCTTCTGGTCGCCGACCTCGCCATCCGCCGGGCGAACGCCGGGGACGACGAAATAGCCCTTCGGCCACACGGCATGCGCAGCCTTCACCTCGGCGCCCGAGCAGACGATGCCGTCGAGCCCGGCCTCACGTGCCAGGTCGGCGAGGCGCAGGACGTGGTCGTGCGCGCTGCCCGACACGCCGGTCGCGGCGAGATCGTCCTCGTCGAGGCTGGTGAGCATCGTCACCGCGACCACCCTAGTCGAGGGATGCGCCGCCGCCTTGGCATCTTCCAGCATCGCGCGGCCGCCGCTGGCGTGGACGGTCAGCACCGCCGGGGCGAGCCCGGCGAGCGACTGCACTGCCTTCGCGACCGTATTGGGGATATCGTGCAGCTTGAGGTCGAGGAAGACGGGCAGGCCGATCTCCTCCATCGCGCGGACGCCGGCCGGGCCATGCGCGCAGAAGAACTCCAGCCCGAGCTTGATCCCGCCGACATGGTGGCGGACCTTTTGCGCCAGCGTGCGGGCGCGATCGAGGTCGGGTGTGTCGAGGGCGACGAAGATGCGATTGGCCATTATTCGCCTCCGGTAACGGGGGTCGCAGGCGGCGTCTGGACGGGCGACGCCTCGACCCCACGGACGGCGGCGAGCGCGCTTTCGGTCGCGCGTTCTGCGGCGGTCAATCGCTGACGCAGGCGGAAGCGCACCCAATGCTGGTAGATCAGCGTCGGCACGAAGCCGAGCAGGAAGGTGGCCAGCAGCAGCAGCGGCAGGTTCACCTCCGCGACCAGCCCGCCGAAGAGCTGGACGGTGACGTTGGTCCAATTGCCAAACGTGAACACCGCGGCGACGAACGCCAGCAGCGACCAGAACAGGATCTTGAGAAACTGCATGGGCGACACGCTAGCAGGGTCGACGGTTTTTTCCAGTGCAGTGGATCACCGCGGTAGTGTCGCCTTGGGAAAGCCGCGCCAGACCTCGTCGTAGTCGAGTTGCATCGTTGGCGAAGTTTGCGCCCAAGGGGTGGTACGCACGACATGGCGAGTTTCAAACATGAACGCCATCGTTCCGTCGATCTTGGCCGGTTTCAAGTCGCTTGCGACGGCTTTCTCATAGCTCGTCTGATCGGGGCCGTGGCCGTTCATCTGGTTGTGGAGGCTGGCACCACCGGGGACGAAACCGCCGCCTTCCTTGGCGTCGTAAGCGCCAGCGATCAGACCCATGAATTCGCTCATGACGTTGCGGTGGAACCACGGCGGGCGAAACGTGCCCTCCGCGACCATCCAGCGCGGCGGAAAGATCACGAAATCGCAATTGGCGGTGCCGGGCGTGTCGCTCGGTGATGTCAGCACGGTGAAGATCGACGGGTCGGGGTGGTCGAACGAAACCGTGTTGATCGTATTAAAGCGCGTTAGATCATAGCGATATGGGGCGTGATTGCCATGCCATGCCACCACGTCGAACGGCGAATGGTCGATAGTGGTTTGCCACAGCGCGCCCTGAAACTTTTGAATGACGGTGCAGGGTTCGTCGCTGTCCTCGAACCATGCTGCCGGCGTCTCGAAGTCGCGCGGGTTGGCAAGGCCGTTCGCGCCGATCGGGCCGAGATCGGGGAGGCGAAAGGGCGCGCCGTAGTTTTCGAGGACATAGCCGCGGGCGCGGCCGTTGGAGAGCGCGATGCGGAAGCGGACACCGCGGGGGATGACGGCGATCTGGAGCGGGGCGACGTCGATCCGGCCGAGTTCGGTATCAATCGCGAGGTGGCCGTCCTGCGGCACGATCAGCCATTCGCCGTCCGCGGAAAAGAAGGCGCGATCCATGTCGATGGTGGCGGCGTAGAGGTGGATCGCGACGCCGGTCTGCTCCGCCACGCTGCCGTTGCCGCCGTAGGTGACGAGGCCATCGAGCCAGTCGGTTGCTGCGTCCGGCCACGGAAGCGGGTCCCAACGCATCCGGTTGGGTGAGGGAGGTGTATCAAAAGGGGCGGAACGGAGGTTTGGCGCGCCATCGTAGCGGGTGAAGGCCGGGTGCTGCGCGGTAGGGCGAAGGCGATAAAGCCAGCTTCGGCGGTTCTCGTGCCGCGGCGCGGTGAAGGCGGTGCCGGAGAGTTGTTCGGTGTAGAGGCCAAACGGGACGTGCTGCGGTGAGTTGCGACCGACCGGCAATGCACCGGTGACCGCCTCGGACGACACATGATTGCCGAAGCCGGGGTGGTAGCGGGGCGTGTCGGTCATGGCTCTCTCCTTTTATCAACCCGCCGGGGCGTAGGACCCGGCCGAGCCGGGGGCTGTGCCCCGGCTGACCGTGCCGCCCGGGCGCAGTCGCAGATACCTGCGCGTCGCAGTCGACGCCTAAGCGTCGACCTTGACCACGCCGCGCCGGATCTGATCCAATTCAATGCTTTCGAACAAGGCCTGAAAATTGCCGTTGCCGAAGCCCTGATTACCCTTGCGCTGTATGATCTCAAAGAAGATCGGGCCGACCATATTCTCGGTGAAGATCTGGAGCAGAATGCCCTCCTCGCCGACATTGCCGTCGATGAGGATGCGGTTGCGCTTCAGCCGCTCAAGGTCCTCGCCATGGTCGGGGACGCGCTTGTCGACCAGCTCGTAATAGGTCTCGATCGTATCCTGTAGCCGTACGCCGCGCGCGCGCAGCTTCTCGACGGTTTCGTAGATGTTGTCCGTCGTCAGCGCGAGGTGCTGGATGCCCTCACCATTATACTCGCGGATGAATTCCTCGATCTGCGAGGTTTCATCCTTGCTCTCGTTGAGCGGGATGCGGATCGCGAGATCGGGGGCGATCATCGCCTGGCTGAAGAGACCAGTGGCCTTGCCCTTGATGTCGAAGAACTTCTGCTCCTCGAACCCGAATAGCCGGCCGTAGAAGCTCGACCATGTTCGCATCTCGCCGCGGCGGACATTATGGGTGAGATGGTCGAGAATATCGAGCCCGACATTGTTCTGCTCGGCGGCCTCGCGCCAGCCGGGGACTTCCTCCCAATCGGCGTAGAGATCCTCGCCAGCTTTCACGAGATAGAGGTAGCTGCCGCCGATGCCCTCGATCGGAAAGCTTCCCTCGCCGAGCGTGCCCGCCGCGGCGTCGACCGCGGTCGCGCCCTCGGCGAGCGCATGGTCGTAGGCGGCCTGCGGATCGGCGACCCGGAACGCCATGCCGCTCGCCGACGGACCGTGGAAGGCGCGGAAATCAGCGGCTTGTCCGGTCGGCTCACGGTTGAGCAACAGGTTGATGCGGCCCTGTACGTAGCGCGTAACCTGCTTCATCGGATGCCGGTGCGCGGCGACGAAGCCCATCTGCTCGAACTGGCCGGCGAGCGTCTCCGGATCGGGCGAGGTGAATTCACAAAACTCGAAGCCGGCGAGGCCGAGCGGGTTGGCGGGATCGGTCATGGTCGGGCCTTTCAGGTGAAGAGGTTAGCGACGGACGTGCGCTTGCGTACCGCGCGTGTAGACGCGGTCGTCCGCCAGGATCGTCTCCGGGTCGTGGTCCGGCTGGCCTTCCAGCTCGGCGTAAAGCGGCGCGAAATCAGTGTTGAGCGTCTGGTCGAGCAGGTCCTCGAAACTGTCGATCACGAAATAACTCTGCTGGAAATCGTCGATCCGGTAGCGGGTGCGCATGACGCGTTCGAGGTCGAAGCCAATGCGATTGGGCGAGGCGTCGTCGAGCGCGAAGATTGATTCGGATCGCGAGGAGACGATCCCGGCGCCGTAAAGCGCGAGGCCATCGCCGGCGCGTACCAACCCGAATTCAACGGTGTACCAATAAAGGCGCGACAGGCGATCAATCGCGCCCATCGCGGCGGCGCGCTGCCCGCCTTGCCCGTAGGCCTGCATGTAGTCGGCGAATACCGGATTCGCGAGCAGCGGGACGTGGCCGAAGACGTCGTGGAAGACGTCCGGCTCTTGCAGATAGTCGAGTTGATCGGGGCGACGGATGAAATTGCCCGAGACGAAGCGACGGTTCGCGAGATGGTCGAAGAACACGTCGTCCGGGACGAGGCCGGGTACGGCGACGACCTGCCATCCCGTGGCCTTCATCAGACGCTCGGACAATTCGTCGAAGTCGGGAATTCCGGGTTTCGAGAGGCGGAGCACGTCGAGGCCGGCGGTGAACTCGGGCGTGACGCGGCCGGGCAGCATCGCGATCTGACGCGCGAAGAGCGTGTCCCAGGTGGCGTGTTCCTCGGCCGTGTACGCATCCCAGCCCTGCGGGATCGTCCAGTCGGCGGCGACCCCGTCGGGTCGTATCAGCGCTGCATCTGCCATGCTGGCACGATCGCATATGGCCGCGATCAATGCTTATCAGAATGGGGCGTTAAGCCGCTATTCGTGAAACAGGTGATGCGATAAAACCACCGGTGATGAACCAGATTGATCAACTTGACGTCATCGATCGCCGCATCGTTTCGGCGTTGCAGGAGGATGGCACGCTGAGCAGCGCCGATCTGGCGCAGCGCGTGGGGGCGTCGTCGGCGTCGTGCTGGCGCCGGGTTAAGGCGTTGGAGGCGGGGGGCGTGCTGACGCGGACGGTGCGGCTGGTCGATCCGGCGGCGGTCGGGCGCGGGGTCAACGTGCTATGTAACGTGCGGATGCGCAGTCACGCGCTGGAAGCGCGGCAGGCGTTCGAGCAATTCGTCGACGGGCGGCCGGAGATCGTCGAGAGTTTTTCAATGTCGGGTGAGTGGGATTACCTGCTGCGAATCGTCGTGGCGGATGTCAGCGACTACAACCACTTTCTGATGCAGGTCATGCTCGGGCATCCCTCGGTGGCTGGGGCGTCTTCGCATTTCGCGCTGTCGATGACGAAATATACGACGGCGATACCGGTCTGAGCGTCATTGTGAGCGTACCGGAGCAATCCAGAGCCGGACCAGGACGCCCTAGATTGCTTCGCTACGCTCGCAATGACGCCAACGGACTTACGCCGCCAGCCACTCCGCCAGCGCCGAACGCGCGCGGTCGGTGTACATCTTCTTGCGATCGGCCTTTTTGGTGCGGCCGGGGATCGGCGGGAAGAGGCCGAAATTGACGTTCATCGGCTGATAGCTGTCCGCCTCCGCGCCGCCGGTGATGTGCGACAAGAGCGCGCCGAGCGCGGTTTCGATCGGGGGCGGGGCGAGCGTTTCACCCCGCAAGTCGGCGATCGCGAAGCGGGCGGCGAGCAGGCCGATCGAAGCGCTTTCGATATAGCCCTCGCAGCCGGTGATCTGGCCGGCGAAGCGGATGTTGGGACGCGAGCGAAGCCGCAGCGTGGCGTCGAGCAATTCGGGCGAGCGCAGGAAGGTGTTGCGGTGGAGCCCGCCGAGCCGTGCGAACTCGGCGTTTTCGAGGCCAGGGATGGTGCGGAACAGCCGGACCTGTTCGGCGTGCTTGAGCTTGGTCTGGAAGCCGACGATGTTCCACAGCGTGCCCAGCGCATTGTCCTGGCGGAGCTGGACGCAGGCATAGGGCCAGCGGCCGGTGCGCGGATCGTCGAGCCCGACGCCTTTCATCGGGCCGAAGCGCAGCGTCTCCGGGCCACGCTCCGCCATTACCTCGATCGGCATACAGCCTTCGAAATAGGGCACGTTCTCCCACTCGCGATACTCGGTCTTCTCACCGTCGATCAGCGCGGCGACGAAGGCGTGATACTGGTCCTTGTCGAGCGGGCAGTTGATGTAATCCGTCCCTTCGCCCTTGTTCCAGCGCGACTGGAACCATGCGATCTCCATGTCGATCGAGTCGCGGTGGACGATCGGGGCGATCGCGTCGAAAAAGGCGAGCGAGTCGCGCCCTGTCTCGGCGGCGATCTGTTCCGACAGACCGGGCGCGGTGAGCGGGCCGGTGGCGATGATCGCCGGGGTGTCGGGGAGCGTGTCGATGCGCTCGCGGACGACCGCGACGTTCGGGTGTGCCGCGACCGCAGCGGTGACGCTGGCCGAGAAACCGTCACGGTCGACCGCGAGCGCCGAGCCGGCGGGGACGCGGTGGCGGTCGCCTTCGCGCAGGATCAGCGAGCCGAGCGCACGCAATTCCTGATGGAGCAGGCCGACCGCATTGCTGTCGGCATCGTCGCTGCGGAAGCTGTTCGAGCAGACCAGCTCGGCGAGATCATCGGTGTGGTGCGCAGGCGTGGTGTCGCCGCCACCGCGCATTTCGGACAGGCGGACCTTGAACCCGGCCTCGGCCAATTGCCACGCCGCCTCGGACCCGGCGAGCCCGCCGCCTACGATATGAATGTCATACGTCATAGAGGGGCGGATAGCCTGTGCGGCTTGTCTTGTCAGCGGCGCGCGACCACCTCGGGGCGCATGACGATCTATACCATCGGATACGAAGGCGCGACGATGGCCGGGTTCATCGCCGCGTTGCAGGCGGCGGGGGTGCGGCGGGTGATCGACGTACGCGCCTTGCCGCTGTCGCGGCGGCCCGGCTTTTCCAAGTCGCCGCTGACCGCGTCGCTGCGGGAGGTGGGGATCGATTATGTGCACCTGAAGGCACTCGGGACGCCGAAGCGTGGGCGCGATGCGGCGAAGAAGGGCGATGTGGCCACGCTGACCGCGGTGTATGACGACCAGCTCGAACTGCCCGAAGCGCAGGCGCAGGCGGCGCAGATGCTCGCGCTGGCGGAGGAAGTGCCGAGCGCATTGCTGTGTTTCGAGCGCGATCCGTGCCACTGCCACCGGACGTTGTTGTTGCAGGCGGTGGGCGAGGGACGCGAGGTGGTGGATCTCTACGTCTGACCGTCGCCCCTGCGGAGGGAGGAGCCTCTCACTGGTTTGGCCTGATGCGACTCTGATACATTCGGGGCGCGATGTGTGACGAGCGTTTCGCAACCATTCGACAGACATGGCCCCCTGCCTCCGCAGGGGCGACGGTCAACCGGTGGTGGGGAGCTTGATCGTACCGTCAGCGCGGCGATCGAGCGGAGCGTAGGCAATCACCGTTTCCAGCAGCATCTCACCGTAAAGGTGCGGGAAGAGTAGGCCGCCGCGCGACTCTTCCCATTTCACCTTGTCGCCATGCGCGGCAAGGTCGATCGCAGCGAGGTGCAGATCGTCCTGACCGGCGAAATGCTTGTCGATCGTCTCGGCGAGCTGCTCGGCGGTCGACAAATGGATGTAGCCGTCCGCCACGTCGACCGGTGCGCCGCCGAACCGCCCGTCCTGCTCCAGCGTCGCCATCTGTTCGGCGGTCAGGACCTTATAGGCGGTCAGCGGCGTGTCGGTCATTCACCATCCTCCGGGCCAGCGGCGGCATCGTCGCCGATTGTCGCATCGTCGTCGGGAGCAACCGGCTGATCGCCGGCCAGTTCCTCGGCGACCAGCGCCTCGGCGGCATCCTCGGGCTCGGGCTCCTCGTCGATCCGCGCGGCGGAGACGACATGCTCGTCCTTCGCGACGTTGAACAGCCGCACGCCCGCCGAGCCGCGACCGATGACGCGCAGCGAGCCGAGCGGCATCCGGATCATCTTCGCCTGGTCGGTGACAAGCATCAGCTGCTCCGCCTTGGTCGACGGGAAGCTGGCGACCACCGGGCCATTGCGCGCTATATTGTCGATGTTGGTGATGCCCTGCCCACCGCGACCGGTACGGCGATATTCATAGGCCGAGCTGATCTTGCCATAGCCGTTGGCGCAGACCGTCAGCACGAATTGTTCGCGCGCGCGCAGTTCCTCGAAGCGATCGAGCGGCATCGTCAGCTCGCCCTCGCGTTCCTTCCACGGCGCATTGCGGAGATATTCGTCGCGCTCTTCCTGATCGCGCACCCCGACGCGGTGCAGCACCGACAGCGAGATGACCTGATCGTCGCCCTTGAGCGCGATGCCACGCACCCCGGTCGAGTTGCGGCTCTGGAACTCGCGCACCTCGTCGGCGGCGAACCGGATCGCCTTGCCGGCGCGGGTGGCGAGCAGCACGTCGTCGCCCTCGTCGAGCAACGCCACGCCGATCAGCCGGTCGTCGGCATCCTCGCCCTCGAACTTCATCGCGATCTTGCCGTTCGACGGCACGTTGGTGAACGCGTCCATCGAGTTGCGCCGCACCGAGCCCTTGGCGGTCGCGAACATGACGTGGAGCTTGCCCCATTCCGCCTCGTCCTCGGGCAGCGGCAGCACGGTCGAGATCGTCTCGCCCTGTTCGAGCGGGAGCAGGTTGATCATCGGACGGCCGCGCGTCGCCGGCCCGCCCTCGGGCAGGCGCCAGACCTTCATGCGGTACACGCGCCCGAGCGTCGAGAAGAACAGCACCGGGGTGTGCGTCGAGGTGACGAACAGCTTGGTGACGACATCCTCGTCCTTGGTCGCCATGCCAGCGCGACCCTTGCCGCCGCGTGCCTGCGCACGAAACGCGTCGAGCGGGGTGCGCTTGATGTAGCCGGCCATGGTGACGGTCACCACCATGTCCTCGCGCTCGATCAGATCCTCGTCGTCGATGCCGTCGGCGGCGGCGGCGATCTCGGTGCGGCGCGGCGTCGCGAACAGCTCGCGCACCTCGCGGAATTCGTCGCGCATCACCGCATAGAGCTTCACGCGATCGGAGAGGATCGCGAGCAATTCGGCGATCGAATCGGCGAGCGTCTTCAGCTCGTCGCCGATCTCGTCGCGGCCCAAGGCGGTGAGGCGGTGGAGGCGCAGGTCGAGAATCGCGCGGACCTGCACCTCGGACAGGCGATAGGTGTCGCCGGCGACATCGGTTTCCAGCGCCTCGACCAGCCGCAGATACGGCGCAATCTCGGCGATTGGCCAGTCGCGGGTTAGCAATTTGCCCCGCGCCTCGGCGGGGCTCGACGACCCGCGGATGATCCGCACGACCTCGTCGAGGTTCGTCACCGCGATGACGAGGCCGAGCAAAATGTGCGCGCGCTCGCGGGCCTTGTTCAGCTCGAACTTGGCGCGGCGCGTGATGACCTGTTCACGGAACTGCACGAACGCGCTGATGATGTCGCGCAGGTTGAGCAACTCGGGGCGACCACCGCGGATCGCCAGCATGTTCGCGGGGAACGAGCCCTGCGCCGGCGTGTGCCGCCAGAGCTGGTTGAGCACCACCTCGGGTGTCGCATCGCGCTTGAGGTCGATGACGATCCGGACGCCTTCACGGTTCGATTCATCGCGAATGTCGCTGACGCCCTCGATGCGCTTGTCCTTGGCGGCCTCGGCGATCTTTTCGACCAGCGCGTTCTTGCCCTGCTGGAACGGGATCTCGGTCAGGACGATCGAGGTGCGGTCGCCGCGACCGGTCTCGATCTTGTGGCGGCTGCGCACGATCACCGAGCCGCGCCCGGTTTCATAGGCCGAACGCGCGCCGGCGCGGCCGAGGATGATCGCGCCGGTCGGGAAATCCGGGCCGGGAACGATCTCCATCAGCTCTTCGGTGGTGATCGCGCCATTGTCGATGTAGGCGAGGCAGGCGTCGACGACTTCGCCGAGATTGTGCGGCGGGATGTTGGTCGCCATCCCGACCGCGATGCCACCCGCGCCATTGACCAGCAGGTTTGGGAAGCGCGCCGGCAAAACTTGCGGCTCGCGCTCCGACCCGTCGTAATTGGGCTGAAAGTCGACCGTGTCCTTGTCGAGGTCGTCCATCAGGTAATTGGCGGACTTCGCCAGCCGCGCCTCGGTGTAACGCATCGCGGCGGCGGGATCGGGGTCCATCGAGCCGAAATTGCCCTGGCCGTCGATCAGCGGCAGCCGCATCGACCAGTCCTGCGTCATGCGGACCAGAGCTTCGTAGATCGAGCTGTCGCCGTGCGGGTGATACTTACCGATCACGTCACCGACGATGCGCGCCGACTTGCGGTACGGGCGGTTGTAGAGAAAACCGCTTTCGTTCGCCGAGAACAGGATGCGGCGATGCACCGGCTTCAGCCCGTCGCGCACGTCGGGCAGCGCACGCGCCACAATGACGCTCATCGCATAGTCGAGGTAGCTGGTCTTCATCTCCTCGACGATGGAGATGGGGGCGATAGCGGAAGGATCGGCGAGGACGGTGTCGTCGGCCAACTTTAGGTACTTTCTTTTTACGGATTCGTTTCAGGGGCGTGTCTAGGCGGCATGAGGCGCAAAGTCACGCCTGCGCCCGCCGTTTGCCGTCCGTTTGGGTCGAGTAGCCTTCCGCCCATCGCGAGGCGGCGCATCGAAGGAGCGCGCGTAACCAAACCATTCGTGTTGAGCGTGTCGAAGCACGTGCCCGGAAGGCGCCCTTCGACAAGCTCAGGGCAAACGGGTTCTGCGTGGTGTCTGACGATTCCGGATCACGGCGCGATTTCGGCACCGTCCCATGCGAACAGCTTGCCGCTGTCGGTGGGCTTGAGCGCGTCGAGCACGTCGAGCAATTGCACCGCGGCCCGATCGGGTTGGAACAGGTCGCGTCCGCTCTGCTGGAACGGTTTCGACAGTCGGGTGTCGACGGTACCGGGGTGCAAACCCACGACGATGCCACGATCGTTGCGGCGCTTGTCCTCGATCGCCAACGTGCGGATCAGCTGGTTGAGCGCGGCCTTGCTCGCGCGATAGCCGTACCAGCCGCCAAGCCGGTTGTCGGAAATGCTGCCGACACGCGCCGACAGTGCGGCAAACACCGAGCGGCCGCTGCGCGGCAGGATCGGCAGGAAATGCTTGGCGACCAGCGCCGGGCCGATCGCGTTGATCGCATATTGCTTCGCCAGCCATGCGGGATCGAGATCGCGCAGCGCCTTTTCCGGGCCGTGGTCGGCATCGTGCAGCAGGCCGGTGGCGACAACAACCAGATCGGCCTTGCCGATGCGCGCGGCGGCGGCAGCGATCGTCGGTTCGTCGGTAAGGTCGAGGTCGGCGCGGGTCAGGCCGACGACGTCATTCTCTTCCTCCGCCAGCGCAGCAGCGAGGGCCGCCCCGATCCCGCCCGCGGCGCCGACGACGACCGCGCGCATCAAGCCGCCCGCCGGAAAGTCCAGCGCGCCTCGTCGCTGGCATCGTCGTCGAAGCGGTAGCCGGCGGTATCGAACGCCTTCATCCCGTCGAGATCGGGGACATGGTGCTCGACCAGATAGCGCGCCATCATCCCGCGCGCCTTTTTGGCGTGGAAGCTGACGAATCGGTCGTCGGCCTCGCGGAAGTCGACCGCGACGACGCGGATGTCGGTGGGGAGCTTGCCCGCGACCGCCTCCCAATATTCGTTGCTGGCGAGGTTCAGCACTGTCCCCGAGCCTTCGGTCGCGACATCGGCGGCGAGCGCGTCGGCGATACGCGGCCCCCACCAATCGGTAAGCTTGTCGCGGCGCGGCGCCCAGCGCGTGCCCATCTCCAACCGGTACGGACGCATTCCGTCGAGCGGGCGAAGCAGGCCATAGAGCCCGGACAATAGCCGCAGGTGATTCTGTGCGAAGCGCACGGCCGGCTCATCCAGCGTCGTCGCCTCGAGCCCTGAATAGACGTCACCCGCGAAGGTATAGACTGCGGGGCGTTCCTCGGCGGTGTCGAAGTCGCGGAAGCGGTCGGCATTGAGTTTGGCGAGCGCGGGCGAAATCTTCATCAGCTCGGAGAGGCGCTTCTGCGTCAGGTGCGAAGCGGCTTTGGCGAGCGTCGCCGCCTCGGCCGAAAAGCGCGCGGCTGTGGCGGGGAAGGGCGGCGGGGTTTCGAGGTCCAGCGTCTTGGCCGGAGAGAGAACGGCGATCATTCTTGCGCCGTACCCGCGCCGCTACGCACGTTCAATCGCGGTTCAGCGGCGGCAACGCATTGCAACGGTACATTCCTTGTACACGCGCGCGCTGGGCACTAGAGCAGCGACCGAGCGTTACGCCCGCGAATTCTGGAGAGACGTGTCGATGAAGACCCTTTCGAACGCCGTGATGGCTGTGCTTCTGGCTGGTGGTGCGACGGTCGCGCTGTCGCAGCCGGCAGTGGCACAGAAGAAGAAGGAAGAGCAGAAGGGCGAACAGCTCAAGCTCAGCAACGAGGTTCGTGGCCCGGCCGCGCAGGCGCAGACCGCACTTGCCGCCAAGGACGTCGCCACCGCAACGCCGCTGGTCGCTGCGGTCGAGGCCGCTGCCAAGACCGACGACGAGAAGTATATCGCCGCTGCACTGCGGCTCAATCTTGAGGTCATCCAGCCGGGTGGTCCCAACAACGCCAACCTCGCCGCGCCGCTCGACGCGCTGATCGCCAGCCCGCGCACCGCGCAGGCGGACAAGGCGAAATATGCCTATCAGCGTGGCGTGATCCAGGCGAACGCCAAGGATGCGGCGGGCGCGATGCGCTTCTTCGAGCAGGCGCAGCAGCTGGGCTACAACGACCCGAACCTGCCGCTGCAGCTCGTCAAGCTGAAGATGGACTCGGGCGACATCGCCGGTGGTTCGGCGGCATTGGCCAAGATGGTCGACGAGCAGATGGCCGCGGGGCAGAAGCCGTCGGAGGACATCTTCCGCTATGCGATCGCCCGCAACAACCAGGCGAAGAACGCCGCAGAGACGCGCGCGTGGATGCGCCGTTACCTGAGCGCCTATCCGACCGCGAAGAACTGGCGCGACATGCTGGTCGTCTGGGGTATCCAGCCACAGTCGATCGCGACGCTCGACAAGGCGCAGAAGGTCGACCTGTATCGCCTGCTACGCGCCGGCAAGGCACTGGCCGATCAGTACGATTATGAGATTTACGCGCAGTGGACCTTCGATCAGGGCCTGCCGTGGGAATCGAAGGCGGTGCTGACCGAGGGCAAGGCCGCGGGCAAGATCCCCGCGAACAGCCCGGATGCCGGCAGCCTGCTGGCGGCGGCGAACAAGTCGATCTCGAACGAGGGTTCGATGGCGGCGGTCGAGGCGCGCGCGATGAAGGCGGCCGACGGCAAGCTGGCCGCCAGCACCGCCGACGCGTATCTCGGCACCGGCGAATATCCCAAGGCGATCGCGCTGTATCGCGCCGCGCTGCAAAAGGGTGGCGTTGACGCCAACGCGGTGAATACGCGTCTCGGGATCGCGCTCGCGAACTCGGGCGACAAGGCTGGTGCGAAAACCGCGTTCCAGGCGGTGTCGGGCAGCCCGCGTGCGGACATCGCCGCCTGGTGGATCGATTTCCTCGACCACCCGCCGGTCGCATAAAGCCCGCCATCCCGGATGGGTAAGGAAGGGGCGGCCTGCGGGTCGCCCCTTTCTATTTGGCGAGTTGCGCGACGTTCAGCTGATGGGGACTCCCGCCTGTGCCTTGAAGGTGCGGATCGTCAGCGACGATTTCACGCTGGTCACGTTGGGCGCCGACGTCAGCTTGGTGGTCAGGATGCGCTGAAAACTCTCAAGATCCTGCGCGACGATCTTCAGGATGAAGTCGATTTCACCGTTGAGCATATGACATTCGCGTACCTCCGCGATCGCCGCCACATGCGCCTCGAACGCGGCGAGGTCGGCTTCGGCCTGGCTCCGCAGGCTGACCATCGCGAAAACGGTGATCGGAAATCCCAGCTTGGTCGCGTCACATTCGGCATGATAGCCGCGAATCACACCGGCCTGTTCCAGCGCGCGCACGCGGCGCAGGCATGGTGGCGCGGTAAGACCGACGCGTTCGGCCAACTCGACGTTGGTCATGCGGCCATCCTCCTGCAACAGGGCGAGGATCTCACGATCGATCCGATCAAGGGTCATTATATCTCACTCAACTTGCCGCGCATCTTCGCGATAGCTTCCATAAGCACGGCTATAGGATTGTTGCGCCGAAACGCAATTGTTCAAAGCTGCCTCAATACGGGATGCGGGCGAAATCTGCGTGATGGCACCGATCTGGCCACGTCTCTACCAACGGCGCGGGATGAACCCGCAATGCCGAGAGGTCGATCGTTTCCGTGCGCTTCAACGACAGCCTTCGAACCGTGCTGGCCGCCGAGACGCGCTCCGCGTTGGGTGTGCGCGCGACCTATCGGCAACTCGTCGATCTGATCGCACGGCGGCGCGCGCCGGCAGACGACACGCTGCTGATGCGGCTGACGCAATTGCGCGACCGGGTGCCGGAGACGGTGCGGATCTCGTGTGCGCGGACGCTGGCGCTGGTCGACGCGCCGCTGTCGCTGGTAATGCTGCTGGCGGAAGATACTCCGGCGGTGGCGGCGGCGACGCTGCAGGCCGTGCGGCTTGACGGCGATGATTGGGAAGCGCTGCTGCCGCGGCTCGGGCCGGTCGGGCGCAACGTGTTGCGGCAGCGGCGCGACCTTCCGCCTTCGATCGAGCGCGCGCTGGAGAGCTTCGGAGGCGCGGACTTCCGGCTTGGCTATGATCCGGGCACGCGGGGTCTGGACAGCGGCGACCCGGCAATAGGTACGCGCTTCGATATCGCTGACCTCGTCGAGCGGATCGCGGCGCATCAGCGGGAGGACCTCGATCCGATCCAACCGCTTGCCGCCTTTCAGTTCGAAACCGATGCGGCGGGCGTGATCCGCTGGCTCGATGCGGCACCGCGTGGTGCGGTGATCGGCCTGACGCTCGACCATCGGGCAGGCGTATGGGCCGGAGCGGCAGTCGACGGCGTGGCATCGGGGGCATTCCGCAAACGTGCGCCTTTTTCCGGCGCACGGCTGCGCGTGCCCGGCGCGTCGGCGATCGCCGGCGAGTGGCGGATTGCGGGCGTGCCGATGTTCGATCAGGCGACGGGCGCGTTCACCGGAATGCGCGGTCACGCGCGGCGACCGCGGGCCGATGAGCGCGCCGAACGCCGTGCCGATCGCGACCGGGTGGCGAGCGCCGAGGGTGTGCGTCGGCTTGTGCACGAGTTGCGTACCCCAACCAGCGCAATCGCGGGCTTCTCCGAATTGATCGAGCAGCAACTGCTTGGTCCGGTAGCGCCGGCCTATCGCGAACGGGCCAGCGACATTCGCCGACGAGTCACCGATCTGATCGGTGCGATCGACGACCTTGATCTCGCTGCGCGGATCGACGGACAGGCGCTGGAGCGACGCAATGGCATCACGCCGGCATCGGCGCTGCTGAAACGGATCGCAGAGGATCTCGCGCCGCTCGCCGCGATGCGCCAGGCAGAACTGTCGGTGCCGTCACTGGATCATGCGACCTGGTCGGTCGACCCTTACGACGCCGAGCGACTGATCGCCAGGCTGTTGTCTGCCGCGCTGTCAGCGGCCATGCCGGGCGAGCGGCTGACCATCGCACTGGTCGAGGGGATAGACACGCTGGCGCTCGCGCTGGTCCCCCCGGCAGCGCTTGCGAGTCGGGATGAGGCAAGCCTTTTCGCGCTGGACGATGAAGAAGCGTCGCGGGATGAGGGCGCTCCGCTGTTGGGAGCCGGGTTCGCCTTACGACTGG
Organism: Sphingomonas sp. NPDC079357; assembly: GCF_044901155.1. Classification (NCBI taxonomy): domain Bacteria; kingdom Pseudomonadati; phylum Pseudomonadota; class Alphaproteobacteria; order Sphingomonadales; family Sphingomonadaceae; genus Sphingomonas; species Sphingomonas sp. NPDC079357. Next base: position 556,183 of record NZ_JBJDOM010000002.1, read on the forward strand.
TCCGCAATCTGGCGGCCGAGCTTGGGGGGCGGTTCATGATCGCACCGGGATTGTTCACGCTGCTGCTGCCGGCCGTCGTCCGTGATGCGACGGGGCAGGCGAGCGGTGGCGCAACGTAGACGCTTGCCAGTAGGCAGCCCGTGGCGCTACGGGGCGGCGCGGTGTCGGGGCCTGTAGCTCAATGGTTAGAGCTGGCCGCTCATAACGGCTAGGTTGCGGGTTCGAGTCCTGCCGGGCCCACCACCGCCTTTCGACGCGTTGCGCGACGCGGGCATCGTCGCCATGTGCGGCGAATGAGCGACATCGGCACCCCCATCGACGAGACCGGCCTGCTGGTGCGCGAGCACGGCGCCTTCGTGCTGCAATCGGATAGTGGCGTACGCTACGTACTGGAGCTGCCGCGTGTGCCCGTGGACCACGTCCAGAAGCGAGTGCGGGTGCAGGGCGTGGTATGCGGAGAAGGACGCGTCATCGCCGAGGGCGTCAGCGCCGCGTAGAAACAGCGCGGGCGGCGGATCGCTCGTCCGCCGCCCGGCTGGTCAGGTCAGGCCCAGTTGGCCATCTTCTTTTCGAGGTTGACGCGAACCGCCTCAAAGAACTGCTCGGTGGTCATCCAGCGCTGGTCCGGGCCGATCAGGATCGCGAGATCCTTGGTCATGTCGCCGTTCTCGACCGTCTCGACGCAAACCTGCTCCAGCGTCTCGGCGAAGCGCGTCACGTCGGGCGTACCGTCGAACTTGCCGCGATACTTCAGCCCGCCGGTCCAGGCAAAGATCGACGCGATCGGGTTGGTCGAGGTCGCCTTGCCCTGCTGGTGCTGGCGATAGTGGCGCGTGACGGTGCCGTGCGCCGCCTCGGCCTCGATCGTCTTGCCGTCGGGCGTCATCAGCACCGAGGTCATCAGCCCCAGCGAGCCGAAGCCCTGCGCAACCTGGTCCGACTGGACGTCGCCGTCATAGTTCTTGCAGGCCCAGACGAACTCACCGTTCCACTTGAGCGCCGAGGCGACCATGTCGTCGATCAGGCGATGCTCGTAGACGATGCCCGCGGCCTTGAACTGCTCGGCGAACTCGCTCTCGAACACTTCGGCGAAGATGTCCTTGAAGCGGCCATCGTAGGCCTTGAGGATCGTGTTCTTGGTCGACAGGTACACCGGCCAGTTGCGGCCGAGCCCGTAGTTGAGCGAGGCGCGCGCGAAGTCGCGGATCGACTCGTCGAGATTGTACATGCCCATCGCGACGCCGGCCGATGGGAAATCGAACACCTCGTGCTCGATCGTGTCGCCGTTCTCGCCTTCCCACTTCATGGTCAGCTTGCCCTTGCCGGGCACCTTGAAGTCGGTGGCCTTATACTGGTCACCGAATGCGTGACGGCCGACGACGATCGGGTGCGTCCAGCCCGGGATCAGGCGAGGGACGTTCTTCATCACGATTGGCTCGCGGAAGACGACTCCGCCCAGGATGTTGCGGATCGTGCCGTTCGGCGAGCGCCACATCTTCTTGAGGCCGAATTCCTCGACGCGCTGCTCGTCGGGGGTGATCGTCGCGCACTTCACGCCGACGCCGTACTTCTGAATCGCCTTGGCGCTGTCGATCGTCACCTGATCGTCGGTGCGGTCACGCTCCTGCACGCCAAGGTCATAATAATCCAGATCGATATCGAGGTACGGCTTGATCAGGCGCTCGCGGATCCATTCCCAGATGATCCGCGTCATCTCGTCGCCGTCGATCTCCACGACGGGCGTCTTTACCTTGATCTTCGCCATGCTCGCTTGTCCTTCGAGTGGGTGGTTTGGTGCGGCGATAGGGGGAAGGGGGGCGGGGATCAACCTACGGCGTTGTCACCGCGCGCTTCCCCCGATAGGACGAAGCGATGACTTCGCTCGACAAGCCGCCGGTCGTCACGACCACCGTCAAGTGGCGCTTCCCCGCCGTCCACCCGGAGGGGCAGAAATTCACCGCCATCGCCTTCGGCATCACGTTGCTGATGACGATCGTTTCAAAGGTGTTCTTCTGGCCATTCCTGGCACTTACCGTATGGGTGGCGGCGTTCTTCCGTGATCCCATCCGCACGACGCCGATCGGTGACGACCTGATCGTCTCGCCCGCCGACGGCCTCATCACCATGATTGAGCGCGTGCCGGTCCCGCGCGAGCTGGTCGGTGATCTCGGGGAGGCGCCGATGGTGCGCGTGTCGGTGTTCATGTCGGTGTTCGACGTTCACATCAACCGCTCGCCGATCGCCGGGACGATCCGTCAGGTCGTGTATATTTCGGGGAAGTTCCTGAACGCCGATCTCGACAAGGCGTCGGAGGAGAATGAGCGCCAGCATTTTGTGGTCGAAGGTTTCGACGGTCGCCGCGTCGGCTTCACGCAGATCGCCGGGCTGGTAGCGCGCCGGATCGTCGGGTTTGCCAAGATCGGCGACATCGTCGCCGCCGGGCAACGCGTCGGACTGATCCGCTTCGGCAGCCGCGTCGACGTGTATCTGCCGGAGGGGTTCGAGCCGCAGGTCGCGCTGGGGCAGCGCGCAGTGGCCGGTGAGACGGTGCTGGGGCGCCTGGGTGTGCCGCGCATCACTGGCAAGTCGCAGTAACGATGCGCCGGCCGATCCGCCGCCCGCTTCGTCGCCCGCCCGGCGGCCTGCCGCTACGGGCGGTCGCACCCAATGCGGTGACCGCACTCGCGCTCTGCTCCGGGCTGTCGGGGATCCGCTTCGCGATCTCGGCGCAATGGGAGCTTGCGGTGGTGATGGTGCTGATCGCCGGCGTGCTCGACGGGCTCGACGGGCGCGTGGCGCGGTTGCTGCACGGGGAGAGCCGGTTCGGGGCGGAGCTCGATTCGCTCTCTGACGCGATCTCGTTCGGCGTCTCGCCGGCGTTGATCCTCTATCTCTGGTCGCTTCACGCGCTGCCACGGTTCGGCTGGATGGCGGCGCTGGTGCTCGCGGTGTTCTGTGCGTTGCGCCTTGCGCGGTTCAACGCCAATATCGACGCCGATGACCAGCCGCATAAGTCGGCGGGGTTCCTGACCGGCGTCCCGGCGCCCGCGGGTGCCGCGCTGGCGCTGCTGCCGCTGTTTCTGTGGTTCGTCACAGAAGCCCCGATCCTGCGTGACCCGCGGCTGGTGGCACCATGGGCGGTCGCCGTCGCGCTACTGATGGTGTCGAGCCTCGCCACCTTCTCGACCGGATCGCTGAAGCTGCGACCAAACATCCGCTTCGAGGCGATCGCCATCGTCGTCGCGGTTGGCGCGGCGGCAGTCAGCGCGCCGTGGCAGACCGCGGCCGCGGCCGGGATCGCCTATCTGCTCGCCTTGCCATTCAGCGTTGCCAGCTATGCGCGGGTCAAGCGGCTTCGCGAGACCGCAGCGTCACCCGTGTCATCGACGACCCTGCCGCCCAGCGTCTGACCGCAATCCGATGCTCGGCGCGCACCAGGGCAGATAGCGGTTCAAAGCGCGGGGCTGCCGACTGGCGGCGCAGCACGGCGATGATCCGCGACGCCTGTGGAAGCACCGTCGCCGCCAGCGCGTAAAGCGCCAGTCCCGCCGCGCCACCGAACACCATTACCGCCATCAAGGTCGCCATGCTCGCCTCCTCGCACATCTGGTGCGAACCGTGATGCTGTAAATTCCCGCACAGCGTCGCGGTTCCTGAATCAACGTCAGAGCGGACGTTTAGTGAAAAGGTTCCCGCTCTGTTCCCACCGCTTGTTCCAGCTATGTTCACGCATGTCAACTCACCTTCGCTGGTTGCATTGCGAGTCTCGTTGGATTAAGGCGCGCGCCTCAACCCCGCATGGGGAGCATCATCAACCGGTGCGCTGGCCTTGAAGGTCGCGTCACTCGCTCCCCAGAGGCTCAACCGGAAGGAAAACACACCATGGCGGCTCCTGTCGTCTCCATGCAGCAGCTCATCGAAACCGGCGCGCACTTCGGCCACCAGACCCACCGCTGGAATCCGAAGATGAAGCCCTACATTTTCGGCGAGCGTAACGGCGTTCACATCATCGACCTGTCGCAGACCGTGCCGCTGTTCGCGCGCGCGCTCGACTTCGTCAGCCAGTCGGTCGCTGCCGGCGGCAAGGTGCTGTTCGTCGGCACCAAGCGCCAGGCACAGGAGCCGGTCGCCGAGGCGGCGCGGCGTGCGGGCCAGCATTTCGTCAACCACCGCTGGCTGGGCGGGATGCTCACCAACTGGAAGACGATCTCGAACTCGATCAAGCGCCTCAAGAGCCTTGAGGAGCAGCTGTCGGGCAACACCGCCGGCCTCACCAAGAAGGAAGTGCTGCAGCTGACCCGCGAGCGCGACAAGCTCGAGCTTTCGCTGGGCGGCATCCGCGACATGGGTGGCATCCCGGACGTGATGTTCGTGATCGACGCCAACAAGGAAGAGCTGGCGATCAAGGAAGCCAACACGCTCGGCATTCCGGTCGTCGCAATCCTTGATTCGAACGTGTCGCCGGACGGCATCGCCTTCCCGGTGCCCGCCAATGACGACGCGGCGCGCGCAATCCGCCTGTACTGCGACGCGATCGCGATCGCCTCGACCCGTGGCAACCAGCAGCAGCAGGCGAGCCGTGGTGTCGATCTGGGCGCGATGAGCGAGCCGCCGGCGGAAGAGGCGCTGACTGCCGAGCCCGCAGCCGCAGAGGGCGAGCCCGCCACGGCGTAAAGCGAATGTCATGGAGGCGTCGTAGTCGGCGCTTCCACTATTTCCCGATCGACGCGCGGCGATGCAGTATCGCCGCGCGTCGACTCCATCACAATCGAGGACAGTCAAATGGCCGATATCACGGCAGCGATGGTCAAGGACCTGCGCGAGAAGAGCGGCGCGGGCATGATGGACTGCAAGAAGGCGCTGAACGAGGCCGGTGGCGACACCGACGCGGCGCTGGACTGGCTGCGTACCAAGGGCCTGGCCGCGGCACAGAAGAAGTCGAGCCGCACCGCCGCCGAGGGCCTGGTCGGCGTTGCCGTCGTTGGTACCAAGGGCGCGGTGGTCGAGGTGAACTCGGAAACCGACTTCGTCGCGAAGAACGAGCAGTTCCAGAACTTCGTCCGCGACGTGACGCAGATCGCGCTCGCCACCGGCGGTGACGTCGACGCGATCAAGGCGGAGAAGATGCCGTCGGGCACCACCGTCGAGGAAGTGCTGACCAACAACATCGCGACGATCGGTGAGAACCAGTCGATCCGCCGTGCGCGTCAGCTGAGCGTTTCGAACGGCGCGGTCGTGGCCTATGTCCACAACCAGCAGGCACCGGGTCTGGGCAAGATCGGCGTGCTGGTCGCGCTGGAGAGCACCGCCGCCGACGACGTTCTGCAGGGTCTGGGCAAGCAGCTCGCGATGCACATCGCCGCCGCTTTCCCGAAGGCGCTGAACGAGAACGACCTCGACGAGGCCGAGATCGAGCGCGAGCGCGCGATTGCGACCGAAAAGGCATCCGAATCGGGCAAGCCGGCCGACATCATCGCCAAGATGGTCGAGGGCTCGATCGCCAAGTACCGCAAGGAGCATGCGCTGGTCAGCCAGCTGTTCGTCATGGACGGCAAGACCAAGATCAGCGACGTGGTCGCCAAGGCGGGCAAGGACGCCGGTGCCGAGATCGTGCTGAAGGACTATGTCCGCTTCCAGCTCGGCGAGGGCATCGAGAAGGAAGTGTCCGACTTCGCCGCCGAGGTCGCCGCCGCTTCGGGTGTGCCGCAGGGCTGATCCACCTGCCGCATCACGGGATTTCCCGTGCTGCCGTTGGGATGTCGCGCCGCCGCTCCGGTCCAGACCGGGGCGGCGGTTCGTTTTTGTGCGGCGCGCGGCGGACTTCGCCATCGTGTCAACCCATTGCCAGCCGCGCACCCGCCGCTTAGGGTCCGCGCCGCTTCGCCCTCCCACAACAACGGAATTCACGTGACCGAGCCTCGCTACAAACGCATTCTGCTCAAGCTGTCGGGCGAGGTCCTGATGGGGCAGGGCGGGCTGGCGATCGATACCGCGGTAACCGCGCGCGTTGCCGAGGAGATCGCGGACGTCCGGGCGCAGGGCTATGAGCTGTGCGTCGTCGTGGGCGGCGGCAATATTTTCCGCGGCATTTCCGGTGCGGCGAACGGCATGGAGCGCGCCACCGCCGATTACATGGGGATGCTGGCAACGGTCATGAACGCGTTGGCGGTGCAGAACGCGCTGGAGACGATCGGCGTTGATACGCGCGTGCAATCGGCGATCCCGATGCATTCGGTATGCGAGCCGTTCATCCGCCGCCGCGCCGAGCGGCATCTGGAGAAGGGCCGCGTGGTGATCTTCGCCGCGGGCGTCGGGTCGCCGTTCTTCACCACTGACAGCGGCGCGGCGTTGCGCGCGGCCGAGATGAATTGCGACGCCTTGTTCAAGGGCACCTCGGTCGACGGCGTCTATGATGCCGATCCGAAGAAGGTCGCCGACGCGAAGCGTTATGATACGGTCAGTTACGACATGGTGCTGGCAAAGAACCTGAAGGTAATGGATGCCAGCGCTGTGGCGCTGTGCCGTGATTCGGACATTCCGATCGTCGTGTTCAACATCCGCGAGCATGGCAATTTCGCTGCCGTGCTGAGTGGAAAGGGTGTGTCGACGGTCGTGCAGAAGAAGATGGAGACTATCGATGCCGGCGTATGAAAAGGCTGATCTCGAGCGGCGGATGCACGGCGCGGTCGAATCGTTGAAGGGCGATCTGGCCGGACTGCGCACCGGACGGGCGTCGACCTCGCTGCTCGATCCGGTGACGGTCGAGGTATATGGCGCGCACATGCCGCTTAATCAGGTGGCGACGGTCTCCGTTCCCGAGCCGCGAATGTTGTCGGTGCAGGTGTGGGACAAGACGAACGTCGGACCGGTCGAGAAAGCGATTCGTTCGGCCGGGCTCGGGCTGAACCCGATCAACGATGGCCAGACCCTTCGTCTGCCGATCCCTGATCTGACAGAGGAGCGCCGCAAGGAACTGGCGAAGCTGGCCGGCCAATATTCCGAAAAAGCCAAGATCGCGGTGCGCAACGTGCGCCGCGACGGCATGGACGCGCTGAAGACCGACGAGAAGAAGAACGTCATCTCCGAGGACGACCGCAAGCGGCTGGAGACCGAGGTCCAGAAGCTGACCGACGCGACGATCGCCGACATCGACGCGGTGTCGGCCGCGAAGGAAAAGGAAATTCTCAACAAGTGACGTCGCGCGCGCTTCGGAGGCAGATCTGATGGCGACCGCGGCGATCCCGCAGGCCGCGCCCGCCGTCCTGCCGCGTCACGTGGCGATCATCATGGACGGCAACGGCCGTTGGGCAGCTGCCCGGCGCCTGCCGCGTGCGATGGGGCATAGGGCGGGCGTGGAGGCGGTGCGGGCCGTCACGCGTGCGGCGCGCGCGTTAGGCATCGAGGCGTTGACGCTCTACGCTTTTTCCTCCGAGAACTGGCGGCGACCGGCCGAAGAGATCGGCGGCCTGATGAAGCTGCTCAAGCTGTTCATCCGCAACGATCTTTCTGAGCTGGAGCGCGAGGGCGTGCGGCTGCGCGTTCTGGGTGACTATCGCCGCTTTCCGGAGGATGTGGTCGCGCTGATCGACGATGCGCTGGCGCGTACCGCCGACAATCGGGGGCCAATCCTCGCGATTGCGCTGAACTATGGCGCGCAAGCCGAACTGGTCGCGGCGGCGCAGTCACTGGCGGCGCGGGCCGCAGCCGGAACGCTCGACCCGTCGGCGATCGATGCCGATGCGATCGACGCGGAGCTGGAGACCCACGATCTTCCACCGCTCGACCTGCTGATCCGCACCTCGGGCGAGCAGCGGTTGTCCAATTTCCTGCTGTGGCAGGCGGCGTATGCGGAATTGCTGTTCGTCGACACGCTGTGGCCCGACTTCGACGCCGAGGCGCTTGCCGCCGCTGTCGAGGCGTTCGGGCGACGCCAGCGCCGCTACGGCGGGCTGTGATACGTCTCGCATGAGCGACGACGCTCCGCTTCCGCCGACTCCCGACGCCAAATTGCGGACGCCGTCGAACCTGCGCCTGCGGATGATCGCGAGCGTGGGGATGATCGCCGTCGCCTCCGTGGCGCTGGTGTTGGGCGATATCGCGTTCTGGCTGCTGGCGGTGGTGATCGCCTTGTTCATGATGGCCGAATGGTCGGACCTTCATCAGGCCGACGCGCGGACCAAGCGGCTGGCGCAAATGGCGCTCAGCGTGCCGCTGGCCACGATGGCGCCAGCGTGGCTGATCATCGAGCCGCACGACTTTTTCACGCTGGGGCTGATCGGCGGCGCGGCATTCTTCGTGGTGATTGTCACCAAGCTGCCGCAACTCGCGGTGGGCGTTGTATATTGCGGAGTGCCGGTGTTGGCGTTGGTGGTATTGAGGCGGCACGACGCGCACGGTTTGCTCTATGCCTTCTGGGCGATGGCGCTGGTCTGGGCGTGTGACATCGGGGCGTTCTTCGCGGGACGGTCGATCGGCGGACCGAAGCTGGCGCCGCGACTGTCGCCGAACAAGACCTGGGCCGGGCTGATCGGCGGGACGATCGCGGCGGGAGCCTTGGGGCTCGTGCTGCATGCAACGGCCGGGCTGCCGCTGGCGCTGGCTTTGTGCTCCCCATTGCTGGCCGTGCTGGCGCAAATCGGCGACCTTTATGAAAGCTGGCTGAAGCGCCGGGCGGGCGTGAAGGACTCGGGCAATATCCTGCCTGGCCACGGCGGTGTGCTGGATAGGCTTGACGGTCTGGTGCCGGTCGCCCCGGTTGCGGCAGTCCTGGTGTTGATCCTGCCGAGCCTGACGGCATGAAGACGGTCAATATTCTGGGAGCGACCGGCTCGGTCGGAACATCGACGCTCGACCTCGTCGAGCGCGCACCCGAGACGTTCCGGATCCGTGCCCTGACCGCGAATTGCGACGTGACGGGATTGGCGGCGGCTGCGATCCGGACGAACGCCGAGCTCGCGGTCGTGGCCGACGAATCATGCCTCGCGTCGCTGCGGATGGCGCTTTCGGGAACGGGAATCGCCACGGCAGGTGGCGCACAGGCGGTCTGCGATGCGGCGGCGAACGGCGCGGACCTGACGATGGGAGCGATCGTCGGGTGCGCCGGATTGCGACCGACGCTGGCCGCAATCGAGCAGGGCGGGACCGTGGTGCTCGCCAACAAGGAGCCGTTGGTTTCGGCCGGTGCGATCATCACCGCCGCTGCGGCGCGGCACGGGGCGACGCTGCTGCCGGCGGACAGCGAGCACAATGCGATCTTTCAGTGCCTCGATCTCGCACAGGTCGAACGCGTGCGGCGGATCATCCTGACCGCGAGCGGCGGGCCGTTCCGCGACTGGACACTGGAGGCGATGGCGGCGGTGACGCCGGCGCAGGCGGTGGCGCACCCCAATTGGTCGATGGGCGCGAAGATCTCGGTCGACAGCGCGACGATGATGAACAAGGGGCTGGAGCTGATCGAGGCAGCGGCGCTGTTCCCAATCGATGCGGACCGGATCGAGATCATCATCCATCGCCAGTCGGTAATCCACAGCCTGGTCGATTACGTCGACGGGTCGATGCTCGCACAACTCGGTCCCAGCGACATGCGCGTGCCGATCGCGCATTGCCTTGCCTGGCCGGAGCGCATGGCGACGCCGATGGCGCCGCTCGACCTCGTGAAGATCGGCAGGCTCGACTTCGAAGCTCCTGACGAAACGCGATTTCAGTCGCTGGCGTTGGCACGAGCCGCGGTGAACGCTGGCGGTGCGCGACCGGCGATCCTCAATGCCGCCAACGAAGTTGCGGTGGCAGCATTTCTGAAGGGCGCGATCGGCTTTCTTGAAATCGCCGCAATCGTCGACGATACCCTGCAGCGCTACGACCCGGCCGCGCCGCAAACGCTCGACGCGGTGCTCCACGTCGATGCGGAAGCGCGGCGATTGGCGGGCGAGCGCGTGAAGGATTGCGTGGCTTGATCCAGACTCCCGGACTGTTGCTGACCGTGCTCGCCTTCTTCCTGGTGATCGGTCCGCTCGTCTTCATCCACGAGCTGGGCCATTATCTCGCCGGGCGCTGGTTCGGCGTGAAGGCGGATGCCTTTTCGATCGGGTTCGGGCGCGAGCTCGCGGGCTGGACCGACCGGCGAGGGACGCGCTGGAAGCTCGCGTTGCTGCCGCTCGGCGGGTACGTCAAGTTTGCGGGCGACATGAACCCGGCGAGCCAGCCGACCGGCGAGTGGCTGGCGCTTCCGCCCGCCGAGCGCGCGCAGACGTTCCAGGCCAAGCCGGTGTGGCAGCGCGCGATTATCGTCGCCGCCGGCCCGTTCGTGAACTTCGTACTGGCGATCCTTATCCTTGCCGGCTTCGCGGTCGCGTATGGCGACGCGCGGACGCCAAGCGTGGTGGGGCAGGCCATCCCCGGCACTGCCGCTGCTGCTGCCGGCTTGCAGGCCGGCGACCGCGTCACCGCGCTCGGCGGCCGATCAGTCGAAACGTTCGAGGATATGGTGCGGTTCGTGAAGATCCGCGCAGGTGAGCGGGTACGCGTCGACTACATACGCGGCGCCACCCCGGCGAGCGTCGAGGCGGTGATCGGCACGCAGGAGCAGCGCGACCGTTTCGGCAACAGCTATCGCGTCGGATTGCTCGGCATTTCTCCCGCGGCACCGGTGATCGAGGCGGTCGGCGTGCTGGAAGCGCCGGTCGTGGCGGTGCGGCGCACCGGGCAGATCGTGGAGATGATGGTCGAGACGATCGGGCAGATCATCTCCGGGCGGCGGTCGGTGAAGGAACTCGGCGGGCCGCTGTCGATCGCAAAGGTATCGGGCGAGCAGATCACGCTCGGCCCAGACGCATTCGTTTTCCTGATCGCCTTGGTGTCGATCAATCTCGGGTTCATCAACCTGCTGCCAGTGCCGATGCTCGATGGCGGGCATTTGCTCTTCTATGCGATTGAGGCGGTGCGGCGCCGGCCGGTCGCGCCGGAAGCGGTGGAATGGGCGTATCGTGGCGGATTGGTGGCGGTGCTTGCCCTGATGCTGCTGGTGACCTTCAACGATCTCGGCAACTTCGGCCTGTGGCGGCATCTGGCCGGGTTGATCGGGTGAGCAAGGTAAGGCAGGGCGGCGCACGCGCCGTCAATCGCGCCAGGATGGACGGCGTTTACTCACGGGTAGGATTGCAGTGACGGTGCTGAACACTTCGACTTCGCGGGCGCGTGCCTCGGCGACCTTGCTGGGCTGCACCATGCTAGCCGGTGTGCCGCTGGCCGCGACCGCCCAGACGCGCCAGGCCGCGAGCGCGCCGGCTCGTTCAGCGGCGACCGCCCCGGTAGCGGCCCCCGCAACGCAGGTGCCCGCCATCGCGCAACCCGCCGCCCGCACGATCACGTCGTTGCGCGTCGAGGGCACGCAGCGGATCGAGCCCGAGACGGCGCTGAGCTATACCAAGCTGCGGCAGGGCGACAGC
>NZ_JBJDOM010000003.1:0-327229 GCF_044901155.1 Sphingomonas sp. NPDC079357
ATCGGATGTGGAAGCGCGGTAACGCGTGAAGCTAACCGATACTAATCGTCCTATTCGCGCTTGAGAGCACACACCCCCAACAACAGCGTTGGAAACCGGGTGATTGACCCTCATCCAGACATAACAGTGCATCGATTTGAACCCGTCTCCCCCAGCCGTCACCGGCACACGGGGAGACATATGTGCAGGCTCCATTGCCTGGTGGCCATAGCGTCGGTGAACCACCCGATCCCATCCCGAACTCGGACGTGAAACCCCTCTGCGCCAATGGTACTATCGCTCAAGCGATGGAAGAGTAGGTCGCCGCCAGGCATTGCAGCTCGCACATCACAAGAACCCATCCACAAACAACAACACCTCGGCGCGGGGTGGAGCAGCCCGGTAGCTCGTCAGGCTCATAACCTGAAGGTCACAGGTTCAAATCCTGTCCCCGCAACCATCCATAATAGAACTCGATACGCCGCCCTTCGGGGCGGCGTTGTCGTTTCTGGCCCACGCCGCCAGATCCTCAATTCGCGCAACCACTTCCGCCTCGCCGCGCAAAAGGGCAGTGCGCAAACCACCCGCCAGAACAGCTCAGCGGTAAAGCCCCAACGGCAGGTCCATTCGTCTGGCAATCGCCGCTCGGCCTGACTGCCTATTCTGCGCCGATCGTCCGCGCGTCGCAGACGAGCGACGCTCACACGTCGCTCCGTCGCGGCTTACTGGAACGTGTAGCGGATCGTTCCGAATACCGTGCGTGGAAGGCCGTAAAAGTTCCCCCGTCCGGTGCTGGAAAGGCGCGCATAGTACCTTCGGTCGAGCAAGTTGTTGACGTTGACCGACAGTGACCATTGGTCGCTTAGCCTATATCCCGCTCGCAGGTCGATCACCGCATAGCCGCCCTGTCGCACGATCGTCGAGCGGGCGCGCAACGTGCCACTCCCGTTATAGAGCGCCGGGCTGCCGCCATAAGTCGATGAAAACCATGTCAGCCCGCCTCCAACGCTCACCCCCGCCAATGAGCCGGCGGTCGGCGCGTAATTGCTGAAGACTTTGACCATATGCTCCGGGATGATCGGCATCAGCGCGATACCCTCGAATTGTGGTTCGCTACCCGCCAGATATTCGGTGTGCGTGTATGTGTAGCCGCCGTTGATGCGCCAGCCCGGAACGATTTGCCCGGTCGCCTCCACCTCCACACCGCGCGCGCGAACGCGCCCGGCTTGCAGCACCACATCGGGCAGCTCGGGCGGATTGACCAGCCGGTTGTCCTGCGTGATTTGGTACCCCGCGACCGATAGCAGAAGACGCTGGTTCATCAGCGACAGCTTGCTGCCCACCTCCAGCTGACTCCCGATCAAAGGCTCGATCGGTCGACCGTCGGGGCGAGCACGCCCGGCGGGCTGGGCCTGCGGGGTGAAGCTGTCGGCATAGCTGACATAAAAGTTTAGGCTCGGCGTCGCGTCGAACAGCACCGCCCCATAAGGGGTGAAGCGACCGTCATAGCCGTAACGCGATCGACCGGTAACGGCGTCGTTGAGCGGATTGAGCGTATCCACATGGTTCGACCACCAGGTCGCGCGACCGCCGCCGACAAGGGTCAGATGCGCAAGCGGCGACAGCCGCATCTGCCCATACAGGCCATATTGCTCGACGGTGGTGCGCGTGGCCGCCGACACCTGTGCGATGCATGTCGCCGACGCAACCGGGCACGGGCCGGCCGTACCCTGCACCGGATAAAGCGGCAGCGCGACGCGCGGATCCATGGGCGGTTCGCTTGGATAGATAGGATCGAAGACGTTGATCTTGGCGTAATTGCTCAGCCGCGCATTGTGCGATGTATAGTCCTGTGCCTGATAATCCATGCCAAGGATCAAGGTCTGTTCTCGTCCGAAGGCGGGAAAGCTGCCGACGCCGTTGATGTCGAACGAGCGCGTGCGCTGTCGGTTGTCGCCCAGGAATGCGATATGGTTGGTCAGCCCGTTATTCTGCGGGGTTATCGCGGCGTTGCCGATGTAACTGTATTTGTCGACCCGATCGATGTTGGCGACCATCCCGGTCGCGCGCAGCGTCCAGCGATCATTCACGCGGTGGGCCAATTCGACGAAGCCAGTCGATGTCTCCGAGTTGAACCGGTTCCAGTCGGCCCCGAGATAGGTCGAGCGGCGGACATCGAGCAACCGGCCCTCGCTGCCGTCCGCGCCGCCGACATAGCCGGGCAGCCCGGTTTGCACCGCCGGCTGAAAGCGGTCGTAATAGACCCCGCCGGTCAGCGTGGTGCGCTCACCGATCGCGATATCGCCGACCGCGAACGCTCCCCAGCGACGGCGATGCGCCGTATCGAAGAACTGGTCCTGATCCTGCGCCATCGCGCCGGCGCGCACCCCGATCGTGTTGCTCACCCGTGTTGCGACGTCGATTTCGAGCCGGATGTTGTCGTAGCTGCCATAGCCCGCCGAAGCCTGGACGCGGGTTGCCTCCAAGGGGCGCTTGCGGACCAGGTTGATGCTCCCCGCCGGGTTCCCCGCACCAGTGAAGAGCCCGGCCGGACCGCGCAGCACCTCGAGCCGGTCGTAAAAGAACAGGTCTGGCACGACTCCGGGGAAGCCGAACGACTGCGTGGGGACGCCGTCGACCAGATAGTTGCTGATCGGGAAGCCACGTGCATTGAACGACGGATCCTCGCTGCCGATGCCGCTGACCGTGATGCCGTTGGTAGCAGTCAGCGCGTCCTCAAGTGTGAACAGGTTCTGCGCCTCGATCTGATCGCGATCGATGACGGTGACCGTGTTGGGCGTGTCCTTGAGCGGCGTGAGGGTCTTGCCGACCTCGCGTCCGTAGCTCTTGCCGACGACGACGACCTCACCTTCCTGCTGCTCGGCGGTGTCACGTGCCCCCACCTCTGCCGTGCGGCCAAGAGCAGCATCGGCGGTGAAACCGAACACTCCGGCCGACAACATAAAGACCCATAATCTCATTGCGCTTCCCCGATCTCCGTGGTCGCTCTACGTAAGTCGTTTATGATAGTCACTATCAATTGCATAAATTGTTACAAGGGGCGCTTTGCGAGGTTGCGCGTTGATCCGCCATGTTGATCTCGCTCGCGCTTGCCGCCGCACCGGTCGAACCCGCCTTCGATCCCTTGCGCTTCTTCACCGGTCAGACGCGCGGCACTGCGCGATTGAAGGTGATCCTGCGCAAAGCGAAGCCGGTCACGGTCCGTGGCACAGGCAAGATGCGCGCCGACGGCACCCTGGTGCTCGATCAGATGGTCACGGACGGGGGCGGGCCGCCACGTGCGCGGCGCTGGTTGCTCCGCGAAACAACGTCGGGTCATTATGCGGGCACGCTGAGCGATGCGCGCGGGCCCGTCATTGGGGAGGTCAGCGGCACCACCTTGCGATTGTCGTTCACCAGCGATGGCGGATTCCGCATCCGGCAGACATTGACGCTTCAGCCCGACGGACGCACGCTCGCGAACCGACTGGAGGCCCGGCGCTTCGGGATCAGGGTCGCGGTGCTGACCGAACGGATCGTCAAGGTCGATTGACGCGGAACGCCAACAACGTGGCGGCGGTTTGCGTGACGATCACTCCCGGAGCAAGCGATGACCGACCTCAACGTGCAGACCCGCCAGCGCGAGATCGCGACCGAGCATCTACTGTTCAAGCTAATCGAATATGTCGAGGGTAAGCATCCGGGCGTGCTGGACTATCTGGAGGCGAGCCTCGACCATCTCGGCGATCCCGCCACCGATGCGAGCAAAGACGACGAGGGCGTCCGTCGCATCGCGCGCAAGATGATTTCGGGTGCACGGCGGGGGTGAAGTGCGACGCCCTTGCTTTGGCTCTACCCGCAATAACGAAGCGACAATCGGGTCAGCGCGTCAACCGTGTGACATGCCCCATCTTGCGACCATCGCGTGTCTCGCGCTTGCCGTAGAGGTGCAGATAGGTGTCGCGGGCGGCGACGTAATCCGGCCAGCGCTCCCAATCGGCGCCGATTAGATTTTCCATCTCCGCACCCTGCGCGACCAACGCCGTGTCGCCGAGCGGCAGGCCGCAGATCGCGCGGACATGGTTGGCGAATTGCGAGGTTGCCGCGCCCTCGATCGTCCAATGCCCGGAATTGTGGACGCGCGGCGCCATTTCGTTGAACACCGGACCCTCGGCGCTCGCGAAAAATTCGCAGGTCAGCACGCCGACATGGTCGAGCGCATCGGCGATCCGCCCGGTCAGCGCGGCCGCCTCGGTCCATTGCGCGGCAATCGCGGCGGGGGCAGGGAGCGTCGAGCGATGCAGGATACCGTCGCGATGCTCGTTCCACGGCGGCGGGTAGCTGGTGATCGTGCCGTCGCGGCCGCGCACCAGCACAATGGAGAATTCATGCGTGAATCCAACGAACGCCTCGAGGATCGCGGGGCCGCCGATCGCTTCCCACGCCGCATCGGCATCGGCGGGCGACTGTAGGCGCGTCTGGCCCTTGCCATCATACCCGAAGCGCGTCGTCTTCAGCACCGCCGGGCAGCCGATCGCCGCGATCGCGGCGTCCAGTTCCTCGCGGGACGACACTGACCGCCAGCGTGCGGGACGCCCGCCGACCTGCTCGACGAACTGCTTCTCGCGCACACGGTCCTGCGCCACCGCAAGACTGCGCGGGCCGGGATAGACCGGGACGCGTTCGGCGAGCCATTCGACCGGCCCGACCGCGATATTCTCGAACTCATAGGTGACGACATCGCATTGCGCCGCGAAGTCGGCGAGCACGACCTTGTTGTGATAATCGGCGCGCGTCAGCGACGAGGCCGTCTGCGCCGCGACGCTCTCGCGATCGGGGGCGAGGACGTGGGTGCGATAGCCGAGATCGGCTGCCGCGCTGGCGATCATGCGGCCGAGTTGCCCGCCGCCAAGGATGCCGATCGTGCTGCCGGGAGCGATCACCGTCATGCCGGATCGACCGCGACGCCATCGGTCTGCTTCGCGCGCCACGCCTGCAGCCGCTGCGACAACGCGTCATCGGACAGAGCGAGGATCGAGGCGGCGAGCAGCGCGGCGTTGATCGCGCCGGCCTTGCCGATCGCGAGAGTGCCGACCGGAATGCCGCCGGGCATCTGGACGATCGACAGCAGGCTATCCATGCCCTTCAACGCCTTGGATTCGACCGGCACGCCCAGCACCGGCAGATGCGTCATCGACGCCGCCATGCCGGGCAGATGCGCCGCGCCGCCCGCCCCGGCGATGATAACCTTCAGCCCGCGCCCGGCCGCGCCGGTCGCGTAGTCGTACAGCCGCTGCGGGGTGCGATGCGCAGAGACGACCTTCGCCTCGTATGTCACGCCGAGCGCGTCGAGCGACTCGCTCGCATGACGCATCGTTTCCCAGTCCGAGGTGGAGCCCATGATGATGCCGACGTGCGCCATCGCGTGCGGTTAGCGGGGCGGGGCGGGGAGGGCAATCGGCAAAGTTCACATACCGTCGGCTCTGCGCGACAAAGGAAAACGCCGCAGGCCAGTCGTCATCGCCGCTGCCTCATTGGAGCATTCGGCAACGTCCATCCGTCGTCGCCCCTGCGAAGGCAGGGGCGACGGGGGGTGTTTGGCGCGCTCGCCTCCCTCTCGCCGGCGACGGCTCAGGCCGCGAGCGGCAATTCCTGCATCGCCTCCGCCGCCAGCGCGATCGAACGGCGACGTGCCTGATGGTCGTAGACCGCGCTGGTCAGCATGAGCTCGTCCACCCCGGTTCGCGCGACGAAGGCGGCGATCCCGCGCGCGACCTCGTCGCGGGTGCCGATCGCGCTCGCCGACAGCGCGTGGTCGAGGATCGCGGCGTGCTGCGGCGGCAGCGAGGCGCGATAGCCGGGCACCGGCGGCTTCATCCGCCCCGGATTGCCGGTGCGGAGCGCGACGAACTGCTGCTGCTGCGAGCTGGCGAGCAGTTCGGCTTCCTCGTGCGTGTCGGCGGCGAAGACGTTGAACCCGGCCATCGCGTAAGGCTTGGCGAGCGCCGCCGACGGGCGAAAATCGCGCCGGTAAATGTCGAGCGCCTGATCGAGCGCGTCGGGCGCGAAATGCGAGGCGAACGCGTAAGGCAGCCCCAGCATTGCGGCGAGCTGCGCGCCGAACAGGCTGGAGCCGAGGATCCACATTTCCGGCTTCGCGCCCGCACCCGGCGTCGCGGTGATGCCGGTTCGCCCGTCGTCGGCGAAATAGCTCTGCAACTCTACGACATCGCGCGGAAATTCATTGGCGTCGCTGGAAAGGTTGCGGCGCAGCGCGTGCGCGACGCGCTGGTCGGAGCCGGGCGCGCGCCCGAGCCCGAGGTCGATCCGGCCTGGGAACAAGGCGTCGAGCGTGCCGAACTGTTCGGCGATCTGCAGCGGCGCCGAATTGGGCAGCATGATGCCACCCGCTCCGATGCGGATGCGGCTGGTTGCCTGCCCGACATGCGCGATCACCACTGCGGTCGCCGCCGAGGCGATTCCGGTCATGCCGTGATGCTCGGCGACCCAATAGCGGTTGAAGCCGAGCTGCTCGGCATGTTGCGCGAGGTCCGCGGCGTTAAACAGCGATTGCGCGACCGAGCCGCCTTCGGTGACGGGAACGAGGTCGAGAAGGGAGTAACGGGTCATCGATCTTAAGTGGGGAGCGCGATGCGGGACTGCCAGCGGAGTTACGGTTGGTAGCGGGATAGCAGAGGTTTTCGTCATCCCCTCGCCGGCGGAAATTCAGACGTGCAATTCTTCGCAAAGGCCGCACCGTCCGAGCTTCGGGGCTCCCGCCTGCGCGGGAATGACGAAGCGGCGCGCGGGAAGGGCGGCCGCACGGGGATGACGCCCGCTGCCAAACCCACTACAGCGCGGCGCCATGCACCCGGCCTTCGCGCACGTCGACACGTGGATCTTCGACCTCGACAACACGCTCTATCCGGCGCGTGCCGACCTGTTCGCGCATATCGATCGCCGGATGACCGCGTTCATCGCCGACTTCCTGAACGTCAACCCCATCGAGGCGCGGCGTATCCAGAAGGAATATTTCCTCGGCCACGGCACCACGCTCGCCGGGCTGATGGCGGATCACGAGGTCGATCCGCACGCCTTCCTCGCCTATGTCCACGACATCGAGATGGATGCGCTGGAACATAATGCCCCGCTCGCCGCGGCGCTGGCGCGGCTGCCGGGGCGCAAGCTGGTCTTCACCAATGGCGACCGTCCCTATGCGCTCAAGGTGCTGGAGCGGCTCGGACTGGGGCAGAGTTTCGAGGCGGTCCACGACATCGTCGCGATGGACCTGACGCCCAAGCCCGCCGCCAGCGCCTATGCCGGGCTGTGCGCCGCGTTCGACATCGACCCGACCCGCGCGCTGTTCGTCGAGGATATGGCGCGCAACCTCAAACCCGCGAAGGCGATCGGGATGACCACCATCTGGGTGGACAACGGCTCCGAGCAGGACCACGACGCCGACCGATCCTATGTCGACCACCGCGTGACCGACGTCACCGCGTGGGTCCAGTCTGTTTTGGAGGACCAATGACCGCCGAGCTTTCCGCCACGATCGACGCCGCGTGGGAGAACCGCGCCGAGCTGGGGCTGACCACCGGGGGCGAGGTGCGCGTCGCGGTCGACCGCGCGCTGGCGCTGCTCGACGCCGGGCAGGCGCGCGTCGCGGAGCCCGACGGCAGTGGCGGCTGGCGCGTCAATCAGTGGCTCAAGAAAGCGGTGCTGCTCAGCTTCCGTCTCAACGACAATGCGTTGATCGACAACGGCCCGGGCGCAGGCCATTGGTTCGACAAGGTGCCGAGCAAGTTCTCGGGCTGGAGCGAGGCCGAGTTCCGCACTGCCGGCTTCCGCGCGGTGCCGGGCAGCGTCGTGCGGCGCGGCGCGTTCGTCGGCAAGGGCGCGATCCTGATGCCGAGCTTCGTCAACATCGGCGCCTATGTCGGCGAGGGCACGATGGTCGACACCTGGGCGACGGTGGGCAGCTGCGCGCAGATCGGCAGGAACGTTCATCTCTCGGGCGGTGCCGGGATCGGCGGCGTGCTCGAGCCGTTGCAGGCCGATCCGGTCATCATCGGCGACGGCGCGTTCATCGGCGCGCGCGCCGAGGTCGCGGAGGGCGTGCGCGTCGGCGACGGCGCGGTGCTGTCGATGGGCGTCTATCTGGGGGCCTCGACCAAGATCATCGACCGTGAAACCGGCGAGACGTTCCGCGGCGAAGTGCCCCCCTATGCAGTGGTCGTCCCCGGCTCGATCGGCGGCGGGAATGGAAAGCCGGCGCTCTATTGTGCGGTCATCGTCAAGCGCGTCGATGCGCAGACCCGCAGCAAGACCAGCATCAACGACCTGCTGCGCGACTGAGCGTGGCGCATCGTCGCGGTGCGTATAACATGTAAAACAAAATGCCTCGACACGGTCATGTGGCGCGCCTATCCGGGTGGGGATCAGAGGAAAAGGACACCCCATGCCGACTGCCAGCAAGGTTCTCGACCGCGTGCTCGTGCTGGAGATGGTGCGCGTCACCGAGGCGGCGGCGATCGCCGCCTCGACGCTGACCGGGCGCGGTGACGAGAAGGCCGCCGACGCCGCGGCGGTCGAGGCGATGCGCGCCGCGCTCAACGAGCTCGATATCGACGGCACGGTGGTGATCGGCGAGGGTGAGCGCGACGAGGCGCCGATGCTGTTCATCGGTGAGAAGGTCGGCAGCGGGCAGGGGCCGGCGATCGACATCGCGCTCGACCCGCTCGAGGGCACCACGATCTGCGCCAAGTCGGGGCCGAACAGCCTCGCGGTGCTGGCGATCGCTGAAAAGGGCGGGCTGCTCAACGCGCCCGACGTTTACATGGACAAGCTCGCGGTCGGGCCGGGGCTGCCCGCCGGCGTCATCGACCTCGATCGCACCCCGACCGAGAATGTCGAGGCGATCGCAGCGGCCAAGGGCGTCGCACCCAAGGACATCATCGCCTGCGTGCTCGACCGTCCGCGCCACGAGGCGCTGATCGCCGAGCTGCGCGGGATCGGCTGCGGCGTGGTGCTGATCGGTGACGGCGATGTCGCCGGGGTGATCGCGACCAGCGATCCCGACACGACGATCGACGTCTATATGGGCTCGGGCGGCGCGCCGGAGGGCGTGCTGGCCTGCGCCGCGCTGCGTTGCGTCGGCGGGCAGTTCAAGGGCCGGCTGCTGTTCCGCAACGACGACGAGCGCGGCCGGGCGCGCAAATGGGGGATCGAGGATCTCGACCGCCAGTATGACCTCAAGGATCTGGCAAAGGGCGATTGCATCTTCGCTGCGACCGGCGTCACCGATGGCTCGCTGCTGGAAGGCGTGCGGCGCGTCGGCGGCAAGATGACCACCGAAAGCGTCGTCATGCGCGCCTCGTCGGGCACGGTACGCTGGGTGAAGGGCGAGCACCGCCTCGGGCAGTGATCGCCGCCGGCGCGGCGCTGGCGATCGCGCTGGCCAGTCTCGCGCTGCTGCTGCACGGCGCGCGCTTCGGCTATTGGCCGCGGCCGCCCGCCGTCGCGCCGGGGGCGGTGCGGCATCGCTGGTTCGGGCGGCTGGCGTTGCGCGCTGTGGTGCATTTCGGCGTGGTCGCGATGCTGCTGCTGGCGGTGCTGGGTCGGCTTGACGCGGTGGTGCACTTTCCGCCCGAATTGCTGCCGGCGCGCGCGCTGGCGGTGGCGTGGATCGGCGAGCCGGGTTGGCAGCCGCTGGCGCTGGGGGCGTTGGGCGGGGTCGTGATCGCGGCCGTCCTCGAGCGCCGGGGACGGCGGGTGACGCTCGGCGACCTGCGCGCGGTCACGCCGATGCGTCGCGCCGAACTCGGCTGGGGCGTGCTGCTTGCGGTCGTCGCCGGGGTGACCGAGGAGTTGTTCTTCCGGCTGCTGCTATCGCTGCTGCTCGCGATCGTAAGCGGATCGGCGCTGCTCGGGTTTGCGGGCGCGACGGCAACGTTCGGCTATGCGCATCGCTATCAGGGCTGGCGCGGCGTGACCGCGACGGTGATCGCCGGGGTGTTGCTGGCGCTGGTCTATCTGGTGTCCGGGCGGTTGTGGGCGGCGATGCTGGTCCATGCCGCGATCGACCTCAACGGGCTGGTGCTGCGGCCGGTCTTGGCGGGGAAGTTGGCCAAGCCGTCATTGCGAGCGTAGCGAAGCAATTCAAGGCGTCCCGATCCGACCCTGGATTGCGTCGTTACCCTCGCAATGACGAGGGATATTTGTCGGCTTCATCCCTAAGTGACAACAGGCAGACCGTTCGTGCTGAGCCTGTCGAAGCATGTGCCGCGGACACGCCCTTCGACAGGCTCAGGGCGGACGGTGCGCAAGGCCCTCCCGTGTAGGCCTTACACCTCCGCCAGCGCCGCCAGCACCGGTGCGACATGCTCTGGCCGGCAGATCAGCAGGTCCGGCATGTACGTATCCGCACAATTATAGACCAGCGGCGAGCCATCGATGCGGCTGACGTGGAGGCCGTGCGCGCGGGCGACCGCGGCGGGGGCGCAGCTGTCCCACTCATACTGCCCGCCCGAATGGAGATAGATGTCCGACTGGCCGAGGATGATGCTCATCGCCTTCGCGCCGGCGCTGCCCATCGGCACCAGCTCCGCGCCCAGCGCGTCGGCGACCGCCACCGCCTCGCGCGCTGGCCGCGAGCGGCTGACCACCATCCGCAGCCGCCTGGGGGCGGGCGGCACCACCACCGGCGCATCGCTGCGCAGCACGATCCCCGCGGCGGGCAACGCCACCGCGCCGGTCGTCGGCACGCCGTCGATCGCCAGCCCGACATGTACCGCCCAGTCGGCGCGGCGCTCGGCATATTCGCGCGTGCCGTCGACCGGGTCGACGATCCACACCCGCGAGCGGTCGAGCCGGATCGGGCAGTCCTTCTCCTCCTCCGACAACAGCCCGTCCCCGCCGCGCTGCGCGCGCAACGCCTCGACCAGAAAGCGGTTGGCGATCGCGTCCCCGGCCTTGGCCAGAGCCTTCTCGGTCAGCGCCGCGCTGTCGCGTACCGTCAGCAGCAGCGCGCCCGCCACCTCGGCGAGGTGCGCGGCCAGCGCGGCGTCGCTCTCTCCCTCGGTCATGCGCGGCGCAGCAGCAGGTCGACGATCTGCTCGGCGGCCTGTTCGGGGGTGGTAACGGTCGTGTCGATCCGCACCTCGGCCGCCTCGGGCCGCTCATAGGGGCTGTCGATGCCGGTGAAGTTCTTGAGCAGTCCGGCGCGCGCCTTCTTGTAGAGCCCCTTCACGTCGCGGCGCTCGGCCTCTTCGAACGGCGTGTCGACGAACACCTCGACGAACTCGCCGGCGGGCAGCATCGCGCGGACCATTTCGCGCTCGGCGCGGAACGGGCTGATAAAGGCGGTCAGCACGATCAGCCCGGCGTCGGTCATCAGCTTCGCGACCTCGCCGACGCGGCGAATGTTCTCGATCCGGTCGGCCTCGGTGAAGCCGAGATCCTTGTTGAGCCCGTGGCGGACATTGTCGCCGTCGAGCAGGAAGGTGTGGCGGCCGAGCGCGTGGAGCCGCTTCTCGACCAGATTGGCGATCGTCGACTTGCCCGACCCCGACAGCCCGGTGAACCACAGCACTGCCGGCTTCTGCTCCTTGAGCGCGGCATGCGCCTCGCGCCCAACGTCGACCGCCTGCCAATGGACGTTCTGTGCGCGGCGCAGGCTGAAATGCAGCATCCCCGCCGCGACCGTCGCGTTGGTCAGCTTGTCGATCAGGATGAACCCGCCGAGCGTGCGATTCTCGGCATAGGGCTCGAACACGACTTGGCGGTCGGTGGTCAGCTCGGCGACGCCGATGGCGTTGAGGTCGAGCGTTTTGGCCGCGAGCTGTTCGAGCGTGTTGACGTTGACGACGTATTTGGGCTGCTGGACGGTCGCCGAGACGGTCTGCGTACCCAGCTTCAGCCAATAGCCGCGCCCGACGCGCAGCGCCGCATCGTCGAGCCACACGAGCGTCGCCTCGAACTGGTCGGCGGCCTCGGGCGGTTGCTCGGCGGCGGCGATCACGTCGCCGCGCGAACAGTCGATCTCGTCGGCGAAGCAGAGCGTCACCGACTGTCCCGCGACCGCCGCTTCCAGATCGCCGTCGAGCGTGACGATCCGCGTCACCGACGAGGTCTTCCCCGACGGCAGCACGCGCACCCTGTCGCCGACCGCGACGCGCCCGGTCGCGATCAGCCCGGAGAAGCCACGGAAGTCGAGATGCGGGCGGTTGACCCATTGCACCGGCATCCGGAACGGCTTGTCGGCGTCGACCGAGGCGAGCACCTCGACCGTCTCCAGATGCTCGACCAGCGTCGGCCCGTGATACCATGGCGTGTTCGCGGAGCGCGCGGTGATATTGTCGCCCTTGAACCCGGAAATCGGCAGCGCGGTGAAGCCCTTGATCCCGATCGACTGCGCGAAGGCGGCATAGTCCGCGACGATCGCGTCGAACGTTGCCTGATCGTAGCCGACCAGATCCATCTTGTTGACCGCGAGCACGATGTTGCGGATGCCGATCAGGTGGCAGAGATAGCTGTGCCGCCGCGTCTGCGTCAGCACGCCCTTGCGCGCGTCGATCAGGATCACCGCGAGATCGGCGGTGGACGCGCCCGTCACCATGTTGCGGGTATATTGTTCGTGGCCGGGGCAGTCGGCGACGATGAACTTGCGCTTTTCGGTGTTGAAGAAGCGATAGGCGACGTCGATCGTGATCCCCTGCTCGCGCTCGGCGGCGAGCCCGTCGACCAGCAACGCGAAGTCGATCTCCTGCCCCTGCGTGCCCTGTTTGCGCGAGTCGCTTTCGAGCGCGGCGAGCTGGTCCTCGAAGATCATCTTCGAATCGTAGAGCAGTCGCCCGATCAGCGTCGACTTGCCGTCATCGACCGAGCCGCAGGTGATGAAGCGCAGCATCGTCTTGTGCTGATGACTGTCGAGATACGCGTCGATGTCGCGCGCGATCAGGTCATCCACGACATAAGCAGGTGCGGTGCTCATCAAAAATACCCCTGCTGCTTCTTCACTTCCATCCCCGCGCCGCCGGCATCCTTGTCGATCGCGCGTCCCTGCCGCTCGCTGGTGGTGGTGAGCAACGTCTCCTGGATCACTTGCGGCAGCGTCGTCGCGCGGCTCTCGACGGCGCCGGTCAGCGGATAGCAGCCGAGCGTGCGAAAACGGATCGAGCGCAGCACCGGCTCCTCGCCGGGCAGCAGCCGGAAGCGATCGTCATCGACCATCAGCAGCATCCCGTCGCGCACGACGGTCGGGCGCTCCGCCGCGAAGTAGAGCGGGACGATCGGCACGTCGTTCAGATGGATATATTGCCAGATGTCCAGCTCGGTCCAGTTCGAGATCGGGAAGACGCGGATGCTCTCGCCCTTGTTCTTGCGCGCGTTGTAGAGGTTCCATAGCTCCGGGCGCTGGTTCTTCGGGTCCCAGCCGTGCGTGGCGGTGCGGAAGCTGAAGATCCGCTCCTTGGCGCGACTCTTCTCCTCGTCGCGGCGCGCGCCGCCGAACGCGGCGTCGAAGCCGTAGTGGTCGAGCGCCTGCTTCAGCCCCTCGGTCTTCCACATGTCGGTGTGGAGCGCGCCGTGGTCGAACGGATTGATCCCCCGCTCGATCGCCTCGGGGTTCTGGTGGACCAGCAGCGTCATCCCGCTCTCCGCTGCCATCCGGTCGCGCAGCGCGTACATCTCGCGGAACTTCCACGTCGTGTCGACGTGCAGCAGCGGGAAGGGCGGAGGGCTCGGAAAGAACGCCTTGCGCGCGAGATGCAGCATCACCGCGCTATCCTTGCCGACCGAATAGAGCATCACGGGATTGTCGGCCTCGGCCACCACCTCGCGCATGATGTGGATCGCCTCGGCCTCAAGCCGTTGCAAATGGGTGAGCCGTTGGTGATCGAGCAACCGTGACATTCGCTTCCCTCTGCGCCGGACGCGCGTGTCCGGTCGTCATGCGTCTGTCATCCCTTGCGCGGAAATGCGCGGCAGCGGGGCGTGGAATTGGTTGCGGCGGCGCAATTGCAGCTTCTTGGTCGCAATGACGGCGCTGCTCGGCTAGCCGAACGGAAAGAAGGAAAGGGTTGCAGATGAAGCGTTTGATGATGGCGGCAGTCGCAGTGGCGGCCGTGATGACCGGGGGCAACGCTTGCGCGCAGGACGTGCGCGTCATGACCTTCAACGTCCGCTTCGCCTGCGATTGCGACGGTCCCAACGTGTGGCCCGCCCGGCGCGATCTGTTCATGCAGACGGTGCGCGCGGCCGATCCCGACGTGATCGGGACGCAGGAACTGCTCAAGACGCAGGGCGACGACATCGTCCGCGCACTGCCACGCTACCGCTGGTTCGGGCGCGACCGCGACGGTGGGCACAACGGCGAGCATATGGGCATCTTCTACCGCACCGACCGGCTGAAGCTGGTCCGCAGCGGCGACTTCTGGCTGTCCGAGACTCCGGAGACGCCGGGCAAGATGAGCTGGGGTGCCAGCCTGCCGCGTATGGTGACGTGGGGCGTGTTCGAGACGATCGGCAGGACGAAGCGTCGCTTCCTGATGGCCGACACGCACTTCCCGCACCGTGGCGCGGAGGACGAGGAAGCGCGCAACCGCTCCGCTGCGTTGATCGCCGGGCGGCTGCCGGCAATCGCGCTGGGGTTGCCGATCGTGCTGACCGGCGATCTGAACACCACACCGGACAGCGCGGCGGTTCGCCGGCTGACCGCGTTCCTCACCGACGCCTCGCGCCTCGCGCGCACCCCCGACGCGCCGAGCGGTACGTTCCACGACTTCACCGGCACGCCCGAAGCGGGCAAGTGGATCGACTATGTGCTCGTGAAGGGCTTCCGTCCGGTCACGGCGAAGGTGCTGACGACCCATGAGGGGGCGCGCTATCCGTCCGATCATTTCCCCATCGTCGCCGATCTGAAGGCGGAATGACGTCCGCCTCATTTCCGTCATCCCGGACTTGACCGGGGACCCCGCTTCCTTGGCCGCCCGCAAGAAGAAGCGGGACCCCGGATCAAGTTCCGGGCGACGAAGTATCGGCGTCGCGCCTACAGCGGCATCCCCGCCTGCAAGCGCTCCAGCTCGACCGGATCGTGGGTGCAGGTAAAGGGTCACCGTGTCGCGACGCTTGATCGACAACGCGCGCAGCCGCTGCTGGTTGTCGAGCCGCGCAGTCGCATCGACCTCCATCAGCCGCTGATAGGCGCGCAGGCCAGGCGTGCAGCGCCGCCGCGCCTGTCGCATCTCGCCCCGATAGAGATAGGCGTCGCCGGCATGGAGCAGCCAATGCCCCTCGTCATGCCGCACCGCCTCCCGGCATGACCCCAGGTGTGGCCGGGCAGCGGCACCATCAGGATCTCGGGCGGTAAGCCCTCCAGATCACGCACCGCCTCGAAGCCGAACCAATGCTCGCCGCGCGTGCCATAACGCTGCCAGCGCTGCACCGCGTCGAGCTGTGCCGGCCGCCAGCGATTGCGGGCGACCACGCCGGCACGCGCGCCGGTGGCATCATCTTATTCGCGTTGCATGACATGAACCGTGGCGTTCGGAAATCCTCCAGCCCGCCGGCATGATCGAAGTCGAGGTGGGTTGCGATGATGTGCCGGACGTCGCCGGCATGATAGCCGAGCGCCTCGATCTGGCGGATCGCCGTCTCGCGTCCGTGGAGGCGGATGTTGAGCATCATCCGCCACGGCAACGTGATGCGCGGATCGGGATGGCGATGCGGGTGTGCCACGTCGCTCAGGCCGTACCCGGTGTCGACCAGCACCAGCCCGTGCGCGTTGGTTTCGATCAATGGGCAGTGACAGACGATTCGATCCAGTGGCCCCGGGCTACGCCCGTCGAACAGTGCGCCGCCCAGCGGACAGTCGGTTCCGCAGTTCAGATGAATAATTTCATCGGGGCACCTCCGCCCGCAACGGTACGGCAAGGGTCAAGTGTCTGACATTATGTCGATCAACCTTGAGGGCCATCTGGACCCGTCCAGGAGCGGATTAATCGTCATTTTACTCCTGCGCGGTAGCAACAGGATCTCAGGGGAGGACGCCGGCCCGCTCGTCGATCTCGGTATCGGCACGCGAGACGGCGCGATCCACAGCGTATCGAGCGTTGGCGCCACGACCTGTCCGCGCAGGCCAGGTGTCCAGTCAAGGAGCACCAAGTTCATGTCGATCACCCATGTGGTCGCGGCCGGCGACCTGTGCCTCCCGTCGATCGGGTTGCTGGCCGACGATCTGTTGCAGGCGTTTGCGGGCGGCGATGCCGTCCGGCTCGACCTGACGGCGGTCGCCGCGCCCGATCTCAGCGTGGTGCAGCTGGTCGAGTCGGCGCGACGCACGGCGCACGACGACGGTCATGATTTCGCGCTGGCCGCCCCGGTCGGCGCGCCGTTCCGCGCGCTGCTGGCGCGGGCCGGTTTCACATCCGCGTCCGACGATGACGCGCTTTTCTGGTTTCACGGAGACTCCGCGCAATGACCGCTTCGATCCTTACCGTTGACGACAGCGCCAGCCTGCGGATGGCGATCCGGATCGCGCTGACCGGCGCCGGTTATGCCGTGACCGAGGCGGTCGATGGCGTCGACGGCCTCGCCAAGGCGACCGGCACGCGGTTCGACCTGATCGTTACCGATCTCAACATGCCCAACATGGACGGGCTGGAGATGATCCGCGCGCTGCGTCAGCAGCCGGCGCAGGCGGGCGTGCCGATCATCTTCCTGTCGACCGAGTCGGACGCCGACATGAAGGCACAGGCCAAGGCGGCGGGCGCGACCGGCTGGCTGGTCAAGCCGTTCCAGCCCGACCAGTTGATCCGTGTCGCGCAGAAAGTGCTTGGCAAGTGAGCGAGGACCCAACAGCCACCTTCCGGGTGGAGGCGGGCGAGCTGCTGGAGCAGGTCGAACAGGGATTGCTCGATCTCGGGCACCGGCTGGACGACATGGCGCTGGTCAATGCGGTGTTCCGCGGGCTGCACACGCTCAAGGGCTCGGGCGCGATGTTCGGCTTCGACGCGCTGGCGGCGTTCACGCATCATTGCGAAAGCGCGTTCGACCGCGTCCGCAAGGGTGAGGTGCCCGCCACCGCCGAACTGGTGTCGGTGATCCTGTCGGCGCGTGACCATATGGCCGCGCTGGTTGAGGGCGATGCGCCGCAGGCCGAGGGTGATGCGATCCTCGCGCGGCTGGCCGCGGCGGTCGAGGCGGCACGCGGCGGCGGCATGGCCATGCCGGCGAGCGCGTCGGCCCCGGCAGGGGCGCAGGGCTGGAGGATGTTCTTCCGCCTGCCGGCCGATGCGATGGCCAACGGCACCAACCCCTTGATGTTGCTCGACGAGCTGCGCGATCTGGGTGAGGCGGAAGTGCGCGTGCGCACCGACACGCTGCCGCCGCTGGGCGAGCTGGTCCCCAACGAATGTCATCTCGGCTGGGACGTCGTCCTGCGCGGCGACATCTCCCGCGAGGCGATCGAGGACGTGTTCATCTTCGTCATGGATGACATGACGCTGGAGATCGCGCCACTGGGTGACGAGGCATCGGCCGAGCCGGTCGTCGTGGTGGAGGCGATCGCCGCTGCCGCTCCGGTCGAGGCGAGCGCCCCGACCGCCACGGGCGGCCCGCCTGCCGCCGCGCAGCCCGCGGTCGAGAACGTCCGCGTTCCGGCCGATCGGCTCGACGCGCTGATGGATCGCGTCGGCGAATTGGTGATCGCGCAGAGCCGACTGTCGCAGCTCGCGAACAATCGCCACGACCTGCTGCTGCGCTCGGTCACCGAGGATATCGAGCGGCTGGCCGGCGAGTTGCGCGACACGATGATGGTGTTGCGCATGGTGCCGGTATCATCGCTGTTCGGGCGCTTCCGTCGCCTGATCCACGATCTGGCGCGCGAGACCGGCAAAGCGATCGAGCTGCAGACCTCCGGTGAGACGACCGAAGTCGACAAGACGGTGATCGAGCGGCTGTTCGATCCGCTGGTCCACATCATCCGCAACTCGTGCGATCACGGTCTCGAATCGCCGGCCGACCGCATCGCGGCGGGCAAGTCCGAAACCGGGCTGGTCCGGCTCAGCGCGCATCAGGCGGGTGGCGAGGTGCTGATCACGATCGTCGACGACGGGCGCGGGATCGACCGCGAGCGGGTCCGCGCCAAGGGCGAGGCCAACGGGCTGATCGAGCCGGGCCAGCAACTCGCTGACGAGGAATTGTTCGGGCTGATCTTCCACCCGGGCTTCTCGACCGCGGCACAGGTGACCAACCTGTCCGGACGCGGCGTCGGGATGGATGTGGTCAAGCGCACGATCGAAAGCCTGCGCGGTTCGATCAGCGTGACGAGCGAGGCGGGCAAGGGCTCGACGATCACGCTGCGTATCCCGCTGACACTCGCGATCATCGAGGGGCTGTTGGTGCGCGTCGGCGAGAGCCGCTACGTGCTCCCGCTGTCGGCGGTCGAGGAATGTCTCGAACTGTCGCTGGAGGACGATCTGCGTTCGCGCGGACGCAGCCTGATCACGCTGCGCGAACGGCTGGTTCCGTTCGTGCGGCTGCGTGACCTGTTCGCCACCGGGTCCCGCCCCGATCCGCACCAGAAGATCGTGGTGGTCGCCACCGGGCGCGAGCGCGTCGGGCTGGTGGTCGACCAGATCATCGGCAACCATCAGACCGTCATCAAGTCGCTGTCGCCCTTCCATCGTGGCGTCGGCAGCTTCTCCGGCGCCACGATCCTGGGCGACGGCAATGTCGCGCTGATCCTCGACGTCGCGCAGCTGGTCGCGATGGCGCAACCCCGTGAGGAGACGCTTCGTGCCGCAAGCTAAGCAACGCGCCGACGCCGCCATGGCCACGCCGGGCACCGCCTGGAACGAGCGCGGCGAGCTGGAAGTCCTGACCTTCGACGTCGGCGGCGAGACGCTCGCGCTCGAAGCGACGATGGTACGCGAGATCCTCGACCTGCTGCCCGAAACACTGGTGCCGGGTGCGCCGGCGCTGGTGCGCCACGTCGTCAACTTCCGCGGGCGGATCGTGCCGGTCGCCGACCTGCGCCTCGCCTTCGCGATGGAGGCGGCCGAGACGACGCCTGACAGCCGGATCGTCGTCATCGAACTGCCGATCGACGGCGAGGCGACGTTGGTCGGGCTGCGTACCGATCACGTCCGCGAGGTCGCGACGCTCTCCGCGGATGCCAGCGAGGAGGCCCCTGCGGTCGGCATGCGCTGGCAGCGCGAGTACATCCGCCGGCTGGTTCGCTGGCGCGACGATCTCATCATCCTGCCCGATCTCACCGCCATTTTCGCGGCCGTGCTGTCGCCGCGCGCCTGACCCGATGCTGCATTAGCTTTTCCGAGGATCCGCCATGTCGTTGCTCCCTGCGTTCAAGAAAACCGCTCGTCCCGAATACGCTCTGGCCCAGGTCAGGCAGCTTACCCGCGCGCTGGGCGAGGGCGATCTGTCACGTCGCGCCGCGCTCGACGAGGCGAGCGGCGAGGCGCGCGAGCTGTTGCTGGCGGTCAACGACCTGCTCGACGAGGCGCTGACCCCCGCGGTGCGGCTGCGCCACGCGATCGAGCAGGTGTCCGCCGAGCATGACGCGGGCGACATTGATGCGGTCGTTCCCGTGCCGGCGTTCCGGGGCGACATGGCGCAGGCGGCGGCGGGCATCAACGCGCTGGTCGGCAGCCACATCGCGGTCAAGAAGAAGGCGATGGCCTGCGTCAAGGCGCTCGGCGAAGGTCGCTTCGATGCTCCGCTGGAAACATTTCCCGGCAAGAAGGCCTTCATCAACGACACCGTCGAGGGGCTACGCGCCAATCTGAAGGGCCTCATCACCGAGATGAACACCATGTCCGCGGAACACGACCGTGGCGACATCGACGTGTTCGTCCCCGTCGCCCGCTTCCAGGGCGACTTCGCGGTGATGGCGCAGGGCATCAACGACATGGTCAGCGGCCATATCGCGGTCAAGAAGCAGGCGATGGCCTGCATCAAGCAGTTCGGCGAGGGTAATTTCGACGCGCCGCTGGAGCGTTTTCCGGGCAAGAAGGCGTTCATCAACGACACGATCGAGGAATTGCGCGGCAATTTCCGCGAGATCATCGGCGAGATCCGTCGCCTGATCGACGCCTCGACCGCCGGGCAGCTCAGCGAGCGCGGCGACACGGCGCGCTTCCCGGGTGACTTCGGCAAGCTGGTCGGCGGGGTCAACGGGATGCTCGATGCGATCCTGCTGCCGATCGCCGAGGGCAATCGCGTGCTGGCGCTGGTCAGCGGCGGCGACTTGACGCAGCGTGTTGAGATCGCGTGCGACGGCGATCACGAGCGGATGAAGGCCGCGATCAACACGCTGGTCGACAATCTGTCGAAATTCGCGGGCGAAGTCGGCGCCGCTTCGGCACAGGTGGCCGCAGGCAGCCAGCAATTGTCGAGCACTGCCGAGCAGGTCAGCGAAGGCGCGACCGAGCAGGCGGCGGCAGCCGAGGAGGCCTCGGCGTCGATGGAGCAGATGGCGGCAAACATCAAACAGAACGCCGACAATGCCGCGCAGACCGAGAAGATCGCGCGCCAGTCGTCGCAGGATGCCGAACAGAGCGGGCAGGCGGTCGCGAAGGCGGTGACGGCGATGCGCACCATCGCCGAGCGGATCGGGATCGTGCAGGAGATTGCGCGCCAGACCGACCTGCTGGCGTTGAACGCAGCGGTCGAGGCGGCGCGCGCGGGCGAGCATGGCCGCGGCTTCGCGGTGGTCGCCGCCGAAGTGCGCAAGCTGGCCGAACGCAGCCAGACCGCGGCGGGCGAGATCAGCGGCATGTCGTCGGAAACGGTGACGGCGGCGGCGCAGGCCGGCGAGATGCTGACCAGGCTGGTGCCCGACATCCGCCGTACCGCCGAGCTGGTCGCGGAGATCAGCGCGGCGTGCCGCGAGCAGGACATCGGGGCCAGCCAGATCAACGAGGCGATCCAGCAGCTCGACAAGGTCACGCAGCAGAATGCGTCGGCTTCGTCGCAGATTTCCTCGACCTCCGAGGAACTGGCGGGGCAAGCCGACGAACTGGAACAGAACATCGCCTTCTTCCGCACCGGCGAGCCGCATCCGGCCGCCAGCGTCCGCCGGCCCGTGCGCACCTCGGCCAAGCCCGTTCGAAAGGTCAAGGCACCGATACGCAACGGTGCGAGCGTCGCCGATCAGCAGGCGCGGGCTCGCGGCTTTGCACTCGACCTGACCACCGGCGGGCCGGATGGCGAGGACGAGGATTTCGGGCAGGCGGCCTGATGTACCGGCGGAGCTTTACCGGCTCCGTCACCCATGCCGCGGCGTCCTGCGGCTGAGTAGCTGATCGCCGGTTCGATCGCCGCTGCGGCGACGAACCGGCACCCACCGCGCGTCGGCTCCCTCGATCGTAGGGGCGATGCGTGTCCCATGCCTTGGAGAATTCGATGCGCGCTACGATCAAGATGAAGCTGGGGGCTACCTTCGCGGTGTTGGTGCTCCTGCTAGCCGTCGTTATTGGCGTCGGTGTATCGAAGATGAGCACCCTCAACGATGCGATCTCCGACGTGATCGCCGGGCCGGCGCGCCGGCTGTCGATCGCGCAGTCGATCGATACGGTGCAGAGCCAAGCGCTCGCCGATCAGCAGTCACTGGCGCTCAACACCGATGCCGCTACCATGAAGATCTACTACGACAAGGTCGTCACCGGCGAGGCCGATATGGACCGCCTGATCGATCAGGGCGTCGGACTCGCCAGCAAGGACGGGCGCCCGTTGTGGGAGGGGCTGCGTCGCGACTGGACGGAGCTGAAGCCGGTCTTCGATCGTGTGCGCGACCTCGGTTACGCCAATCGCAACGATGAAGCCGCCAAATTGTCCAACGAGGGACAAGCGCCGATCATGAAGCGCTTCGCGGCCGACATCAGCAAACTCAGCGAATTTCAGCGCAGCAAGATGAAGGAGGCCGACGAGTCGACCAACGAGCTGTACGCCACCAGCCGCACGGTGATGATGGCAGTCGGCGTGATCGCTTTCCTGATTGCGATCGCGGGCGCGACCTGGATTTCGCTGGTGGTGTCGCGCGGGCTGAAGCGGATCGGCGTGGCGGTCGAGGCGGTGTCGATCGGCGACCTCGACCAGGAAGTGACCGTCACCACCAACGACGAGATCAAGGATCTGGTTGATACCGTCAACCGAATGACTGCGAACCTTCGCAAGAGCGCGGCCCTCGCCGACGCGATCGCCGGCGGGGACCTGACCGTCGATCATCAGCCGCTGTCGGACAAGGACAAGCTGGGCCAGGCATTGGTGATGATGGTCAACCGTCTCCGCATCGTCGTCGGCGATTCCACGATTGCGGCGCAGAATGTCGCGTCGGGGAGCCAGCAGCTGTCGTCGTCGTCGGAGCAGGTGAGCCAGGGCGCGACCGAACAGGCGGCGGCGGCTGAAGAGGCCTCGGCGTCGATGGAGCAGATGGCGGCCAACATCAAACAGAACGCCGACAATGCGACGCAGACCGAGAAGATCGCGCGCCAGTCGTCGCAGGATGCCGAGCTGAGCGGGCAGGCGGTCGAGAAGGCGGTGACGGCGATGCGCACGATCGCCGAGCGGATCGGGATCGTGCAGGAGATCGCCCGCCAGACCGACCTGCTGGCGCTGAACGCGGCGGTCGAGGCGGCGCGCGCGGGCGAGCATGGCCGCGGCTTCGCCGTGGTCGCCGCCGAGGTCCGCAAGCTGGCCGAACGCAGCCAGACCGCGGCGGGCGAGATCAGCGGCATGTCGTCGGAAACGGTGACGGCGGCGGCGCAGGCCGGCGAGATGCTGACCAGGCTGGTGCCCGACATCCGCCGTACCGCCGAGCTGGTCGCGGAGATCAGCGCCGCGTGCCGCGAGCAGGACATCGGCGCCAGCCAGATCAACGAGGCGATCCAGCAGCTCGACAAGGTCACGCAGCAGAATGCGTCGGCTTCCGAGCAGATTTCGTCGACCTCCGAGGAACTCGCCAGCCAGGCCGAGGAACTTCAGGAAAGCATCGCCTTCTTCCGCGTCGACGATGGCCGCAAGCCCGCGCGCAGCGTCGTGCGCAGCACGGCACCGGCGCCGGCCAGGAAGGCCAAACCGGTGGCGCGCGGTGCATCGGTCGCCGATCAGCAGGCGCGCGTGCGTGGCTTCGCACTCGACCTGAGCACCGGCGGCCCGGACGGCGAGGACGCCGACTTCGGGCGCGCGGCGTGAGCTGGTGGCGGGGCGGCATGGTCGCCCCGCCATGGCGGAGGTTGCGGGTGAGACGATATCCCACTGACCTGCAACCGTTCCGCGCTGCGCCTGAACCTTTCCTTCATCCCTGTTCGGTTAATCGAAGAAGGTAAACAGCAGCGGCAGTCGCGTCGCACGCACTCGGATGTCAGAACAAGGATGTTTCATGCGCGCCACGATTAAGATGAAATTGGCCGGTACCTTTACCGCGGTCATTCTCCTGCTTTGCCTGGTCGTTGGTGTCGGCGTGTCGAAGATCGGCGTGCTTAATGACATGATCGGCGAGATCGTCGACGGGCCGACCCAGCGTATCCAGCTGGCACTGACCGCCGATGGCGATGTCGGGCGCGCCATTCGCAACGAAAAGAATCTGATGATGACCGACGATGTCGCGATGAAGCGCGATTTCGAAGCCAAGTTTCTGGATTACGACCGCAAGGTCCGCGAGAGCCTGGAGGGCGGGCTGAAGATCGCGAGCGCGCAGGGTCGCCCGGTCTGGCAGAAAAGCCTCGAACAGTGGAACGCCTATCGTCAGGTCAGCGATCATGGCCGCGCGCTGGCGATGGCCGGTCACAACGACGAAGCGGCGCGGCTGTCGATGACCGAGGGACGTGCGGTCGCCACCCGCCTTGGTGAGACGCTGGGACGGCTGACCGCGCTCACTCAGGCGCAATTGACCCAGGCCAACGCCGATGCGGCCACGCTGTATGACGGCGCGCGTACCACATTGCTGACCACCGCGATCGTCGCGCTGTTGCTCGCGATCGGTGGTGCATTGTGGATCGCGCGGCTGGTGTCGAAGGGGCTGCGGCAGGTCAGCGCGGCGGTGTCGGCGGTGGCGGACGGCGATCTGTCGGTGGAGGTCGCGGTGCGCGGCAACGACGAGATCAGGGATCTGGTCGACGTCGTCAACCGCATGACCCTGCGTCTGCGGGAAACGATCGGGCAGACCACGATTGCGGCGCAGAATGTCGCGGCGGGCAGCCAGCAGCTGTCGTCGTCGTCGGAGCAGGTGAGCCAGGGCGCGACCGAACAGGCGGCGGCAGCCGAGGAGGCCTCGGCGTCGATGGAGCAGATGGCGGCCAACATCAAACAGAACGCCGACAATGCGACGCAGACCGAGAAGATCGCGCGCCAGTCGTCGCAGGATGCCGAGCTGAGCGGGCAGGCGGTCGAGAAGGCGGTGATGGCGATGCGCACGATCGCCGAGCGGATCGGGATCGTGCAGGAGATCGCCCGCCAGACCGACCTGCTGGCGCTGAACGCGGCGGTCGAGGCGGCGCGCGCGGGCGAGCATGGCCGCGGCTTCGCGGTGGTCGCCGCCGAGGTCCGCAAGCTGGCCGAACGCAGCCAGACCGCGGCGGGCGAGATCAGCGGCATGTCGTCGGAAACGGTAACGGCGGCGGCGCAGGCCGGCGAGATGCTGACCAGGCTGGTGCCCGACATCCGCCGTACCGCCGAGCTGGTCGCGGAGATCAGCGCCGCGTGCCGCGAGCAGGACATCGGCGCCAGCCAGATCAACGAGGCGATCCAGCAGCTCGACAAGGTCACGCAGCAGAATGCGTCGGCTTCCGAGCAGATTTCGTCGACCTCCGAGGAACTCGCCAGCCAGGCCGAGGAACTTCAGGAAAGCATCGCCTTCTTCCGCGTCGACGATGGCCGCAAGCCCGCGCGCAGCGCCCTGGGTCGCGCGACGCGCGGCGTCGCCTCGGCCGCGCCGAAGAAGCCGGCGCGCGGCGCCTCGATCACCGAGCAGCAGGCGCGCGTGCGCGGCTTCGCGCTCGATCTCAGCAATGGTGGCCCGGATGGCGAGGACGCCGAGTTTGGACGTGCAGCATGAGCAATATTGGACAGGAACTTCAGGTCGTCGTCTTCGGGCTCGGCGAGGAGCGTTTTGCGCTTCCGGTGGCGGAGGTGCGTGAGATCCTCGATCACCGTCCGGCATTCCGCATGCCCGATGCGCCCGCCTGGCTGCTCGGCCTGACCGACGTGCGCGGCACGTCGGTGCCGATGATCGACCTGCGCGTGCGGCTTGGCATGATCGCGGCGGAAACGACGCTCGCGACGCGCGTGCTGGTGGTGGAAGCGCCGGTCGCCGGGACCTCGCCGCTGCTGCTGGGGCTGGTGGTCGACCGCGTGCTCGATGTCAGCCGCTTCGGCGCGGACGCGGTCGAGCCGTCGCCCGATCTCGGTGGACGCTGGCGCTCGGGGCATGTCGAGGCGATCCTGCGTCGCGAGGACGGGTTCGTCGCGCTGCTCGATCTGCCGCGCATCTTTGCGGCCGATGGCGCCGACCTGTTGGGTGGCGGCTCGGCCACCGGCGCGCTGGCGGCATGAACCGCGTCGGGGACCGTTCATGAGCGCGCCGGCATGGGCCGTGACGGGCGAGGATGCGCTGTCGAAGCGCGACTTTGACCAGATTTCGCGCTACATCTATGCGCAGGCGGGCATCCGCTTGCCGCCGGCCAAGCTGACGATGATCGAGGGGCGGTTGCGACGACGCGTCCGCGCGACGAAACGCGCCTCGCTCAACGATTATTGCGCGTGGTTGTTCGAGGACAACAATCTCGATGGGGAACGGCAGCATCTGCTGAACGCGGTCACGACGAACAAGACCGATTTTTTCCGTGAACCCAAGCACTTCGACTATCTGCAGAATATCGCGCTGCCCCAGATGCAGGCCGAGGGCTTGCGGCGGTTGCGGGTGTGGAGCGCGGCCTGTTCGACCGGCGCGGAGCCCTACACGATCGCGATGGTGCTCGACGCCTTCGCGCGCGATCGGCGCGGCCCGGATTACGGCGTTCTCGCCACCGACCTCGATACCGAGGTGCTCGCGGCGGCGCGCCGCGGCGTTTACCCGGAGGCGATGGTGGAGCCGGTGCCGGCGGCGCTCCGCCAGCGCTATGTGTTACGCCCGCGGGACCGCGATCGCGAGGACGTGCGGATCGTGCCCGAATTGCGCAGCGCAATCGGGTTCGCGCAGCTCAACCTGATGGACGATCACTATCCGGTCGGCGAGCCGATGGATATGATCTTCTGCCGCAACGTCCTGATCTATTTCGACAAGCCGACCCAGGAGCAGGTCGTGCGGCGGCTGGCGGCATGCCTTCGCCCCGGCGGGCTGCTGTTCCTCGGCCATTCCGAATCGATCGCGGGCTTCACCCTTCCTCTCACCGCGGTGGCGAACACCGTGTTCAAGAAGATCTGACGGCCATGAAGAAGACGCGTGTCCTGATCATCGACGACAGCGCCAGCGTGCGGCAGGCGATGACCGCGATCCTCTCCGCCGATCCACAGATCGAGGTGATCGCCGCCGCCGCCGATCCGTTCGCTGCGGCGCGCTACATGCAGGCCCAGGTGCCCGATGTCATCACGCTCGATGTCGAGATGCCGCGGATGGACGGCATCACCTTCCTGCGCCGCCTGATGGCACAATGCCCGGTGCCGGTGGTGATGTGCTCGTCGCTGGTTGAGGAGGGATCGGAGACGCTGCTCCAGGCACTGGAGGCCGGCGCGGTCGACGTGATCCTGAAGCCGCGCGTTGGGGTCGCCGACCATCTCGCTGAGGCGCATCTGCTGATCCGCGAAACCGTCAAGGGCGCGGCACGCGCGCGGCTGGGCGCCCGGCGCGCTCCGACGCCGCGCGCGCCGCAGCAGAAATTGTCGGCCGACGCGGTGCTACCCCCACCGACCGGTCGCGCGATGAGCAAGACCACCGAAATGGTGGTGTGCATCGGTGCCTCGACCGGCGGGACCGAGGCGTTGCGCGAGGTGCTGGAGGAGCTGCCCGCGAACTCGCCGGGCATCGTGATCGTTCAGCATATGCCGGAGAGTTTCACGCGCGCCTTCGCGCGGCGGCTCGACGGGCTGTGCCAGATCGACGTGAAAGAGGCCGAGGACGGCGACACCGTGATGCGCGGCCGCGCGCTGATCGCGCCGGGCGGCCTGCGTCACACGATGCTGGAGCGGCAGGGCGCGCGCTATGTGGTGTCGGTCAAGGAAGGGCCGCTGGTATCGCGGCATCGCCCGTCGGTGGACGTGCTGTTCCGTTCGGCGGCGCGCAACGCCGGGTCCAACGCGGTCGGCATCATCATGACCGGGATGGGCGACGACGGCGCGCGCGGATTGCTGGAGATGAAGACCGCCGGCGCGCGCACGTTCGCACAGGACGAGGAGACGTCGATCGTCTTCGGCATGCCGAAGGAAGCGATCGCACGGGGCGCCGCGGACAAGGTCGTGCCGCTCGGGCGGATCGCGCGCGAGTTGCTGACCGCGACGGCGCGCTGAGAGGAAAGGACACAAGATGCTGCTGCGCACTATCGATCCGGCGACTGCGACCGCGTTGCCGCTGGGCGGGCTGGCCGATGATCTCGACCTGCTGATCGGCGATCTGGAATCGCGGTTCCGCGCGGTGGGCGAGACGTTGGCGTCGACGATCAACACCGTCGACCGCATGGCGACCGGGCTGGACGAGGTTCAGCGCGCGCTGTCGCCCGAAGTGGCGGGCGCGGCGGTCGACAAGCTGCGCCAGGCCGCGCATCGGCTCGGCACCTTGCCCGAGCAGCGCCGCCAGCGCGCCGGGCAGATCGGCGCGCTGACGCTGCGCACGCGCGAGCTGCGCGAATTGCTGTCAGACGTGGCGGAGCTGCTGCGGACGCTCAGCATCTATGGCATGAACATCAAGATCGCCTCGTCGGGCGAGATGTCGTTCGTGCAGTTCGCCACCGGCATGGAGGGCAAGCTGGATAGCGGCCGGCGCGAGCTGAAGCAGTTCGAGCAGGAACTCGCCAGCTTTGGCACCGTGGTGCGCGACGTGAAGGAAGCCGACGACCTGCTGGCCGACGAATGCCGCAAGGTGCCCGCCACTGTGCCCGGCGAATTGTCGGGCAATGCCGACGTGCTCGAACGGCATCTCGAATCGACCGCGAAGATGGCGCGCGACGTGCGCGACATCATGCAGAAGGTGCAGACCGAGGTGGCGCGCATCCTGGGCGCGATCCAGGTCGGCGATAGCGTGCGCCAGCGCGTCGAGCATTGCGCCGCAATCCTGCGCGCCGCGCAGGCCGAGCTCGATGCGCCGGGCGCCAGCGCGCACCTGTCGCGGCTGGTCGCCGCGCAGATGGCGGGAATCGCGGAGGATTTCCGGCGGGAAATGGGGGCTTTGGTCGGCTCGCTCGCGCAGCTCGGCCCGCTGGCCGAGGGATTGATGAAGATCGTCGCCGCGCAGGCGCAAGGCGAGGAGAGCGAGGCGCTCGGCAAGTTGCAGAGCGGGATCGCGGGGCTGGGCCATGTCACGGGCCGGCTGAGCGAGGCCGACCGCCAGCTCGAGGGTCTGACCGCTTTCGTCGCGAACACGATCGCCGATCTGTCGCGCGGGCTCGGCCGTATCCAGCGCATCGCGATGGACGTGCAGGATATTTCCACCAACACCCGCCTGTTGTGCCGTCGCCACGGCATCATCGGGCGCGCGGTGGCGGTGATCGCGACCGAGGTGAACCCGTGCGCGACGCGGCTGACGCGGCTGAGCAGCGATATCGAGCGCGTCGTGCAGTCGCTGGGGATGCTCGACCTGCGTCCCGAGGGCAGCAATGGCGAGGGCGGCTCGACGGGGGCGCTCGACGACGCACTGGCGGTGGTGCGCAGCGCCTGCGAGACCTCGGACCACGCGATGTCGAACGGCGGTGACGAAGCGCGCCGGATCATCGCGACGCTTCAGGAGGATGTCGGCGCCCTGCAGCACGAACAGGGCTTCGCCGACCAGCTCGACGTCGGCGCGGTGGTGCTCAACCGACAGGCGACCGGCGCGGAGCTGAGCGAGGCGGATGAAGCGGTGCTGCGCCGGCTGCTCCCGTGGGCAGCCGGGCTCTATACGATGGCGTCGGAGCGCGAGATCCACGGCGCCTTCCTGCTGCCGGGGATGGAGCAGCCCGCCGCGCCGCCGCCTCCGGCGTTCGACGATGACGACGACGGGTTGTTCTAAAGCGGAGCGCGATCAGGCGGCGTATCGCACCCGTTCGTGCTGAGCTCGTCGAAGCCCGTGCCCGGGACACGCCCCGCTCGGCTGGCCGACGAGGCCGGCCATTCGGGACAGGCTCCGACAAGCTCGGGGCGAGCGGACAGGGCGGTCGCTGTTGCCATCTTCGGGTAAAGTCCGCCGCGACCGCGGACTCAGCCGCAGCTGAACTTCACGACCTTGCCCGCCGCGTCGCGTTCGACGTTCAGCCGATCGGGACGAAAGTCCATCGTCAGGACGTCGCCGCTGCGATAGCTGCGCACCGAACGCGCGCCGCTGCGCTTCTGCGCCTCGGACGTCACGTCGGCGGCCAGGCGCCCGACGAGTGATTGCACCGCGTTGGCATCGCATTGCACACCCGGCGCGGCGGCCTCCGCGATCGGTGCGGCCGGCTTCGCGCACGCGGCCAGCGCCAGCAGCGTCATCGCCACACTCGCGCGCATCATGCCACCGTCTCCGCGCGCGTCATTTTCAGCCGTCCGTCCTGCACCGCGAAGCCAAGCCGCCCCTCGACCAGATCGAGCGCGTCCTGCCCGAACTGGTCGAAGCGCCAGCCTTGCAGGATCTGCAACCCCTGCCGCTGCCCGGCGGCGAGCAATTCCAGCTCGTCGCCGCGCGCCAGCAGCCGCGGCGCGACGTCGATGTCGCGCGCGCGGATCTTGAGCAGCAGCTTGAGCAGATCGGCGACCAGCGCGCCTTCCTTGCCGAGCCCCGGCCGGCGATCCTCACGCGGCGGCATCTCGTCCTCGGGCAGCGGCTGCGCGCCCTCGATCGCCGCCATCAGCCGCGCGCCGATGTCATTGCCCGCCCACGTCTGCGACAGCCCGCGGACCTTGGCGAGATCAGCCTGCTTGCGCGGGGCATGGCCGGCGAGGTCGGCGATCGTCTCGTCCTTCACGATCCGCCCGCGCGGCAGGTCCTTGGCTTGCGCTTCCAGCTCGCGCCACTTCGCGATCGCCTTTAGCCGCCCGAGCACCTCGGGCTTGCGGCTGGCCACGCGCACGCGCTTCCATGCAACATCGGGATCGTTGGCGTAATTGGCGGGATCGGCGAGCCGCTCCATCTCCTGATCCAGCCATGCACCGCGCCCGGTCTTGCGCAGCCGTTCCAGCATCTTGGGAAAGATGTTCGACAGATGCGTCACGTCGCCGATCGCATATTCGATCTGCCGCGCGTCGAGCGGGCGGCGCGCCCAGTCGGTGAAGCGCGCGCCCTTGTCGATCTGCACGCCCAGCCAGCTGTCGACCAGGTTCGAGTAACCGATCTGCTCGCCCTGCCCCAGCGCCATCGCCGCGATCTGCGTGTCGAACAGCGGATGCGGGGTGCGCCCGGTCAGGTTGTAGATGATCTCGATATCCTGCCCGCCGGCAT
The DNA here is from genome assembly GCF_044901155.1 of Sphingomonas sp. NPDC079357. Classification (NCBI taxonomy): domain Bacteria; kingdom Pseudomonadati; phylum Pseudomonadota; class Alphaproteobacteria; order Sphingomonadales; family Sphingomonadaceae; genus Sphingomonas; species Sphingomonas sp. NPDC079357. The sequence goes on from NZ_JBJDOM010000003.1 coordinate 30,596, forward strand.
GGAAGACCTTGAGCACGTCCTCATTGTCGACCAGCAGGTCGAGCAGCGGGCCCAGATCGATCCCCGGCGCCATCGGGTCGATCGCCGCGGCCTCCTCGGTATCGGCGATCTGGATCAGGCAGAGCTCCGGATAATAGGTGCTCTCGCGCATGAACTCGGTGTCGACGGTGACGAACGGGGCATCGGCAAGGCGGGCACAGAGATTGGCGAGCGTTGCGCTGTCGGTGATGAGCGGATGGACGTGCATAAGCGCCCGTCCATAGCCCGGCTCACGCGCCTTGACAAAGTGGGTTCCGAAAGGGGAGGGCGACGCCTGTCGGAAATGTGGCCGTGCGCGTTCGCGCGGTCGCCCATTGGTCAGAGATTTTTCATGCACGCCTATCGCACCCACCATTGCGCCGCGCTGTCCGCCGAGCAGGCCGGCGACACCGTCCGCCTCTCCGGCTGGGTGCACCGCAAGCGCGACCACGGCGGCGTGCTGTTCGTCGACCTGCGCGACCATTACGGCATCACGCAGATCGTCGCCGACAGCGACTCGCCCGCGCTGGCGATCCTCGACGGCGTCCGCGTCGAGTCGGTGGTGACGATCGACGGCAGCGTGAAGCGCCGCAGCGAGGGCACGGTGAACGGCAATCTCGCCACCGGCGAGATCGAGGTCTATGCGCGCGGCGCGACCGTGCTGTCGGCGGCCGAGGAACTGCCGATGCCGGTGGCCGGCGAGCAGGATTATCCCGAGGACATCCGCCTGCGCTATCGCTTCCTCGACCTGCGCCGCGAGACGCTGCACGCCAATATCGTCCGCCGCACCAAGGTTATCTCCGACATGCGCCGCCGCATGGAGGATGCGGGCTTCACCGAATATTCGACCCCAATCCTGACTGCCTCCTCGCCGGAGGGCGCGCGCGACTTCCTGGTGCCGAGCCGCATCCATCCGGGCAAGTTCTACGCGCTCCCGCAGGCACCGCAGCAGTACAAGCAGCTGCTGATGGTCGCGGGCTTCGACCGTTATTTCCAGATCGCGCCGTGCTTCCGCGACGAGGACCCGCGCGCCGACCGTTTGCCGGGCGAATTCTACCAGCTCGACCTCGAAATGAGCTTCGTCACGCAGGAAGAGGTGTGGGAGACGATGGAGCCGGTGATCGGCGGCATCTTCGAGAAATTCGCCGACGGCCGCACGGTCACCCCGATCGGCCAGTTCCCGCGCATCCCCTATGACGAGTCGATGCTCAAGTACGGCAGCGACAAGCCCGACCTGCGCAATCCGCTCATCATCACCGACGTCTCGTCGCATTTCACGACCTCGGGTTTCGGGCTGTTCGAGAAGATCGTCGGCTCGGGCGGCGTCGTCCGCGCGATTCCCGCGCCGAAGACCGCCGAGAAGAGCCGCAAGTTCTTCGACGAGATGAACGACTGGGCGCGCGGCGAGGGTCATGCCGGGCTCGGCTACGTGACCCGCAAAAACGGCGAATTCGGTGGCCCGATCGCCAAGAATCACGGCACCGAGGGCATGGAGGCGCTCTATTCCGCGCTCGGTCTTGGTCCCGACGACGGATTGTTCTTCGCCGCGGGCAAGCCGGAGCAGGCCGCAAAGCTGGCGGGTCTGGCCCGCACCCGCGTCGCCGACCAGCTCGGCCTGATCGAGCAGGGCGCGTTCCGGCTGTGCTGGATCGTCGACTTCCCCTTCTACGAATATGATGAGGACGAGAAGAAGGTTGAATTCGCGCACAATCCCTTCTCGATGCCGCAAGGCGGGATGGACGCGCTGATTGGGCAGGATCCGCTGACGATCAAGGCGTATCAATACGATCTGGTCTGCAACGGCTTTGAGATCGCCTCAGGCTCGATCCGCAACCAGTCGCCCGAGCTGATGGTCAAGGCGTTCGAGCTGGTGGGGCTGTCGAAGGCGGACGTCGAGGAGCGCTTCGGCGGCCTCTACCGCGCGTTCCAGTATGGCGCGCCGCCGCACGGCGGGATGGCGGCGGGCGTCGACCGGATCGTCATGCTGGTGTGCGACGCGCAGAACCTCCGCGAGGTGTCGCTGTTCCCGATGAACCAGCGCGCCGAGGACCTGCTGATGGGCGCGCCGTCGCCCGCCTCGGTAAAACAGCTCCGCGAGCTGAGCGTGCGCGTCACCGCGGACGCGCCGAAGAAGGACGCCACTGCGACGGTCAGCCAGCACGCGGGGTAAATTCCGTCACCCCGGGCCCGGGGCGACGGTTGAGCGGGCGACCGTGCCCCAACAACCGTCGCCCCTGCGCAGGCAGGGGCCCATGTCTGTTTCGTCCCGCGAAACCGCTCTGACACATGTCAGGCCCAAGTGTCCGTCCGCGTACACGCCTAATCCACAGCCATAGGCCCCTGCCTGCGCAGGGGCGACGGTGGTTGCGGAGAGGCCATCTCCCGACGACGAAAACGACCGCCCCGCTCCCGTCAGGAGCGAAGCGGCCGCCTTCGCATCACAACCGCTTACGCGGCTTCGTAATGGCCGTCTTCCCGCAGCACGTTCAGCTTGCCGTCCTTGATCGCGAACACCGCGCCGTGCAGCGTCAGCGAGCCGTCCTCCAGCCGCTGCTGGACGAACGGGAAGGTCTTGAGGTTCGCGATCGACACCTTCACGCCTTCTTGTTCCAGTGCCGTCTGGCCTTCGGGGCCGTCGCCATGTTCGGCGATCACCTTCTCGCGCGCCTCGTCGAGCAGCTTGATCCACTCGGCGACGAACCCGCCTTCACCCGGCTTGGCATCGCGCAGCGCGCCCGACAGCGACGCCTTCACGCCGCCGCACTGGCCGTGGCCCAACACCAGGATCTCGTCGACCTTCAGCACCGTTACCGCAAACTCGACCGCCGCCGAGACGCCGTGCAGACCACCCGACGGATCGAACGGCGGCACTAGGTTTGCGACGTTGCGCACCACGAACACCTCGCCCGGCACCGTGCCGAAGATCGTCGCGGGATCGACACGGCTGTCGGAGCACGCGATCACCATCACCTTGGGCGCCTGCCCTTCGGCCAGCTTGCTCCAGCTCTCGCGCTCCTCGATCCATTCGTTGCCGCGGAAGCGGTAATAGCCTTCGATCAGGTCGTGGAACTTTCTCATGCCGTAAAAGCCCTTCGTTGTTTCGGGTGGAAGTAAACGCTATCTGCTGCCCATGAACGAGATGACCCCGCTCCCGGCTCCCCAGCGGCAACGCAAGCCCGACTGGATTCGGGTAAAAGCCCCGACCAGCGAGGGCTTCGCCGCGACTCGTGCGCTGATGCGCTCGAAGAGCCTGACGACGGTGTGCGAAGAGGCCGCCTGCCCGAACATCGGGGAGTGCTGGACCAAGAAGCACGCCACCGTCATGATCCTCGGCGATACGTGCACGCGCGCCTGCGCCTTCTGCAACGTGAAGACGGGGATGCCGCGCGCGGTCGATCCGATGGAGCCGCAGAACGTCGCCGATGCGGCGGCGCAGATGGGGTTGGCGCATATCGTGGTGACCTCGGTGGATCGCGACGATCTGCCCGATGGCGGTGCGAAGCAGTTCGTGAGGGTCATCGAGGCCATTCGTCGCACCAATCCAAATACCACGATCGAAATTCTGACCCCCGATTTCCGCAACAAGCATGAGGCGGCGGTCGAGGCAATCGTTGCCGCACGTCCGGACGTATATAATCACAATCTGGAAACCGTGCCGCGGCTGTATCCGACCATTCGGCCCGGTGCCCGTTATTACGCATCACTTAGGTTGCTTGAAAGCGTCAAGAAACTTGACCCATCCATCTTCACCAAGTCCGGCATCATGCTGGGTTTGGGCGAGGAACGGCTCGAAGTTCATCAGGTGATGGATGACATGCGCTCGGCCGACATCGATTTCCTCACCATGGGTCAGTATCTCCAGCCGACGCCGCGTCACGCCAAGGTCGCCGATTTCGTCACCCCGACGGCGTTCGACGCTTATGCCGCGATCGGCCGCGCCAAGGGCTTCCTGCTGGTCGCCTCGTCGCCGCTGACGCGGTCGAGCTATCATGCCGGCGACGATTTCGCGAAGATGAAGGCGGCGCGCGACACGAAGCTGGCCGTGCGGGCGAATGCCTAAGCCCGATGCCCAAGCATAGCGAGACGCGGCGGCTGCCTTATACGCCGGAGCAGATGTTCGATCTGGTCGCGGACGTGCGGCACTACCCGGAATTCCTGCCGTGGGTCAGCGCGATGCGCGTCCGCAAGGACACGCCGCAAGAGACGCTCGCCGACATGATCGTCGGGTTCAAGGGGCTGCGCGAGACCTTCACCTCGAAAGTGACCAAGCACCACCCCGAGACGATCCGCGTCGAATATATCGAGGGCCCGCTGAAGTACCTCAACAACGACTGGCGGTTCCGGCCGGATGGCGAGGGCGGGTGCCTCGTCGACTTCTCGGTCGATTTCGCGTTCAAGAACCGGATGTTCGAGATGCTGGCCGGGCAGGTGTTTGGCGTCGCGCTGCGGCGGATGATCGGTGCGTTCGAGGACCGCGCCGCCAAGCTCTACGGCGCGTCGGGCAGCAGCAGCTCCAGCGCGCATAGCGCCGCCTGAAGCCGCACCCCGCCGCGGCCGAGGTCCCCGAAGAAGCGTTTGTCGGCAATCACGTTCGCCGGATCGCCACCACGCTCGGCGCGCGCGAACACGACGGTGCCGACCGGCTTCTTCTCGCTGCCGCCGCCCGGCCCGGCAACGCCGGTGATCGCGACCGCGACATCGGCGTCGGACTTGGCGAGCGCGCCCTGCGCCATGCTCCACGCCACCGCGATCGATACCGCGCCGAACGTATCGAGCACGTCGCCGCTGACATTGAGCAGCTTCTGCTTGGCGGAATTCGAATAGGTCACGAACCCGGCCTCGACCACGTCGGACGAACCGGGAATTTCGGTTAGCGCCGCCGCGACCAGCCCGCCGGTGCAGCTTTCCGCGATCGCGACGCGGCGTCCGGCGGCGCGGTTCGCCTCGACCACGCGGCGCGCGGCGTCGACCAGTTCCTGGGGCAAGGTGATGTCGCTCATCGTGCGGCTCCCGTCGGGCACACCGGCAGATCGGGGATATCGGTACGCTTCCCCTTGTTCTTCTCTGACTTCAGATACTGCAGCGTCGCGACGACGATCCCGGCGGTGTTGCGCGCGGGCAGCGGCTCGAGCAACGTCACCAGCCGGTCGAGCGTCGGGCAGTCGCCGGCCTGGATGCGCCCGGTGATCTGCGGCGCGAAGAGCGATGTGAGCATCGGGCGCGCATAGTCGCTGAGCAGCAGCAGTTCCACTGCCGGATCGCTCAGCTTCGCGATCGCGGCCCGCGCCGCCGGCCAGGCGCGGTCGGCCTCGCGGTCGTATTTGGCGAGAAAGTCGCCGCTTTGCCGCCGCAGCAGGCTGGTTGCGGGCAGCGTCGCGCAGACGCGCCCGGCGTCGCGGATGATTTCCGGCATCGCCACCAGCGCGATCGATTCGGCGTCGGTCGCACTCAGGCACGGCGTCTGCGCCGAAGCGCTTGATGCGGTCAGCATCGCGACGAGCGCGAACAGCCCGGCGCCGCGCTTCATGCCCGCACCCCGCGCGGCAATTCGATGGTCGCAACCGCCTGCGCCGCGATGCCCTCGCCACGGCCCGTGAACCCCAAACGCTCGGTGGTGGTTGCTTTCACGCTGACCCGATCGGTCGAGAGCCCCAGAAGTTCCGCGATCCGCGCCTGCATCGCCGCGCGATGCGGCCCTATCTTGGGCGCCTCGCACATCAGCGTCAGGTCGACGAAGGTGATCCGCCCACCGCGCACCTCGACCAGCGAGCGCGCGTGCGCGAGAAACTGCCCCGATTCGGCGCCGCGCCATTGCGGGTCGCTGGGCGGGAAGTGCGTGCCGATATCGCCTGCCGCGATCGTGCCGAGCACCGCGTCGGTAATCGCATGGAGCGCGACGTCGGCGTCGCTGTGCCCCGACAGCCCCTGATGATGCGGGATCAGCACGCCGCCCAGCCACAATTCCTCGCCATCCTCCAGCCGGTGGACGTCGAAGCCGCTCGCCGAGCGCGTCTCGATCGCGACGCGCGCCTCGGCGGCGGCGAAATCGGCGGGATAGGTGATCTTGTCGAGCATCGTGTCGCCTTCGACCATTGCAACGTCCTTGCCCAGCGCGCGCACCATCTGCGCATCGTCGGTCGCGATCGTTCCATCCCATGCGGCATGTGCGGCGGCGAGCGCGTCGACGCGGAACGCCTGCGGCGTCTGCACGCGGCGAAGGACGTCGCGCGCGACGGTCGCGCCGTCGGTGACAACCAATGTGTCGGCGACCGGCAGCACCGGGATCGCACCCTCGGCATGGTCGAGCGCGGCGAGCAGCCGGTCGATCACCGCGGCGGGGACGAACGGCCGCGCCGCGTCATGGACCAGCACGCGCGTCGCGTTGCCGAGCGCAGCGAGCCCCGCGGCGACGCTGTCGCGCCGCTCCGCGCCGCCCGTCACCCATTCGGCCTCGGGTAGCGCGGCGCGCAGCAGCGGTTCCTGTCCGGGCGCGACGACGACCAGCACGCGCTCGATCGCGGGATGCGCGGTGAGCGCGTCATGGCTCCACGCCAGCATCGCGCGCCCGGCGACCGGCGCGAATTGCTTGGGAAGCGTGCTGCCGCTGCGGGAGCCGGTACCGGCGGCGACGATAAGGGCGACCGTGGTCATGTGCGCGCCCCTAGCCGGTCCTGCCGTGCCCGTCACCCCGGCCGCTTCGGTCGGCGCGATCGAGAACCCTTTGTGCCTCGATCCAGACCACCTCCGTCCGTGGCCCCGGACTTGATCCGGGGCCCCGCTCCTTCTTCGCCGTCGCCGAAGGCAGCGGGATCCCGGATCAAGTCCGGTATGACGAAGAAGGCAATAGGGGTACGACGACCGACCACCCCCAACCTTGCCCGAATCGCCCACATCGCCTATCTGCCCATTTTTCAGGCAGCTTCCGAAACCCTTATGCTCCGACCCATCCAGATCGGCGACGTCACGATCGACGAGCCCGTCGTGCTCGCGCCGATGACCGGCGTGACCGACCAGCCGTTCCGCACGCTCGTCCGCCGCTACGGCTCGGGGCTCAACGTCACCGAGATGATCGCCAGCCAAGCCGCGATTCGTGAGACGCGCCAGTCGATCCAGAAGGCGGCATGGCACCTCTCCGAGGAACCGGTGTCGATGCAGCTCGTCGGCTGCACCCCCTATGAAATGGCCGAGGCTGCGAAGCTGGCGCGCGACAAGGGGGCGGCGATCATCGACATCAACATGGGCTGCCCGGTCCGCAAGGTGACGAACGGTGACGCCGGGTCGGCCTTGATGCGCGACCTCAAGCTCGCGACGCAGCTGATCGAGGCGATCGTCAAGGCAGTCGACGCGCCGGTGACGCTCAAGATGCGGATGGGCTGGTGCCACGACAGCCTCAACGCCCCCGAACTCGCGCGGATCGCCGAGGATCTCGGCGTGAAGATGGTGACGGTCCACGGCCGCACCCGCAACCAGATGTACAAGGGCAGCGCCGACTGGCGCTTCATCCGCTCGGTCAAGGACGCGGTGTCGATCCCGGTGATCGCCAATGGCGACATCTGCTCGATCGAGGATGCCGCGGCGGCGCTGGAACAGTCGGGGGCCGACGGGATCATGATCGGGCGCGGTGCCTACGGTCGGCCCTGGCTGCTCGCGCAGGTCATGCACTGGCTGCGCACCGGCGAGCGGCTGCCCGACCCGTCGCTGGACGAGCAATACCGCGTCATCGCCGAACATTATGACGCGATGCTGGAGCATTACGGCACCTTCACCGGCGTCAACATGGCCCGCAAGCATATCGGCTGGTACACCAAGGGGCTGAACGGCTCGGCGGAGTTCCGCAACCGCGTCAATCAGGAGCCCGACGCCGATCGCGTCAAGGCGATGCTCGCCGACTTCTACGCCCCCTATCGGCTGAGCGCCGCCGCGTGAAGCTCGAGACGCGCGGCCCGGAGGCGGCGGAGCTGCTCGCCGCGCTGCCGGTCGCGGTGCTGGTGGTCGATGCCGCGGACCGGATCGCGCGCGTCAATGCCGAGTGCGAGACGCTGCTCAACCTGTCCGAGCGCGCGATGCTGGGGCAGCCGCTCGGCGCGATCCTGTCCTTTCCCGATGCCGAGGCGCGCCGCGACGCGCACGCCTTCGCGATCTTTGACGCCGATGTGGAGACGATGCGCGGACTGCGGCTGCGCGTCGACCTGATCGAGGCGGCGGTGGTCGATCATCCCGGCTGGCGCACGATCACGCTCCACCATGCCGGCGCGTCGCGGCGGCTCGGCGTCTCGACCGATCGCGCGGCGGCGGCGCGCTCGGCGGTCGGCGCCGCGGCGATGCTCGCGCATGAGATCAAAAACCCGCTGTCGAGCATCCGCGGCGCGGCGCAGCTGATCGCCGACGGCGTCGACACCGCCGAGCTGACGCAATTGATGATCGCCGAAGTCGACCGCGTCACCGCGCTGATCGACCACATGGAGGATTTCACCGACACCCGTCCGCGTGAGGTGTCGCCGATGAACATCTACCCCTTGCTCGCGCACGCGCGCGGCGTCGCGCTGGCCGGCTTCGCGCGCGGCGTCGCGATCGAGGAACGCTACGATCCGTCGCTGCCACCCGCGATGGGCAACAGCGACTCGTTGCTGCAGGTGATCCTCAACCTGCTCAAGAACGCCGCCGCCGCGCTCGGCGAGCGTGGCGAGCGCCGCATCACGCTCGCCACCGCCTATCGCCACGGCGTGACGGTCGCGGCGGGGAAGGGGCGCGGGCGCACCCCGCTGCCGATCGAGATCTGCGTCATCGACAGCGGACCTGGAGCGCCCGCCGATATCGCCGATCACCTCTTCGACCCGTTCGTTTCGGGTCGTCCCGAGGGCAAGGGGCTCGGGCTCGCCCTTGTAGACAAGCTGGTCCGCGACATGGGCGGGATCGTCCAATATTCGCGCGAGGGTACGCCCCACCAGACGGTGTTCCGCATCCTTCTGCCGCGGGCTAGCGCATGACGCGCGTGCTGCTGGTCGACGACGACGACGCGATCCGCACCGTCGTCGCGCATGCGTTGCGCCGCGCCGGGCACGAGGTCCGTACCGCCGCGACGCTCGCCGAGCTGGGGCGCGAGCTAGCGAGTCATCCGCCCGACGTATTGCTCAGCGATGTGGTGCTCCCCGATGGCGACGGGATCGACCATGTCGCGCAGGTGCTGGCGGCGCGCCCCGATCTGCCGATCATCGTGCTCTCGGCACGCAACACGCTGACCACCGCGGTCCGCGCCACCGAGGCCGGCGCCTACGACTATCTGCCCAAGCCGTTCGACCTCGACACGTTGACTCGCACTGTCGCCGCGGCACTCGCGCGCGGCGGTCGCAGCGGCGAGACGCAGGCGAGCGACGACGATCCCTCGCTGCCGCTGATCGGGCGCTCGCCGGCGATGCAGGACGTGTACCGCGTGATCGCGCGCGTCGTCTCGAACGACCTCACCGTGCTGGTGTCGGGCGAATCGGGCACCGGTAAGGAACTGGTCGCGCGCGCGATCCACGATCTCGGTGCGCGCCGCGCCGCGCCGTTTGTCCCGATCAACATGGCCGCGATCCCGCGCGAGCTGATCGAGGCGGAATTGTTCGGCCACGAACGCGGCGCGTTTACCGGCGCGGCGCAGCGCAACGCCGGGCGCTTCGAGCAGGCGGCGGGCGGCACCCTGTTCCTCGATGAGATCGGCGACATGCCGATCGAGGCGCAGACCCGCCTGCTGCGCGTGCTGCAATCGGGCGAATTCACCACCGTCGGCGGCGCGCGCACGATCCGCGCCGACGTCCGCATCGTCGCCGCCACCAACCGCGACCTGCAACAGGCGGTGGCGGGCGGGCAGTTCCGCGAGGATCTGTATTACCGCCTCAACGTCGTGCCCGTAGCGCTGCCGCCATTGCGCGAACGCCGTGGCGATGTCGCGGAACTCGCCCGCCATTTCCTCGACCGCGCCGCTGCCGAGGGGCTGCCGCGCAAGACGCTGGACGAGGACGCGGTGGCAGTCCTGGAGGCGCACGACTGGCCCGGCAACGTCCGCGAGCTGGAAAATCTGATGCGCCGGCTCGCGGCCTTGTCACGCGACGACCGGATCGGCGCGGCCGAGCTGAACGCGACGATCGGCGGCGGTGCGCCGGTCGAGGCCGCGCCCGATCCGGGGATCGAGGCGGCGGTGCGCGCGATGATCGAGCGGCTGGCGCGACAGGAACCGCGCGCGCTCGATGACGGCTCGCTCTACGCGCGGATCATCGGCGAGGTCGAACGTCCGCTGATCGAGGCGATGCTGGCGCGCCACGGCGGCAACCAGCTCCGCGCCGCCCGCGCGATCGGCCTCAACCGCAACACGCTGCGCAAGCGTCTGGACATGCTCGGCATCGACGTCTGAGGCCGGCCCAGTTGCCCGCCGACTGACGACCGGTGTGTTCAATCCCGAGCCGGCGTCTCAGGGGGGAGGAAGGGGCCGCTCGCCCCCATCGCTTCCTGATCTGCATCACTCATCGGCAATTATGTGTTTTCCATGCAACACTGATGCTGTAGCGAGGGGGGAATGTTCGCAGGAGTGACATCCTCCTCCGCTTCCCCGCCCGGCGCGCTGCGCCGTGTCGGCGTGACACCGGCGATCGAGCTGATGGTGCTGGCCGCCGCGGTTGCGGTGGCGCTCGTCAGCTATTTCGCGCTGCGTGGGGAGGGCGATCCCGGCCGCTTGCTCGCGCCGCCGCTGGTCGCTTCGCTGCTCGTCGCGAATCTCGTTTGCGGCATCGCATTGATGATGTTGTTCGGTCGCCGCGTCGCGCTGCGCCGGGCGGCGCGATCATCGATCGGTGCGGGCGGACGGCTCCACGTCCGGCTCGTCCTGCTCTTCTCGTTGGTGGCGGCGATCCCGGCGTTGCTGGTGACGATCTTTGCCTCGCTGCTGTTCCAATATGGCGTGCAATTCTGGTATTCGGACCGTTCGCGCGGCATGTTCGAGAATGCGGCGTCGCTCACCCGCACCTCGTACGAACAGATCGTCCAGCGGTGGCAGGAAGCGACCTTCACCATGGCGTCGGACTTGTCCGTCACGCTGCAGGAAGTGCCGATCGATACGCTGTCGTTCCGCTCGACGTTCGGTCGGCAGGTCTATTACCGCAGTCTGTCGGAAGGCGCGTTGTTCGTCCTCACACCGCAGGGGGAAGTTCGGACGCTGGCGGTGGTGAACCCCTATGACGTCGATTTTTCGAGATTCGTCACCAAGCCGGCGATCGAGAAACTGCGCCAGGGACAGAATGCGACGATCATCACCGGCGATCGTATCCAGGTCTTCACGCAAATCCCGGGCAGCGACGATCTCTACCTCTACGCCGCACGGGTCACCGATCCGAAGGAAATGACCACCCAGACCGCGCGGGCCGAGGCGGCGCTGGCCAATTACCGCCAGTTGATTGCCCGCGCGCGCTCGCTACAGCTCCAGTTCAACGCCGCGCTGTTGATCGTCTCGCTGCTGATCGTCGGCGTCGCGGTGTGGATCGCGCTCACCGTCGCCGACCGGCTCGTCCGCCCGGTCGGTGAACTGGTCGACGCCGCGCGCCGGGTCGAGGGCGGCGACCTGTCGGCGCGCGTGCCGGAGACGCTCGAGCGTGACGAGATCGGCACGCTTTCCAACGCCTTCAACAGCATGACCGCGCGGCTGGTCGCGCAGAACACCGCGCTCGTTACCGCCAACGCTCAGCTCGACAGCCGTCGCGCGTTGATCGAGGCGGTGATGTCGGGTGTGTCGGCGGGGGTGATTTCGATCGACGCGCGCGACCGCACGATCCGGCTCATCAACAGCTCGGCGCAGACCTTGATGGGGCTCGCCGAGCCGCCAGTCGGGCGCAAGCTCCACGATATCGCCCCCGAACTCGACGCGCTGCTCGACCAGCCGGGGCGCGAGGCGGCGGTGCAGCTTAACGTTGCGGGCGAGATGCGCACCTTCGCGGCGCGGATCGCGCGCGACGGCAGCGGCCCGATCATCACCTTCGACGATATCACCCAGCAACTTACCGACCAGCGCCGCGCCGCTTGGGCCGACGTCGCGCGCCGTATCGCGCATGAGATAAAGAACCCGCTCACCCCGATCCAGCTCGCCGCCGAACGGCTCCAGCGCCGCTACGGCAGCAAGATCGATGCGAGCGACACCACCTTCGCGCGGCTCACCGATACGATCGTGCGGCAGGTCGGCGATCTGCGCCGGATGGTCGACGAATTCTCGTCGTTCGCGCGGATGCCGAAGCCGGTGTTCCGGGACGAGTCGCTGGTCGATATCGCGCGCCAGACGATGTTCCTCCACGAGGTCGCGCACCCCGGGATTCGCTTCGTGCTCGATCATGCCGACCCTGCGCCGTCGCTGGTCTGCGACCGCCGCCAGCTGGGGCAGGCGCTGACCAATATCGTCAAGAATGCGGTCGAAGCGGTCGAGGAAGCCGACGCCAGCGACGCGAGCATCACGATGACGCTCGCCGACGGCGACGGCCGCGTGACGATCGCGGTCGCCGACACCGGCGTCGGCCTGCCGCTCGAACGCGACCGTATCGTCGAGCCCTATATGACCACCCGCGCGCGCGGCACCGGGCTCGGGCTCGCGATCGTCAAGAAGATCGTCGAGGAGCATTTCGGCACGATCAGTTTCGCCGATCGCCCCGGCGGCGGCACGATCGTGACGCTGTCCTTCGATACCGCTCCGCTGGCCGCGCTGGCCAGCGACGACCATTCCCCGTCCGACGACGACGATCGCACGATCGCGGCGTTGACCAGAAATCGGATCTAGGCCCCATGGCGATCGACATCCTCGTCGTCGACGACGAACTCGACATCCGCGAACTCGTGGCCGGCGTGCTCGAGGACGAAGGCTATGACACGCGCATGGCCGGCGACAGCGATGCGGCGCTGGAGGCGATCGCAACGCGTCGACCCAGCCTCGTGCTGCTCGACGTCTGGCTACAGGGCTCGCGGCTCGACGGACTCGACTTGCTTGAGGAGATCAAGCGTCGCGATCCGTCGATCCCGGTGCTGGTCATTTCCGGGCACGGTACGCTCGACACCGCGGTCGCCGCGATCCGTAAGGGCGCCGCCGACTTTATCGAAAAACCGTTTCAGGCCGAGCGACTGCTGCTGATGGTCGAGCGCGCGACCGAGACCGAGCGGCTGCGCGCCGAGGTCAAGTCGCTGCGCGCCGCGACCGGGCGCGGCACCGATCTGACCGGCAGCTCGACCGCGATCAACGCGGTTCGGGCGACCCTGAAGCGCGTCGCCGCGACCGGCAGCCGCGTACTCATCATGGGGCCGGCGGGGGTCGGTAAGGAAGTCGCGGCGCGGCTGCTCCACGGCTGGAGCCAGCGCGCGCACGCCAATTTTGTGATCGCCAGCACTGCGGGGATGAATCCGGAGCGGATCGAGGAGGAATTGTTCGGGGTCGAGGATAGCGGCGACCTTGTCCGCACCGGGCTGCTCGAACAGGCGCATGGCGGCACGCTGTTTCTCGACGAAATCGCCGACATGCCGCCCGCGACGCAGGCGCGCATCCTGCGCGTGCTGACCGACCAGAGCTTCACGCGGATGGGCGGGACGCGCGTCGTCAAGGTCGACGTCCGCGTCGTCTCCGCCACTGCGCGCGACCTAAGTGTCGAGATCGCCGAAGGCCGGTTCCGCGAAGACCTCTATTACCGGCTCAATGTCGTGCCGGTCACGATCCCGCCGCTCGCCGAGCGCCGCGAGGACATTCCCGCGCTGGTCGAGCATTTCGCCGCGCATTACGCCGCTGACCGTCGCGTGCCGCCGCCCGAGATCGCGACCGACGCGCTGGTTGCGCTGCAATCCTACGAATGGCCCGGCAACGTCCGTGAATTGCGTAACGTGGTCGAGCGGACGATCATCCTCGCACCCGGCGACCGGATCGGGCGGATCGACCTCGACCTGCTCCCCGCCGAAGTGCTCGGCACGCAGGACGCCGGAACCGGCGCGAGCGCGATCATGGGCGCGCCGCTGCGTGAGGCACGTGAGACGTTCGAGCGTGAGTATCTTCGTGTCCAGATCCGCCGCTTCTCGGGCAACATCTCCCGCACGGCGAGCTTCATCGGCATGGAACGCTCGGCGCTTCACCGCAAACTCAAGCTGCTCGGCATTACTGAAACCCGCGAGGAATAACGCCGCCATTATCCCCGCGCGGGCGGGGGTCCAGACGCGCGGGTCCTGCTTGAGCCATCAGCGCTTGAGGTTCTGGATTCCCGCCTGTGCGGGAATGACGAGGTAGCGGCTGTCCCACACCCTCCAACATCGGCTAGGATGAACGCTGGCCCGCCGATCCCCCGCCACCAGAACCGCGCGACACCCCCGTTTGGCGCCACCTTCGCAAACTTCCGTGTCGCGACCCCCCGCATCTGGACGTTGGCCGACCGGAACCCTAACTTACGGCTGTCGCATTCCGATGCGATGCCACCGACGCCGGCAACGGCGCAATTCGCGGGGAACCTCCCGCCAAGAACAAGGACATTCCTTCATGGCCGAAAAGCCAACGTCGCTGCAGGACCTGTTCCTCAACGCACTCCGCAAGTCCAAGACGCCCGTCACCATGTTCCTCGTCAAGGGGGTCAAGCTTCAGGGCATCGTCACCTGGTTCGACAATTTCTCGGTGCTGCTGCGCCGCGACGGCCAGTCGCAGCTGATCTACAAGCATGCGATCTCGACGATCATGCCCGCCGGGCCGGTCGATGTGGCCGGTATCGTCGGTCAGATGAACGACAATCCGCGCAAGCAGCCGCTGCTTCAGGATATTTTCCTCAACGCGGTCCGCAAGTCGGAAGACCCGGTGACGATGTTCCTCGTCAACGGCGTGATGCTGCAGGGCGCGATCGCCGGCTTCGACCTGTTCTGCATGTTGCTCCAGCGCGACGGCATGGCGCAGCTCGTCTACAAGCACGCTGTCTCGACCATCCAGCCATCGCGCCCGCTCAACCTCTCAGACAATGGCGAGGATGACGACGATATCGACGACGACGGGGAGGATTGATCCACTGTCCGTGACCACCGGCTTTGAGCGCGACCGCGACGAATTCACCCGCGGCGCCCGCGCGATTGTCGTCTATCCCGACCTCGGCGGATCGAGCCGCGATGCCGAGGCGCGGCTGGAGGAGACCGCCGGGCTCGCCGAAGCGATTGGCGTGCTCGTCGTTGATCGAGTCGCGCTCCGCATCCGCACCCCACGCGCCGCGACCCTGCTCGGCTCCGGTCAGATCGAGGAACTCGCCACGCGTGCGCGGATGGAGGAGGCCGGGCTGATCGTCGTTGACGCCAGCCTCACGCCGATCCAGCAACGCAACCTCGAGACCGCGCTTGAGGCGAAGGTGATCGACCGCACCGGGCTGATCCTCGAAATCTTCGGCGAGCGCGCCGCAACCGCCGAGGGGCGGTTACAGGTCGAACTCGCGCACCTCGATTATCAGTCGGGGCGGCTGGTGCGCAGCTGGACCCACCTGGAACGCCAGCGCGGCGGCTTTGGCTTCCTCGGTGGCCCGGGGGAAACGCAGATTGAGGCCGACCGCCGACTGATCCGCGATCGTATGGCGCGGCTGCGACGCGAGCTGGATCAGGTCACCCGCACCCGCGGTCTCCACCGCGAGCGGCGGCAACGTGCGCCCTGGCCGGTGATCGCGCTGGTCGGCTATACCAACGCCGGCAAGTCGACGCTCTTTAACCGCCTGACCGGCGCGCATGTCATGGCCGAGGATCTGTTGTTCGCCACGCTCGACCCGACGCTGCGGCAGGTTTCGCTGCCCGGCATCGACAAGGCGATCCTGTCCGATACCGTCGGCTTCGTCTCGGAACTGCCGACGCAATTGGTCGCGGCGTTCAAGGCGACGCTGGAGGAGGTCGTGTCCGCTGACCTGCTGATCCACGTCCGCGACGTCGCGCACCCCGACAGCGCCGCGCAAAAGGCCGATGTCGAGGCTGTGCTCGCCGATGTCGGCGTGACCGAGACGACGCCGGTGATCGAGGCATGGAATAAACTCGACCTGCTGGACGGCGATGCGCGCGATGATCTGCTCGCCGAGGCGGCGCGGCGCGACGACGTGGTCCTGTTGTCCGCGCTGACCGGCGAGGGCGTCGATGCGTTGGTCCGCCACATCGGCGACCAGCTGACGCAGGGCCATGTCCGCTACTCGCTGGCGCTGAATGTGGCAGACGGGGCAGGGGCGGCGTGGCTCCACGCGCACGGCGAGGTGCTCGACAGTTTCGTCGAGGATGAGCGTATGGTGTACGAGGTCCGCATGTCGCCGGCGGACCACGAACGCTTCCTCACGCGTTGGGAATGAGCGGGGGCGTCGTCATCCCGCGCGCAAGCCCCTCCCCTTCAGGGGAGGGGGTGGGGCCTTTCCGCGAGGACCGTCGCCCTCGAACAGCCCACCCCCGGTCCCACCCCTGAAGGGGAGGGGAGAATGGCGCTCTACTCCCCCGCCTTGACCTTTACCCACAGCGCCTCCTTTTCCTCCAGCGGCATCCCCGCGAACGCCGTTCCGACCGCTGCCTCCATCGCACGGAAGCGCCGCTCGAACTTGCCCGTGGCCGCGCGCAACGCCGCCTCCGGCTCCACCCCCAGATGCCGCGCCCAGTTCACCATCGCGAACAGTACGTCGCCGACTTCATCCGCGACCTCGGCCGGCGTCGTCGCCGCCGCGACCTCGGCCAACTCCTCGTCGATCTTCGCCCGCGGCCCGGCCGTGTCCGGCCAGTCGAACCCGACCCGCGCCGCACGGTTCTGGATCTTCTCGGCGCGCAGCAGCGCCGGCAAGCCGCGCGCCACGCCGTCCAATGGGCTCGCTGCGCCCTTGGCGGCACGTTCGGCGGCCTTCACCTCTTCCCAGCGATGATGACCGCCCTCCGCCTCGCCGCGGAAGATATGCGGGTGCCGCCGTTCCATCTTGTCGCTGATCGCCGCCGCCACGTCGTCGAACGTGAACGCGCCGGCCTCCTCGGCAATGCGGCTGTGGAACACGACCTGAAGCAGCAGGTCGCCCAGCTCGTCCTTCAACTCGGCAAGGTCGCCGCGCTCGATCGCATCTGCAACTTCATAGGCTTCCTCGATCGTATAGGGCGCGATCGTCGCGAAGGTCTGCGCGCGGTCCCATTCGCAGCCATCCGGCCCGCGAAGCCGCGCCATGATGGCGATCAGCCGTTCGATCATCTCCGCTCCCCTTGTTGCGCGACACACGATCGTCGCGCCAGCCGCTGACGCTGGTGGCGCGACCTGTGCGATCACGCAACCGTCGTCACGACATCGTGGCACGCCATGCCGAGCCGCACATCATCGCGGCTTTTTCCCACGCCACCGCAAGGATTGGGCGTTGAGCGCGTGGAGATCGGCCGCATCGTTCGCCACTGCCTCTCCCAGCGCGATCGCGGCGTCCAGCACCGCATCCGGTGCGTGCGCATAGGCGGGTCGACGGGAAATGTGATCGTACCACCGGCCACCGCAGGCATGGTCGAGCAGGATACGTTGAAAACAATGATCCGCGACAACTGGCCAGTCGCGTGAGCGCGCGAGGTGCGGCAGCGTATCGCGCGTCAGAGTTAGCCAACGCCGCTCGCGTTCATCGCGCCCGGCGCGCGGCTGAGGAAGGTCCACCATCCCCTTACAACGAAGCATCTGCGCCTGTGCTTGCGTAAGAACGAACAAAAAGCGGGGGTTGCCATCGGCAGCCCCCGCTTCGTTCCGGATCAGGCTTCAGCAAAGCGTCGCGGCGCTCGCATCAGATGTGGATCGGCTTGCCCTGCACCGCCATCGCGGCTTCCTTGACGGCTTCCGAATGCGTCGGGTGCGCGTGGCAGGTATAGGCGATGTCCTCGCTGGTCGCGCCGAACTCCATCGCCTGCGCCGCCTGTGCGATCATCGTGCCCGCGACGCTCGCGATGCACCACACGCCCAGCACGCGGTCGGTCTTGGCGTCGGCAATCACCTTCACCAGACCGTCCGGCTCGTGGTTGGTCTTGGCGCGGCTGTTCGCCATCATCGGGAACTTGCCGACCTTGATCTCGCCTTGATCGCGCGCGGCTTCCTCGGTCAGCCCGACGCCGGCAATCTCGGGCCAGGTGTAGACGACCGACGGGATGATCGCGTGGTTCACGATGCCGTGCTGGCCGGCGATATTCTCTGCGACCGCAATACCTTCGTCCTCGGCCTTGTGCGCGAGCATCGGACCAGGGACGACATCGCCGATCGCCCAGACGCCGTCCGTCTTGGTGCGGAAGTCGTGGTCGATCTCGATCTGACCGCGCTGGTTGGTCGACAGACCAGCCGCTTCCAGGTTCAGCCCGTCGGTGTTCGGACGACGTCCGATCGACACCAGCACATGGCTAGCCTCGATCGTCGTCGCGTCGCCACCGGCGGCGGGCTCGACGGTCAGGATCGCCTTGTCGCCCTCGACCTTGATCGCGGTGACCTTGGTCGAAAGCTGGAAGTCGATGCCCTGCTTCTTGAAGATCTTGTTCGACTCCTTGCGGATGTCGCCATCGAAGCCGGGCAGGATCTGGTCGAGATATTCGACGCAGGTTACCTTCGCGCCGAGGCGGCGCCACACGCTGCCCAGCTCGAGCCCGATCACCCCGCCGCCGATCACCACGAGATGCTCCGGTACGGTCGGCAGGTCGAGTGCGCCGGTCGAGTCGACGATGATCTTCTGATCGATCTCGACGCCCGGCAGCGGGGTGACGCTGGAGCCGGTCGCGATCACGATGTTCTTGGCGGTGACGGTCTGCCCAGCGACATCGACGCTATGCGCGTCCTTGAACGCCGCGCGGCCCTTCAGCCACGTCACCTTGTTCTTCTTGAAGAGATATTCGATGCCGCCGGTCAGCTGCTTCACCGCGTCGCGACGCTGGCCGTGCATCGTGTCGAGGTCCAGCTCGACCGTTGTCTTGATCCCCAGCTTCGCCATCGCGCCGTTGGCGGCATGATCGTACAGCTCCGAGGCGTGGAGCAGCGCCTTCGACGGAATGCAGCCGACGTTGAGGCAGGTGCCGCCCAGCGTCTCGCGGCTCTCGGCACACGCGGTCTTGAGCCCGAGCTGCGCGGCGCGGATCGCCGCGACATAGCCGCCGGGGCCCGCACCGATCACGAGGACGTCATAGTCGTACTGCTGTTCGTCAGCCATTTCCATGTCTCCACCCCGGCGCATGCCGGGGGCCAGTTACGGGCCGGAGATAGGGACCGCCGCGCCCGGTTACATCTGCTTTCCCAACTGGACCCCGGCGTTCGCCGGGGTGGTGCGTTGGGCCACGTCTTACAAGTCGATCAGGATGCGGGTCGGATCCTCGATCGCGTTCTTGAGCGCGACGAGGAAGGTCACCGCCTCGCGGCCGTCGATCAGGCGGTGGTCGTAGCTGAGCGCCAGATACATCATCGGGCGCACGACGACCTGACCGTCACGCACCACCGGACGCTCCTCGATGCGGTGCAGGCCGAGGACCGCCGACTGCGGCGGGTTGATGATCGGGGTCGACATCAGCGAGCCGAACACGCCGCCGTTCGAGATCGTGAAGGTGCCGCCCTTCATCTCGTCCATCTTGAGCGTGCCGTCCTTGGCGCGCTTGCCGAAGTCGCCGATCGTCTTCTCGATGCCCGCGACCGACAGGTCCTGCGCGTCGCGGATCACCGGCACGACCAGACCGTTCGGGGCGCTGACCGCGACCGAGATGTCGGCATAATCGTGATAGACGATTTCGTCGCCCTCGACCGAGGCGTTGACCGAAGGAATGTCCTTCAGCGCCATCGTCGCGGCCTTTACGAAGAAGCCCATGAAGCCCAGCCGGACGCCGTGCTTCTTCTCGAACAGGTCCTTGTACTTGGCGCGCGCCTCGATCACCGCGGTCATGTCGACGTCGTTGAACGTCGTCAGCATCGCGGCGGTATTCTGCGCTTCCTTCAGGCGCTTGGCGATCGTCTGGCGCAATCGCGTCATCTTGACGCGCTCTTCACGCCGGCCCGAGGTCGCGGCGGTCGGGGCCGGAGCGGGGGTCGCAGCCGGTGCGGCAGCGGGCTTCGACGACGCCGCGGCGGCGACGTCTTCCTTGGTCAGACGGCCGTCCTTGCCGGTGCCCTTCACGGTCGAAGGATCGACACCATGCTCCAGCACCGCGCGGCGCACCGACGGCGACAGTGCGGCGGCGTCACCCGAGGGGGCGGGAGCCGGGGCGGCGGCGGGCGTCTCGGTGACGGCGGGCTGCGGCGCGGCGCTCTTGGCCGGGGCGCCGTCACCGCTCTCGATCGTCGCGATCAGCGCGCCGACCTCGACCGTGTCGCCGACCTTTACCGCATGCTGGCCCATCACGCCTGCGACGGGCGAGGGGACCTCGACCGAGACCTTGTCCGTCTCGAGGCTCGCAATGGGCTCGTCGGCGGCGACCGCATCGCCGGGCTGCTTCAGCCATTCGCCGACCGTCGCTTCGGTGATCGATTCGCCCAGCGTGGGGACCAGAACTTCGGTTGCCATCTCAAACCTCGTCGTCGCGGCCGTGGCCGTTAAGTGTCGTTAGCAGATCCCGGCGCGAGCCGGGACCATGATCGTCAGGCGGTCGGCGCCGCTGCCTTCTTGGTCGTCTCGGCCTCGCGCGTGCGACGGATCTCGTCGCGCACGTTATGCCCCAAAGCGTCGGCGATCAGCGCGCCCTGTTCCGCCTGGTGACGCTTCATCAGGCCGGTGGCGGGCGACGCTGCCGCGGTCCGCCCGGCGTAGCGCGGTCGCGCGACGCGCGCCTTGGCGATGCCCAGCGCCTCCTCGATGAATGGCTCGACGAAGAACCAGTAACCGTTATTGCGTGGCTCCTCCTGCGCCCAGATGACCTCCTCGAGGTTGGTCATCCGCGCGATCCGTGCGGCGAGCGCCTCGGTCGGGAACGGATAGAGCTGCTCGACGCGAACGATCTGCGTATTCCGGTCACCCGCGGCGTCGCGTGCTTCCATCAGGTCGTAGGAGACCTTGCCGGTGCACAGCACCAGCCGCTTCGTCTCGGCATCCGCCGGTGCCGACGGGTCGGAGAGGATGCGGCGGAAGTGCGAGTCGCCGAGGAAGTCCGCCGCGCTGCTCACCGCCAGCTTGTGGCGCAGCAGCGACTTGGGCGTGAACACCACCAGCGGCTTGCGGAAGTTGCGGTGCATCTGCCGGCGCAGCAGGTGGAAGTAGTTCGCCGGCGTGGTGCAGTTCGCGACCTGGATATTGTCGCCGGCGCACAGCTGCAGGAAGCGTTCGGGGCGGGCCGAGCTATGCTCCGGCCCCTGACCTTCGTAGCCGTGCGGCAACAACATAACCAGTCCGTTGGCGCGCAGCCACTTGGCCTCGCCCGACGCGATGAACTGGTCGATCATGATCTGCGCGCCGTTGACGAAATCGCCGAACTGCGCCTCCCACATCACCAAGGTCTTCGGATCCGCCAGCGCATAGCCATATTCGAAGCCGAGCACGCCATACTCGGACAGCGGGCTGTCGAGCACCTCGAAGCTACCGTGCGGGATCGTCCACAGTGGCACGAACTTGTGCTCGTCGGTCTGGTCGACCCACACCGCATGGCGCTGCGAGAAGGTGCCGCGTCCCGAATCCTGGCCCGACAGACGAACGCCATAGCCCTCGTGGAGCAGCGAGCCGAACGCCAGCGCCTCGCCGGTCGCCCAGTCGAAGTTGCTGCCGCTTTCAAACATCTGCCGCTTGGCATCGAGCACGCGTGACAGCGTCTTGTGGATCGCGATCGTCTCCGGGACGGTCGTCAGCGTGCGACCGATCGAGTCGAACAGCTTCTGCTCGATCCCGGTCTCGACGCTGCGGCGCGCGCTTTCGGCGTCGGCGGGGGCGTGGAGCCCCGACCAGCGACCCGCGAACCAGTCGGCCTTGTTCGGCTTGTAGCTCGCGCCCGCCTCGAACTCGCCCTCGAGCAGCGTGACGTACTGCTTGACGTTATCATCGACCCACGCCTGGTCCACGACGCCCTCGGCGACCAGCCGCTTGCTGTAGATGTCGCTGACCGGCGGATGCTCGCGGATCGCCTTGTACATCAACGGCTGGGTGAAGCCCGGCTCATCGCCCTCGTTGTGGCCGAAGCGGCGATAGCACCACATGTCGATCACGACGTCGCGGTGGAACTTCTGGCGATATTCAATCGCCATCTTGGTGGCAAAGGTGACCGCCTCGGGATCGTCGCCGTTGACGTGGAAGATCGGCGCCTGCACGCCCTTCGCCACATCGGACGGGTAGGGCGACGAGCGCGCGAACTGCGGGCTGGTCGTGAAGCCAATCTGGTTGTTGATGACGAAGTGGACGCAGCCGCCCGTGTTATAGCCGCGGATGCCCGAGAAGCCGAGGCACTCCCAGACGATCCCCTGACCCGCGAATGCGGCGTCGCCGTGGATCAGCACGGGCAGCGAACGGGAGTGCGTCTTTAGATCGCCCGCGATCTGCTGGATCGCGCGGATCTTGCCGAGCACGACCGGATCGGCCGCCTCAAGGTGCGACGGATTGGCGACCAGGGACATATGGACCTTGTGCCCGTCGAACTCGCGGTCGGTCGAGGTGCCAAGGTGATACTTCACGTCGCCCGATCCACCGATGTCGTCCGGGTTGGCCGAGCCGCCCGCGAACTCGTGGAAAATCACGCGCAGCGGCTTGCCCATGACGTTGGCGAGCACGTTCAGGCGGCCGCGATGCGCCATGCCGAACACGATCTCGTTGACGCCCGCCGCACCGCCGTACTTGATGACGCTTTCCAGCGCGGGGATCATGCTCTCGCCGCCGTCGAGCCCGAAGCGCTTCGTGCCGACATATTTCCGGCCCAGGAACTTTTCCCACTGCTCGGCTTCGATCACCTTGTTCAGGATCGCCTTCTTGCCCTGCGCGGTGAACTCGACCTGCTTGTCCTTGCCCTCCATGCGCTCTTGGAGGAACTTGCGCTCCTCGACATCGGCGATGTGCATGAACTCAAGCCCGACGTTGCCGCAGTAATTGGCGCGCAGCGTGTCGACCAACTCGCGGATCGTCGCCCATTGCAGCCCCAGCGAGCCGCCGAGATAGACCGGGCGGTCGATGTCGCTATCGGAGAAGCCGTGATACTCGGTGGTCAGGTCGGCGGGCAGCTCACGCAACCCGGAAAGGCCGAGTGGGTCGAGGTTGGCGGCGAGGTGGCCGCGCACGCGATAGGTGCGGATCAGCAACTGCGCGCGGATCGAGTCCGCCGCCGCCTTGACGATCGCGTCCTGCGACGGTGCCGCGGCGGCCGGGGTAGCGGCGGGCTTGCCGCCCTTGGCGGGCTTGGGCGCCGGCTCCATCTGCGTCGGGTCCAGTCCGGCGGTCAGATCGTCGGTGGTGGTCAGCGGCCAACGCTTGTTGGTCCAGGACGGCGCATGCATCGAGCCTTCGAGCCCTTCGAAGAAATTGCGCCAGCCGGTGTCGACCGAGTCGGGCGATTCCTTGAAGCGCGCATAGAGCGCGTCGATGAACTGGGGGCTGACGCCTCCGGCGATGTCGCTGAAATCCTGGCCTTCGTAGCCCATGTCACGCTTCCCCGGCCGCTCGGCTTCTTCTTTTACGCGTCACCCCGACGAGGCCGGGGTCCAGAGCCGCGAGCGGCCCGCCTGCCGCTCTGGATCCCGACCTCTCCGCCGGGATGACGTCGGGTCGTCTTACTTGTTGAGCACGCTGAGCAGCGTCGAGCCGAGCTCCGAAGGGCTCGCCGCGACCTTGATCCCGGCGGCTTCCATCGCCGTGATCTTGCTCTCCGCGTCACCCTTGCCGCCCGACACGATCGCGCCGGCATGGCCCATGCGACGGCCCGGAGGCGCGGTGCGGCCCGCGATGAAGCCAGCCATCGGCTTCTTGCGGCCACGCTTGGCCTCATCGATCAGGAACTGCGCCGCCTGCTCCTCGGCGTCGCCGCCGATCTCGCCGATCATGATGATCGACTGGGTTGCCTCGTCGGCGAGGAACAGTTCCAGCACGTCGATGAAGTTGGTGCCGTTGACCGGATCGCCGCCGATCCCGACCGCAGTGGTCTGGCCGAGCCCAGCGTTCGAGGTCTGGAACACCGCCTCATAAGTCAGTGTGCCCGAGCGCGACACGACGCCGACCGAGCCCTTCTTGAAGATGTTACCCGGCATGATGCCGATCTTGCACTCGCCCGGCGTGAGCACGCCCGGGCAGTTCGGACCGATCAGCCGCGACTTGCTGCCCGACAGCGCGCGCTTGACGCGGACCATGTCGAGCACCGGAATGCCCTCGGTGATCGCGACGATCAGCGGCACTTCGGCGTCGATCGCCTCGAGGATCGAATCGGCGGCGAAGGGCGGCGGCACGTAGATGACGCTGGCGTTCGCGCCGGTCTTGGCGACCGCCTCCGCGACGGTGTCGAAGTTCGGCAGCCCCAGCTCCTCATGGGTGGTGCCGCCCTTGCCCGGCGTCACGCCGCCGACCATCTGCGTGCCGTAATCCAGCGCCGCCTTGGTGTGGAAGGTGCCGGTCTTGCCGGTCATCCCTTGCGTGATGACCTTGGTGTTCTTGTCGACGAGGATGCTCATCGGTTGCCTGTACCTTCTAGCCGTCACCCCGGCGTAGGCCGGGGTCCAGTTGCTACGCCAGCGTCGGGAAGAGGTCGTGCCAGTCGGGGTTCATCGCCTCGATCTGACGCAGCTTCCAGCTCCGCCGCCACTCCTTCATCTGCTTCTCACGCCGGATCGCATCATCGATGCGATCATGCACCTCGAACCAGACCAACATCTTGCACCCATGTCGGCGGGTGAAGCCTTCCGCGACATTCTCGCGATGCTCCCACACCCGCTTCAACAGGTCGCTGGTTACGCCAATGTAGAGCGTCCCGTTCCGACCGCTCGCCATAATGTAGACGTAACCGCGCTTCTCCATGTTCCGTCATCCTGACTGCGGTCAGGACTGGACCCCGGCCTTCGCCGGGATGACGGGCAGGTCTTACTTCTCCAGAGAACCGTCGATGCCCTTGCAGGCGACCAGCAGTTCCTTGACCGCGTCGACCGACACCTGAAGGTTGCCCTTCGCCTCGTCCGACAGCTTGACCTCGACGACCTTCTCGACGCCGCCGGCACCGATCACCACCGGCACGCCGACGTACAGGTCGTCGATGCCATACTGGCCGGTCAGGTGCGCCGCGGCGGGGAGGATCCGCTTCTGGTCGTAGAGATACGCCTCGGCCATCGCGATGCCGCTGGTCGCGGGTGCATAATAGGCTGAGCCGGTCTTGAGCAGCGCGACGATCTCGCCGCCGCCGCCGCGGGTGCGCTTGATGATCTCGTCGACCTTCTCCTTGGTGGAAAAGCCCATCTCGATCAGGTCGGCGACCGGAATGCCGCTGACGGTCGAATATTCGAGCACCGGCACCATCGTGTCGCCGTGGCCGCCGAGCACGAAGGTATTCACGTCCTTCACCGACACGCCGAACTCCTCGGCGAGGAAGTGCGAGAAGCGCGCCGAGTCGAGCACGCCCGCCATGCCGACGACCTTGTTGTGCGGCAGGCCCGAGAACTCGCGCAGCGCCCAGACCATTGCGTCGAGTGGGTTGGTGATGCAGATCACGAACGCGTCGGGCGCGTTGTCGCGAATGCCTTCGCCGACCGCCTTCATCACCTTCAGGTTGATGCCGAGCAGGTCGTCGCGGCTCATGCCGGGCTTCCGCGCGACACCGGCGGTGACGATGATGACGTCGGCGCCAGCGATGTCGGCGTAATCGTTCGAACCCTTGATCGAGGCGTCGAAGCCTTCGACGGGGCCGCATTGCGACAGGTCGAGCGCCTTGCCCTGCGGCACGCCCTCGACAACGTCGAACAGGACGATGTCGCCAAGACCCTTCAATGCTGCGAGGTGCGCGAGCGTGCCGCCAATATTGCCGGCGCCGATCAGCGCTATCTTCTTGCGGGCCATCCCATCCCTTCCGTCGTTGACGCGTGAATGGTCATGCCGCCTACGCCCTTCGGGGGCGGGGGGCAACCCGTAAAGCGCGCTCCTCGAAACTTTAATTGCAAATGGTTCGCAGCATCATTAAGCAGCGCCATGCCCTTCGGCGAGGTAGCTTTCGGAGCGCATCTCCTCCAGACGGCTGACGGTCCGCTGGAACTCGAAAGCGCCGTCGCCGTGCGAGTACAATTGGTCAGGTTCGGCATCGGCGGAGGCCAGCAGCTTGACCTTGTGCTCGTACAACGCGTCGATGAGCTGGACGAAGCGCGCTGCCTCGTTCCGGTTATCGGGTCCAAGTACCGGAATGCCGACGAGGATCACAGTGTGAAAGCGCCGCGCGATCGCGAGATAGTCGGCGGCCCCGCGCGCCTCGCCGCACAGCTTCTTGAACGCGAAAACCGCCACACCTTTCAACGTCTTGGGCACGCGCAACGTGCGGCCTTGAACAACCAGTTCCTCCGAGGGAACATGCTGACGATCCTCGGGCGGATAGTCGGTCAGGCGGAAAAAGGCGGCGGAGAGATCGGCGGTCGCCTGCTCGCCGTTGGGCACGCACCACGTCTTCTGCGAGCCGAGCCGGTCCCGGCGGTAATCGACGGGGCCGTTGAGCGCGATCACGTCGAGCCGCTCCTCGATGAGCGCGATAAATCCAAGGAAATGCTCGCGATTAAGGCCGTTCTTGTAGAGATCGGAGGGTGCGCGGTTGCTGGTCGTCACCACGGTTACTCCCGCCTCTATCAGGGCGGTGAACAGCCGCGAGAGGATCATCGCGTCGGGCGAGTTGGTGACCATCATTTCGTCGAAAGCGAGCAAGCGCGCTTCCTCGGCGAGCGCCTCTGCAACGGGGAGGATCGGGTCGCCCTGTTCCTTGCGCCGTTCGACCGCGATGCGGGCGTGGACCTCGAGCATGAATTCGGCGAAGTGGGCACGGCGCTTCTTCGCGATGTCCACGTGATTGAAAAAGAGGTCCATTAACATGGACTTGCCGCGGCCGACGCCACCCCACATGTAGATGCCGCGCGCCGGGATCGTGCGGCGTCGGAACAGGCCGGCGGTGCGCGGCTTCTCCAGCTCGGCGGCCAGCGTGTCGAGGCGGGCGGCGCCGGCGGCCTGTTCGGGGTCGGGACGCAGTTCGTCGGCCGCGATCAGCGTTTGATAGGCGGCGAGCACCTTGCCCATGTCGTTCCTTCCAGCGTCGATGTTGCTGTGCACAATAATCGGGTGCTTTGGGCGAGCCGGCGCGATGGATCAAGTCGCGCGCCGGTAGCGCCGGGTGCCGGTTTTGCCGCAGCAGGTGCCGGAGCGGTTCGGAAAATACCCCGCTCCGTTCGCGATTGGTGGCACCGCAGAGGCGATCAACGCAGCAATCGGCGGCGCTGGTCGCGAACCGGAGCACAAAAAAACCAGCGCCCGGACGGGGCGCTGGTTCGTGTTGCCTTGATGGTGATGACGGCGGCGAGCGCCCGACGTCAGACCAGCCGCTCGACTTCCATCTTCTTGATCTCCGCGATCGCCTTGGCCGGCGACAGCCCCTTCGGGCAGGTGTTCGCACAGTTCATGATCGTGTGGCAGCGGTAGAGTCGGAACGGATCCTCCAGCGCGTCGAGCCGCTCGCCGGTCATCTCGTCGCGGCTGTCAGCGAGCCAACGATACGCCTGCAACAGGATCGCCGGGCCGAGGAACTTGTCGCTGTTCCACCAGTAGCTCGGGCACGAGGTCGAGCAGCAGGCGCACAGGATGCACTCGTACAGGCCGTCGAGCTTGGCGCGCTCCTCGGGCGACTGGAGCCGCTCCTTGCCGGCCGGCGGCGGGGTGACGGTCTGGAGCCACGGCGTGATCGACGCATATTGCGCGTAGAAGTGGGTGAAGTCGGGGACGAGATCCTTGATGACATCCATCGCGGGCAGCGGCGTGATCTTGATCTCGCCCTTCACGTCCTCGATCGCGGTCGTGCACGCGAGGCCGTTGCGGCCGTCGATGTTCATCGAGCACGAGCCGCAGATACCTTCGCGGCACGAGCGACGGAACGTCAGCGACGGATCCTGCTCCGACTTGATCTTGATGAGCGCGTCGAGGACCATCGGACCGCATTCGTCGAGATTGACCTCGAACGTGTCGTAACGCGGATTCTGGCCCGAGTCGGGATCGTAGCGATACACCTTGAAGTTGCGCATCGTGCCGCCGGGCTGCGGCGAGGGATGCTTCTGCCCGCCCTTGATCTTGCTATTCTTCGGGAGCGTGAACTCGGCCATGCGCGCGTCTCGTCTTGGTCAGGATCGTCGGCGCACAGGGGGTGCACCGGCACCGTTACTCGGGCGGCGGGTACACGATCGCGAGGCTGGCCGCAAACATGCCCGTCGCTCGCCTAGTTAGCTATTATGCCCGGCGGCTCAAGAGGCGATCGCACGTTCCAGCGCGACGACGTCGATCCGCACCATCTCCATCATCGCGGCCATCGCCTTGGCCGCATGTCGCGGGTCGTTCATCAGTTCGGACAGACGTCGCGGCACGATCTGCCACGCCACGCCCCAGCGATCCTTGAGCCAGCCGCACTGCATCGCCGCGCCACCATCGGCGAGCAAGGCATCCCAGTAGCGGTCGACCTCCGCCTGATCGGCACAGTCGACCGACAGCGACATCGCCTCGCTGTGCGTCGGGCCGGGACCGCCGTCGAGCATCGCGAACCGGCGACCGGCCAGCGTGAATTCGACCGTCAGCACCTTGCCCGCCGCGCCGCCGGGATAATCGAGCGGGGCGCGCATGATCCGCTCGATCGCGCTGTTCGGGATCAAGGTGGTGTAGAAGCGCGCCTGTTCCTCCGCGGTGCCGTTGCACCACAGCCATGTCGTGACCTTGTCCATCACGCGGCTCGCGGCCCGACGAAGCCGATCCGCGCGCCGTCCGGATCGGCGGCGACCACCGAGAAGGCATCGCCGGGGATCGGATCGGGACCGTGCAGCACGGTGCCGCCCGTCGCGGTCAGCCGTTCCATCGCGGCGTCGATATCGTCAACTTCCGCATAGAACAGCCAGCCGGGCGCGCCACCAGGCAGCACGTGCATCGTCGCGCCGATGCACGCCGGGCCAGCGTCGACGAAGCGATACTCGCCGAGTGGCCCCATCGACATGCCGCGTTCCTGGCGCCAGCCGAACAGTCGAGCGTAGAATGCCAGTGCACCGTCCTGATCGGGGGTGGTCAACTCGTTCCACACCATCTGCCCCGGCGCCGTTTCCGGCGGGACCGCGAACGCGCGCGATGGCTGATCCATCGCCCCACGCATTACGTAGAAAGAATGCCCCTCCGCATCGCCGAGCAGCGCCATTCGCCCGACCCCCTCCATGTCGATCGGGGGCATGAGCAACGTCCCGCCCGCCTCTTGCGCGGTGGCGATCGCGGCGTCGACATCTTCGACACCGACGTAGAACAGCCAGCCCGATCTCGCGTCGGGATGCGGGCGCGGCATCAGCCCCGCGACGCCTTCGCCGTCCGCCGTGCTGACGATCCGGTAGTCCATGCCCGCCACGTCGCCAGACGGCGCGACCTGCCAGCCGAACAAGCGCTCGT
The DNA here is from genome assembly GCF_044901155.1 of Sphingomonas sp. NPDC079357. Taxonomy (NCBI): domain Bacteria; kingdom Pseudomonadati; phylum Pseudomonadota; class Alphaproteobacteria; order Sphingomonadales; family Sphingomonadaceae; genus Sphingomonas; species Sphingomonas sp. NPDC079357. The sequence continues at coordinate 60,151 of NZ_JBJDOM010000003.1, forward strand.
AGAAGGCCTGCGCGCGGTCGGCATCGACGGCGTGATATTCGTACCAGATCGGGGTGCCGTGGGGATTTCTCATGCTGCCTCTCCCGCTGGCGCGGCGGCCGACATGTCCATGTGGACCGTCTCCCAGATGTGACCGTCCGGGTCTTCAAAAGCGCCGCCGTACATGAAGTGCTGGTCCGCGATCGGTCGCGCCTCCTTTCCGCCCGCGCTCCGCGCGGCGGCGTGGATCGCATCGACCGCGGCGCGATCGTCGAACGACAGGCAAAAGAGCGCGGCGCTCACCTGATGCGTGTCGGCGATCGGCTTGTCGGTGAAGGTGGCGTAGAAGCCATGATCGAGCAGCATTACGCTGATCGCCTCCGACCAGCGCATCGCCGAGGCGACGTCGTTCGAGAAATCCGCGTTTTTCTCGAACCCGATTGCCTCGTAGAAGGCGGTGGCGCGGGTCACGTCGCCGACCGGCAGGTTGATGAAGATCATCCGCATCGCGCATCTCCTCTCCCGAGTCGTTATCGCGCCATCATGCGCCAAGGGGGAGGTACGGCAAGTGCCTGGAAACCCGCGTTGAGTGCGCGCGTTCAACGATGCGTTCTCCAGCCCGAACCCGGCGGCGAGGCGTGCGGCGGGTTGACGCGGGCGCGCCGGCTTCGCAGTGGTTCCACAAACTCCAGTGAAACGGCCCCGACGCATGACCGATATTCCGAACACGCAGCCCGACAGCCGCGATACGACGATCCTCGACGCGCCCGACAAGATGGTGCGCGTGCGCGACCTGTTCGGCATCGATTCGGACATGGAGGTGCCCGCCTTCTCGGTTGCCGACGAGCGCGTGCCCGATCTCGATCCCGCCTATGTCTTCGATCCCGACACCACGCTGGCGATCATCGCCGGCTTCGCGCACAACCGCCGCGTGATGGTGCAGGGCTATCATGGCACCGGCAAGTCGAGCCATATCGAGCAGGTTGCGGCGCGGCTGAAATGGCCGTGCATCCGCATCAACCTCGACGCGCATATCAGCCGCATCGACCTGGTCGGGCGCGATGCGATCGTGCTGCGCGACGGGCAGCAGGTGACCGAGTTCCGCGAAGGGCTGTTGCCGTGGGCGCTCCAGACCCCGACCGCTCTGGTGTTCGACGAATATGACGCCGGGCGCCCGGACGTGATGTTCGTGATCCAGCGCGTGCTGGAGACGGAGGGCAAGCTGACGCTGCTCGATCAGAATCGCGTCATCCGCCCGAACCCGTATTTCCGGCTGTTCGCGACCGCCAACACGGTCGGGCTGGGCGATACGAGCGGGCTGTATCACGGCACGCAGCAGATCAATCAGGGGCAGATGGACCGCTGGAACGTGGTCGTCACGCTCAACTATCTGCCGGCGGTGACCGAGGCGCAGATCGTGCTCGCCAAGTCGGGCGAGTATGACAAGCCCGAGGGCAAGAAACTGGTCGAGAACATGGTCCGCGTCGCCGACCTGACGCGCAAGGGCTTCGTCAACGGCGATATCTCGACGGTGATGAGCCCGCGGACCGTCATCACCTGGGCGCAGAACGCGCTGATCTTCGGCGATGTCGGCTTCGCGTTCCGGCTGTCGTTCCTCAACAAGTGCGACGAGGCGGAACGCGCGCTGGTGGCGGAATATTACCAGCGCGTGTTCGGCAAGGACCTGCCCGAGAGCGTGGTGGCGAAAGCTTGATGAGGGGGGTGGACCAAGCTACTTAGTCCACCCGAGGAGATGGGTGATGGCCGAGGCCGATCCGCAGAAGACCTTCAACGTTCACGAGGCCAAGACGCAGCTGTCGCGGCTGATCGAACGCGCCCATGCGGGCGAGGAGATCGTGCTGGCCAAGGCGGGCGTGCCTTATGCCAAGCTGGTGCCGATCGACCCGCCGGTGCCGATGCGACGGACGCCGGGGCGGTTCAAGGGGTTGCTCGGAGACATTCCCGACTCGGTCTGGTTCGATCCGTTGCCCGACGACGAACTGGACGCGTGGGAAGGAAAGTATTCCAACATTGTCTGATGCCTATCTGCTCGACACCCATGCGCTGATCTGGTGGTGGGCCATGGCCGACAGGCTATCATCGACGGCGGCCGACATTCTGTCCGATGCGCGCAATACAATCATGGTGAGTGCGGTGTCGGGGCTTGAGATTGCGACCATGGTACGGCTGGGGCGGCTGCCGGTGATGGCGGACCGGATCGCCGATTTCGATGCCGCGATTTTGGCGGATGGCTTCCGGCATCTGCCGATCGGGCACGACGTCGCCGTGCGAGCCGGTTTGATGGCTGGCGCGCATCGTGATCCGTTCGACCGCGTCCTGGCGGCACAAGCGCTGGCGAGCGACGTTCCTATCCTTACGCGAGATCGTGAGATCGCCCGTTTCGGCTGTAAGGTTCTTTGGTAATGGCCACCGATACTCCCCTCGATCTCTTCAAGGCCGTGCTTGGCGGAACGGCGCGTGCGCTGTCCGACGAGGCGGAGCTGGAACTCGCCTATACCGCCGACGCCCCCGCGCAGTCGGGCAAGCATCTGCGCGTGCCGATGCCGGCGCGGACCCTGCCGGCCGAGCAGGTCGCCGAGGCGCGCGGGTTCGCCGACGGCTTTGCGCTGCGGCTGCGCCATCACAACGATGCGCTCCATGCGCGCGGTGCGCCGGCCGAGGCGACCGCGCGCTCGGTCTATGACGCGATCGAGACGGCGCGGGTCGAGGCGCTGGGCAGCCGCGGCTATGACGGGATCGCCGACAATCTGGCGCGCGCGCTCGACGTGCGGCTGCGCAGCGATCCGATCACACGCGCGCGGACGAAGAGCGAGGTGCCGCTCGCCTCGGCGCTGGGGCTGATGGTGCGCGAGGCGCTGACCGGGCGGCTGCCGCCGGTCGAGGCGGAGCCGGGGCTGGCGCTGGTGCGCGAGTGGATCGAGGGGAAGGTCGACCTGTCCGCGCTGGCGCTCGCGCTCGACGACCAGCGCGCCTTCCAAGGGCTGACCCGCAAGCTGCTCGAACAGCTCGAACTCGTCGAGGGCGAGCAGGAGCCGCAGGACAGCGACGAGGGCGGCGAGGACGAAGAGGGCGACGAGGGGCAGGAAACCGACGAGGCCGACGAGGGTGAGGCGGAAGGCTCCGAAGGCGAGTCCGAGGTCGAGGCGCGCGGGCAGCAGCGCGACGATCAGTCGCAGGAAGGCGAGAGCGAGCAGCTCGAAGGCGATGACATCGACGATGCCGAGGGCGAGCCGGGCGACGACGGCGAGGAGGGGATGCAGCCGGTGCGCCCCAACCGCCCGCCCGCCGATCTGTCCGCGCAGTTCGATTACAAGGTCTGGACCGAGCGGTTCGACGAGGTCGTGGCGGCGACCGAATTGTGCGACGCCGAGGAACTGACGCGGCTGCGCGGCTATCTCGACCAGCAGCTCGTCCATTTGCAATCGGCGGTGTCGAAGCTCGCCAACCGCCTCCAGCGGCGGTTGATGGCGCAGCAATCGCGGTCGTGGGACTTCGATCAGGAGGAGGGGCTGCTCGATGCGGCGCGGCTGGCGCGCGTCGTGGTCAACCCCACGCAGTCGCTGAGCTACAAGATCGAGCGCGATACCGATTTTCGCGACACGGTGGTGACGCTGCTGATCGACAATTCGGGGTCGATGCGCGGGCGGCCGATCTCGATCGCGGCGATCAGCGCCGATATCCTCGCGCGGACGCTGGAGCGGTGCGGGGTGAAGACCGAGATCCTCGGCTTTACGACGCGCGCGTGGAAGGGCGGGCAGAGCCGCGAGACGTGGCTCGCCGCCGGTCGCCCGCCGCAGCCGGGGCGGCTCAACGACGTCCGCCACATCGTCTACAAGCGCGCCGACGAGCCGTGGCGGCGCGCGCGCCCCGCGCTGGGGCTGATGATGCGCGAGGGGCTGCTCAAGGAGAATATCGACGGCGAGGCGCTGCTGTGGGCGCATGGCCGGATGATGGCGCGGCCCGAGGAGCGGCGCATCCTGATGGTGATCTCGGACGGCGCGCCGGTCGATGACTCGACACTGAGCGTCAATTCGGGCTCCTATCTGGAGCGGCACCTGCGGCAGGTGATCGCGTGGATCGAGAAGCGCTCGCCGGTCGAGCTGGTCGCGATCGGGATCGGGCACGACGTGACGCGCTATTACAGCCGCGCGGTGACGATCATGGATGCCGAGCAGCTTGGCGGCACGATCATCGAGCAGCTGGCGGCGCTGTTCGATGCGGAGTGACGTCGTTCGTTTCGGCGGATGAAGGGCCAATATGATCGCGCCGCCCCCCGGGGGTTTCGCCGGCCCCGTCAAGCGATCGGTGACGATCGCGGGGCATGCCACCTCGATCACGCTGGAGCCGGTTTTCTGGACCGCGCTGGAGCGGGCGGCGCAGGCGCACGCCCTGCCGCTGTCGGCGCTGGTGGCGCACATCGACGCGTTGCGCATTGCGCAGGACGATCCACCGAACCTTTCCAGCGCGTTACGGTCCTGGCTCGTCTGCCGGTCGGCAGACTTCAGCGACAATGATGCGAGCCAATCGCATTAGCATTGACAGTGAAAGTCACTCGCAATAATCGGGCCTCCATAACAATGGGGGTTCACCAGCATGTCGTCGTCTTCCGCCTCGTTCCTCGCGCTGTCGTGCATCGGCTTCATCGCCTCCGCGCCGGCCTATGCCGGGACGCCGGAGCGCTCCGCAGCCGAACAGGACGGGCGCACGCGCATCGAACGTGACGACGTGATCGTGACCGGTGCGCGGGAACGGGCGCCCGACCAGCTCGAAAGCCCGAAAGCGACCTCGGCGCTGCTCGATACGCCGCAAACGGTGACGGTGATTTCCGACCAGGTGCTTCGCAAGCAGAACCTGCTGACGCTGCGTGACGCGCTCCAGACGCTGCCCGGCATCACCTTCGGCGCGGGCGAGGGTGGCGGCGGTTATGGCGACAGCATCAACCTGCGCGGCTATTCGGCAAACAACGACCTCACAATCGACGGCATCCGCGACAGCGCCCAGTACAGCCGCACCGATCCGTTCAACCTGCAGCAGATCGAAGTCTATAACGGCGCCAACTCGGTCTTCAACGGATCGGGATCGGTCGGCGGGACGATCAACCTGGTCAGCAAGGAGCCGCGTCGCGAGGACCTGACGATCGCGCAGGCGGCGGTCGGCACCGGCAATTACTATCGCGCCGCGCTCGACGCCAATGAGCGGGTGAGCGATCTGGTCGGCGTCCGCCTCAACGCGGTCTACCACCACAACGACCTGCCCGGCCGCGATGTCGAGAAATACGAACGGTGGGGCGTCGCGCCGGCGGTGACGATCGGGATGGACGGGCCGACCAGCCTGACGCTCGCCTATGTCCACCAGCAGGATCGCAACACGCCGCTGTACGGTATCCCGTATTTCAACAACGATCTGGTCGGCGGGCTGATCCCCGGCGCGGATCGCAGCGACTATTACGGCTATCGCAATCTCGACCGTCAGGATGTCGATGTCGACCGATTGACCGCTACGCTGCGGCATCAGGTCAGCGATCATCTGTCGGTGCGCAATCTGACACGGTGGCAGCGGGTCGGGCAGTATAGCGTCACCAGTGCGCCGCAGGGGACCTTCTGTCTGGCAAGCGGGACGCAGCCGGTGCAGGTCGCGGGCAAGACAACAGGCGCGGCGTGCACCACGACCGTCAACGGCTCGAACATTACCATCCCCGCAGGGCAGTGGCTGCCGTCCGGCCCGCGCGGGCTGGTGCGCGATCAGGTCAACCAATTGCTCGCCAACCAGACCGATATCCGGCTGGAACATGGCGAAAAGGGCGGCGTCCGCAACGTTGCGAACGTCGGCGTGTCGTGGATGGTCGAGGATTACCGGATCGTCACCGGCTCGCTGCTGCGCAATGCCGACGGCTCGGCCATCGCGCCGCTGCCGCTGCTGGCGATCAGCAACCCGGACACCAATTATCGCGGGCCGATCAACTACGTCTCCACCGCACATTCCACATCCTCGACAAGCAACGTCGCGGTTTATGCGTTCGATACGCTGGAACTCGGCCGGCATGTCGAGGTGAACGCAGGGGTCCGCTGGGAACAGCAACATGCCGATTTCGACCAGCTTCCGGTGCCGGTCGCCCCGGGCGTAACGCAGCCGCTCGCCGCACAGGCGCGGCAGGTGAACCGGGAGCGGCTGTTCTCCTATCGCGCCGGTCTGGTCTATCACCCGGTCGAGGACGTCAGCGTCTATGCCAGCTATGGCAATGCCAAGACGCCGTCGTCGGCGACGGTACGGTTGGGCTGCGTCAGCGTGTCCAATGCCGTCGCAACCAACAGCTGCGGTGTCGCGCCCGAGACCGCGCGCAATTATGAGGTCGGCGTCAAGGCCGGGCTTTTCGGACGACGGCTGGAGTTGACCGCTGCGGCGTTCCGCAACGAACGGACGAACTACCGCGTCGCCTCGAACGATCCCTTGCTGCCGACGGTGCAGGTGCTCGACGGGCACAGTCGTGTCGACGGCATCGCACTGGGCGCATCGGGCAATGTGACGCGCAACTGGACCATTTTCGCCAATTACACCTATCTTGACAGCGAGGTGCTGCAATCGGTGTCGAACTTCTGCCTCACCAACCCCGGGCGGAGCGGTTGCGGCAATAGCGTGGCCAATCCCGATCCGTTGCGCGGCAGCCCGCTGGTGCAGACGCCGACACATTCGGGCAGCCTGTTCACCACCTACAAGCTGCCGTTCGGGTTGGAAGTCGGTTACGGGCTGACCTACCAGGGCGCGTTCACCACCTATGTTCCGACGCTTGCCAATGCCGCGCTGCTGAAGACCGACGATTACCTGATCCACCGTGCGTATCTGGCGTACAGCTTCCGCGACGGGCTGACGATGCAGTTGAACGTCCAGAACTTTACCGACGAAAAGTATCTGACCAACGTCCGCAACAACATCAACGCGACGACGGGCGTCGTGACCGGGGGCTGGGCGATGCCGGGCGAGCGACGCCAGGCGGTGCTGAGCCTGTTCTACAGCTTCTGACCCGCATAGGACAGGCACCATGCTGATCGCGATCCCCGACGTGCTTGATGCCGCGACGCTGGCAAAGGTGCGCGCGACGATCGACGCAGCGGAGTGGATCGACGGCAACGCGACGTCCGGGCCGCAGGCGGCGCTCGCCAAGCGCAACAGCCAGTTGCCCGAGGACGGCGCGGCGGCGCGCGCGGCGGGGGGCATGATCCTCGATGCGCTGGGCCGTACGCCACTGTTCGTCGCGGCGGCGTTGCCGGCCAAGGTGTTCCCGCCGCTGTTCAATCGCTATGAAGGCGGACAGGATTTCGGTGTCCACGTCGACAATGCGATCCGCATGAAGCGCGGCAGCGACTTCCGGCTGCGCAGCGATTTGTCCGCGACGCTCTTCCTCGCCGACCCCGACAGTTACGACGGCGGCGAGCTGGTGATCGAGGAACAGTTCGGCACGCAGGCGGTCAAGCTGCCCGCCGGTCATATGGTGCTCTACCCCGCGTCCAGCCTGCATCGCGTCGCGCCGGTCACGCGCGGGGCGCGGCTGGCGAGCTTCTTCTGGGTGCAGTCGATGGTCCGCGACGATGGTGCGAGGCGGATCCTGTTCGAGCTGGATCAGGGCGTGCAGGCGGTCGCGGCGGCACAGGGGCAAGGGGCAGCGGCGACGGTGCAATTGACCGGCGTATACCACAACCTCCTGCGGCGCTGGGCTGAGGTCTAGCCGCTACTTGCGGCGGAACAGGCAGTCGAATTCGATCGCGGAGGCCGGATCATCGGCCATGGTGTTCACGGCGCGGAACTGCGCGGGGGCGAAGCCAAGTGCGTCGATATGCGCCAGCGCCTCGTTGAACGACCAGGAACCTTCGTACAGTGGCACCACCGGTAATTCGAGCAGCAGCGCCGTGGTGCGCGCCAGCGTTGCCGACGCACCCTCCAGCACGGCACGTTCGTGACCCTGCGTATCGATCTTGAGGAAGACCGATTGTGCCGGATCGTCGGCCAGCATGTCGTCGAGCGTCGCGATCGGCACCGTCTCGGTCCCGATCACCCGCGGGTCCACCGCCAGCCGCTGCGCCGCGTCATGATCGAGCGCATGGAGCGAGTTGAGCGTGTGATTGTCATAAAGGTTGATCTGCACCTCACCCGGCGCGGCGCCGAGCGCGGCGCGCGTCACCTGCCAGTGCTGATCACGCGCCGCGCGCCGTTCGAGCGCCGCAAAGACCTTCCCGACCGGCTCGAACGAATGGATGCGATCGGCATAACCGCTTTCGCGGACATGTTCGGCGAACTGGCCGAGATTGCCGCCGACGTCGACGACCAGATCGATCGGACGCGTGGCAATAAAATTCCTGAACGTGGCGGCGCGCACCGCCTCGATGCCGAGGCGGCTGAAGATCTTCTTTGCCACTACGTTCAGCATCACCACCCCCCGGGCCACGCGAGGGGCGTAATGTCAGAGCGCTTGCCCGGACGCCAGCCGCAATCGTCATGACCGCCGGTGGCGTTGCGCCCGGCGGCCGGGCGCATCAGCCGATCTGCTTGTCCTGCGCGCCGCTGTCGGGGCGCGCCGGGCCGAGGATCGGTTCCTCGCCGAGCGGCTTGTTCGGGAAGACGGTGAACTCGCCGCGTCCGTCGATCGACGGATCGCTGATCCAGCGCCCCTCCGGGTAGCTGCCATCCGCCGCGATGGCGAGCATCTCGATATGGCCGATCTCCTCGGTGGCGGTGTGGAGCAGCATGTCGCGATATTTCGGCGTCGGCGCGCGATTGCCCCACGACTGGAAGAAATATTGCGTGCAGACGCGGATCTCGCCGTCAACGCCGCGGATCGCCTGTTGCAGCGTCCGCGCCAAGGCGGGGTCGGGCTTCTCGACCGCGACGGGGTCCTGAAGGCGCCTGTCGTGATCGTACATGCTGCTTCTCCGTTCGTGGATGCGGAGCGGCAATGCACGGGCGCGCGGTAAGTCGTTCGGGTTAAGCTATGAAAACGCTAGTCTCTCAATAGCAGGCTTCCGGGAAACAAGCGCGGCGTCCTCCCCGCAGGGGGAGGGGATTTCAGGGATCATCGGCCGAGCAGCACGCGTGCCTGACCGGCGATCTGCGCCAGCATCGCGGCGTTCGGCGCCTGCGCGTTGCGCGCGCGGTCGATCACCGCGCGGAATTGTCCGACGCGCGCGGCGTTCCTCGCCAGCCATGCGTCAACCAGTGCGACGGGATCGCCCCCACCGCCGCGGCCGAGGAAGTCGAGCCGCAGTTGCTGGAAGTCGCGTGCGAGGCCGGCGATGAGCAGCCGCTCCCACGGGTCGCTGGGGTTGATGCGCGTCGCAGTGCCCTGTGCCCAGTCGAGCCCGAGCCCTTCGCCGAGCCGGGTGAAGGCGCGCGCAAGCTGCGTTTCGTCGATCGCGGCGCGCTCGCCGAGGTCGGCGAGGCCGACCGCACCGTCCAGCTCGAACAGCCGCACGACGCTTAGCGCCAGATCGTGCGGCGCGCCGACGGTCTCGAGCGTGTCGGCGATGCGGCGCGAATGTGCGCGCGCCTCGTCGAGCAGCAGGTCGTCGGTCGCCGCCGCGAGCCGGTCGATCCCGCCCGACAGCCGCGCGAGCACGGTCGAGGGCAGCGTGCCCGGCGCGGTGGCGCGGAGCAGGTCGGCGATCTGCGACCGGACCGCGACCGCGACCTCGTCGAACAATGCGAGGCGGCCGGCCTCGGGCATCGGGGTGGTTTCGATCGCCTGCCACAGCGCGGCGAGCCCGAACTGCCGCTCGGCGACGACGAACATCGCGGCGATGTCGGCGAGCGTCGCGCCTTCCTCTTCGGCCAGCTCGAACGGATGCAGGATGCCGATGCGGTTGACGATGCGGTTGGCGAGCTTGGTCGCGACGATCTCGTCGCGCAGGCGGTGCGCGTCGATCGCGTCGGCGAACCGCTCCTGCATCGCGCGTGGGAAGGCGGCGTGCAGGTCGGGGAGCAACGCATCGTCTTCGCCGAGCGCGGATCGCTCGATCTCGTCCTGTAGCGACAGTTTCGCGGTCGCGAGCAGCACCGCCAGCTCGGGGCGGGTGAGGCCGCGGCCCTCGCCGGTGCGGCGCAGCAGGTCGGTGTTGTTCGCCAGCCCCTCGACATGGCGATCGAGCCGCCCGGCTTCCTCGAACACCTCGATCAGCCGGACGTAGCTGGGCAGCGCCTGTGCGCCGCCACGCTCGGCGATCGACAAGCCGAGCGTCTGGAGGCGGTTGTCCTCCAGCACCAGTTGCGCGACGTCATCGGTCATGCTGCCGAGCAGGACGTTGCGGTCCTCGAACGACAGCCGGCCTTCGATCATCTCGCGGTTGAGCGCGATCTTGATGTTGACCTCGTTATCCGAGCAATCGACGCCCGCCGAATTGTCGATGAAGTCAGTGTTGATCCGCCCGCCGCGTGCGGCGAAGGCGATGCGCGCCGCTTGCGTGACGCCGAGATTGGCACCCTCGCCGATCGCGATCGCGCGGAGTTCCTCGGCATCGACGCGCAGCCGGTCGTTGGCGGGATCGCCGACGGTGGCGTTGTTCTCGCTCGCTGCCTTCACATAGGTGCCGATGCCGCCGAACCAGATCAGGTCGGCGGGGCTCTTGAGGATCGCCGAGATCAGCGCGGTCGGCTCCATCCGGTCGGCGGTGATGCCGAGCGCGGCCTGCACCTGCGGGGTGAGCGGGATCGACTTCATGTCGCGCGCGAACACCCCGCCGCCTGCGGAGATCAGCGACGTGTCGTAATCCGCCCAACTCGATCGTGGCAGCGCGAACATCCTCGCGCGCTCGTCCCAGCTCGTGGCGGGATCGGGATCGGGGTCGAGGAAGATGTGGCGGTGGTCGAAGGCGGCGACCAGCTTGATCGCTTTCGACAGCAGCATCCCGTTGCCGAACACGTCGCCCGACATGTCGCCGCAGCCGGCGACGCGGATCGGCTGCGTCTGCACGTCGACCCCGCGCTCGGCGAAGTGGCGCTGGACCGAGACCCACGCGCCCTTGGCGGTGATGCCCATCGCCTTGTGATCGTAGCCCTGCGACCCGCCGCTGGCGAAGGCATCGCCGAGCCAGAAGTCGCGGTCGAGTGCGATCGTGTTGGCGACGTCGCTGAACGTCGCAGTACCCTTGTCGGCGGCGACGACGAAATAGGGGTCCTCGCCGTCGAGGATCGTCACGCCCTGTGGGTGAACGACCGTGCCGTTCTCGATATTGTCGGTGATCGACAGCAATGTGCGGATGAAGATGCGATACGCCTCGGTGCCCTCCGCGAGCCACGCGTCGCGGTTCGAGGGGGCGGGGAGCTGCTTGGCGTAGAAGCCGCCCTTCGCGCCGGTCGGCACGATGACGGCGTTCTTGACGCGCTGCGCCTTCATCAGCCCGAGGATCTCGGTGCGGAAATCGTCGCGGCGGTCGGACCAGCGCAGCCCGCCGCGCGCGACCGGGCCGGCGCGCAGATGGATGCCCTCGACACGCGGCGAATAGACCCACACCTCGCGCCACGGCAGCGGTGCGGGAAGGCCGGGGATCTTCGCGCTGTCGAGCTTGAACGCCAGCGCCTCGCTCGACGCCGGGGTGAAGGCGTTGGTGCGCAGCGTCGCGTCGATCACCGCGCGGAAGGCGCGCAGGATGCGGTCGTCGTCGATCCCGGTGACGGCGTCGAGCCCGGCGTCGATCACGCCCTGCGCCGCGTCGGCATCGGCGGTCGAGGCGGGGTCGTGGACCGCGACGAAGCGCGCGACCAGCGCCTTGGTGACGTCCTTTACGCGGGTCAGTGTGTCGACGACATTGGCGGGGCCGTAGCTCATCCCGGCCTGTCGCAAATAGCGATACCAGGCGCGGAACAGCACGACCTCGGACGGCGACAGCCCGGCCTCCAGCATCAGCCGGTTGAAGCCGTCATCCTCGGCGCGGCCTTCGAGGACCTGCGCCAGCGCCTCCTGCAAGGTCTCGGCACCGGCGAGCACCGTCGGGATATCGGCCTTGGTTTCGAGCGTGAAGTCGTGGATCGAGCTGCGTTCCTCGTCAGTCAGCGCGGTCGGCATTTCCTCGATCACGCGGAAACCGAAATGCTCGAGCGCCGGCACCGCATCGGACAGCGCGAGCGGCCCGCCCTGACGATAGACCTTGAGGTGGAGCATGCCGTCGCCGCCAGCGGTGAAGCGCACCTCGCGGTCGGCCTCGCCGTCGAGGTTGGCGATCGAAACGATGTCGCGTGCCGCCTCGTCGGCGGTGGCGCCGGTGCGGTAGCGCGCCGGGAAGGCGGCGGCGTGGCGCAGCGCGAGCCGCGCGGCGCGCGCCGGGCCGACCTCGTCCGCCAGCGCGGCCTCGATCGAAGGGGCCCAGCCGCGCACCATCTTCTCGAGCTGCGCATCGAGCGTCAGCGCATCGGGCAGCACGCCCGCGCCGCGCAGGTCGATCGTGTAGCGGAGCAGCGCGACGCGCCCGTCCTCGACGCTGGTCGACCAGTTGAGCACCTGGCCGTTGGCGGCCTCGGCGAGCATCTCGCCGATCGCGACGCGGCGCGCGGTGGTCATCTCGTCGCGCGGCAGCCACACGAAGGCATAGAGGTGCCGGCCGAGCGGGGAGGGGACCAGCACCAGCTTCGGGCGCGGGCGGTCGGCGAGGCTCATCGCGGTGAGCGCCAGTTCCTCCATCGACGCCGCGCTGATCGCGGTCATCAGATCGTGCGGCAGCGTGGCGATGGCGTGGGTCAGCGCCTTGCCGGTGTGGCCGGCGGGATCAAAGCCGAACTTCGCCTCGCTTGCCGCCAACCGCTGGCGGAGCACCGGCACGCTGCGCGGCGGGGCGTTGAGCGCCGCCGAGGTCCACAGCCCGGCGTGGATCGACAGCCCGGTCACGCGCCCGCCGGTGTGGAGCGGCACCACCAGCAGGTCGAGCGGGACCCGGCGATGGACCGGCGAGATCAGGCTCGACTTGAGCAGCAGCGGCGCGGAATTGCCCGCGACGAAATAGTCGATCGCCAGCCGCCGCGAGCGGTCGGCGAGGATCGGCACCGCATGGTCGTTGACGACGATGCCGAGCGGTGCGGCCGCGTCCACCGTGCCGTCGGCGTGCCAGCGCTCATGCCCGAGCAAGGTGAAATGCCGGTCAAGGAACCAGCGCAGCAGCGCCGCGCCTTCCGGATCGCCGCCGACATCGTCGATCACGCCGGCGTCGGCCGCGAGCGTCGCCTGCATCGCGCGCCAGTCGCGCACCGCGACGCGGACGTCGGCGAGCAAATGTTCGATCTCGTCGGTCAGCGCGCGCCGGTCGCGCGCGTCGACGCGCTCCAGCTCGATATAGATCATCGACTCGGGCCGGCCGTCCGCGCCCTCGATATCGGTCAGCCGGCCTTCGGTGTCGCGCGAGACGCGGATCACCGGGTGGATGACGCGATCGACCGCGATGTCGCGATCACCGATCGCCGCCGCGACCGAATCGACGAGGAACGGCATGTCGTCATTGACGATCGCCAGCCGCATCCGCCGCCGCGCGCCGTCACCGGGCAGTTGCTCGAGCGCGAGCACCGGAGTACCCGGCGCGCGCACCGCCGCGGTCTGCGCCAGGAAGGCTGCGGCCTCCGCCTGCTTGTCCTCGCCGAAGCCGGCAAGCTCGCCGGGCAGCGCGCGATAGGTGAGGCGGGCCGCCAGCGCGGCAGACAGTATCTGAAGAGACTTTTCCGGCATGGGCGAAGCTATGCGCCCCTCCCGCTTCTAGCTCAAGCGTTGCCGCACTGCATTGTTGCAGCGTGGAATTGCATCAATGCAGCCGGCGCAGCACCTGCGCGGCGAGCTTCGCATCGTCACCGACCGTGCCGACGACGACGATCCCGGTTGCGGTCGCGCGGCCGAGCAGCACGACCGGCGCGCCTTCGCCGAGGCCGCTGTCGATCGCGACTTCGGCGAGTGGCGCGCGGTCGGCCAGCGGCAGCGCGGGGGCGGCGTCCTCGGCGTCGGGCAGGCGAAGCGCGCGCTCGCTCGCGACGAGTCCCTTGATCCCGCCCTCCACGCGCTCCAGCGCGTGGGCGAGCGCGCCCTGGCCGATGCCGGTGCGCTGCGCCCAGGCGAGCACGGTGGCGGCCTCGGTCAGCCGCGTCTTGTCGTGATCCGCGCCGAACACGAGCTTGGCGATCGCGGTCATCGGCGCGCGCGTCTGAACACGGATATCGGCGGCGGCGAGCAGTTCGTCCAGCCGCGCCGGATCAGCGGCAGCGGCGAGCGCGACGTCATGCGCGCGGCCCAGCGCGCGGTATAGCGCGGCATGGCTGCGCAGTCGCGCGACCCGCGCCGCGGCGGCGCTGTCGCGCGCCGCGGCGAGCAGTTCGTCGAGCGTCACGGGGGCAATTTCTGGCTCCGGCAGCGGCGCGGCGGCGCACGGCCCGTCTGCCCAGACGCCGCCGGGCAATGGATCGTGACGCGGCGCACGGATCGCGGCGGCCAGCTCGGCATCGAGCCCGGCCTGATCGTCGGCGGGAACCAGCTCCTTCCAGTTGATGACGCCGTAGATATAGTCGATCGACTGCGCGTCCGAGGAAAAGGGCATCAGGATGCCGCGGTACATCGTGTTATGTCCGCGTGTGCCGGTGAACTCGGCCTCGAAGCCGATCGGCGCGCGATTCGCGATGATCTGCAGATAATGGTCGGTCAGTCGCGACAGCAGCGAGCGCGACGGCACGTCGGAGATGCGCGCGATCGACTGGTCGACCGCACATTCCTCGCGCAGTGCGCGGCCGATGAACTGGATTGCCGGATCCTCGACGCCGGCAGAGAAATCGAGCAGCACGCTGTGCGGCCCGAAATCGGCGATGCTTTCCGGTTCCAGATCGTCGATCGCCGGATATGGGCGACCGTGCAGCAGCGATACCCAGTGATTATAGGCACGTACCTGCATCCGGCGCTCATCGGAGCCGACCGGCGCCTGTGCTTCGCCAACGCCCCCCTCGGTGGGGTCGTCGTCCTGACGAAGATCGTCGTAGCCGCGTGCGCTGTCCATGCTCATCGTCCGTTCCGGCGAGCGGCCTGTCATTCGGCCGGATTCGCCCGACGCTTTTGCCGTGCGGATGGTAAAGACCGGGTAAAGCCGGTGAAGGCTTGTCAACGCGGATTCCCGCTGCTAAGCGCCTCCTCCACGACGTTTCCCACGCGGAGGCGCGTTGGCCGCTTTAGCTCAGCTGGTAGAGCATCGCATTCGTAATGCGGGGGTCACAGGTTCGAGTCCTGTAAGCGGCACCACCTTTATACATTGTCATCCGGGCATTTTGATCTCCCGCAGCTGTGGGAATGATCGGCTGGCTCCGGTGTCGTTCCGGTGCAGGGAGCCCGGAGTCAGTCGGTGTAGCTCGGCGATGATGCCGTTCAGGGCCGTTACCACGGTGAGAAATTCGCCGATCGGTTTCGGTCTGGCTGGCGGCGCGGTGCCCGATGAAGCCTTCCAGATCCCAGCGCGCCGCGCCTCGGTTGCGGACCGGGGTGGCGAGGCTGTGGCGCAGGGTCAGCATGGTGTTCCAGACGCGGTCGACGACCTGCACCGGCCGGCCATAGTAATTCACCAGCCATCCGCGGCAGACGCGCTCCTTCTCGGGCAGCGCCTGATATTCGTCCCACTCGGCTTGCAGCCATTCGTCCAGAAGAGGCATGACGGATAGCACCGGCCGGCGCTTCTTGTTCTGTGCGCGGCCGTGCGGGTTCAGGTCGATCGTGTCCGATCCAAGCGACCATTGTTGCCGCTCCCGCGCCACCGAAATGTCGCACACCGCACCCGGCCGCGCGATCGTGCAGATCGACGCCACGAGGAAGCACTGCAGGGATCCGCACCCCCGCCTCGCTGGCGAGATCGATCGACTTTTACGCGCGACCGAGGCCGACGTAGCAGCGGAGCGCATCGCGCACCGCGCCATGCGCATCGCTGCGGGGGCAGCCGCGCTCGCACGCCGGTGTTGCGCGATGGTTCCGATTGCTCACCCTCTCCAGCCTTTCGTCTCGGTTGTGAGCCGAGCCAAAGTAAGGGAGCTTCGCCGCATTTCAGGTGGATCGTGAACCTAATCGGCGATCCTCGTGCGGCGAACGTCGGTTCGATCGTCGCCGTTGAGTAACGCCCCGGCCAGTCACCACTGATCGTTAAGCTTCCAAAGGCGTAAGCAGTCGTTCATAGAGAAATGGGTCTGAGAAAGGCCGCTTCCAAAATGATGTGCTGTTCGATGCTGGCCATCGACCGAGTAGATGCCACCTTGTGTCCCGTCCAATCTTGCTCGATCGCTTCGAGACTCCAGCGACCGATATGAGCTTTGGCTGCTTCTTTAAATGCGCGTAGCCGGAAAGACCGTTATCCTCCCACTTTACCCTTCAGCAAATCCTTGATTTTTTCCGCTGCGTTCTCGATACTCTTTCCAACCCCCTTGATTACGCCATCAGCTTCCTTGGCGAGCTGCTTCGCCGCATCATCCGCCGCCTTTTGCGCGTTTTTGGCTGCCTTCTCCTGCTCTTTGGCAGCTTCCTCGGCTGCCTTTGTTGCTGCCTTTTCCGCGTCCTTGACCGCCTTTTCGGCCTCCTTCGAAGCCTTGTCGCGTGCGGCGCTATCCGCTTCGGCCGCCGCCTTCGCCGCTTCCCTCGCTGCTTGCTCCGCGTCCTTGTCGCGAGCCAGCTTGTCTGCCTCCTTTGCGGCCTTGTCGGCATTCGCCTTGGCGGCCTCGCTGGCGGCCTTGGTAGCGCGCTCGGCGGCGTCGGCTACGGCCTTCGCAGCAAGCTCCGCCTCGCGGGCGGCGGCTGCTGCGGCCTTGTCGGCGGCGTCCTTGGACGCGCGCTCTGCATCGCGTGCCGCCCTGGCCACCTGATCCGCAGCGTCTTTCGCCGCGTCGCGGGCCACCTTGTCCATCTTGACCTTTTCGGTCTCGTCCGCGGCGCGTGCCGCATCAGCGACCGCCTTCGCAGCATCGCGCGCAGCCTTGTCCGCGGCGGCGCGTGCGGCGGGGTCGTTGGCACGTCCGGCTTCGACTTCAAGCCGTGCGGCGATTTCCGACGCCATTCGCGCCGCCTCCTGCGCGGCGGCTTGCTGCGCTTGCTGAGTTGCAAGCATGGTCGCGGCGGCTTGTGCGGCCTGCGCCAGCCGCGTTGCCTCTGCGTCGTGTGCTGCAGCGGCTTGGGCCTGCGCCTGCGCCTGTGCGGCCGCCTGTGCGGAGGCACGCGCATTGGCTTCCATCTGCTGCTGCGCAAGCTTCGTCGCGACGCCCGCCTCGGCCTCCGCCTGGGCCTGTGCGCTGGCCGTCGCAAGACGTGCTGCTTCGGCCTGTGCGGCCTGCTCAGCGGCCGCAGCGGCGGCTCTGGCGGCCTGATCCGCCGCTGCGGCGGCTGCGATCCTTGCCGCGGCACTCTGCTCTTGCTCGGCCTGCGCGCGGGCAGCTGCGTCGGCGGCCTTTGCGCTGGCAGCAGCAGCGGCTGACGCATTGCGCTCCGCATCCAGTTTGGCCTGCGTCGCGGCCGCGGCGCTGACACTGGTCTTTTCGGCAGTTTCCGTGGCGGCAAGCGTGGCAGACTGTTTTTGAACGATCACCGCCGCCGCTTCCACAACGCGCGTCGTTGTGATCGCCGCTTCAGTGGCAAGCCGAGTGGCAGCGGCAACGCCCGCGACATCGCCGCCGACCGACCCGGACACGAGGCCGCCCGTCGTGGTCGTCAGCGACGCGGCGGGCGCGTAAACCGCCTGCGCCAACACCGGGGCTGGGCTGGCCACCTCCACGCTCTCGTTCGGTGCTGCGGTGGTTTCAACAGCCGCGACCTCGCTGCCTGACGCGCCAATGACCGGAGCGTCTACGTTCGACGCCGTGACCGCGATCGGCTCGCTGACCGGCGAGACGGATGGCGAGGCGCTCGCTGGTTCGCCGGAAGACGCAGGCGGCGCGGGCGGTGCCGCTTCCTCGGTTGCGGCTGCTGATGGCGACTCGATCACCCGGGAGCGGCCGTTGTCCTCGATCGTCATCCGCATCCGGTTCGATGCGGATATCATGGCCACCGCGCCGGGGGTCACCAGATCGTGCGCGCCACCGTCGAGCGTCGCAACGTCCACGGCCCCTTCGAGTACTTGGACCGCGGTGCCTTGATCGGAAACACCGACCGAGAAGGTCGTGCCCTTCACGACGGCGGCCAGATAGGGCGTCTTTACCTCAAAGTGTGGTGTCATCTTCTTCTTGATCATGAAGACGATGTTGCCGAACTCCTCCACCACGCGGGTCACCCCGGCCGCTTGTGCCTCGGCGGGCAGGCGCAGGCGCGACGATGGTGCGACCATCATGAACTCGGTGCCACGCACCAGCACCGCCCGCCCGCCGGGGCCGGTGGTTACCACGTCGCCAGCACTGACCGCCGTTCCGCGCGTCGCAATGGTGCTGACACCCGACCGCGCGATCGTCACTGCGCCGCTTGCTTCACTGATCGTCCAACCCGCAGGCGCCGCTAGTGCCGGGGCAGAACAGGTTGCCGCCAGCACGGCCAACAAGGTGCGACGCATGAATAGCTCCCCGGGTCAGGTCACAATCTTCCCGAACAGCGCTGCGCATGGCGGTGATAGTGTTTAAGGCCTTACACCGGACGTGGTTGAATTGATGGTAACCCTGCTTCTAACCCCCTCAACCAAATAACAATCTTTCGCCGGTTACTGCTCCGCTTCCTTCATCCGGATCGGATTGCATGACGCGCGTAACAAGATGGCCGCTGCTGGTGGCGCTGGCCTCACAAGGTGCGCAGGCGCAAACCGCGCTTGACCGAGCCGATCCGCGATTGATCGAGAAGACCTTGCCGGCAGCGGAGGTGCCGCAAGGCCCGATCGCGGCTCCGCACCCGGGACCGGCGGCAGCGGTGGCAGGCACGTCGTCAGCACTGACGCGGGCTGTGCGCGCAGTGATCGTTGAAGGGCGCGACCGGCTAGCACCGTCCCTATTTGCCGCTCCTATCACAGCGGTGATCGGGCAGCAGCTCGACCGCGATCAGGTCGCGGCGCTTGCCGGCGCTATCGCAGGTGTCGCGCGGGCGCAGGGCTATCCATTTGCCACCGCGCGTGTGCCGGCACAGGCACAAAGCGACGGCGTGCTGCGCGTGACGCTCGACCTTGGCAAAATCGATGCGGTACGCGTTGTCGGTGGTCGCAGCGCGACGGCGGATCGGATGCTCGGCCATGCGCTCGCCACCGGCCAGCCAGTGCGGCAAAAGCAGCTCGAGCGAGCGCTGTTGCTCGTTGGTGACGTGCCCGGCATCCGGGTCACCGACACTCGGCTGGTTCGACAGGATGGCTTCGGGATTCTGCTCGTCACGATCGAAACCGACCGGGCGTCAGGCTATGTCCAGATCGACAACCGTGGCAGCAAGGAAGTCGGCCCGATCCGCTCGACGGCGCTTGCGACCCTGCATTCGCTGCTCAACGACGGTGACGAGCTGGCCGTGATTGTGTCTCAGACACCGCTCCAGCCAAGCGAATTTGCGTTCGCACGGGCGCGTTATAGCTCCATCATCAGCGACGATGGTCTGGTTCTTTCGGCGTCCGGGTCACTTGCGCGAACGCGTCCCGGTGGCTTCCTGAGAACACTCGATGTTCGCGGTCGCAGCGCCGATGCGGCCGTCTCGCTGCAATATCCGCTCCTGCGGACCCGAACCCGTAGCCTGTTCGCGACCGCCGAGCTCCGCGCCCTGGGAACCGACCAGGACATCGCGCGGCGGCGGCTACGCAGTGATCGCATCGCAACCCTCACGGGGACGGTGGGCGGCAATATGGCGTTTGGCGGGGGAACGCTACGTGGCGAAGTCGCTGCACTCGCCGGACTTCCGCTCGCTGGCGTCACCCACGCCGGTTCGCTGCTCGGCTCGCGCTTCGACGGTGATGCGCGCTTCGTAGCCGGAACCTATTTGGTCGATTGGACAGTAAGGCTCGGCAAGCCGTTCAGCATGGTCATCGCCAGCGCCGGTCAGCTCGCCTCGCGTCCACTTCTTGCGGCGATGGAAATCGGCCTCGGCGGGCCGGCGTTCGGGCGCGGCTATGATTACGCCGAGCGGACCGGCGACCAAGGTGCGATGGGATCGCTCGAGTTGCGCGCCGACATCGGCCGAATCCCCGGTAGCGTCGTCGACCGCGGGCAGCTTTATACCTTTGTAGACGGGGGTGCGGTCGGCAATCTTGGCGGCGGCACCGGTGGAGGCAGTCTCGTCTCATCAGGTGTCGGATTGCGCATCGGCACTGGTCGATTCGACTGGATGGCGGAGGCCGCGCTGCCCTTGAGCGACGTGCGGTTTGACACCGGTGATCGACGTCCGCGTATCTCGCTGCGCGTCGCTCGCGCCTTCTGATGCGTCTGACCAGCAACGCACTGATCCTCCTTGCCGCTGCGCTTGTCGGCATGGCGGGGATGTTGCCTGACATCGGCGGCCCGATCATGCGTGCGCTGGAGCCTCTACGCTTCGCGATCCAATCGCACGCCGCTAGCCAGCAAGTCGCAATCGTCGAGATGGATGCACGCAGCGTCGCCGAGATCCGGCGCTGGCCCTGGCCGCGGCGTCATTACGCCGCGGTAGTTGATCAGCTGCGTGCGGCGGGCGCGGCGACTATCGTCTTCGACGTCGACTTCTCCAGCGCTTCTGAGCCGGATGATGATCGCGCCTTCGCCGCAGCGCTTAAGCGCGCCGAAGGCCTGGTAACCTTGCCGACGTTCGGTCAGCAGGCCGGGGCCGGTGATCGCCGCACGCTCGACGCCTTGCCGCTTGGCGCTTTTCGCGCGCATGCTGCGCTTGCTTCGGTCAGCTTCTCGCCGGATGTCGATGGGCTCGTTCGCTCGCTGCCGCTTGCCACGATCACCGCCGGAATCCCGCGACCTTCGCTGTCAGCTTATATAGCGGCGCGTGCTGGCGAGGCGGACGCCGAATACCCGGTCGACTTCTCGATAAATCCCGCAACGATCCCACGGCTGAGCTTTGTCGCGGTCGAGCACGGCGCATTCGATCCCGCATTGGTACGAGGACGTAACATCCTTGTCGGTGCAACCGCCATCGAGATGGGGGATCGCTACCCTGCGCCCCTTCGTGGTGTCCTGCCCGGCGTAATCATCCAGGCGCTAGGCGCCGAGACGCTGCTGCGCGGCGTGCCGGCGCGCGGCACGCCGCTGGCGACCGTCGCGCTGGCGATGCTGTTGTGCTTCCCAGGTGTCCGCGCGCGTCGCCGTGACGTGTCGGCCTGCATTTTCACGGCCGGGCTGATCACGCTGGCTATTGTGGTTCTGGCGGCGCAGCGTTGGCTGGCGATCCACTTTCCGCTCGGCCTTGGCTGGCTGATGCTGGCTACCGCGGGAGGCCTGTTTGCCGCTCGAGACATATTCCGTCGCTTCCGCAAGGGGCGGCTGCATGACGAAGCGACCGGGCTGCCCAATCAGCGAGCGATGGTTAGCGAGGGCGGCGGCCGGGGAGGGGTCGCGTGTGTCGTACAGCTCACCAATCTCGAAGAATTGTCTGCGGTGTTCGACGCCGCGCAGGTCGCGCAGGGCATCGTTCGTACCGCAGAGCGGCTGCGGCTCTGCAGCGCTTACGACATCGTCTATCGCATTCGCAGCCACCAGCTCGCGCTATTGATGCCGACCAACGAGATCGTCGAGGACGTGCTTGCGACCCTGCGCACCTTACTGCTCCAACCCGTGGAAATTGCGGGGCGTAAGGTCGATGTCGCCGTCGCGCTTGGCGTTGCCGACGACGGTGACATGGCCGCCGCAGCGTTGGCGGCCGGCGAGGCCGCCTCGGCCGGGGTATTCTGGCGTCGTGCAGCCCTGAACCGCCAACGCCTTGAGAATGCGGTATCGCTGATGGGTGAGCTCGACGCGGCGATCGCCGCGGGGCACATCGAGGTGCATTACCAGCCCAAGCTTGCGCTCGCGACCGATCGAATCGCCAGCGTCGAGGCGCTGGTGCGATGGCGACACCCCGATCACGGATTCGTATCGCCGGGTGCCTTCATTCCGCTGGCCGAACAGACGGACCGGATAGGACCACTAACCCTTCACGTCTTGGCACAGGTGATTGATGATGCCGCACAATGGCGCGCCTGCGGCCACGAGGTGACTGCAGCGGTCAACATTTCCGCCAAGCTGCTCGACTCTCCAGCGTTCATCGCCGCAGTGGACAAGCTGCTTGATAGCGCGCCGATTGCGCCCGACGGGTTGATCTTCGAGGTTACCGAGTCTGCTGCAATGTCGGATCCGGCCACCGCGACAGCAACGCTGCGTCATTTCCGCACCCGCGGGGTGGCCATTTCAATGGACGATTACGGCACCGGGCAATCGACGCTCAGCTACCTTCGAGAATTGCCACTGAGCGAGCTCAAGATCGATCGCAGCTTCGTGCAATACGCTCATGAGCGCGAAAGCGATGCCAAGCTTGTCTGCTCCACCATTGATCTCGCTCACGCACTGGGCCTGAAGGTGGTTGCCGAGGGGATTGAGGATGCCGAGAATTTAGCGTTTCTTCGCTCCGTCTCGTGCGACTATGCACAAGGCTATTTCATCGATCGGCCGATGCCGTTTGACGCTCTCGTCAGACGCTTGAACGATCGGATCGAGCCTGATCGGCTGGCGGTGCAGCTCGGGTAAGAGGATCGGCGCTACACTTTCAGACGGTCGAGCTGAGAATGATCGAACGCTATCCTGAAGGTCGGGAAAACTGGTCGACGAATACATAGCTGCCGGGGAAGCGCCGGTGCGGATCACCGGGCACCTGCGACCGGACCCGGATGGTGCATCGCCGACTCCCGGTATGTCGGTGACCGGACGCCGGGTAGTAGCGGGCGGGAACGGGGCCGCCTTCGCCCGTCACCTCCAGCGTCCACTTGTCGCCCGGATGGTGCCAGCGGGCACGCCCGGTCGCCAGCGCGCGATCCCATGCCGGCGAGGCCAGGCCAGGCGGCAAATCACCCGGTCTGGCTTCGACCACCGGATGGAGCGCGGCATCGATGCCGGTGTAGAACACCAGCGCCGACCCGGTGAGGCCCAGCGCCGCAAACAGCAGTCCCAGGCTTAACCCCAGCCACAGATGGACGCAGCGTACGAAGATGCGCGCGCGTCGCTGCCGATCGGCGGTGCGCGGCCATCAGAACCGCGTCGCCAGCGCCACCTCAAACGACCGCGGCGCGCCGATATAGACGTTGGTGGTCGGATAGCCGGAATATTCGCCGTAGAAGGCGTCAGTCAGATTCCGACCACGAAGCGTCAGAGTTGCTTGTGGTGCGACCGGGAACGAGAGGCTGGCATCCAGCACGGTGTGCCCGGCAACCCGGATCGTATTGGCCGTATCGGTGTAGAAGGCGCTGGCGTGACGCAGGAAGCCGGCCACCGTCACCTTATCGGCGATGGTATAGAGCGCCGAAGCGTTCACGGTGGTCGAGGGGATGTTAATCGGGCGGTTGCCGCTCCGGTCCATCCGCACGCCCCCCACCAGCTCGGACAAGTCGTCATATTGCGCGTCGGCGTAGGATACGCCGCCTGACAGGCGCAGCGCTTTCGCCGGCGAGACAACGGCCGACAGTTCGACGCCTTGCGACGACTGCCGCCCGCCCTGCACCGTCAGCGTCGGGTTGCTCGGATCGCGGGTCAGGATGTCGCGCTGCTCGATACGGTAGGCCGCGCCGGTGACGCTCGCCCGCCCGCCCCATGCGGTCGCCTTGAACCCGGCCTCGTAGGCGTGGCCCTTGGTCAACCGGAAGCGGCTGTTGGCGATCGAGGCCAGCAGGATGGAGGACACCGGCGATACCGCCGTCGTATATTGCGCGTAGAGCGTCAGGCCTGGTGTCACGTCCCACGTCGTGCCCGCCCGCCATGATACGGGATCGAAGGTCGGGCTGTTGCGATCGGTCGCGCCGGTCGCGTTCTGGATCGTCGTCCGATCGAGCGCGATGTGGTCCCAACGCACCCCGCCCACCAGCAACCACTTGGGCGTCAGGTTCAGCGCATCCTCCGCGAACACGGATGTCTGCTTCAGCTTGGAGTCGAAGGTGACGTTGGTGGTGGTGAAGATCGCCGTGCCTGTCGGCCGCGGCACGACGGCGGGATCCCGTACATCCACGGCGGGCAGCGCCGTCACCGGGGCCTGTTGCCGCAGGCTGGTGAAGTCGGTGGCGTTATGCTCGATCCCTAAGCTGAAGCGGTTGCGCAGCCCCGCGATCCGGCTCTCGTTGCCGACGACCCCCCGCGCGTTCCAGAACTGGTGATCGTGACGGAAATCCTGATAGCTCTGGCGGAAGCTGCCGTTGGGGAAGACCGCAGTGGGTGCGACGAAGGTCTGACTGTCCGCCAGCAGGAACTGGCGATTGGCGGTGTAGCCGGTCAGGTCAAGCGCGAAGGTCCACCCACTGCCGATCGACCAGTCGAGCCGCGAGCGCGCCGTCGTCTCGTCGGCACCGGAATAGGCACCTTGGGGGTTGTAGTTGCGCCGGCGTAAACCGCGATCCGCAACCAGGCCATTCGCCGTCGTGACGGCATCGGTCGGGCGTAGCGCATATTGGCCGGGGAGCAGTGGCAAGCCCTGATAGGTGGCGTCGTAGCTATCCTCGAAATGATCGATCGCGACGAGCAGCGACAGGCGATCACTCGGCTTCCATAGCGCGCTCGCGGTCAGCCCGGCCGAGAAGGTGTCGTTGTTGTCCACGTCGTAGAGGCTGTTCGATCGCTGGTAACTGGCGTCCGCCCGCACCGCGATCGTGGACGATACCGGCAGGTTGACCCCGCCGGCCGCGAACACCGTGTCAAAGCTGCCGACCGACAGCAGCGTGTCGAGGTGGCGTTCTCCCAAGACCGGCTTGCGCGTCACCTTGTTGATGACGCCGGCGAGGGCGCCTTCGCCGTAGAGAACCGAGGCCGGCCCCTTCAGCACCTCGATCCGGTCGTAGTGCCAGTTGTTGCTATCGCGCTGAACGACGGTCGAGGTCGAAATCCGCACGCCGTCCTGAAGGATCGACACGGTGTTGCCGGCGAAGCCGCGCAAGCTGACGACGGCCGGATTGCCCGGCACGTTGCCGGCGATGGCACCCACCACGTCGTTGAACGTCTCGCGCGCGGTGCGAAGGCCGCGAACCTGGAGATCGTCCTGTGTCAGCACTTCGACGCTCGCTGGCGTCTCCCGGATCGACAATCGGAGGCGGCTGCTCGCCTGTGCCTGCTTGTCGAGCTTCAGCGGATCGCGTTGGCCGGTGACAACGATCGTCGCATCGGTGCGGTCGTCTGTGGCGTCGCGATTTTGTGCCGCGGCCGGGACGGTCAGCAACAGGCAGGGCGCGGCTGCGCCCACCAAAATATGTGTTCGAAGCATGGGAATACCTTTGACCGGCCCGACGCCGAGAGCGCGGGCCGCAGTTCATGGTCGCGCCGAACGAAGCAGCGCGGGATGACAGGTCAGAGGTAGGCCGGTGGTCCCCGCAGCGGAGGGCGCAGATAGGCCGGGCGTGAGGTAGCCGGCGGAACGGTCGCGATCCGGCCAAGGGCCAGTATGAAGACGATCAGCGCGGCGAGCTGGACGGGATCGATCGACCCAAGCATCGCGGCCGACAGTCCCGAGAACGCGCAGGGCATTTCTGCCTTGCCGTGATCCTTCGACTTGCCGTGATCGGGCATATCGCCGTGCATCCCCGGCATGTCCATCGTCATGGTCGCGGGACCGAAGCCGGAGCAGATCGTGACGATCATGCGGCCATGATCGTTGTCGATCATATAGCCGGTGGGGACCAGCAGCTTCAGCAGCAGCGTCGCCGCGCACAGCAGCACGGCAAATTGGCGTTGCGCGAGAAGTTGCCGGACGGCCTGCACGGAGGCTAACTAGCTGTGCATATCGGCACTGTCACTGAGGCAATCGGTCTCACGGTCGTTTCTCAAAAGGCCTCCAGCAAATGGGCTTTGGGAAGCCAGTCGTATTTTCAAAATTCGATCCTTGTGAGAACGCCACAACCGTCTCGCCCGCCGTTTCCATTTGGGAATTGTCCTTCAGTCGTTCCGACATCAAGCGATGCGGCGTAGCTCGTCCAGAAGCGCTTGAAACGCTGACGTCGGATGCCGACGATCAGGATAGTAGAGATGGTAGCCCGCGAACGGCGGGCACCACGGGTCCAATATCCGAACGAGGCGACCGCCCAGGACATGCGGAGCGGCGAACCCATCCTTCACGATGTCGGTCAGTCGGCCGTCGACGACAATCTCGGCGTGGATGTCGGGATAGTGCGACGTTAGCCGGTTCATCGCCCACCAGATGCCGGGACTAAACACCTAGGGTACCGCCCCCCGGCCCCGGAAGCGGCGACACAGCCATTACCGGCCTCCGCTTCCGCTTCGCTCAACCTACGCCCGGCAATGGCGGCTGGGACGACAATGCACTAACTAACAACCCGGAGCATCCGGTGGGGGCTGCTTGAATGGCGCTGTGGAGTGACTCAGCAGCGATCCACGGGTATATTCTTGCTGGTAGCACGGATCGGTGGCGTGGCGGGTGGTGACAGCGACTTCTCATTATGTAGTCTTCGTCGTCGAGGATGACGACGACATGCGCGAGGCAATTAAAACCTTGCTGCAGATGTGCGGGCACCAGGTCTGCACCTATCCGAACGGCGTTGCGCTGCTGGCCGACCTGAACCGATCCCATGCCGGGTGCATCGTCATGGACGTACGGATGCCAGAGGTCGACGGCCTCGCCTTCCAGCGCCGCCTGACCGAAGCAGCGATCGCGCTGCCGGTCATTATGATGTCCGGCTATGCCGATGTCGCGCTCAGCGTGAAGGCGATGCGGCAGGGCGCCTTCATGTTTCTAACCAAGCCGTTCCGCGATCAGGATCTGCTGGATGCGGTCAGCGATGCGATGGACAGCGAGCGTGCCGCGCATCCGCGGCGGATCGAAGGTCTGGCGGCGCGCGCCGCGTTCGACGAGCTGAGCCCGCGCGAGCAACAGATCATGACCGAGATGACGCACGGCGAACCCAATAAACTGATCGCGGCGCGGCTGGAGCTGAGCGAGGCGATGGTGAAGGTGATCCGCGCCCGCATCATGCGCAAGATGCGCGCCGCCTCGCTGCCGGCATTGACGCGGCTGGCCGAACGCCACGGTCTTTGCTGATCCGCGGGCCGAAGCTCGGGCGCCCCGATCGGTGGCTCGTCGCCGGCGTCGCGATCGTGGTGGCGCAACTGCTCGCCGCGTCATGGGCCGAGCCGTTCGTCGACACTATCTCGGCGGGGATGGCGCTGCTGGCAATCCTTTGCGCCGCCCGTACGATCCGCCTAACCCCCGCGGTCGGCGTTCCCGATCGCTGGCGGTGGCAGGCGGGAAGCTTCGCATGGCTGCTATGGGCCGCACAGTGGATCGCCAATGCGGTGCAGGACAGTTTGCTGCGCCACGATCAATTGTTGGCGAAGGGCTTGTCGGAGGCGCGACTGGCGGTGCTGGTCTTCACGCTGATGCCGCTCGCCGCGCCCGGCGACGATCGCCGGCTGCGGTGGCTCGATGCGATCTTCGCGCTGGCCTTTGCGGTGCTGATGACAATCCTGTCGTGGCCGGACCTGTTCGATGCTGATCCGAAAGGGCCGGACAACACTTTCCTGTACCTCGGCTATGTCGCGATGGCGGTCTTCGCCGGGCTCAGCGTGGTCGGCAACCCTGCGCGACCGCTCCGCCACATGTCGCGCGCTTTGTTCGTCACCCTGTCGACCTATGCCGTCGTCGGTATTACAAGCCGCGAGTTGATCGAACATGGCTGGGTTGGGATGGATGCGCCGGTCTTCGCTTACGGCGACCTGCCGTTCCTTGCCTATCTGTGGCTGATCGGACGGGCGACGCCGGATGGCGAGCGCGACGCGCCCGAATACCGGCTGGTGCTGCTCGCGCGGCTCGTGCCGCTGGCGGTGACGATCCTTATCGTCGCCTTGTCGTTCATCGTCGCCTGTTCGCTGCCCGGCAATGCGCTACTTGCCGGGACCATGGCGCTGGCGATCCTCGTCGTCTATGCCGCGCGCGCCGCGCTGATCGAGGCATTGCATCACCAGCATCGCGAAGCCGCCTTTGTCCGCGAGCATGCGCGCGCCGCCGGGCTGACCGACCTGATGCACGAACTGCGCTCGCCGCTCGGCGCGATCGCGCTGAACGCCTCCATCGTGCGGCGCACGGTCGGCGCGCAGCCGGCGCTCGACCGCGCCGCGGTCGCAATCGAAAGCGGGTGCATGACGATCTCGCACCTGCTCGACGACGTGCTCGCGCTCGAACGGCTGGAGGCCGGGCTGACGCCGCTCGCGATCACGCGCCACGATCTCGCTGCTCTATTGCGGGAGGTGGTGGCGATGCTGGCCGCCGAGGCGGAGGAATATGGCGTCACGCTGACCGCACATCTGGTTGCGGCGGAGGTCGCGGTCGACGCGGCGGCCGTGCGTCGGATTTTGACGAACCTGATCGACAACGCGCTGCGCTTCACGCCGCGCGGCGGGCGGGTCACGCTATCCTTGACCTACGGCCACCGCCAGTATCAGCTGACGGTGGCCGATACCGGGACGGGCCTGCCGCCCGAGGTGCGCGCGGCACCGTTCCGCCGCTTCGCCTCCGTCGCGCGACCGCTCAATGGGCGGCGGGGGTCGGGATTGGGGCTCGCCATCACCCACGCGCTGGTGCAAACGATCGGCGGCACGATCACCGTCGACCCGCCCGCGCGCGACGGCGGCACCACCTTTCGCCTGCTCCTGCCCGCTGCCTAGCCGTTATACCAAGGTATAATTGCGTTAGACCACAGCACCGGTTGCCAAGTTAACACCTGTTACACCATCATGATGTCCAGACGCTCGATGCCACGGGGGAACGAGCGACAACACACGACCGGACACGGTGGATTACGCATCGTGCGGGCTGATGCCGCACAGTGATCGCCCGCGCGTGCCTGTCGAATGGGGAAGGAACCTCATCGTGGCCGTCTCTTCACGACCTGCTACCGCCTTGACCGACGATCTGCTCGCTTCGGTCCGTAGTGCCGACACGCCGTTCCAGACGCGGATCGGCAAGGCGCACGACATATCGGTCGGGTTTACGACGGCATTGCAGGACTTCCCGGATCAGGCAGGTAGCTATGCCGGTGGCGGTATGTCGGCCTTCCTGGCGGGGAGCGCCGCGCTGCAGGGGCCGACCGCGCCGAGCTACAGCCCGCTGGCGCTGCGCGCCGGGACCAACAATCGCGCGATCGCGGCCGGCATCGAGGATCCGATCGCCGCCAAGCAATGGCACCTGGGCTATCTGGGTGACATGATGAAGATCTGGCAGGACTTCGATGGCAGCGGCGTCAGCTTCGGCATCTACGATTCGGGCATTGATAAGCGGCTCGACGCCTGGGGCGACCGGTACGACGCCAGCAAGGAAGTGGTGGTCAACGGCAAGACCTATGACGGCGACTATACGCCACTCTCGGGACCGCACGGCACTGCGGTCGCGGGCCTGATCGCGGCGGGTCGCGACGGTGACGACACGATCGGCGTCGCATACAATGCGACGATCACCGGCGTGAACATCTTCGATCCCTATTCGGGCGGCGGGCGCAAGGCCGGAATCTACGTCAACGCCGACGACAATACCGCCTTCTTCGATGCGCTTGCGCAGTGGAAGGATTTCGATGTCGTCAACAACAGCTGGGGGCCCAGCACGCCGTCACACGGCCCGAACGACAATCGCCTTTATCAGGGTTCGTTCGCTTACGGCATGGCGCAGTCGTTCAAGATGGCCACCGACGAAGGGCGCAACGGGCTCGGCACGCTGGTGGTCAATGCGGCGGGCAATTACGGCATGGTGCGCAACAGCACCGCGATGCTCTACGCCGTCGACGGCGCGCTCGATTCGGCGAGCACCGACCGGCACGTCATTGCCGTAGCCGCCTATCGCCAGATCGATGGCAACGCCGCCTCCTATTCGACCCGCGGCGCGCACCTGCTCATCAGCGCGCCGTCCAGCGACTATGCCGAACTGGGCAGCAGCGGCGTCTGGACCGCCGACCTGAAGGGCAAGGAAGGTTACAACACCGAGGCCGACCCCAGCGGCAAGCTCGATTACACAGACAGCTTCGGCGGCACCTCGGCCGCGGCACCGATCCTCAGCGGCGTCATCGGACTGATGCTCGACGCCAACGCCGGTCTCGGCTGGCGCGACGTCAAGAACATCCTCGCCACGTCGGCCGTCATGCCGGTCGACTTCAACACCGGCGAAACCGCCCTCACCTATAATGGCATTCGCTATTACCTGAACGAAGACCGTTTTCACCTGACCGGTGACGGCAGCGCGGCCCGCATCAACGGCGGCGGTTATCACTTCAGCACCGATTACGGCTATGGCGCCGTCGACGCCTTCAGCGCGGTGCGGATGGCTGAAGTCTGGTCGCTGTTCGGCCCGGCGAAGACCTCGGCGAACGAAAAGGTCTATACCGCCGGCGGCACCTTCAACCGCATCATCCCCGATGCCGAATATAGCAACGGCGGCATCGCGACCAAGCCGATGGTCTTCAACATTGGTGTCGGCAAGGATGTCGATATCGAGCATCTCGATCTGCGCTTCACCTATACGACGCAGGCGAACGGCTACGACGATTTCGATTATTCCGCCGCCTTCCGCATCACGATCCGGTCGCCCGACGGCACCACCTATCAGTCGTCGCTCGACGGGATCGGCTATGCCTATGGCGAAAACAACACGCTCATCACCGAAGCGGTCGGCTTCGCCGGCTTCCGCGGAGAATCATCGGGCGGCAACTGGACGATCACGTTCGAGGACGTGACGCCCGGATCGGTCTCGATCGTCAAGGACATGCGGCTCGAATTCTCGGGCAGCGAGCTGACCCGCAACAACGTCTACCATTACACGCAGGAATTTGTGACGATGTCCGCGATCGACGGTCAGTCGGGACGGTCGCAACTGCTGGACAACAATGGCGGCGAGGACTGGCTGGACATGGCGGCGATGACCGACCGGGTCGAGCTGAACCTGTCCGGTGGCAAGGTCTATTTCGGCAATCCCGGCTGGGGCGACAATCCCGGCGCACTGACCCTGATGAACGGCAGCATCGAGAATGTCGTCTCGGGTGACGGCAACGACTATCTGATCGGCAGCTCGCGCGCCAACAAGATGTACGGGATGCGGGGCAACGATCGCATTCTCGGCATGGACGGCGACGACATCATCAGTGGCGGCCAGGGCAACGACATCCTGGACGGCGGCAACGGCGCGGACACGTTCGTCTTCAACATGGCGGAAGACACAGGACGCGACAGCATCAGGAACTTCGAGGCAAAGGATCGCCTCGCCTTCGATCAGAAGCTTGCAGATCCCGATGGCGACGGAAAGATCAACCTCGATATCTATGGGCTTTATGGCTTCTACAGCGTGTTGCGGCTCGACGATCGCCTGAACGGCGACCGCATCACATTCGAGAACATCAAGATGAACGCGCTCTACCTGATCGAGGAAAAGGACGGTATGTTCATCTACGGCATGAACGCCCCGGCGAAGACTGCCGCACCGACTCTCGACCTCGGCACCGCCCATGCCGAACCGGCGGTGTGGACGACCGGTTTTGACGCCGCGCACCTGCATCAGACGAGCCTGTTCATCGCCTGATCGTGGCGGTCACCTTCTGACGTCACAGTGGCGATCACGCGTGGCGCAGGTCGGGTCGTTTTGATGTCCTGGGAACCTATTTGGCCGGTCGGTTAGGTGAAGACGCCAGCCGACGAGACCGCATCTATGAGAGGAACTGATTGGCCAGGTCGAAACAGGGGAAGGGAGGGGAGGCCGCACGCCGAGGGCAGACCTTCAGTCTACGCCCACATCGAGATCTCTCTCTCCCCTGTGATTCGAGCATACGAAGCCGTCTGCAGCGACACCGTCGGACTTCCCTCAAGGCTGCCAAACAGCAATAGCTTTGAGTCTTTACAGCGTTGGTGGCTGGCTGAACAAAAATCCGCCTTTTACGTCTTGCCGCCCCAAAGCCGCCAGGCAGCATTTGGCGCAAACCACGCTGTACGCCGTTCATGAACGGATGTCGGATGCGGTGATGGATCCTCACGGCATCGACCAGAATGTCGGCATCAACCGCGCGCTCTGGATGCTCGCCGAGGGCATGGCCCGCCTGAAGGCGTAACCCCGCGGGGGCAGGGACCGCCGCCCCTGCTCCGCCCGGCCGAGCCAGCAACTTGGCCTTCCGTCTTAAGAAGCGACCGCGTTACAGCCGGGTCAGCTAGCCGTCCCGTCGTTGCAAACGTGGCCTGTCAGGTTCAGCGATCGTGCGTTGCGCACAGGAGCCGCCGCATCGAGCCCCCGCAGCGATCGGTGCGGTCGATCAGGCTCGCCGATGATCCATGCTTCAGCGCCAGCGCCTCAACATCGACACGCAGTTGCACACCGCCGACATTGCGACCGTACCAGCGCGTTGGCGTGGTGCAGCTCGCCCAGTGTCTGCGTCCAGCGCGGGAACAGGCGGTCAATCGTCGCGGTCACGTCATTGCGGTATTGCGCCGCGTTCGAGCGGTCCAGCATCACCGCGATCGCTTGACAGGGGGCGTCACATAAAGCGGATCCAGATATACGCTAACGCCACGCCAGCGCCCCGTTGAACGTCCCGATGGGGATCGATTCCGAGAACGCCTGCGCCAT
Organism: Sphingomonas sp. NPDC079357; assembly: GCF_044901155.1. Taxonomy (NCBI): domain Bacteria; kingdom Pseudomonadati; phylum Pseudomonadota; class Alphaproteobacteria; order Sphingomonadales; family Sphingomonadaceae; genus Sphingomonas; species Sphingomonas sp. NPDC079357. Next base: position 92,810 of record NZ_JBJDOM010000003.1, read on the forward strand.
CTCGTTGGTCGTTCGTTTTCGGGAAGGGCATCCCTTGCCTTCGAGGCTCATGCTGGAGGCAATTTTTCGGAAACGTTCCACCCCGCCCTTCGTCGAAGGGGAGGAGCCATTTCGGTGGTGCCTTTGAGCCTCCGCGTGCCCCCCCCCATCGCCTCTACAACCGATAGCCCAGCGACAGCATCACGTTGCGGGGCGCGGAGACGAAACAGTCGCCGCGAGCGAGGCACGAGGCATAGGCGCGGTTGTCGAGCAGGTTGGTCGCGTTGACGCGCAGCCGCCAGCGGTTGCGCTCCAGCTCGACCAGCGCGTCGACCATGGTCCGCGCGGGCGTGACGATCGTCCAGGCGGCGCTACCCGACACCTGTTGGCCCAGGTAGCGCACGCCCGCCCCCAGCCGCAGCGTCGCCCAGTCGCCCTCAAACGTCTTCGTCCCCCAGGCCGAGGCGGTGTGGCGAGACAGATAGCCGATCTCGCCCGTGTCGCCGTCGACATCGTTGAAGCCATAGGCGAGCGACAAGTCGTAATGGCCGGGCAGGGTCCGCGTCGCCTCCAGCTCGAACCCTTGCGTGGTCAGCTCGCCCGCCTGAATCTGGCCGAGCGGGTTGCGGGGATCGGCGATGGGGCGGTTCAGTTCCTTGATGTGGAAGCCGGTCAGCGTGACCAGTGTCGCCCGGTCCGGCTGCCACTTTACCCCCGCCTCAAACTGCCGGCCGGTCTGCGGGCGGAAGGGGGTGCCGGCGGTGGTGCGGCCCGCGACGGGCTGGAAGCTTTCGGTATAGCTGAAGAAGGGCGACACCCCTGCGCCCACCTCGCCGATGATCCCGGCGCGGAAGGTGGTGGCGGTATCGGTGGTACGGCGGGTCGTGCCGGTCGTGGTGTCGAGGCTGGCGCCGCGCACCCGGTCGCGCCGCGCGCCCAGCACCACCGAGACGCGATCCCACAACCGGATCTGGTCCTGGACATAGAGGCCGAGTTGCTTCTGCGTATCTTCGCTGAAGGGGGCGGTGAGCGGCGGTTCGACGATCGACGCATAATCGATATTGTAGAGGTCGATGACCTGATAGCCGTAATTGTCGCTCTTGCGGACGCTGTTCCAGCTATAGTCCACCCCGGCGAGCAGCGTGTGCTCGATCGTGGGGCCGGTGTGGACGCGCCACTGGATGTTGTTGTCGGTCGAAAAGACGTTGAGCCGCGCGACCGACGATCCCGCATACAGGCCGATCCGCTGCCCGTTGCTGCCAGCCACATAGGGGTTGGTCGGGTTGCTGTAGCTGTTGGTGTAATGGGTGAAATAATCGAGGTCGCTGTCGATATAGCGCGCCTTCAGGCTGAGCTTCAGATCGTCGGTGAACCGGTGAGTGACGATCCCCGACCCCTGCAGCAGCCGCCCGTCATACCGGTCATAGCCGGGCTTGCCGACGAACAGATAGCGCGGCAGGCGCGGGTTGCCGGGGTTGTCGTAGAGCGTGCCGATGACCGGCAGAAAGTTCGACGTCGAGCCGGTATGATCGTCCTGATAGAGGCCGAGCAGCGTCACGTCGGTGGCAGAGCCCGGCCGCCAGGTGACGGACGGCGCGATCATCACCCGGTCGTCGGGGACATGGTCGACATAGGTATCGGCATCGCGCGCGCGCGCGACGATCCGCGCCGCCAGCGTCTCGCCGACCGCGCCGTTGACGTCGGCCAGCACTTCCTTGCGGTCGTAGCTGCCATAGACAAGGTTCACGTCCGCACTGTTGGTGAACAGTGGCATCTTCGACACGAGGTTGATGATCCCGCCGATCGAACCCTGCCCGAACAGGACGGACGCGGGGCCGCGCACCACCTCCACCCGCGAGAAATTATAGGGGTCGGACGCGATGCTGGCATAATAGCTGAAGATGTCGCGCATCCCGTCGCGAAATTGCAGCGCATCGACCCCGCGGATCGTGAAGCTGTCGACGCGGGTGTCGCGGCCGTAGGCATCGGAATTGACGCCGGCGGCATAGCGGACGGTATCGGCGATGTTGATCGCGCCCTGCGCCAGATAGACGTCGTCGGTGATGACGGTGAGCGGCTGCGGCACCTCGATCAGCGGCGTTTCGGTCTTGGTGCCGGCGAAGGCCTCGTCGCGGCGCCCCTCGACCACGATCTCGCGCTCCCGATCCGCGGCGATCTCTTGAGCGGTGCGGCGGTCGGTGTCCTCCGGCGCAGCGGCCCGGGCGGGCAGGGCGCCCAACGCAGCGAGCGCGACGCCGGCCAGGATGATGGGCTTCATGATTTGGGTCCCCTCTGGTGTTCGAAGGGAGCGCCTAGTGCGATTGAGAGTGATTCGCAATCGGCCTTTTCACGGCGTCATGACCATATCTGTGCGCAGATCGCAGAGCTAGCGGCGCGGCCGCTTTCCAAGACCATCACTCGCGCTAGAAACCTCGGGTGGCGTCACTCGGACAGTCCGCCGGACGGACCGAGGCCGAGGTGGCCAACCGGCGGTAATTATATTCCCGTTTGATGCCGTGCTGTGGTTTCGGGAAGCCATCGGCGTTCCCCGAATTTGATCGAGTTTTGGGGAATGCCGCGCGGGGGCTCTTTGGACAATCCGATGTTCGATAATCTGCGCGGATGATGCAAATTGCGACTATGAATAGTTCACCGAAGACCGAAGGCGGGTGCCTCTGTGGAGCTTGTCGCTACAGCACGGACGCTGCGCCGCTAAATGTGCGCGTCTGCCATTGCCATCGTTGCCAGAAGGCGACGGGTGCCGCCTTCTACGCGCGTGTCATGGTGCCCTTGGCTGGGGTCGCAATTAACGGCCCTGTAGGATGGATGAGCGCCGACAGCGGCATACGTCGCGGCTTCTGCACGGACTGCGGAACAACGTTGTTCTCCGAACGCTGGAGCGCCGGAACCATAGGGTTGTCGATGGGAAGCCTCGACCGGCCCGAATTCTTCGAACCGACCGAGCATATCTGGACCTCCAGTAAACAGGCGTGGCTCATCCTCAACGACGGCAGGCCGCAGTATCCTGAAGGACCGCCGGCATAGAAAGCCGGCGTAACCTTCCCGGAAAAGCCGCGACGCACCTTGCTGGAACTTTGGAAATAGCTTGGTTGTCCTCGAGTCCAAATTACCGCGTCGAATGGGGCTCCGACATAAGGCCCGAACAGTCCACCAGTGGCCTTCTGACACATGCGACAATGGCAGATAGAAGCCTCTTCCAGGACACCCTCAACCCGGAAGCGCACCGCTCCGCACTGACATCCACCCGAACTGGTCATGTCCTACGCATTCCCACGGCTATTGGGTGCAGCCTTCGGGAGGAAACAATGCGCTGGGTCTTGTCAAGTTCGACATGCCGAACAACCAAGCGATCTACCCACACGATACCGCCGCCCCGAGTTATTCGAGCGCAGCCAGCGTCACCTGAGCCATGGTTGCGTTCGCGTGTCGGATGCGCTGAGCTTCGCGGCGATGCTGGCGGAACAGGAGGGCATGGGCGACGCTTGGATTCAAGCGCACGCCTCCGGCAATTACCAGATCGTCAATCTAACGCGCGAAATTCCGGTTCGACTTCTCTACCACAACGCCTTCGTCGGCGACGATGGCAAGGTCGCCTTCCGCACCGATCCCCATGGCTGGAACGAAGCGGTGGCTATGAAGCTCGGTTTCGCCGACGTGAAGACCCGTCATGCGAAGGCAGAGGCGATCGATATCGGTCCGTAAGACTAAGCTCGCGAGTAAATGCTTGAGGCGGTTGAAGAACGCGCTGCTGGTAGCTGGTACGGTTGGGGCCAAACCCCCGGGTTTTGCGGTTCGGTCTTGGTCGGGTTGGTCAATGGGACAACCATCACTTAGCCCTCCACTTAACCGGAATGCGAAGGTAGGTGACGCCATTCGCCTCGGCCTCACCGAAATGCCCCGCGCGAATGTTGACCTGGATCGAGGGCAGCAACAGCTTGGGCACGGATAGTCCGGCATCGCGCTGCTCGCGCATGGCGACGAAATCGTCCTCGGCCACGCCGTCATGGACATGAACGCTTGAGCGACGCTGCTCGCCCACCGTCGTCTCCCAGCGATAGTCGTCGCGACCCGGTGCTTTATAGTCGTGGCACAGGAACAGTCGCGTCTCGTCAGGCAGCGCCAAAAGCCGGCGGATCGAGCGATAGAGCGTCCGCGCATCCCCGCCCGGGAAGTCGGCGCGGGCGGTGCCATAGTCGGGCATGAATAGCGTATCGCCGACGAAGGCGGCATCACCGATCAGGTAGGCGACATCCGCCGGGGTGTGACCGGGAACGTGCAGCACCTCGACCTCCAATGCGCCGATCGTGAAGCGGTCGCCTTCATCGAACAGCCGGTCGAAGTCCGAACCATCCGTCTTCAGGTCATCCATCGCGAACACCGGTCGGAAGATCTTCTGCACGTCGCGGATATGCGCGCCGATCCCGATCCATGCGCCGGTATGCGCCTTGATGAAGGGAGCGGCCGACAGGTGATCGGCATGGGCGTGCGTCTCCAGCACCATCGCGATCCGCCAGTCGTGCTGGCGGGCAAAGGCGACGATGCGCTCGGCCGAACGGGTGTCGGCGACGCCGCTCGCCATGTCGAAGTCAAGCACCGGATCGATCACCGCCGCTGTCCGCGTCGAAGGATCGCCCACGAGGTAGCTGATCGTGTTCGTCGGCTCGTCGAAAAATGCCTCGATGAAGGGCTGCGTCATGATTTCCTCCGTTAGCTCTTGCTAATATATTAGAGGGTGCTACATAAGCAACACCTAATGGAGTTGCGATGATGCTCAAACCGCCGATGGATCTGGCGACATTTGAGGCGAAGGCCGGACAGGTGGCCGACACGCTGAAGGCGATCGGTAATGCTCGTCGGCTGATGCTGCTGTGCAAGCTGGTCGAGCATGGCGAGGTGACGGTCGGCGACCTGGCCCGCGATGTCGGGCTGTCGCAATCGGCCTGCTCGCAGCACCTCGCGAAGATGCGCGACGAAGGCCTCGTCACCTACCGGCGGGAGAGCCAGACGCTCTGGTACGCCATCGCGGATGCGCGCGTCGAAACGCTGCTCGCCACCCTCTACCAGCTCTACTGCAAGGATTGATGCGATGACGCTTGCGACCCTTTCCCCCGCCGACGCCCATGCTGCGATCGATGGCGGCGCACGCCTGATCGACATTCGCGGTGTCGACGAACATGCGCGGGAGCGCATTCCCGGCGCGATGAATGTGCCGCTCGACCGGATCGGCGATCTGCCGCGCGATGGCCGTCCGGTCGTCTTCCACTGCAAGTCGGGCATGCGCACCGCCGCCAATGCAGCACAGCTTCGCGCGGCAGCGGGTAGCGCGCCGGCCTACATCCTTGGGGGCGGCATCGAGGCGTGGCGACAGGCAGGACAGCCCGTTATCGCCGATCGATCACAACCATTAGAAATCATGCGGCAGGTCCAGATCACCGCCGGCGCGCTGGTGCTGACCGGCGTGCTGCTCGGCACGTTCGTCGCTCCGGGCTTCTTCGGGCTGTCGGCGTTGGTGGGGGCCGGGCTGATGTTCGCCGGCGTGACGGGGTGGTGCGGCATGGCCAACCTGCTGCGCGTCATGCCGTGGAACCGACGCGCGGCTGCTTGAGGCGATCATGGAGATCGCCGCCATTCTGGCCGCGCTTGCATCGGGTGGCGTGATTGGCCTGATCCTCGGCCTCGTCGGCGGCGGCGGGTCGATCCTCGCCGTGCCACTCCTGATCTATATTGTCGGTGTCGGATCGCCGCACGCCGCGATCGGAACGGCGGCTGTCGCCGTCACGGCCAACGCGCTCGCCAGCCTGATCGGTCATGCACGCGCCGGTCGCGTCAAGTGGCGGTGCGCCGGCGTCTTCGCCGCGTCGGGAATGATCGGCGCGGCGCTGGGGGCCGAGCTGGGCAAGGCGTTCGACGGCCAGCGGCTGCTCGCCCTGTTCGGGCTGCTGATGATCGGCGTCGGCCTGTCGATGCTGCGCAAGCGCCGCACGGCCGAAGCGCCAGACGTGCGGCTGACCCGCGAAAGCGCGGCGACGCTGCTGCCGCGTCTGGTGCCGATCGGGCTGGGGGTCGGGCTTGCCGCCGGATTCTTTGGGATCGGGGGTGGCTTCCTGATCGTGCCGGGGCTGATCCTCGCAACGGCCATGCCGCTGCCGTTCGCGATCGGCACATCGCTGGTGGTTGTCAGCGCGCTGGGACTGACCACTGCCACCTCCTACGCCCTGTCGGGTCTGGTTGATTGGGGCGTGACCGCGCTGCTGGTCGCAGGCGGAGTTTTGGGGACGATCGGCGGTATTGCGCTGGGTAAGGTTCTTGGCACCCGTAAGGGGCTGCTCGAACGCGGATTTGCCGCCGTGGTGATCGCGATCGGGGTCTACATCACTTCGTCATCGATCTAAGCAGCGCTGTTTTCCCGCAAACAAGCGACGTCCGGGACGGCCGGGGCCGTCCCGCTTGCGATGGTATGATGGGATCGCAAGCCACTGATGTTCGCAGTTGCAATATAGTCCGATCAGTGATTATCTAGAGGCCTTCGACGGACCCGGATTGATTCGGGTGGCTCGGCCCGGCGCCTATCCCCGGGATAACCATAGCGAATTTGGGCCTCGCTCCGAGCATCGTTGATTGAATGCGTCTGACGGCGTGCGCCCCTCGCTATTGCGATCAGGTTTCTACATGACATTTGCTACTTCGCTTCGACGCGAATGGCTCTCGAACCCGCGCGCGGACGTGCTTGCGGGCATCGTCGTCGCGCTCGCGCTGATCCCGGAGGCCATCGGCTTCTCGATCATTGCCGGCGTCGATCCCAGCGTCGGGCTGTTTGCCTCCTTCTCCATCGCCGTCATCATCTCGCTCGTAGGCGGTCGCCCCGGCATGATCTCGGCCGCAACCGCGGCGATCGCCGTTCTCGTCCTGCCGCTGATCCGCGATCACGGAGTCCAATACCTCTTTGCCGCGACCATCCTCATGGGGCTGATCCAGGGCGTCGCCGGTTTCCTGAAACTCGACCTGCTGATGCAATATGTGTCGCGCTCGGTCATCACCGGCTTCGTCAACGCGCTGGCGATCCTCATCTTCATCGCGCAGCTTCCCCAGCTCACCAACGTCGGGTGGGAAGCCTACGCGATGGTCGCGGCGGGGCTGGCGATCATCTATCTGTTCCCGCGCCTGACCAAGGCGATCCCATCTCCGCTGGTCGCGATCGTGATCCTGACGATCGTCTCGATCTATGCCGGCATCAAGGTCAACACCGTGGGCGACATGGGCGAACTGCCCTCGTCGCTGCCGGCGTTCGGCATCCCCGAGGTGCCGTTCACGCTGGAAACGCTGCGCATCATCTTTCCCTACTCGCTGACAATGGCGGCCGTGGGCCTGCTGGAATCGATGATGACCGCGCAGATCGTCGATGATCTGACCGATACGCCATCGAACAAGCGCCGCGAGGTGAAGGGGCAGGGCATCGCCAATTTCCTGACCGGGTTCTTCGGCGGGATGGGTGGCTGCGCGATGATCGGGCAGTCGGTCATCAACGTGAAGTCGGGCGGCTCGACCCGCCTCTCCACCTTTGTGTCGGGCGCATTCCTGCTGTTCCTGATCGTCGTACTGGGGCCGCTGGTCGCCCGCATTCCGATGCCGGCGCTGGTCGCGGTGATGATCATGGTGTCAATCGGCACCTTCTCGTGGGGATCGATCAAGAACCTCAAGAGTCATCCGTGGCAGTCGTCCGTCGTCATGCTGGTGACGGTGCTGGTCGTCGTCTCGACGCATGACCTGGCGCAGGGCGTGGTCGCAGGCGTGATCCTGTCGGGGCTGTTCTTCGCCAGCAAGGTCAAGCGTCTGTTCGACGTTGCAACCGCGCTGAGTGCAGACGGCAGGACGCGGACCTACCGTGTGTCGGGTCAGGTGTTCTTCGCCTCGTCCGAACGGTTCGCCGACGCCTTCGACTTCAAGGAGGTGCTGGACAATGTGGTCATCGACCTGACCGCCGCGCACTTCTGGGACATTTCGGCGGTAGGGAGTCTCGACAAGGCCATCCTCAAGTTCCGTCGCGAAGGCACCCATGTCGAGGTCATCGGCCTCAATCAGGCGAGCGCGACGATGGTCGATCGCTTCGCCGTCCATGACAAGCCCGGCGTCGAAGCGGCGCTCGGCGCCCACTGAGGAGAGGGCTTATGAACCGCATATTGGCCTGCATCGACGCATCCACCTACGCGGCCAGCGTCGTTGATCTGGCGGCCTGGGCCGCTACCCGGCTCGGTGCCGATGTCGAGTTGCTGCACGTCGTCCAGCGCAAGGATGCCGTGGCATCGCGCAACGATCACAGCGGCGCGATCGGCCTCGGCGTCAAAAGCGAGCTGCTGGAAGAGCTGACCCGCATCGAGGAAGCGGCGGGTCGTCTCGCCATCGAGGAAGGGCGCATCCTGCTGGATGCCGGCGGTGCCCGCCTGAAGGAACAGGGCGTCACGGTCGCGTCCATGCACCTGCATGGCGGGATCGTGGAGACGATCGTCGAGCGTGAAGCCGATGCTGCGCTGGTTATCATCGGCAAGCGCGGCGCGTCGGGCGAGTTCGCGACCGACCATATCGGCTCCAAGGTCGAACGGGTCGTGCGCGCCAGCGACAAGCCGGTGCTGATCGCCTCGCGCGATGCCAAGGCACCCGACGCGGTGGTGATCGCGTTCGACAACAGCCCGGCCGCCTGCCGCGCTGTCCGTCATGTCGCTACCTCACCATTGTTCGGCGGTTTGCCGGTACATCTCGTCATGGCGGGGCCGGATGATGGCAAACACCGCGACCAGCTCGGCGCAGCGGCCAGCGCGCTACCAGCTTGTGCGGAAACCGTCCTGCGTGACGGCAAGGTCGATGTGGTGATCGGCGATTATATGGCGGCGCATCCCGACGCGATGCTGGTGATGGGTGCCTACGGACATTCGCCACTCCGCACCCTGATCATCGGCAGCACCACCACGACGATGATCCGCACCGTCCGCGCGCCCGTGCTGCTGGTGCGCTGACATGGCCGGGGGCGCAGCGAACCTCGGAGCGCGGCGTCGGCAATTGCTGGCGCTCCGCGATCAGCTCGTCGTTGATGATGCGGCGGCCGAGGAAACACGCGCCCCGGTCGCGCTCGATCAGGAAAGCGTCGGCCGTCTGTCGCGGATCGACGTCATGCAGGTGCAGGCAATGGCTCTGGCCGCGCAGCGGCACCGCCAGGTCGAACGCAACCGCATCGATGCGGCGCTGAGGCGGATCGGCAGCGGCGACGATGGCTGGTGCGTCCGTTGCGGCGAGGAAATCGAGGCCAGGCGCCTTGATCATGCGCCTGCGACGGCGATGTGCCTCGCCTGCGCCAAGGAGGGCTAAGCCTGAAAGGAAGGCATCATGCCGACCGGCACGATCAAATATCTCGACCGTGGTGGGGCCTGGGGCTTCATCTCGCGTGACGATAAACAGCCCAAGGTATTCGTCCACGTCCGAGCGGCGGAGCGCGCCGGGTTCACCGAGCTAAGACGCGGACAGCGCTGGCGCTTCACGCTCGTCGAGCGTCCCAAGGGCGGGTTTGAAGCCGACGATCTGGAGATGCTGTTCGATGAACCGCCCCCGCCCGGGCGATAAGCAATCTCCTAAAAACTGACGGCCCGCGGGACAGCCGCCGCCGTCCCGTTTGGGATCGAGTTTCGAGAACCGTTAGTGGCTTCCGCTCAGCCGATATCTGAAACCGACGGGCTAGCTTGACCCCTTCTGCGGGTTTGACGCTGTCAAAGGCGTTCCAAGAAATACGGTGCCTGAAAATGCCTGATTCGGGTGTTTCTCAAAGACTACGCCGCGCTGTTGCCGCGAACGCTCTTCTACTTGATGCACTCCACAGCCACCCTCCAAGCAGTTCCAAGCCTTACCTTTGCCATGTGAGGTTAAAACAAGCGTCAGGGTCTCATTTTTAGGCAAAAATGATGCCATTGGTCGCAGACTTGGCAAATTATCCATAGGTATCTGTCGAGCATGCGCCGACCCGGTAAGCACTAGCATTGCTCGTGCCTTTAATGACCCATTCCTCAGCAGGTTGGCCATCCGCCGCTCAAACTCATTTTGATCGACAGGCTTGTCGCCCATCCATGGCATCAGAAAAGCGCCATCCTTGAATTTAAGGCTTGGCTCGAACGCAATCACGCGAATGACATGACCTTGCTTGTGTTGCTGCCAAAGGTTTTGGAACAGCCTGAACATCGCTTCGCTCGAACGTCCATCCAGGACACTGTCAGGCTGACCAGCCCGCCACATCGTCGCCTGTAGAAACGCCGCCTCGGCTTTCTTACTGCCATCTGACTTCAAGTATGCGTCGATTGCCGGTTGATCCTGCTCCGGTTGTTCAACCGCGACAACAACAGGGCTGGCGCGGGATGCGAGGCACACAAGATTTAAAAACATAGCCGGCATCTCATTCGTGCCGTGCACTTCGCCCGCCACGATCCACCGTGCATTTGATGCCGCGATGACCTTGTCAAAGCCATCAACGGGCGGGCAAGTCAGTGCTGAGGCGGTCACAGCTAGCCAAGCAGTCAGAAGCATGTCGGCCTTTTCTTTACGAGCGATCGAACGTGTCGCGAAATTCTAGCTTGCGCAACGACGATCGCGTCCGGCCATCGCCTTAATTGCCGATTAGGAACGGCCAACGAGACGGGCGGGGCGTCCCCATTTGGATGGTGAAGCGGGACGACTTCCGTAAGCTCATTATCGGGCTGGCGGCTGCATAAGCTCTATCGTGATATGATCGGGGCCTGAAACGTAGGCCACCAACGTTCCCTTCCTTGGCCCACCGGCGATCGGCAACGGACTACCTTTCGCCTTCCATCCTGCTGCTTCGACGTGACCAATGGCGGCATGAATGTCTTTCACGGTCAGAGCCAGGTGAGCCGCACCAATCGCCCCCGCGCTGGAAGGCACCGCCCCATTCTGGCGCCCTTTCGAATAGTGCAGCAATTCGACCGCATACCCGCTTGGTGCCCTAACGATCGCCGTTTTCACACTCGGATCGTCGACACCTGTCACCTGATGCAGGAAGTCGCCCCCCATCTCCGATTGTCGCTCAAGTGTGAAGCCGAGCGCTTCCGTCCAAAACCGAATGGCTTCGTCCAGAGACGATACGGCGAAGCCTGTGTGATCCACGGTAATTACGTTTGCGGCGTCATCCATTGCTGCATTCTCACTGGGCCGTGCTTACGCTGTCTGTGCCTGAGCTCCGGCTGCAACCGACGCCAACAGCATGACAAACAAGATCTTCATGGTGGCGCATTAGGGCACGGATGCTTTTTCGGGAAGGAACCTTTCACGGAAACTGAAAGGAGCTGACCGACCAGACGCCGGCTGACGTGACCGCTGTTTCTTCATCCACCTGGACCTAGAGACCGGCCCATCGAAGGGACGGGGTAAAGGCCCGGGACTTTGAGAGCGCAGCGCCGTGTCGCCGACCAGCTGCGCCGCGGCTTGCCGCCGTCTGACACGATCATGTCGCGAAGCGAACCTATTAAAACGTGGAGCGCTTGTCACTCGACAAGCGGCCCGCCTGCCAGCCGGCCGGCAACAGCTACAAGCGCGTGGTCGCCGCTGCGCACTGCCCGATCGCTGTCTTTCGCGGCGGTGACAGCCGGGGCTGCTACTCGCTAGAATCGCTACTGGCGTCACTACAAGATAGATGGATGCAGGTAGCTAGCTGATCGACGAAGCTGGCGCGGACGTCTGCGGACGGTATCTCCTAGCAGATTTCTCCTTTTTCCTGTGCGAGCCATCGAAATGTTCTTAGAAAAAGAATACTGTCAATCGTCTTTGGCAGGACGGCGCTTGGCAGCGGGCAATACTCGCATGCGGAAGGAATCGCGGTAATGTATATGACAGGGATTGCGCCTGCCTCTAAATGAATCTGCGAAACGGCCGTGGGGGCGTCGCCTTCAAGAAGTCGTACATCGGAGGTTATGATGTCGGGACGGATTGCCCGCGCAACCGTGACCGCATCGCACTCAGTTGGAACCATTTGGACCGAGACTGCTCCCCCTTACTCGCAAATCTGTGCAATATAGTCGCGGTAAACCAACCGTCTTCAATTACTAGAACATGGTATGTTGCTACGCTACCTCAAAACATAGGAATGCAAAAGAACCCAGTGAGCGGCTGGGTTCAATCCTTTTTACCTGATGTTGATCAGATCACGGGCACAACGGTGCGGTTATGACTACATTAAGTCGAGCCGCCATGCGAAATACCTCTTCAGGCTCCCTCGCGAGGTTGGTTGATAGCGCATCGATAGTTGCGCCATCCGCAACTTCTCGGCGGAGCTGACTGATATCGGTCTGCGTCCAGCGTCTTTTCGGCGTGAAAGCCTCGCTCATCACCCGATCAGATGTCGCCGCAGCCAAATACCGAACGGCTTGAAAATGAAAGAGCCGCTGGCGAGAATACCAGCGGCGACAAGTGGCCCACCCCATATTGCAGCGATCATCATCCACAGCCAGCTCATTGGGCGACTTCGCCCCGACTGCCGTCTAAAGGGGGCGAAACAACGAGCGCTTCAGAGGTGCCCTTCAAAGCGGTTGACGAATATCGCTCCTCATTCGGCGCGTCAAAATCTGCGATGCGGCTTGCATAGCCAGCGGCCAATTGCCGGTGTGCGAGCCGTGCTTCTGGCGAGGTAGCCGCGGCTGCGGCTGCTGCCGAGATGCGCTGGCGAAGATAGAGATCCTTGAGGTCCATGGCAGCGTCTCCGTCGTAAGCGGGAGCGCTTGTCTCTCAGCCATTGGCGCTTACGTTGCCGTGCCAATGATAAACTGTAATGTAGTGGAGGTTTGTCGAACTTCAATGCTGTCGATCGGCTGGGTCGCATCACTCCGCGAGAAGTCTTTGGCGTTCGATTGTCGATGATCAGGCGACGTCAAATCTACCATTTTTGAGGCTGTATATTCCTGCCTTGACCGAGTGGGGCCGTGTCACTAATACAATCCGACCGGGTCTAAATATCTTAGCATTGGCCTGGCAGAGAGACATGTGCTCCCGCTTTGATGAGGAGCTGCGATGTCCAGAGCCATAAACGTCAAGGAGGCGGTGGCAACCGTCCTGGCCAAATGCAAGAGCGAGCAAGTTGACGTAAGTGCGGTTGAGGCGCTCGTTTCCGGCGGAACACGCGTGGTCTTGTCGCGGCCGGACGGTGCTGACACGATGCGAAAAATCTTCGCGGGTAAGATCATTGAAGGAACGGTGCGTCGTACGCCCTTGGTGACCGCGCATCGCTAGGCCCAACGGCACGTACTCCACCCCGCCATACTTGCAGCCGCGATATGCTGGGCCGCTCTGCGGTCCTCGACAGAACAGCCGCGTCCTCAGCAGGACGATTGATGCTTCGGAGAAGACATGGCGTGCCAAGCGCCATGTTCGAAGCTCACCCTCGATCCATCATTTACAGCGGTCATCCCGCCTTAGCGGAATGATACAATACACCCATTGTCAAGGAATGATCATGATCACCGGTGTTGTAAAATTCTTTAATGTTGAAAAAGGCTATGGCTTTATCGCGCCCGAGGACGGAAGCGGTGACGCCTTCGTACACATCACTGCGGTAGAGGGCGCGGGCATGCGCACGCTCGATCGTGATCAACGCGTTTCTTACGAGTTGGAAACAGACAAGCGCGGGAAGACGAGCGCGGTCAATCTGCAATCTGCTTAGCACGGGCAAATGCGCTGCTATCGGCGGCAGCGTCACCTCTGTTTGATCTATGAAAGTGCCAGCGTGATGACAGCCAAGCTAACCATCGGACACTTCGCTTGGGCGGAGTAGAACCCGACCGCGCTTCAAAGTCGAGCCCGGCAGATCATTGGGGTGTCCTGCTGGACACGGCGGACATTCCAGGCGGTGGACGCCTTCAGCTTTATCGACACAGCGACGGGTTCGAGATTCTCTTCGGGGAAGAGCAACTCATGGGCAGCTGGGCCTTTCGGTCAGAAGAGGCATTGGCCACGTTGGTCGCGGAGCGGCTGGGGCGAGCTGCACAGCGATTGCTGATCGGGGGGTTGGGAATGGGCTTCACGCTCGCGGCCGCACAAGCAGCCTTCCCGGCGCCCGCAATGATCGTCGTCGCGGAGTTGGTGCCGCAGGTCGTCGCTTGGGCGCGGGGTCCGCTTGCCGGCATCTTCCAAGGATCGATTGAGCATCCCTACACGACGATCGCGATCGCAGACGTTCACGACATGATCGCGGCGGCTGCCGAAGGGTATGATGCAATCCTGCTGGACGTCGACAATGGCCCTGACGGCCTGATCCAGCTCGCAAACGACCGACTTTATTGCGATTGGGGCCTGCGGGCGACCTACGCCGCGCTCGTGCCGGGCGGCGTTCTTGCTGTGTGGTCCTCCTACCCCGATGAAGCTTTTACGAAGCGCCTGCGGTCGACCGGGTTCGCCGTAGAGACTATGGTCATGCACGGCGGCGGCCATGAAGACGATGCTCCTCACGTCATATGGATCGCCAAGCGGCCGGGATCGTCGCCCTCAAGCTAGCCAGCCGTTTCGACGCGTCATATAATCGCTAGCGTGAGGTTTCCGCGCATGGCCCCTGTTGGTTGCGGAATGCACCGCGCCTACCCATATAGCCGTTACCGATTGCTTCCCTATTGCGAGCGCAGTCGGCTGAGAGACTGAGAGCTCCCGCTTGCCAGCAAGGAGCCGGGTCATGGACATGAACGAGCTTTACCGCGTTCATCAGGTGTCGATCACGCAGGCCAGCAACGCTGCCTCCGTAGAGGCTCAAATCTCCCATGCCGGGCGAGCCGCGGGATATGCGGCCTTGATCGCCACTAAGCAGCTCTCGCTAGGGGTCGGTCATCCTACATCGGTGCGCTCTTCGTGAGCGATGGTGCAACTCCGCGGGAGCCTTCGAAGCCACGTCGCTATTTTCGATCAATGTCCAGCCAACCGCAGATCTCGCGAGATGCGGCGGCGCGTGAGGGATTGATCCTGAGGCTTGCGGTTGCCGCCCTCGGCCTTCAAGGTGCACAAGCCTTCCTCAACGGCCACAACGACCAGCTTGATGGCCGTCCCCTCGCCATCGCCGCGAGCAGCGCCGAGGGTTTCGACGTGGTGTCGGCTGCGATCATCGCCGTCACGCCGTTTACGCAGACGATCGCGGCTTAGCGCTCGTGAACAATTCGACGTTGCGCGTGGCACGCATCGGAGATGGCGAGCACGCCGGACGCTGGGGCTTGTGGTCCGACGCTCACCAGCGATGGGCCGGGGTGCTGTATGTCGCGGAACGGCACGCCACCGAGGCGCTGCAACACCTTTCGCACAGGGCCACCTGCGAAACCGTGCCAGATTAATGAGATCGCGCATGGACCAAAGAAGTTTACGGGCTTGGGCAACCGCCGGCGTCGATTTGTGGATGCTAGGTGCCGAGGCAGCCTCGGTGGTGTCGCTCCGCATGACTCGAATCGCGAGCGGCGGTTTCGACGCTGTGGAAGAAGTCGAGATGATGATGACGGAGAAGGCCGTTGCCGCCGTTGAGCTTCAATCCCGATACATGACGGGAGCCATAGGCCTTTCACCGCTTTCTGCACTCCAATGTTTCATCGAACTCTACCATCCGAAAGTCGCAGCCAACAATAAGAGGCTGCGGGTGCACACTTGAACAGGGTGGGGAGCGTGTCTGCTCTTCCCGCTCCCTCTTAGGAGATTAGAACCGTGGCAAACGACGACAAGGCTGCTGACGGTGGCCGACATGATCCCGGCAAGAATGGTGAAGATCGGGACATCGTCGGCAAACGTCAGGAGGATCTTACTGCTCACGATCTCAAGGGCGATGCGCGCGACAAAGACGGCGAGTAGCCTATCGCGGTGGCGCCTCGTCAGTGTCGCCGCGACTTGTTCAATCATTACTAACCCCCGTGGGGCGAGCCGCGTTCGCGTTCGTTTGGCGATCCTGCATTTCCGTTTGCGGCGGCTGCGGACCACCATGCTGAGTATGGCGCAGGTCGTGATAGCCGACGTGACAACGGCAAAGTGCGTCCGCTAGGAAACCGCCGGTGCAGGCCTTCTGCCCAGTTTGGGAACCGCGTGGGTCGGCTCGATTCTCAAGGCGGCATTGTTTGCTGAGAGCCTGATTTTCCTAGCCTTTCCGTGTCTCTTCCCTGGCCTTCGTAATGCGGGGTCACAGGTCCGAGTCCTGTAAGTGGGACTATCCCTTTCCATCCATTTGAAAGGCTGGAAACTTCAGCGCGTCGGCCATTGTTTGACCGACGGCTGTTACAAACGTAACAGCGGCGACGACGAGGTGCACCCGCCTCTCCAAACGCGGCGCGACCTCTATTTACGGCAGGTTTTGCGTGAGGAACTGCGGCCCTTCCTCGACAAGCGGCGGGAGTGGACGATTTCCCGCGCACCGTCGCCGTAATTGCTGCGGCCGGTGCGCTCCCTGTTAGGCATGGTTGCCGTTCTAGAAGTTCGCCACGTCGACATCGCCACGCCGGTCGAAGCGTGAGAGACTGTAGGGACGGGGGTCGACAATCGGGGGCTGACCGGTTGCCAAATCTGCGAGAAGGTGGCCTGCGCCGGGGCCGACGCCGAAGCCGTGTCCGCTGAATCCCGCCGCGAGGAGGAAGCCCGGTAGCGCGGGAATTTCGCTCATGGTCGCGACACCGTCGGGCGTGCTGTCGATGTACCCGGCCCAACGACCGACCACCGGCGCGCTGGCCAGCGCGGGGAACAGATCGACGGCTCGTTCGAGGGTGCGGCGCAGCGTCGTAAGATCCGGGCTGGGATCAAGGATCCGCATCCGCTCCATCGGGGTCGGGCGGTCGAGGTGCCAGCGCGCCAACGTTTCGTGACCGGCACGCAGCGCCTCGAGACTGCCGGGCGACAGGCTCCGCCAGCGCTTCAGGAACATCGGCACGAATTCGCGATTGAAGCGGAGGAACTGGGCGGTCGGGTCGACGCGCGCGCGGCCGCTGATTGAAATCGAATGGCAGCCCTCGCCGCGCCGCGTGATCGAGACCGCCGCGGTATGCAGTGCGTCGGGCAGACGCAGGTCGCCACTTGCCACCGCCATGATCGATTGCCGGACCGCCGCCTGCGGGAAGCGTATGCCAAGCTGATGGCAGAAGGACGATGCCCACGCGCCGCCGGACAGGATGGCGATCTTCGTGCGGATCGTGCCTTTCTCGGTCACCACGCCGCTGACCGCCCCGCCGGTTGTCTCGATCCCCCGTGCCGCGCAGCCTTGATGCACGGTGCTGCCGAGCGCCATTACCGCCGCCGCCGCCGCGGGCGCCGCAAGCCCGGGATCTGCGATGCCGTCGCTCGGCGAGAAGACGCCGCCGCGCCACGATCGACCGGTGAGCGCGGCGCGTTCGGTCGCCTCCGCCGTGTTCAGCATCCGGGTATCCACGCCGACCGAGCGTGCGAAGTCGCCCCAGCGCGCCCATCCGGCCAGCTCGGCCTCGCTGTCGCTGAGATACAGCAGGCCGCAGCGCCGGAAGCCGGTACGCTCGCCCGTATCGGCCTCGAACGATTCCCACAGATCGAGGCTTTTCGTGGAGATCGGCAACTCGCGCGCGTCGCGATTCTGTTGCCGGCACCAGCCCCAGTTGCGGCTCGATTGCTCCCCGCCGACGACGCCCTTCTCGACCAGCGCGACCTTCAGGCCGCGCTTTGCAAGATAATAGGCGGCGAAGCTGCCGATGATGCCGCCGCCGATGACCACCGCGTCGGCCTCGGCGGGCACGTCGGTGGAGCCGGCGATGATGCGCAATGGTGCGGGCATGATGAGATAAGCCTTGCGTCAGGAGCCGGTCGGCGGGGCGAAGCCGAGGATCGCCTTGGTCTCGAGATATTCCTCCAGACCGTAGACGCCATATTCGCGGCCGTTGCCCGACCGCCTGTATCCCCCGAACGGTGCATGGGGATCCCAGGCGGGATGGTTGATATGGACTTGTCCGGTGCGGATGCGGCGGGCGACGGCGCGCGCCTGATCGAGATCGGCGCCCTGCACATGTCCGCCAAGCCCGAAGACTGTGTCGTTGGCGATCGCGACCGCGTGGTCGACATCGTCGTAGGGGAGGATCGCCAGCACCGGGCCGAAAATCTCCTCCTGCGCGATCCGCATCGTGGTGGTGACGTCGGAAAAGATGGTCGGGCGCGCAAAAAAGCCGCGATCGTGGCCGTCGACGCGTCCCGGCCCGCCGCACAGCAGCGTTGCGCCATCGGCGATCCCGGCGGCGATCATCGACTGTACGCGGTCGTATTGCATCCGGTTGGCGATCGGTCCGAGCATCGTCGCCGGATCGCCGGGATCGCCGACCACGATCGCCGCCGCGGTGGCGTGCGCATGCGCCTCCACCTCCGCCAGCCGCGCGCGTGGGACGATCATCCGCGTCGGGGCACTGCAGGATTGCCCGACGTTGCGGAACGCCGCCATCACCCCCGTCGGCACGACCCGCGCGACGTCCGCGTCGGGCAGCAGGATGTTGGGCGACTTGCCGCCCAGTTCCTGGGTGACGCGCTTGACGGTCGCCGCCGCCGCCTGCGCGACCAGCACGCCCGCGCGGTTCGATCCGGTGATCGAGATCATATCGATGTCTGGATGCGCGGCCATCGCCGCCCCGACGTCCGACCCGCCGCCGTTGACCAGATTGAAGACACCGCGCGGGGCGCCGGCATCATGAACGATCTGCGCGAACATCAACGCGCTGAGCGGCGACAATTCGCTGGGCTTCAGCACGACGGTGCAGCCGGTGGCCAACGCCGGCGCGACTTTCGCGGTAATCTGGTACAGCGGCCAGTTCCACGGCGTGATGAGCCCGCACACGCCGATCGGCTCGCGCACGATCGCGGTGGTGCCGTGGAGCGTGAGGAACGAATAGTCGGCCAGCAGCTCGGCCGCTACCCGCACATGCGCGGCGGCCAAGGGCACATGCGCCGTGCGCGCGTGGGTGATCGTCGCCCCCATCTCCTCCACCAGCACCTGCGCCAGCGGCTCGGCGCGGTCGAGGAGCAGCGCATGGATCCGCTCGAGCAGCGCCTTGCGCTCGGCGACCGGCGTGGCGGCGAAGGCGGGGAAGGCCGCGCGCGCGGCGGCGACCGCGCGATCGAGATCATCGGGGACGCCCGCCGCGACCCGCGCGACCACCGCCTCGTTCGCGGGGTTGACGACGGGCAGGGTGCCGGTGCCCGATGTGTCCTCCCAGCGACCGTCGAGATACACGCCCTGGCGCACATCAAGCCTGATGGCGTCGTCGATCATCGCACGAGATCCTGATAGCGGTAATAGGCGCCGACGAACGGCAAAAACCAAGGTGTGCCGAAGTAGCCGGGGATGGCCGGCCAATCGAAGTCTCGCCAGGGATTCAGCTCCGCGCGACCGTCCAGCACCTCGGCCATGATCGCGCCCATATAGGTCGACATCTGCGTGCCGTGACCGCTGTAGCCCAGCGAATAGAAGAGGCCGTCGCGTTCGCCCGCGCGGGGCAGACGATCGCGGGTCATGTCGACCATCCCACCCCAGCAATAGTCGATTCGCGTATCGGCCAATTGAGGAAAGATCTCGACCATCGTCTTGCGCAGGATCGCGCCGCTCCGCGCGTCCGACGCGGCGTCGGAGCGGCTGGAGAACCGCGCGCGGCCGCCGAACAATATGCGGTCGTCGGGCGTGGTGCGGAAATAGGCGACGAAGTTCTTCGTGTCGGTGGTCATCCGCCGCCGCGGGGTGAGGCGGTCGAGCAACTCGGCCGGCAGCGGCTCGGTCGCGATCAGGTACGCGCCGACTGGGATGATCCGGCGGCGGAACCAGCCCAGCGGGCCGACCCGCGACGTGCCCGTCGCGAGCAGCACCTGCCGCGCGCGGATTGTTCCCTTCGGCGTAACGACCTCATGCGCCTGGCCGCTCAGCCGGCGCAGCGCAGTGACCGGATTATTCTCATGAACGACCGCGCCGTGGCGCACCGCGGCCTCGGCCATGCCCTGGCCGAACCGCCCCATGTGGAGCCCGGCGCCCTTTTCGTAGATCAGCCCGCCGAAATAGCGGTCCGTTCCGATCTCCTCGCCCAGATCGGCACGGGTGACAATCCGCGTATCCGGGTCGACCTCACGCGCGAGCAACTCCTGCGATCGGACCAGCTTGTCGAAATGCGCGGGCTTGGCGGCCAGCTTCAGCTTGCCGACGCGGCGGAAGTCACAGTCGATTCCCTCCTGCACGATGATCGATTCCACCTTGTCGACGCCGGCGTCGAAGGCGCGATACAGCAGGTTCGCGCGGTCCGTTCCGAGCCGTGCGCACATGCCGCCGTAATCCTGCGCGAAGCCGTTGTTGCACATCCCGCCGTTGCGGCCGGATGCGGCGTTGGCGACCTTGCCCGCCTCCAGCACGACGACCTTCGCGCCCTTCTTCGCCAGCGCCAGCGCGGCCGACAGGCCGGTGAAGCCCGCGCCGACCACCACCACATCGGCATCGCCCTCCGGCGGCGCGTCGGTGCCGAATGCGAACGGGGTCGCGGTGTCGATCCAGTAGGAACGCATCTTCATGAGCGCACCACCGCCATCGCGTCGACCTCGACCAGATAGCCGTAGTGTAGTTCGGGCACCGGAACGACGGTGCGCGCCGGCCGTGCGTCGCCCATGATCTCCCGGTAGACCGCATTGAAGCGCGGCCAATGCTCGACGCCCACGATATAGGCAGTGACCTTCAGGATGTCCCCCGCACCGGCATCGGCGGTGGCGAGCGCCGTCAGCATGTTGGTGAGCGCCTGCCGCGCCTGATCCTCGAACGGCAGGTCGGCGGTGTGCGTCCCGTCCGCGCGTACCCCCAACTGACCCGAGGTGATGACCAGTGCGCCGTGGCGCACGGCGTGGCTGTAATGGCCGCCCGGTGGGGCCAGCCCGGCAGGTGCGAGCCGTTCGATGTCGTCCGTCATCGTCACCATCCCCGCATCCGCGGCCATGTCGCGATCACCTCGCGCGCGCCGGACCCTACCACTCGATAGGCCTCGTGCTGCCCGCCGGTCGCGCAGGCATGGTTGGGCAGGATCCGGACCCGCGCCCCGACCGGCAGGTCGGGCAGCGCCGCGCCGCTGCCGGGGCGCACGGCGACGATGCCATGTTCCTGACTGGCGTCCGCGACGATCAGATCCGGGTAGGGCACGCCGTCGACGTCGCACACCAGCCCGTATCCCTGATCGACCGGATGGCGTTGGGTGCCACGATCGCGCGACATCGCCATCCATCCCGCGTCGACCAGAATCCAGCCCTTGTCCAGGCGATGCCCGATCACGGTCGCCAGCACTGACAGCGCGATATCATCGACCGCACACACGCCGATCCCGTGCATGACGAGATCGAAGAACATGAACACGCCGGCGCGAACCTCGCTGACGCCGTCGAGCGCGCGCGCGAAATGCGCGGTCGGCGTGGAGCCCACGCTGACCACCGGCACCGGGAAACCATGGTCGCGCAGGCGCTGCGCTGCTGTCACCGCGACCGCGCGTTCCTGCTCGGCCGCTTCGGGCAGGCCGACGCCGCCACGACAGGCGTACGACTCGCCAGCATGAACCAGAACGCCACGCAGCGCGATTCCGGCGGCACGCAGCCGGTCGGCAATGGCGATCAGCGCCGGATCGTCCGGAAGCAACCCGCCGCGGTGTCCGTCACAGTCGATCTCGATCAGCACGCCAGGCAGCGCAACACCATCGCGTGCAGCGTGGCCCAGCGCGTCCGCCTGCGCGACGCTGTCGATCAGCACCGTCATGTCCACGCCGCCGGCGATCAGCGCGCCGACGCGCGCGATCTTGTCGGGGGACAGACCAACCGCATAGGTGATGTCGGTCGCACCCGCGGCGGCGAAATATTCCGCCTCGGCCAGCGTCGACACCGTAATCGGGCCCCAGCCTTCCGGGAACAGGCGCCGCGCGACATCGACCGATTTGGCGGTCTTGAGATGCGGCCGCAATGCGACGCCCAGCCCCGCCAGATGCGCGCGCAGCCGGGCGACGTTGCGGTCGACGCGCGCGAGGTCGAGGACGAGAGCGGGGGTCGCGATCGTGTCAAGCGTGTCGCGCGGCATCAGAAGTACTTCAGCCATGCGATATCGCGCCGCCGCTTCTTCAGGCGCGAGAACCAGACGGTCGGCACATACAGCGGCACGATCAACGCGACATACCACAGCAACACCCAACCATAGCTGCCGACGCCGAACACCGTGCCCTGGTTGGGTCCGAACATCGCCAGTGCGACATGATACAGGATCCGCAGCATGGTGAGGTGGAAGAGGTAGAAGAACATCGGCGCCGCGCCGAACACGGCCAGCGCGGGCACGACGGGCAGGTCGCGGAACCGTTCGCACCACACCAGCAGCAACACGCCGGCCGCGAGCGTCGGCAGCAGGAACAGCAGCGACGGCGGGTATTTGGTCATCGACAGGAAGCTCATGACGGTTCGCACCGGGCTGTCCGCGACGACGAACCACGGCTTGTCCCCGTAGACGTTGATCCCGCGCAGCACCACGAACGCCAGCAGCATGGCGATACCCAGCCGCAGCAAGCGGCGTTGCCGCGTGCGGATGTCGACACTTGGCCCGAACCACGGGCCGATCCCGTAGCCGAGCAGGATCACCCCGATCCAGGCGAGCACCGGATAGGTGGTCTTCAAGGTCAGCCCGATCGGCAGCACGATCGCGTCGCGCTGGTGCAGCAATGCCCAGGGGATGAACAGCGGATCGCCGGGCTGGAAGCGGATCGGATCGAGCAGATTGTGCCCGCACACGATGACCAGTCCGATCGCGATCAGCATCCGGTGCGGCAAGCGGATCAGTGCGGCGAGCACGATCATGCACACGCCAATGCACCAGATCACCTGCAACCACAGTGTCGGCGTCGTGATCCCCCAGTAAAGCTCCGAGAGGTAGAGGACATCGAACGCCATCAGGATCAGGCCGCGGGTCAGCAGATAATGCGTCGTCTCGGCAAGCGTGTGGTTGGCGCGGTACAGATAGACGCCCAGGCCGGTCAGCGCGACGAACACCGGCGCGCAGATGCTGACCAGCAGCCGCGCGATCAGCAACGCCACCGGCGCGGTATGCGCATCGATCGGATCGGCGACCGGCACATGCACGAACCACGTTTCCCGGACGTGATCCAGCAGCATGACGACCATCACCAACCCGCGCAGCGCATCGATGCTCTGCAAGCGCGGTCGTGTTGCGGTGGCCGGCGTGGCGGAAGCGTTACCGATCGACATCGGCGTGGCAGCGATAGTTGCGCCCATCCTTGTTCCCCCTGCTCGACGATCCATGCCGACCTTGTTCTTATGATGCTGAACCCGTGGCAACATCGGCCGTATCGCGCCCCCGCCGCACGAAGTCATGCGGCGGAAGCGACCGGCGGCGATACAAGCTGCCGCACGGTCGCCCGCTTGCTCGCTATGCGGGCAGCTTCCGCCGCGCCATCCGGCTCATCGCCGCGGTGATCGCGGGCAGCACCAGCAGGGTCAGCGCGGTGGAGGTGATCAGGCCGCCGATTACCACGGTGGCCAGCGGGCGCTGGACCTCCGCGCCGGTGCCAGTGGCCAAGGCCATCGGCACGAAGCCGAGGCTTGCCACCAGCGCAGTCATCAGGACCGGGCGCACGCGCTCCATCGCGCCGCCGACGATCGCGGCGTCTTCCGCTTCGCCCTCATCGCGGCGCTTGCGGATCGCGCTCATCATCACCAGGCCGTTCAGCACTGCGACGCCGGACAGCGCGATGGAGCCGACGGCTGCGGTGATCGAGAACGGGATGCCGCGGATCAGGAGCGCGAACACGCCGCCCGCCAGTGCCATCGGAACCGCGCTGAACACGATCGCCGCCGGTATCAGGCCGCCGAGCGCGAGGTACAACAGGCCGAAGATCGCCACGAAGCAGATCGGCACCACGATGAGCAGCCTGAGACGCGCCGACTGCAGGCTTTTGAACGTACCGCCCCAGTCGACGTACATGCCCGGCGGCAGCCGCAGCCGCGCGACCTTGTCCTGCGCCTCCGCGACGAAGCCGCCCAGATCGCGGCCGCGCACGTTCGCCTGCACCACCACCATCCGCTTGCCATTTTCACGGCTGATCTGGTTCAGTCCTTCCGTGTAGCGGAATCGCGCCACCTCGCGCAGCGGGATCGAACGCGCGGTCTGCCCCGGTTCAGCGGGGAGCATGACCGGGATCGCGCCCAGCGCCTCGATGTCGTCGCGTTGCGCATCGGGCAGTCGCACTACCACCTCGAACCGTCGGTCGCCCTCGAACAAGACGCCGGCCTCGCGCCCGCCCAGCGCCGCCGCGACAGTGCTGGCGACCTCTTCCACCGCCAGCCCGTATCTTCCGGCCGCCTGACGATCGACCTGGATGTCGAAGGTCGGCGCTCCGTCGGTCTGCTCGGCCTGAACGTCGGCCGCGCCAGGGATCCCGCGCAGCGTATCGGCGATCCGCGCCGCCTCCTGTGTCATCGCCTCCAGATCATCACCGTACAATTTGACTGCGACGTCGGAACGGACGCCGGCGATCAATTCGTTGAAGCGCATCTGAATCGGCATCTGGATTTCGGTGCGGTTGCCGATCAGCGGTTTCATCTTCGCCTCGATCCGCGCCAGCACGTCGGCCTTGCTGTTCACCCCCGCCGGCCAGTCGCTTTGCGGCTTTGGAATGACATAGGTGTCCGATGCGTTGGGCGGCATCGGATCGGTGCCGAGATCGGCGTTGCCGTTCTTCGAGAAGACCAACGCCACCTCCGGCAGCGATTTCAGCGCGTCCTCGATCCGCAACTGCATCTGGGTCGACTGGTCGATCGACGTCGACGGGATGCGGAAGTTGGTGACGGTGATGTCCTTTTCGTCGAGCTGCGGGATGAACTCCTCGCCCAGCGCGCCGAACAGCAGCACGGCCGCCAGAAACACGCCCGCGCCGGCGGCGATGAACGGCGTCGGCTGCGCCACGGCGCGGGTCAGCAGCGGAGCATAGCGCGCCTTGAACCAGCGGATCGGCCTGACCTCGATCTCGCTGACCTTGCCGGTGATGAGCAGCGCGATCATCGCCGGTACGAACGTCAGCGAGAGGACGAATGCGGAGGCCAGCGCCACCATCAGCGTGATTGCCATCGGCGCGAAGGTCTTGCCCTCCACTCCCTGAAACGTCAGCAGTGGTACGAAGACGAGGAAGATGATTGCCTGTCCATAGACGGTCGGCTTAACCATCTCCTGCGCGGCGAGCGTCGTTTCCTCCATCCGCTCGGGCCGGGTGAGCAGTCGACCCTCATGTTCCTGCCGCTCGGCGAGCCGGCGCAGCGCATTTTCGACGATGATGACCGCGCCGTCGACGATCAGCCCGAAATCGAGCGCGCCCAGGCTCATTAGATTGCCCGACACGCCCAGCGCGTTCATCCCCGATGCGGTCATCAGCATCGTGATCGGGATCACGGCCGCGGTGATCAGCGCCGCGCGCACGTTCCCCAGCAGCAGGAACAGCACCACGATGACCAGCAGGGCGCCTTCGATCAGGTTCTTCTCGACTGTCGCGATCGTGGCGTTGACCAGCTTGGAGCGATTATAGACCGGCGTCGCCGTCACGTCCGGCGGCAGGGTTCGATTGATCTCCGACAGTTTGTCTGCGACTCGCGTGGCGACGACGCGGCTGTTCTCGCCGGTGAGCATCAGGATGGTCGAGATCACCGCCTCCGATCCCATCAGACTGCCCGATCCGGTGCGCACCGCGCCGCCGATCACCGCCTGCCCGACGTCGCGGACGCGCACCGGGTTGCCGCCGCGCGTCGCGACGACCGCGTCCTCGATGTCCGTCACCGATTTCAGCCGCGCGTCGGCGCGCACCAGAAAACTTTCGCCCGCGCGGCGGATGTAATTCGACCCGGCGGACAGATTGGCACGCTCCAGGGCATCGGCCAGTTCGGTGACGGACAGGCCATAGGTCGCCAGCGCATTCAGATTGGGCTCGACGACATATTGCTTCACATAGCCGCCGTTGGAGTCGACCCCGGCGACGCCGTCGACCGCGCGCATCTGCGGGCGGATGATCCAGTCCTGCACCGTGCGCAGATAGGCGGCCTTCTCCAGCTCGGTGCGCAGCCGTTCGCCCTCGGGAGTCAGATAGCTGCCGTCGGGCTGCCATCCGGCCTTGCCGGGGCGATGCTCGTCGCCCTTGCCGTCGGGGTGGCGGAACGCGACCGAATACATGAAGATCTCGCCCAGCCCGGTGGCGAGCGGGCTCAGCCGCGGCTGGATGTTGGCGGGCAAGGCGTCGCGCGCCTGCGCCAGCCGCTCGGTCACCTGCGCGCGCGCGAAATAGATATCGGTCGCGTCGGTGAAGACCGCTGTCACCTGGCTGAAGCCGTTGCGCGACAGCGAGCGCGTCATCTCCAGCCCCGGTATCCCGGCCAGCGCGGTCTCGACCGGGAAAGTGACCTGTTTCTCGATATCGACCGGGCCCAGCGCCGGGGCGAAGGTGCTGATCTGCACCTGCCGGTTGGTCACGTCGGGCACCGCGTCGATCGGCAATCTGGTGATCTGCCAGGCGCCGAACGCGATGACGCACAGCGTGAGAAGGGCGACGATCCAGCGGCCACGAACCGAACGGCCGATGATGCGGGCGATCATTCCTCGCCCCCTTCGTTCTTGCCGAGTTCGGCCTTCAGCAGGAAGGCATTGTCGGTCGCGATCGTCGTGCCGGCGCGCAGGCCGCTGGTGATCGCCACCATCCCGCCGCTGCGTCCGCCGGCCTGCACCGGCTGCGCGCGGAAGCCGGCGGCGGTGCGGACGAAGACGACACTCTGGTCGTCGATCGTCTGCACCGCCTCCTGCGGCACCATCACGCCGTTGTGGCGCGCGCCGCCACTGGCGAAGATCCGCGCCTGCACCGACTGGCCCGGCGCCAGCGTGCTGCCGCCACCAGTTGGCACGATCACCACCGTCGCCGCGCGGGTTTCGGGGTCGACCACGCCGGTCGCCGCGCGGACGCGTCCGGCCACCACTCGGCCGTCGTTGGTCGTCAGTTCCACCCGGTCGCCATCGCGCACCCGGCCGGCGTCGGCGGGCGGGAGGCTGGCGGTGATCTGCAGCCGGCGCGGATCGGCAACGCGGAACAGCTCGGTTTCGGCGGCGACATATTGCCCGAGGTGGGCAGGGGCAGCAGTGATCCGCCCGCCGATCGGGGCGACCACCGCCACGGATCGCCCGTCATGCGTGACACGCGCGGCACCGGCTGCCGCGCTGGCGCGTCCTGCCTCGGCCTGCGCCACCGCCAGATTGGCCTGCGCAGCCTCGACGTCGGCGCGCGGGCTGACCCCTTGTGCGAGCAACCCGCGTTCCCGCGCCAATTGCCGCGCGGCGAGCGTCACGCGCGCGGCGGCAGCGCTGCGATCCGCCGCGATCGCCGACGCGTCGCGGCTCTCGACCAACGCAATCGTCTCGCCGGCAGCGACGCTGTCCCCGATCCGCTTCAGGATGCGCGTGACGGTACCCGCGGCGCGGGCGGTCAGCACCGCTTCGGCATCGGGGGTGGCGGCGACGGTCGCGGCGGCGGGTACGGCGGCGTCCAGTTCCCCGGACGCGGCCGGCGCTACCGCGATCCCGGAGGCGGCAATGCCCTGCGGCGTAATCACGACGGCGTTGTCGGGCGCCTTGGGCTTGTCAGCCGTGCGCTCCGGCACGGGCAGGGCGGGGGTGGTCAGGCGCGCGGCGCCGAACCCGATCGCGGCGGCGGCGACCATAGCGATCGCGGCACCGGCATACAGGCGGTTCTTGTCGTTCATTGGACCGGTTCTCCGGTAATCGTGGTGCCCGACAGCCGGGCGAAAGTGGCGCGTGCCTCGAGCCGGGCGGCGGCGGCATCGAGCACGACCGCGCGCGCCGCGCCCAGCCCGTGGCGGGCATTCAGCAATTCGATCAGCGGTGACTTGCCGGCCTCGTAAGCGACGCGTGCCAGCCGGTACGTCTCCTCCGCGGTCGCCATCGTCCGCTTCGCTGCGGCAGCGCGCCGATCGGTAGCGTCGACCAACCCCTGTGCGGCACGCGCCTGCGCCTGCGCCTCCAGCCGCGCGGCGGCGGCGCGTGCCTCGGCGGCGCGCAACTCGGCTTGCGCGGCGGCGATGTTACCGCGGTTGCTGTCGAAGACGTGCAGCGGCAACGACACGCCCGCGACCAGCGCGGTGGCATTGTCGGCCTCCAGCCGCCGCACCCCGATCTGCGCGTTCAGATCGGGCACCGCGCGGGTCCGCTCCACCGTCACGCGTTGCGCGGCGGCCTCGCGGCGCGCCTCCGCGGCGCGATAGCCGGCCTCCTGCATCGGATCGACCGGCCCGGAGCGCGGACGCGCGTCGAGCCGGTCGAGCAACGATTCCGACAGCGCGGTCCAGCTCGTCTCCGATCCCGCGAGCGCCGCGAGATGCGCCAGCGCGGCGACGCTTTCCGCCTTCGCCTGTTCCAGCATCGCCTGCATCGCGTCGACCTCGGTTTCGGCCTGCAATTGCCGCAGCCGCGCCTCCTTGCCGGCGCTGACCAAAGCGCGCGCGACCGACAGGATCGCGGTGGCTTCCTCCACCTCGTCCTGCGCCAACGCGATGCGGCCGATCGCCACCTCTGCCGCGCCGTAAGCGCGCGCGAGATCATAGGCATAGGCAAGCCGCCCCGCATGTCCGGACGCCTGCGCCGCCGCGACGCTGGCGCGGCCGGCGGCGATCCGTGCCGCGCGTTTGCCGCCCAGCTCGATCGGCTGGTTGAGTTGCAGCGTCGTCTCGGTGCGCCCGAATCCGCCATAGGGGGACGAGCCACTGAAATTCTCACCATAGACGCTGATCGTTGGATTGGGGCGTACGCCACCTTGCGCGGCCAGCCCCTCGGCCTGCGCGACGTCCGCCTCCAGCGCCGTCACCCGCGGTGTCTCTGCCGCGCGGCGCAGCAGTTGCGCAAAGGACGGGGCGGGGTCCGCCGCTGCCGTGCCGGCCAGCGCGAGCGCCGCCAGCGTGCTGGCCAGCGCACACCCGCGCCGGCCCATAAAACCGTTCATGTCGATTGTCCTGCCCGAGTGAACCGGCGCGCCGTCAAGCGGCGCGCGACGGCTCAGCCGCGGGGCGGGCGCAACAGCGACGCGTCGTTCAGCCCCGGTCCGATGATCGCGACGCCCGGCGTCCAGGCCACTTGCGTTTCCAGCGGGGGTGTCGGGGTCGCGGCATCGTTCGGGATCGCGATGCCGTGGCCGGTCGCATGGGCGGCGAGATGCACCGCGCCGTCGGGATCGCGGCGCAGGTCGTCGATCCGGTCGTGGCGCACCGATGCGGTATGAAGCGAATCGCCGGCGTGGAACGTCGCGCCATCCCAGCCCGACAGCGCGGCGATCCCCAGCATGGCAAGCAGTGCCAGCAGTGCGGCCATGGAGGCGGATCGGGATCGACGCGCGGTCACAGGCGACAGACTAAAGGATGTGCGGCAGTGCAGCAAGGCAGATGGCGTCATCAATAGCCCGCCTGTCGATCGACGACGCCGGTCAGCGCATCGCCCCGCCGGTGGCGCAGGATCTGCTCCGCAATCGCCGCCGCGCCGCCGCCGACGTCGGTCGTGCCGGCGATGTGCGGCGTCAGCAGGACGCGGGGATGCTGCCAAAACGGATGTCCGGCGGGCAGCGGCTCCTGCGCTGTCACGTCAAGGATCGCGCCGCCGACTTGCCCGCTGTCGAGCGCTGCCAGCAGCGCGGCGTCATCGACATGTCCGCCGCGCCCGATGTTCACGAGCCCCGCGCCGCGCGGCAGCCGCGCGAGCGTTGCGGTGCCGATGATGCCGCGTGTCGTATCGGTCAGCGGCAGCACGTTCACCAAAATGTCGGTGCGCGCGAGGAACGCCGCAAGGTTCGCGTCACCCGCGAAGGTGTCAACGCCGTCGATGCTGCGTGGCGTGCGGCTATATCCCGCGACGGTAAAGTCGAACGATACCAGCCGCGCGGCGACCGCGCTGCCGATCACGCCCAGCCCCAGCACGCCGATGCGACGCGCCGGGGTTGCCGTGACCGGGTCGGCGTCGCCCCACGTCCCCTGTCGCTGTCGCGCGATATGCCCCAGCATTCCGCGATGGAGCGCCAATACCGCGAAGACGGCATATTCCACCATCCCGCGCACCAGCCCCGGCTCGATCATCCGCACCACCGGTACATGGGCGGGCACCGCTGCCAAATCGAGATGGTCCACGCCCGCACCGACTGAGAAGACAAGATCCAGATTTGGCAGCGATGCCAGCAGCCCGGCTGGTGGCGCCCAGGCCGCAAGGTAGCGGATCGCCGCCGTGTCGCCGGCGTCGGGCCAGTGCCGGACGGTCAGGCCCGGCACCAGCGCGGGCAGCGATTCCTGCCACCGCGCGCCGCGCGCCGGGCTGCCGACGTGCAGCAGAACCGCTGGGGCCTGGTCGTTCAGAACGTATAGCCCGCGCGAAGCATGAACTGACGCGGCGCACCCGGCGCGATCCACAGCCGCGAGTAGGAGCTGGCGAAATATTCCTTGTCAAAGACGTTGGTCACCTCGCCGGACAGCTTGATGTGCTCGGTTGGCGAGATTGACGCCATGACGCGCGTCAGCGTGTAGGACGGCAGGTAGAAGAAGGATCCGTCCGCGAACTTAAATCCGGTTTCGCCCAGCCGCTTGCCGACGTAATTGACGCCCGCGCCCAGCGTCACCGCCGCGCCGCCTAGATCGAAATCCTTGAACAGCAACGCGCTGCCGCTGTGCGGTGCGATGTTGATGAGCGGATCGCCCTTGCGCAGCGAGAAACCGAAATTGGGGTCTAGCGCATCCATCGCCACTTCGGCGTCGATGTAGGAATAATTGAGCTGCACGCGGAAATCGGCAGGCAGCTTGCCCGACATTTCGAATTCGATGCCCTTGCTGCGCGCCTTGCCTACTGCCAGCGAGAAGCCGGAATTGACCGGGTCGGCGCTCAGCACGTTGGTCTTGTCGGTCTTGAACCCGGCCAGCGTGCCGGTCAGATGCCCGTCGAGCAGCGCCAGCTTGATGCCGACCTCATAGGATTTGGTCTGTTCGGGCGTGAATGGGTCGTTGGTGAACGACGTGCCGGTGTTCGGGCGGAAACCCTCGCCATAATTGGCGTAGAACGACACCGCGTCGGACGCGACGAAGGCGATCCCGACTTGCGGATTGACCGCGGTCTTTTGCTGCCCGGTGCGGGTGGCGTTGATGCGATTGTCGATGATCTGCTCGAAATTGTCGTAGCGGACCCCGGCGCGCAGCTTCAGCTGATCGGTGACGTCGATCTGGTCCTGCACGTACAGCCCGTAGGAATATTGCCGTTCCGTGTAGTTCTGGAAAGTGACCGTATTCGGCAACTTGCCATAGGCGGGCGCGAAGATGTTGATGCTGTTGCCGATTGTCGCGGTGGTCTGCGCGGCGATCGCCGGGGGACGATAGCGTCCCTGGATCACCGTCATTTCGAAATCGTCCCAGTCGGCGCCCACGATCATGTGGTGTGTCATCCCAAACGTCTCGAATTTTCCGCTCAGCTCGCCGCGGACGGTCAGGTCGGTGGTGCTGTAATCGCGGCGCCGCCGGATGCGCGACAGCGTCTGTCCGTCGCTGTAGATCTTCTGACGGCCGGCGGCCAGTTCGGCCTCGCTGGAAAAGCCCTTGAATTCGGTGTCGCGGTAGCCGACGCCCAGGATTAGCGACCAGGCGTCACTGAAATCGTGCTGCAACTGCGCCTGATGCCCCAGCGCGCGGATGCGGATCGGGCCGTCGCCGGGCTCGCCAAGGAAACGCGTGCGCGGGATCGTCTTCAGATTGCCGTTCACCGCGACGATGCCACGATCGAACGGTATGTCCTGATGGATGTACTCCAACTCGTAGGACAAGGACGTGTCCGATCCCAAGCGCGCCAGCACCGACGGCGTGATCGTGTATTTCTTGGTGCTGATCGTGTCCCGGAAACTGTCGCCGGCCTCCGCGGCGCCGGTCACGCGCACCGCAAGATGCTGCGACAGCGGCACGTTGACGTCGCCCTCGCTGCGGAAGGTGTTGAAGCTGCCGCCCGACAGCGTCGCGCTGCCGCCGGCCTCGAAATACGGCTTCTTTGATACAATGTTGATCGTGCAGCCCGGCTCGCCGCGTCCGAATAGCGCCGATTGCGGCCCCTTCAGGATCTCGACCCGGTCGATGTTCGACGTGTCGCGCGCACCCCCGTAGCCGCGCGCGGCGTTGAAGCCGTTGACCAGATAGTTGCTGGCGGTGTTCTCGTCACCCGCAAAGCCGCGACACGCAAAGCTGTCGAACAGCCCGCCAAAGTTGTTCTGGCGGGAGATGCCGCTGGCGAAATCCAGTGCATTGTCGAGCCGGGTGATACCGGCGGCGCGCAGCGTCTCGCCCGACAGCACCTGAATGCTCTGCGGCACCTCGATCGTCGGCACCTGACTGACATATTGCTGGCGCTGCGCGGTGACCGTCACGTCTGCCTGCGTGGCCTCCGCGCCCGTTGTGTCTGCGGTGGTGGTGACGTCGCGCTGCGACGGGGCGGCGGGCAGCTCCTGCGCCGCAGCGGGCATCGCGATCCCGGTAGCAGCCAGAGCGGCGCCGAGCAGGAGCAGGTTGCGGTAGGTCATCGAATATTCCCCCGGGGAAGTGGTGGCCGTGCCGTCCTCCTGCGCCCGCTTCGCCGCGAAACTCTGTTCGGAACTTTCCCGATGGGAAAGCGTCTGAAGGTCCGCTGTGCGAAGGAGCGTTTTCGGCCTCACCACTATGCGCGCCGTCAAAAGCATTTTGTTGCGAATGGCGTTGGTGCGGGACTGTCGCGGAAATGAAATGAGGCGCGTCGACGCATGAAATGCCGCGTCAGTCGCGGGGCAGCAATTGCTCCGCCAGCGCGGTGAACCACGCGATCCCCAGCGGCAGCACCCGCTCGTTGAAGTCGTAGGACGGGTGGTGCAACGGCGCGCGATGCTCGGCGTCGGCTTGCCCCAGCCACAGATAAGCGCCCGGCCGCTCGCGCAGCATGAAGGCGAAATCCTCTGACGTAAACGCCGGCACCGGCGACACCGCGACGTCGTCGCACACCGCGCGCGCCGCCGCGAGCGCGCATTCGGCGGCCGCGGGATCGTTGATCGTCGCCGGGTAATAGCGAATGTAGTCGACCGTGACCGCGGTTCCGCTCGACAGCGCGACCCCCGCCGCCATCGCGCGGATGGACGCTTCGATCCGGTCCTGCACCGCCGGCTCGAACGTACGCACCGTTCCCATGATCGAAACCGACGCCGGCAACACGTTGTGCGCATGGCCGCCCGCGATCTTCGTTACCGACAGCACCGCGGACTGTGTCGCCTCGACGCGGCGCGCGACGATCGTGTTGAGCTGCTGGACCAGCTCGCTCGCCGCCAGGATCGCGTCGGGCGTCTGGTGCGGCATCGCGGCATGGCCGCCGCGACCGGTGAGCGTGATCTCGAACTTGTCCGCCGAGGCCATGATTGGCCCGGCCCGTGTGCGCGCCGCGCCCAGCGGCAGGTCAGGCCAATTATGTAGCGCGAACACCCGGTCGCACGGGAAGCGTTCGAACAGGCCGTCGCGCACCATCGCGCCGGCGCCGCCGAGGCCCTCCTCGGCCGGCTGGAAGATGAAGTGCACCGTGCCCGAGAAAGCGCGCGTCGCAGCCAGGTGCCGCGCCGCGCCCAGCAATGTCGCGGTATGCCCGTCGTGGCCACAGCCGTGGAAGACGCCCGCGCGCGTGCTGGCGTAAGGAAGGCCGGTCTGTTCGGCGAACGGCAAGGCGTCCATATCGGCACGGAACCCCAGCGCGCCGTTCCCGCCGCCGTTGCGCAAGGTGCCGACCACGCCGGTGCCGCCGACGCCGGTCGTCACCTCAAGCCCGATCGCGCGCAACGCATCAGCGACGATCGCGGCGGTGCGATGCTCCTCGAACCCCAGTTCGGGATGCGCGTGCAGGTCGCGACGCAGCGCGATCAGGTCGGGCAGGAGGGTGTCGATCGGGGTCGTGTCGATCCGCATCGTTCGGCTCCGCGCTGGTCAGGAAAAACGGTCGACGAACAGGCTATCGATCGGATCGTAGCGTTTGATGATCGGCGATTTGATAACGATGTAGCTGAAATACTTTTCGATTCCGAAGTCCGCCTCCAGGATCGCCTCGATCGTTTCCTGATAATGGCCGACGTCGCGCGCGATGAAGCGGACCAGGTAATCGTAGCCGCCGCTGACCAGATGGCATTCGACGATCTCGGGCACGTTACGCGCGCGCTGTTCGAAGCGTGAAAAGTCGCCGCTGCGATGATCCTTCAGCGTTACTTCGGTGAACACCGTCAGCGTAGAGCCCAACTTGGCGAGGGCGATATGCGCCCCATAGCCGGTGATATAGCCGCTGTTCTCCAGTCGCTTGACCCGCGACAGGCACGGGCTGGGCGACAATCCCACCGCATCGGCCAGCTCGACGTTCGTCACCCGTCCGTTGCGCTGCAAGTGCGCGAGGATCTTGAAATCCAGTCGGTCGAGTTTCGGTGCCAGGCTCATCGTCGCATATGTCTCCAGCAGGCGGAAGGGTTGCTTCTACACGATTGCAGCGCGTACCTCATCCTGCGCCAGCACATCGTCAAGTGTCTTGCCCAGCCGCGTCAGCAGTTGGTCCAAATCGTCGGCATTGCACGAGATCGCCGGCGCCAACCCGATCGTACCATCGGCAAAGGCGCGGAAGATCAGGCCATTGCCATATGCGGCGCGCGACAGCCGATCTGAGATGTTGAGCGACACCTCGAAACGGGTGCGGCGCGCCTTGTCGGCGACCAGCTCGATCCCCGCCAGCATCCCGGCGCTGCGCACGTCGCCGACCAGCGGATGATCCGCCAGGGCGGCCAGCCCGGCGGCCAGTTGCGGCCCGCGTTCCAGTCCGTTCGCCATGATCCCGCCCTCGGTATACAGCCGCAGCACCTCGAGCCCGACCGCAGCGCTCACCGGATGCCCTGAATAGGTGAAGCCGTGGCCGATCGGCAGGTGATTGTCCGGGCCGTCCGCGATCCCGGCATAGACCTGCTCGGTCATCAGCACCGCGCCCATCGGCGCGTAGCCGGCGGTAAGTCCCTTGGCGACGGTCATCAGGTCTGGGGTGACGCCCTCGCTCTCGCACGCGAACAGCGGGCCGGTGCGGCAGAAACCGGTGATGACCTCGTCGGCGACCAGCAGGATGTCCAGCTCGGTACAAACCGCCCGCATCGCCTTCAGCCAGCCCTTCGGCGGCACGATCACGCCCGCCGAGCCCTGAACCGGCTCGGCGAAGAAGGCGGCGACGTTCTCCGCGCCTAGTTCCGCGACCTTGGCGCGCAATTGCGCCACTGATAGGTCGATTACCGCCTGCGGATCGTCACCGGCGGTGCTGCGATAGGGATAGGCGGCAGGGATATGGTGCTGCCACGCGTGCGGCACGTCGAACTGGCGATGGAACGCTGGCAAACCGGTGAGACCCGCGCCGTTCGACGATGAACCGTGATAGCCCTTGTCGAGCGCGATCATCTGCTTCTTGTTCGGCCGCCCGATCGCGTTGAAATAATGGGTGACGAACCGCACCACCGAGTCGATCGCGTCCGACCCTCCAAGCGTGAAATAGACGCGCTCCAGTCCCGGCGGCGACAGCTCGGCCAGCCGCTGGGCGAGCAGGATCGCCGGCTCGCTGGCGAAAGAGAAATAGCCGGTGGCATAGGGCAGGCGCCGCATCTGCTCCGCAGCGGCCGCGACGACGCTGTCCTGGCCATAGCCGATGTTGACGCACCACAGGCCGGCGAAGGCGTCGAGCAGGCGGTTGCCCTCGCTGTCGGTCAGGTACATGCCGCTGCCCCCGGTCAGCACCGTCGCGCCCCGCGCCTCGTGCGCGCGATAGGCGCTGACCGGATGGATCAGGTGGCGTCGATCGCTGTCGATCAGAGAGTTCAGCTGCATGGATCGTCCCGTAGGTTATGGCGACGATCGTAGCGGCCGGAGACGTGCGCCCGTCCCGAACCGTGGCCGACATTCGCCCAAGGCTACCGTTGTCGCGCGAAGGGCAGCAGATTATGCCGCGCGTCCGATCCCGGTTGCTCGTTGCCCGCCTGCTCTCTCCACCGTCGGAGACGACGGAGGTGGCAGGCAATCCGCTCTAGATCGCCGCCGCGATCGCGCGGCCGCACTCCGCGGTCGAGGCGGTACCGCCCAGATCGCGCGTGCGCCCCGCCGGAGTCGCCAACACCGTCTCGATCGCGCGAACGATCGCCGCGCCGGCGTCCCGTTCGCCGAGATGGTCGAGCATCATCGCCGCCGACCAGATTTGCCCGACCGGGTTGGCGATGCCCTGTCCGGCGATGTCCGGGGCCGATCCGTGCACCGGCTCGAACAATGACGGTACCGAGCGGTCGGGATTGATGTTCCCGCACGGCGCGATCCCGATCGTGCCGGTGCACGCCGGGCCGAGATCGGACAGGATGTCGCCGAACAGATTGGATGCGACCACCGTGTCGAACCGGTCGGGGTTCATCACGAACTGCGCGCACAGAATATCGATGTGATATTTGTCGGTGCGGATGTCGGGATAGTGTTTCGCCATCTCCTCCACGCGCGCATCCCACCACGGCATCGTGATCGCGATCCCGTTCGATTTTGTGGCGGAGGTCAGATGCTTCTTCGGCCGCGTCTGCGCCAGCTCGAAGGCGTAGCGCAGGATGCGGTCGGTGCCGAAGCGGGTCATGACCGTTTCCTGCAGCACCACCTCGCGATTGGTGCCGGGGAACGCGGTGCCGCCGATCGCCGAATATTCCCCCTCGGTGTTCTCGCGCACGATCATCATGTCGATGTCGCCCGGCCCGCGCCCCGCAAGCGGGCAGGGGACGCCGGGCATCAGCCGCGCCGGGCGCAGGTTGACGTACTGATCGTATTCGCGCCGGAACTGGATCAGCGAACCCCATAGCGAGATATGGTCCGGAACGGTGTCCGGCCAGCCGACCGCACCGAAGAAGATCGCTTCGACCGCGCCGATCCGTTCCTTCCAGTCGTCGGGCATCATCTGGCCGTGCCGCGCATAATAGTCGCAGCAGGCGAAATCGTGCCACTGTTGCTCCACGGCAAAGCCGAACCGCGCCGCGGCGGCTTCCAGTGCGCGGACGCCTTCGGGCATCACCTCGGTGCCGATGCCGTCGCCGGCGATCACCGCGACCTTGTACGACCGCGCGCTCATGCGCCGAACCCCTTGAGTCCGGCCCAGTGGAAGGCTTTCGTTTCCAGATACTCCTCGATCCCCTCGCGTCCGCCCTCCCGGCCGAGCCCGGACGCCTTGATCCCGCCGAACGGCGCCATCTCCATCGCGATCGAACCGGTGTTGAGCCCGACCATCCCGAACTCCAGCGCCTCTCCGACGCGCCAGGCGCGGTGCAGGTCGTCGGTATAGAAGTAGCTTGCCAGCCCAAACGGCGTGGCGTTGGCGAGTGCGATCGCCTCGTCCTCGTGCCGGAAGCGGAAGATCGGCGCGACCGGGCCAAACGTCTCCTCGCTGGCGAGACGCATGTCGGGCGTCGCGCCGGTCAGCAGCACCGGGCGCGCGAAGCGGTCGTCGCCGGTCACGCCGTCCGGCGCGGCGGCGATCGTCGCCCCATGCGCCAGCGCGTCGTCGACATGCGCGGTGACCTTGGCGGTCGCCGCGGCGTTGATGAGCGGCCCGATCGTCACGCCCTCGGCGCGGCCATCGCCCACCTTCAGCGCCCGCACCGCCGCGCCCAGCGCGGCGACGAAGCGATCGTGGATGCCGTCCTGCACCAGCAACCGGTTGGCGCAGACGCACGTCTGCCCGGCATTGCGGAACTTGCTGGCCATCGCGCCCGCCACCGCCAGGTCGACGTCGGCATCGTCGAACACGATGAAGGGCGCGTTGCCGCCCAGCTCCAGGCTCAATCGCTTCAGCGTGTCCGCCGATTGCCGCATCAGCAGCGATCCGACCCGCGTCGAGCCGGTGAATGACAGTTTGCGCACCACCGGACTTGCGGTCAGCGCACCCCCAATGCCTTCAGGCAGGCCGGTGACGATGTTGAGCACGCCCGCCGGGAAGCCGGCCTGCTGCGCCAGCTTGCCAAGCGCGAGCGCGGTGAACGGGGTCAGCTCGGATGGTTTGACCACCACCGTGCACCCGGCGGCCAGCGCCGGTGCGACCTTTCGGGTGATCATCGCCGCCGGGAAATTCCACGGCGTGATCGCCGCGCAGACACCGACGGGCTCGCGGAGCGCCAGGATGCGCCGGTCGGCGGTCGGGGCGGCGATGGTGTGGCCGGCGACGCGGCGTCCCTCGGCGGCGAACCATTTGACGAACGACGCGGCGTAAGCGATCTCGCCGGTCGCTTCGGCCAGCGGCTTGCCCTGCTCGGCGGTCATGATTTGCGCCAGTCCGGCGGTGTTGGCGACGATCAGCGCGTGCCACGCCTCCAGCACGTTCGCGCGATCGTCGGCGGTGCGCCGCCGCCACGCAGGTAGCGCCTGCGCCGCCGCAGCGATCGCCGCCTCCGCATCCGCCGCGCCGCCCGCCGGGATCGTTCCGACCGACGCGCCCGTCGCCGGATCGGTCACCTCCAGCATGTCGCCACTGCTCGCCGCCGTCCACGCGCCGTCGATCAGCATCGCCTCGACCAGCAGGTCGCCCCCGCGCGCCATCACAGCAGCGCCTGGCTGACGATCGCAAACGACCGGGCGCGATCGCTGCGGACCGGTTCGGTGCCGCGAACCATCGTCACCACCCGTCCGACGCGGATGATGCCCAGATCCTCCAGCCAGTCGCCCAGCTTGCTGTCGCCGGTAATGTCCAGCCGCGTGAATTCGCCGCTGCGCGAGCCCAGCCATTGCGCGATCAGTGCCTGCGCGCGCGTCCGGTCCGGCGCGATCACCGGCCCGATCACATAGCCGCGCCCAAATCGGCGGAACAATGCCACCCCGTCCAGCTCGCCATCGCGGTCGAGCACGACGCCGTGCGCCCGGTCCAGCAGCACGCCCATCATCGCCGGGCGCTCGAGCCCGGTCGCCGCCGCCACCAGCGCGGTGACCAGCGGCGCGTCACGCTCACCCAGCGGCCGGATCCGCTCGCCCTCGCCCAGCGGGATCAGCGGCGCGGAGAAGGCCGCTCCCTGATGTTGCAATATCTCGGAGACGCCGACGAAGCCCAGTTTGCGATAAAGCGGCAGCCCCTCTTCGGTGGCGTTCAGCAGCACCGTCGCGTCTGCGCCGAACTGTTCGGCGATGCTGTCCAGCGCGGCTTCCATGATGATCCGGCCCAGCCCGGCGCCGCGATGCGTGCGCGCGACGATCACCATGCCCAGCGTCGCGCACGTCGGCCCGGCGGGCCACCACATCGTGCTGGCGACGATCGCGCCGCCCATCTCCGCCACGACGCCGTGGCCGACCGCCAGCATGTCGAGCAGATCCTCGGCACGGTGCGGCCATTGCTCGGCTTTCGAAAGCGCGTGCACAGCCGCCACGTCGCTGTCCTGCATCGGCCGCAGCGCCAGCCGATTGTCCGGCATCGTCGCCATGCCCTGAGTCCTTTCTATCATCGCGGGACCGCGTGGTCGGTCCGGGCCACCTTCTGCCTTCTCTAGCCGCCACGGGAAAGCAGCGGGTGCCGCGCAGCCGCATCGTTCAGTGCGATTGCGCCGGAAAAGCGCTGCGATGCGATACTTGCTGCCGCTATCGCCGCGCTACGATGCGGGAACGGAGCGATGAACGGCAGAAAGCGCTTCGTTGGGCCATCGCAAACGCGGACAATGCCGAAGCGATCGGCAAGGATGCGGGCAGGATGATCGGGGGTGGGCAAACGGAATGAACGGGTTCGGATCGCCTCGACCGGGTTGGCGGCATTGATCGATCGCCGGCATATCCTGCGGGTGCTGGCGGGCGGCGCCGTGAGCGCGGGGCTGGGGGCGTGCAGCTTCCCCGCCCCGCGCCCGCCGGTCAACGGTGGACGGCTGCGCGTCGCCACCGCCGCCAGCTCGACCGCCGATACGCTCGATCCTGCCAAACAGTCGGTGGTCACCGATTATTGCCGCGGCAACATGTTCTACAACGGTCTGACCCGCCTTGACGCCGCCTCGAGCCCGCAACTCGAACTGGCCGAGGCGATCGAGACGCGGGACGCGCGCGAATGGACGATCAAGTTGCGCAGCGGCGTCCGCTTCCACGACGGGCAGCCGCTCACCGCCGCCGACGTCGTGTGGTCGCTGCGCCGCCACACCGATCCCGCGACGGCTTCCAAGGTGAAGGTGTTCGCGGATCGCTTCGCCGACATTCGTGCGGTCGGCACCGATACCGTCCGACTGGCGCTGACCGGTGCCAACGCCGATCTGCCCGTGATCCTGGGCATTCCGCAATTCCAGATCCTGCGCGCCCATACCCGGGATTTTACCACTGCCAACGGCACCGGCCCGTTCCGCTGCACCGAATTCCAGCCTGGAATCCGTTCGATCGCGGCCCGCAACGAGGATTATTGGCAGGGCCCGGTGCGGCTCGGCGAGGTCGAACTATTCGCGATCGCGGATGATAGCGCGCGGATCAACGCGCTGCTTTCGGGCGACGTCGACCTGATCAACGCGATCAACCCGCGCATCGTCCGCCAGCTGACCCGCGCGGGCTTCACGGTCATGGAATCGAAGACCGGCGGCTACACCGATCTGGTGATGCGGCTGGATCGGGCACCCGGACGCAACCGCGATTTCGTCGCGGGCATGAAGGCGCTGCTCGATCGCAATACGATGCGCAACGCGATCTTCCGCGGCTATGCGACGATCGCCAACGACCAGCCGATCCCGCCGACCAACCCCTATTTCGCCGCCGACCTGCCGCAACGCGCCTTCGATCCTGAGCGTGCGCGCCACCATTTCGCCAGGGCCGGGCTGCTCGGGGCGACGATCCCGCTGGTCACCTCGACCGCGGCGGAGAAATCCGACGATATGGGCGTGCTGTTGCAGGATGCCGCGCGCCGTGCCGGGTTGCTGCTCGATATCCGTCGCGTGCCCCCGGACGGTTATTGGACGAACAGCTGGATGAAGGTGCCGCTCGGCTTCGGCAACGTGAACGCACGCCCGACCGCCGACATCATCTTCACGCAATTCTTCTCCTCCGACGCACCGTGGAACGAAAGCGGCTGGCACGACCCGCGTTTCGACCGGCTGCTGCTGGAGGCGCGCGGCTCCACCGACGAGGGGTTGCGCAAGCAGATCTACGGCGAGATGCAGCACCGCATCCACGACCGTGCCGGAATTGGCATTCCGCTGTTCCTCAGCCTGCTCGATGCCTACAGCCCGCGGGTCAAGGGGCTCCGGCCGATGCCAACCGGCGGGCTGATGGGGTTCGACTTCGCTGCGCACGTCTGGCTGGACGACGCGGCATGACG
The DNA here is from genome assembly GCF_044901155.1 of Sphingomonas sp. NPDC079357. NCBI lineage: Bacteria > Pseudomonadati > Pseudomonadota > Alphaproteobacteria > Sphingomonadales > Sphingomonadaceae > Sphingomonas > Sphingomonas sp. NPDC079357. The sequence continues at coordinate 134,223 of NZ_JBJDOM010000003.1, forward strand.
GCGTCGCCGCTTGTCCGCCTGATCGCGCGACGCGTCCTCGTCGCGCTTGGTACGTTGTTGCTGGTATCGCTGGCGGTATTCGCAACCTCGCTGTTGATCGAGGGCGACGTGGCGGAGGCGATCCTCGGGCAGAGTGCGACGCCGCAGGCGCTGGCGGGGTTGCGCGCCGCGATGCACCTCGATCAGCCCGCCTGGGCGCGCTATCTGGCATGGCTTGGCGGGATGATGCGCGGCGATCCGGGGCATTCGCTGATAACCGGTACGCCGGTCGCGGCATTGATCGGCGCGCGGCTCGGCAACTCGCTGGCGCTTGCGGGAATCACCGCGCTGATTTCAGTGCCGGTCGCGCTGACGCTCGGTATCGTCGCTGCGGTGACGCGCGGCACGATGTTCGATCGGGCGATCGGCCTGATCACGATTGCGGTGGTGTCGGTGCCGGAATTCCTGATCGCGACGCTGGCAGTCATGTTGTTCGCGGTGACGCTTCACTGGGCGCCAGCCCTGTCGTCGATGCGTGACGTCGAGTCGCCGCTGGCGCTCGCGCGCATGTACGCGCTGCCCGTGTTCAGCCTGGCGTGCGTCGTGGTCGCGCAGATGCTGCGCATGACCCGCGCCGCGGTGATCGACGTGCTCGACAGCAGCTATGCCGAGGCGGCGCGGCTGAAGGGCGTGTCGCCTGCCCGACTTGTGCTGCGCCACGCGCTGCCGAACGCGATCGGCCCCATTGCCAATGCGGTCGCGCTCAGCCTGTCGACGCTGCTGGGCGGCGTGATCGTGGTCGAGATCATCTTCAACTATCCCGGTGTCGCCCGGCTGATGGTCGATGCGGTCGCGACGCGCGACATTCCGTTGGTGCTGGGCGTCGCGATGATCTTTTCCGCCTCCTATTTGCTACTGGTGACCACCGCAGACGTGGTGGCGATCGTCTCCAACCCGCGGTTGCGCCACCGATGAGCATATCCCTAGCACCCCGCCGGCCGCGGCGCTTCGCGATCAGCGGCATCGTCGGGGCGGTGCTGGTCCTCTCCTGGATCGGCGTGGCGGCGGTTGGTCCGCTGTTCGCGCCGCACGACGTCGGCGCAGTCGTCGACCTCGATGTCTTCTCACCCGCCAGCCGCGCCTTTCCGCTCGGCACCGATTATCTCGGGCGCGACATGCTCAGCCGCGTGCTGTCTGCCGCGCGCTACACCGTCGCGATCGCGTTCGTCGCGACGACGCTCGCTGCGGGGGCGGGGGTGCTGCTCGGCCTCGCCGCGGCGGCGGGCGGCTGGCTCGACCTGCTGCTAAGCCGCATTTTCGATACGATCATCGCGATCCCCAGCCTGATGCTCGGGCTGGTGGTGATCGCATCGCTGGGAGCGTCGATCCCGGTGCTGATTGGCACGCTGGCGCTGATCTACACGCCCGGCGCGTTTCGGACCGCGCGGGCGCTGGCGCTCAACGTCAACGCGCTCGACTTCGTCACCGTGGCGCGCGCGCGGGGCGAGCGGCTGCCGTATATCGTGGTGCGCGAGATCCTGCCCAACGTCCGCGGGCCGTTGCTGGCCGATTTCGGGTTGCGCTTCGTGTTCGTTGTGCTGCTGCTCAGCGGGCTCAGCTTCCTGGGGCTCGGCGTGCAGCCGCCTAACGCCGACCTCGGCGCGCTGGTGCGCGAGAATATCGCCGGGCTGGGCTTCGGCGCCTGGGCGGTCTTCTTCCCCGCGCTGGCGATCGCCTCGCTGACGATCGGAGTGAATCTGGTGATCGACGCACTGCCCAAGCGGGGCCGCGCATGACCGCGCTGGTCAGGATCGACGGGCTCCGCATCGTCGCGCGCGGCGAGGACGGCGCGGAGTTTCCGATCGTTCACGACGTGTCGCTGTCCGTTGACAAGGGCGAGGTGCTGGCGCTGATCGGCGAGTCGGGATCGGGCAAGACCACGATCGCGCTGGCGATGCTTGGTTATGCCCGCGCCGGCTGCCGGATCGCCGCCGGTGCAATCACCGTCGCCGGGCAGCGGCTCGACGGGCTCGGCGAGCCCGCCCTTCGCGCGCTGCGCGGACGCACCGTCGCCTATGTCGCGCAGAGTGCGGCCGCGGCCTTCAACCCCGCCTTGCCGATCATGGCGCAGGTGATCGAACCGGCGTTGATCCACGGCATCATGACCCGTCCCGCCGCCGAGGCGAAGGCGCGCGCGCTGTTCGCCAAACTGGCGCTCCCCGATCCCGAACACGTCGGCGACCGCTACCCGCATCAGGTGTCGGGCGGGCAGCTGCAACGCCTTATGGCGGCGATGGCGCTGATGACCGATCCCGCTCTGGTGATCTTCGACGAGCCGACCACCGCGCTCGACGTCACGACGCAGATCGAGGTGCTTATGGCCTTCAAGGCGGCGGTGCGCGATCTGGGCACCACCGCGGTCTATGTCAGCCACGATTTGCCTGTCGTCGCGCAGATCGCCGACCGGATCGTCGTGCTGCGCAACGGCGCGGTGCAGGAGGAGGGGACGACGGCTGCGATCCTCCACGCGCCGACGCATGATTATAGCCAAGCGCTCGTCGCGGCTGCGGCACCGCGCGCCCCCGCGCCGCCCGTCGACCTGCCGCCGCTCGATGTCGGCGAGCCGCCGCTGCTCGAATTGCGGCAGGTGGTGGCCGGCTATGGTCGCGTCGACGGTGATGGTCTGCCGGCGACGCGGATTGTTGACGGGATCGATCTGAAGATCCTGCGCGGGCAGGTCGTCGGGGTGATTGGCGAATCCGGGTGTGGCAAGAGCACGCTGGCGCGGGTCGTCGCCGGGCTTCATCCGCCCGCCTCGGGCTACGTCAATCTGTGCGGCGTGCCGCTGTCGGGCGCGGTCGCGACGCGGACGCGCGATCAACTCCGGCGGATCCAGCTGGTGTTCCAAAGTGCTGACACCGCACTCAATCCCGCCAACTCGGTGGGACAGGCGCTCGGGCGTCCGCTCACCTTTTTCCACGGGTTACGGGGGCGTGCGGTGAGGGCAGAGGTGGCGCGGCTGCTCGATTTGGTGCGACTGCCGGCGGCGCTCGCCGAGCGGCTGCCGGGCGAATTGTCGGGCGGTCAGAAACAGCGGGTCAATCTGGCGCGTGCGCTTGCGGCGCGGCCGGAACTGCTGTTGTGCGACGAGGTGACGTCGGCGCTCGATCCGGTCGTCGCCGAGCAGGTGCTGGACCTGTTGATCGAGCTGCGGCGTGAACTGGGGCTCGCCTATATGTTCATCACGCACGACCTGAACATCGTGCGGGCGATCGCCGACGAGGTTATCGTGTTGAAAGGCGGGCAGATCGTCGAGCAGGCACCCGGCGCCGCACTGTCGGCACCACCGCATCATCCCTATACCGAGTTGCTGATGGCGTCGGTGCCGGCGTTGCGGTGTGGCTGGTTGGAGGATGCGGCGGCGGTGATCGGGACACGCGCCGCACGCGGGTGATCAGGTGGGGCGGTAGATCGCGTAGACTTTCTTGACGAACGTCTTGCTTTCCCACGAACATTCGGCGCCCTGTTCGACGAGGAAGATGTCGCCGGCGGTGAAGGTCGCGGTGCGGCCGGCTTCGTCGACGAAGGTCACCGCGCCGTCCAGCAGGTGCATCAATTCATAGTGCCGGTAGCGCATGGGTAGTCGAAAATACGGGGTCGAATCCCACGTTCCGCACAGGAATTCACCGGTTGCGGAGCGGTAATCGGTGTGATTTCGGCACGCCGGTGTCGCACCGACCAGCAATTCGGCGAGCGGTGCGCCCGATGGCTCCAGCGGTGCGTCATGGTCGATCGGCACCGGCCGATCCGCACCCGGCGGCCCGCTGGTGCAGCGCATCGCGATGATCAGGGTGCCAGGCTCGGCCTGCCAGTCGAGCGCGATGCCGGCGGGCAGGACGATGGAGCGGGTCGGCTCCAGCACTTCGCCATTGATCGTGAGCGTGCCTGCCAGCACGATCACGAACTGATCGGCGGGCATGGCGGCGACGTGCCCGCCACCGGAGAGGCGCGCGGCGGCGATCGACACCGGCCCGTCGGGCAGCGGAAGCGCAGTGCCGCCAAGCAGGTCGCCGCCCTCCGCGGCCTGCGCGGCGAACGCGCGCAGGTCGACGAACGAGCGGACGCTCACAGCCCCAGCAATCCCGGCAGGCCGCCGATGTTGGGAATTTCATGACAGCCGTAATAGGGATTGGCCGGCTCGTGCCCGCGATTGACGAACGCCTTGTCGACGATGCCCAGATCGTGCGCGGTCATCAGATCGTAGCGGAAGCTGGAGGAGACGTGCAGCACATCCTCAGGCCCGCAACCCAGCCGGTCGAACATATATTCGAACGCCTGCATCCGCGGCTTGTACGCCTGCGCTTCCTCGGCGGTGTAGACCGCGTGGAACGGCGCTTCCAGCTTGGCGACGTTGTGCGGGATCACGTCGACCATCGCATTCGACAGGATCACGAGCGGGAATTCGGCCGCGACGCGCTTCAGCGGCTCGACAACGTCAGGGTGCGGCCCCCAGGTCGGCACCGCCGCGTAGACCGTCTCGGTATCGCTGTCGCGATAGGGGACCTTCCACTTCGCGCAGGTGCGACGCAACGAGCCCTCGACCACGTCGCGGTAGGGCTTCCACGCGCCCAGCACTTCGTCGAGGCGATAGGCGGAGAAGTCGGCGCAAAAGGCATCCATATCCGCTTCCGCAACGCGATCGGCATAGAGCTGGCGCGCGACGGGAGCCATTTCGAAATAGATCAGCGTGCCGTAGCAGTCGAAGGTGATGTATTTGGGTTTCAGCGCCATGATCGTGCGATCCTCTTACTCGGGTTTGGGCCGGAAAAGCCGGGCGTAAAAGCCGGCGGTGTTCACTGTCAGCGTGACGGGCGCCTCGCCCTGATTACGCCAGTACCAGCCGTGGATGCCCGCGAACGGCGCGGTGAAGCTGCCCTGCGCGGCGGACAGCCCCTTCTGCTTCCAATAGGTCGAAAAGCTGGTCGCGGTCATCGACGTCTCGCCGTGCATGTCCATCTTGACCGGGCCGCTGGCGGTCCAGCGGAAGATGAACGCGTCGCCGGCCTTCATCTCGGCCTTCAACTCGACGCCGTCATGCGCGGGGATCGTCACCGTCTGCGTATCGGTACGCCACGGCGTCGTCTTGACGATCGTCGCCTGCGTCTGGTCCGGCACGGCGGCGGCGGTAGTCGCCGCTGCGGGGGCGGGGGTGTCGGCAGCGTCCTCCACCTCGCCGTTCAGCGCGGTCAGGCCCAGCGCACCCCCGATGCCGGTCGGGTCGATGCCATATTCGGCGGGCAGCACGAACAGCATCAGTACCGCGCCGGCGCCCGCCAGCGCGGCGAGCGACGCACGCGCGAGCGTGGCGTTGCCGGTGCGAAAGGGGACGGGGGTGGTGGTAATGGTGGTGGGGGCGGTCATGCCGAACGCTCCATCGCAAAGCCGGTCATCTGATAGCCGACGAGGACGAAACCGGCCCCCATCAGCAGCGCATTGGCGATCACCACGCTGCGCGCGAAGTTGCGGGTGCGCCGCCACAGCGTCATCGCCATCAAAATCGCGCACAGGGCCATGAACTGGCCGATCTCGACCCCGACGTTGAAGCTGACGAGATTGGCGAACAGCCCATCACGCGACACCACCAGCTCCTGTAACTTGGTCGCCAGGCCGAAGCCGTGGAAGAAGCCGAAGATCAGCACCGCCGCCTTCGGGTTGGGCTCGAACCCCAGGACCGTCCGGAACGCGCCGAGATTGTCGAGCGCCTTGTAGACGACCGACAGGCCGATGATTGCGTCGATCACGAACGGATCGGCGTGGACATTGGCCATCACGCCCAGGATCAGCGTGGTGCTGTGTCCGATCGCGAACAGCGTCACGTAGCGCCCGACATCCTTCAACCGGTACAGAAAGAAGATCACGCCGAACAGGAACAGCAGGTGATCGTAACCGGTCACCATATGCTTGGCGCCGAGATAGACATACGGGCCGACATGCACGCCCGGATTGGCCTGAATATAGGCCTTGTCGCTTTCCGCGACGCCGTGGGCGAGCGCCGGGTGCGCGACGACCAGCAGCGCCGCCGCCACACCGGCCCGCCACAGCGCGGTGCCGACGCGCGTCACTTGACGACGAACGTCGTGCCGAGCCGCGCCTGCGTCGCCTTCTCGACCACCTGCACCGCGACCTTCGCACCCGCCGGCAGCTTCAGCCCGGCAGCGTCGAAGCGGTTGCCCGGCCCCGGCGTCAGCGCGACGTTGCGCGTCTGGCCACCGGCGGTGACCGCCAGCTTGCCGGTCGCTGCGGCGGAGGCGAGCGGCTCGTCATCGTCGGTGACGTAGATCGCCACGCCGCGCGGCGCGCGGACCAGCTCGAACAAGGTCTCGCCGCTCATCTGCACGACGCCGCCATGCTGCGGCGCCATGTTGCCATGCGCGAACGAGGGCGCGGCGGTGCCGAGCGCGACCCCGGCGAGTAGCATCACGAAGGTCTTCATGGACGTTCCTCCAAGATCATTCGGGGGCGTGCGCCAGCGTGAACGCCAGCGTCGCGGTGTGTTCGATGCGATCGTACTTCGTCGGATTGTCGGTCGGCCCGTTGTAGACGGCGCGGATGACGTTCAGACCCTGATTGCGGACCGGCATCGTCACGCGGCCGTCGGCGCCGGTCGCGATCTCCTTCGCATCGGGATCGTTGACCATGTCCGCGATCACGCGCGCGCCCTGCACCGGCTTGCCGTTGAACAACACGACATAGGTCATCGGCGTGCCGAGCGTCGCGGGCAGCGCGCCCGCGGGTACGACCTGAAGGATCTGCGTCGGCAGCGCCGGGATCGGCCTGTCGAGCGGCCCCTGGATCGAGACGGCGTATTTGACGGTCTTCTCGGAGAGCGTCGCGTCGGGCATCTCGTCGCGGCCCTTCTTCTCGAACTCCCCCGCGCCCTTGCGCGACCAGGTGCCGTTCTGGAGCACCGCGACCAGCAGCGTCGGCTGTTCCTCGGCATCGACCATCACCACCGGCCCGGCGGTGCGCAGCGTCGCGACAACCGGCTTGTAGCTGGCATCGAACGCGCCGACGCTTTCGACCAGCGGCAGGCGCTTGACCATGTCGAGATCGTCGGCGCCGATCCCGTAGATCATCGCCACCTGCCGCGCGCGCTGCGCGAACCAGATGCCGTGCGCCGCCGCGGGCGGGGCGGCAATCGCGACGAGCAGCGCTGCGGTGGCAAGTCGTCTCAGGTGTCGCATGGCGATCCTCCGGCAGTTGGCAGAGCGCCAGCTTAGGAGGATCGGTCAGTGCGATTGTCTCTTTTGCCGGTATCGGCGCGCACGATCGTGGGGCGGCCGCGCGATCCGCGGCACAATCGACCGCGGCACGATGGCGCGCCGCGCGTCAGAACCAGCCGCGTACCCCCAGCGCCAGTGCGATGCCGCCGGTGCGTTCGCCATCGCTTCGCGCATAGCGCGCGGTCGCGCCATAGCGGCGTTCCCAAGAGACGCCGACATAGGGCGCGAATTCGCGACGCAGCTCATAGCGCAGGCGAATGCCGAACTCCGCCGACGACAGGCCCGCGCCGATGCGGCTGTCGGGCATGTCCTGCGCGGCGAGGTTCAGCTCGACGCGGGGTTGCAGGATCGCGCGCTGCGTAATCCGTTGATCGTACCACGCCTCGGCGCGCGCCAGCATGTCGCCCTTGTCGGAGAGGAACAGCGCGCCTTCGACATCGAACCAGTAAGGCGCAAGGCCCTCGACCCCGATCACCGCATAGGTGCGCCGCGCGCCGGCGCCCAGATCCTGCCGCACGCCGGCCTGCAGGTTCCAGTACGGATCAAGCGCGCGGGCGTAGAGCGCCTGCACCTCGGCAGTGTCGACGCGGTCGCCGAAGCCGCCTTCGCCCTCGCTCTTGACCACCAGCCGGTGGATGTCGCCGCCGAACCAGCCCTCGCCATCCCAGCGATAACCGTCGCGACCCGACTGCACCTGCGCCTCGGCGAGATTGAAGATCACCTGGCTGAACCGCATGCCGCCGTGCATGTCGCGCATCGAGCGGTCGGCCTGCGCCATTGCGGCGGGGTCGTAGAAGCGCGCCGCTGCGCGGGTCGTGGGGGCGGCGGGCGGCGGGGCGTCGCCGGGCGGCTGATCGGTGCCGGCGAGGATGGCGGCGTCGGGATCCGCCTTCGTCGCGGGCTTGCAATGGCCCATCGCGGCGTGTTCGGGCGGGCAGGGGTCGGCCGCTTCGGGTGCGGGCGTCGGCGTCGCGGGCTTGCAATGGCCCATCGCGGCGTGTTCGGGCGGGCAGGGGTCGGCCGCTTCGGGTCCGGGCGTCGGCGTCGCGGGCTTGCAATGGCCCATCGCGGCGTGTTCGGGGGAGCAGGCGGCGGCCGGTGCGGTCATGTCCATGCCCGGCATCGACTGCGCGTGCGATGGCGAAGCCGCGCGCCGGGGGGAGCGCTTGTGCGCGGCAGCGGCGGGCTTGGGCCTTGCCGGCATCTGCATCCCCGGCATGTTCGCCATGTCGTGCATCTGCCCGCTCGCGAGCAGCGCCGACAGCGTTATCGCCAGCGCGCTCATGCCGCCGCCTCCGTCGTCTCGTCGGCGCGGACGGTGACGACCTGCATCATCCCGGCGTGCATGTGATAGAGCAAATGGCAATGAAACGCCCAGTCGCCGACCGCATCGGCGGTGAGGTCGAAGGTCGCGGTGCCGCCGGGGGCGACGTTGATCGTGTGCTTGCGCGGGCTGTGGTCACCATGGCCGGTCACCAGCTCGAAGAAATGGCCGTGCAGGTGGATCGGGTGCGCCATCATCGTGTCGTTGACCAATGTCACGCGCACGCGCTCCCCGGCGCGGAACGGGATCGGTGCCTTTACCTCGTTCAGCTTCACGCCGTCGAACGCCCACATATAGCGTTCCATGTTGCCGGTCAGGTGGATGCGCAGCTGACGCGAGGGCGCGCGCAGATCCGGGTTCTTCTCCAGCGCGACCAGGTCGCGATAGACCAGCACGCGGTGCCCGGCGTCGGCCAGCCCCTGCGGCGGCTCGCCGGTGCGGTCCATCGGCATCGGCGCGACCGTCTGCACCGTCGGGGTGCGCGGCAGGCCGGGCGCGTTGGCGAAGTCGCGCATCTTGTGGTCCATCGCCATCGGCGCGGCGGCGCCCGGCTTGCAATGGCCCATCGCGGCATGTTCGGGCGCGCAGGGGGCGGGGGCGGCGGCGTGCTCCATGCCGGCCATGTCGTGCATGCCCGCCATGTCACCCATCCCCATGTCCTTCATCGTCGCCAGCGGGCGACGGCGCAGCGGCGGCACGGCGGCGACCATCCCGACCTGCGGCGCGAGCGTTGCGCGCGCCATGCCCGACCGGTCCCAGCTTTCGGCGACCAGCGTATAGGCGTGCGGCCCGACCGGCTCGACGATCACGTCATAGGTTTCGGCGACCGCGATCTGGAACTCGTCGACCGCGACCGGGCGGACGTTCTGCCCGTCGGCCTGCACGATCGTCATCTTCAGCCCCGGGATGCGCACGTTGAAGATCGTCATCGCCGCGGCGTTGACGAAGCGCAGCCGCACGCGCTCGCCCGGCGCGAACAGCGCGGTCCAGTTGTCGGCGGGCCCGTGGCCGTTGACGAGATAGGTGTAGGTCGAGCCGGTCACGTCGGAGATGTCGGTGGGGTCCATCCGCATCCCGCCCCATGCGGCGCGCTCCTTCGCCGGCTGGTCGCGCCCGGCGAGCAGGCCGGCCAGCGTCTGCTTCTGGTAGTTGAAATAGCCGCCCTGCTGCTTGAGCTTGCGGAAAATCGTGTGCGGATGCAGCGGGCTGTGGTCGGACAGGACGATCACATGCTCGCGATCGGAGGCGACCGGGTCGGCGCTCTCGGGATCGACGACGATCGGGCCGTAATGCCCCATCTGCTCCTGAAGGCCGGAATGGCTGTGATACCAATAGGTCCCGGCCTGCACGACCGGGAACTCGTAGGTAAAGGTGGATCGCGCCGCGATGCCGGGGAAGCTGATCCCCGGCACGCCGTCCATCTGGAACGGCACCAGCAGCCCGTGCCAGTGGATCGACGTTTCCTCGTCGAGCGTGTTGTTCACCGTCAGTCGCGCGGTCTGGCCCTGCCGCAGCCTGATCAGCGGGCCGGGAACGGTGCCGTTGACGCCGATCGTGTGGAGCGGCTTTCCGTCGATCATCGTCATTTGATGCGCGACCGTCAGTGCGATGTCGGTGCCCGACACCGTCGGCAGCGGGGTCGCGATGCCGGCGGACACCGGCTGCGCCCAGGCGGGAAACCACGGCAGCGCCGCTACGCCCCCGGCAAGGCCGGCGTCGCGGAGTAATGTGCGTCGGGTAAGGCGGTGCGGGGCGTCGGTCATGCCTTACATACGCATGCTTCGCGTGCTCCCCTCACGATGTGGCGCTTTGTCCCGACAAAGCGGCGCGGGCGCGGCGGATGCGCGTTTCGACCGCCTTGGCGGTGATCCCCAGTGCCTCGCCCGCCTCGACATGGCTCAGCTCGTCGACGGTGCACAGCAGCAACGGCTCGCGCAGGGCGGCGGGCAGTCGACCGATCGCCTCCAGTGCCTGCGCCAGTTCGTCGCGATCGATTGCCTGCGCCTCGGCATCCGCCCCCGGATCCGCGACGCGCTCACCCGCCTCGATCGGCAGCACGCGCGCCAGAAAATGCCGCACGCGTCGCCGTCGCTGCCAGTCGCGACATTTGTTGATCGCGATCCGCGCCAGCCACGCGCGCAGCGAGCGGTCGGGGTCAAAGCGCGCCAGCGCGCCATGCGCCGCCACAAACGTTTCCTGCAACAGATCGAGCGCGTCGTCGGCATCGCGGGTCTGCGCGACGATCAGGCGGTACAGCGGTTGCTTGTGGCGCGCCATCAAGGTGGCGAACGCCGAGCGCCGCCCGGCGCGGTGCAGCGCCACCAGCCCGGCATCGTCCAGCGCGTCGAGTCCGGCGTTCACGAAGCGGGAGTCAGCGCCCGCACCACGATCCGGTCAAACGCCGCGGTCTGATCGGGCCGCAGCAGTCGCCGCATCGCGAAGACATGCTCCAGCGTGGCCTTCTGCAGCGCCCCCATCGTGCGATGCGACTGGTCTACTGCCGCGGCGACCGCGGGCCCGTCGGCGTGCTCGCGCTCGATCGCCGCAGCCAGCCGCGCATTATCGGCGCGCATCTGCGCCTCCAGTGCACGGCGCCGCACCGCGAAGCGCGCTTCCAGCACGTCGAGCGCGGCTTCCTGCTGCCGATCGAGTGACACCTCGTCGTGCAGCAGCGCATGGACCTCGGTGCCGTGAGGCATGCGCGTCGCCATGAGCCGGCAGCCGATCCATACCCCGGCCAGGGCCGCGAGGAAGGCCAGCACCATCGTCAGTGCGAGGCGCCGCACGCCTGCGCTCATCGGCCGAGCAGCAGGGTGGAGGGAGCCAGCGCGGCGTCGACGCCGAGTGGACCGGCGGCAAGCGAGGGCTGTGCCAGCATCGTACCGCCCGCCAGCCCGATCGCCAGCGCCACCGCGACCGAGCACATGCCTGCCGCGCGACCTGCGCCGCGTTGACGCGCCTGTTCATCCAGCGCGGCGAACACCTCGCCCTCGATCGCGTCGAGGGCCGGCGGTCCGCGCAGCGCGGTCAGGTGCGCCAGTCCCTGTTCAACGGGGTCGTGCATCGCTTTCTCCATCCTCATATTTCCATACGCAGGCGGGCGAGCAACCCCGCAGTTTTTTTGCAGGGCAGATGAGGGGCAGGGCGCGCTGCCGCGTAACGACAGCATCATTCCCCTCCGGAGGTCTTCTTCATGTTCCGCATCGTCTGTGCCGCTGCCGCCCTGCTGCTTGCGCCCTCCGCATGGGCGCATCCGAAACTCGTCGCCGCCACGCCCGCCGCCGATGCGGCGGTCGCCACGCCGTCGCGCATCGCATTGCGCTTCAGCGAGAAGCTGATGCCGAAGCTGTCGGACGTGACGCTGTTGATGACCGGGATGGCCGGCATGAAGCACGCGCCCATGCCCGTCGGCAGCACCACGGCGGCGGTGGGCGACACGCTTACCGTCATTCCCGCCAAGCCTCTGACTGCCGGCAGCTATCGCGTGGAGTGGCACGTCGTTTCCGCCGACACGCATCGCATTGCGGGCAGCTACGCCTTCTCCGTCCGCTGACCCGTGAGCGGCTTGGCCGTCGTCGCGGCACGCGTCGCCGTCTACGTGACCTTGGCAGCCGCGTTCGGGATACCGCTGCAGGCATTGATGGACGGGTGGAGAATTCGACGCTGGTGGTTGATGGCGAGCGTCGGCGCCGCGTTGATCTCCTCGGTCGCCGCGCTTCTGGTGCTGACCGCGTCGATGGCCGGAACGGCGATCCTGCCCGTCGATGGTGAGATGCTGCGGATGGTACTTGCCGAAACCCCGGTCGGTGTGGCCTTCTCGGTGCGCTTCGCTGCGCTGTTCGTGGCAATGTTCGGTAGTTGGCGGGGTGGTCGTGGAGGGACGATCATCGTGTGCGCGAGCAGCGCCGTCGCCCTGGCGACCGTCGCCTGGACCGGCCACGGCGCGATGCAGGACGGACCCGCCGGTCGCGTCCATCTCACCGCCGACATCGTGCATGCGCTGGCGGGCACGGCATGGATCGGCGCGATCGTCACCCTCTCGCTGCGGCTGTTCGTGGCGCATCGAGATGTAACCGCCCTGCGCGACGCCGTCGCAGCCCTTCATCGTTTCGCCCTGGCGGGTTCGGTGCTGGCGGCGACGGTGGTCGTCACAGGGGTCATCAACGGCTGGATGATCGTCGGCACGGACGCTTTGGCGGTACTTCGATCAACGCTGTACGGCCAGCTATTGACCGCGAAACTGGCCCTGTTCGCCATGATGCTCACCTTGGCGGCACGGCATCGCTGGATATTGATCCCCCGGCTGCGTGACGCCGTGAATCTAGGCGAACGTGGCGATGGATCCCGCTCTTTGCTTTACAGCCTAGAACTTGAACTCCTCTGTGGCCTTTCGATCCTCGTCATCGTCGCCTGGCTCGGAACTTTGTCTCCGACCGGGTAGGTTGAGGCACAGCGTCTCCGCGACGATATCACCCTGTCGGGTCGGATCGTCCCGATCACGGATGCGCAGCATCAGCGTCGCCTGGTCCAAGCATTTCCGAGCCAGGCCAAAGCGCCCTCAGCGCATATAGCGGACGATGCAGGTGTCATAGGCCGCGATCATCATTCCGCTTCCTGACGCGCCCGAGGCGCAGCTTTGCGCGCCGAAGACGGGCTTCGGACCCGTCCACCCCGCTGGCGCCGCGTTGCGGGACGTCGCCCCGGTATTGGCGATCACCAGCGCTCCCCGGCCGCTCCCGTCCTCACGCGCGAAGGCGAACAGCTCGGGATCGCTGCTGGTCAACGGAATATAGCTGCCCCCGCGAAAGACCGCGTCGTTCCTGCGAAGGTCAATAAGCGTGCGATACCAGTTGAGCAGCGATGCCGGGTCCCTGCGCTGCGCTTCGGTATTCACCCTGGTATAGCGCGCCTCAACCGGCAGCCACGGCGTGCCGGTCGTGAAGCCGGCGTTCGGCGCGGCGCTCCACTGCATCGGCGTCCGCGCGCGATCACGTTCGTCGGCACGCGGGCGGTTCGGGCCGAGCGGCACCTTCGAGAGCCTCGCCTTGTCCATATCGCTCATCCCGATCTCTTCGCCGAAATAGAGCAGCGCCGTGCCGGGATTGAGCAGGGTGAGCGCCGCGGTCATCTTGCCGATCAGCGCGTCGTGCTGGCCATCGCCGAATTCGCTATACTGGCGCGACTGGTCGTGGTTGCTGAAAAACTCGACCGGGGTAAGCCCGTCGAGCTGCGTTGCGGCCTCGTCATAACGGCGTTTGAAGGTGGCGGCGTCGAGCTTGTCGATGTTGCCGACCAGGAAGTTCATCGGCAGGTGAATTTCGTCCTTGTTCTTCCCGTAGACCGCGCGCAGCTGCTGGATGTTTCGGGTCGAGGACTCACCGAGCAGGACCGGGTTGCCCGGGTAGTCGTCGACGATCTTGCGCATCTCGCGCAGCACCTGGTTCGTGCCGGGAAGCTGCGAATTATATGGTTTCAGCCAGACGGGATCACCGCCCTTCGGATCGGGATCCTGCGGCCATGTCGGGTCCTCGAACAGATAGGGGGTCGCATCCAGCCGGAAGCCCGCCGCGCCGTGATCCAGCCAGAAGCGCACGACGTCGAACATCGCCTTCCTGAGCGCGGAGTTCGACCAGTTAAGGTCTGGCTGCTGCGGCAGGAATATATGATAATACCACTGCTTGCGGGTCTTATCCCAGGTCCACGCAGGGCCGCCGAAGATCGATTGCCAGTTGGTGGGCGGCGTGTCGGGCGTGCCGTCGCGCCATATGTACCAGTCCGCCTTGGGGTTCGCGCGCGAACGACGCGACTCCTTGAACCATGGATGTTCGGCAGAGCTGTGGTTGACGACCAGATCGACCATCACGCGGATGCCCCGCTTATTGGCCGCCGCAACAAGTTGGTCCCAGTCGGCCATCGTGCCATAGCGCGGATCGACGGCGGTATAGTCAGCGACGTCGTAGCCGAAATCGGCGTTCGGCGAGGGGAAGAACGGCGTCACCCAAATCGCGTCGACGCCCAGCGCTTGCAGATAGTCTAGGCGCGACGTGATCCCACGCAGATCCCCGACACCATCGCCGTCCGTATCCTGAAAGCTGCGTGGATAAATTTCATAGATCACGGCATGTTTCCACCATGGAACCGCGTCGGCTTTCGCAGCAGCCAGCGGCTGGGCAGTGGCACCTAAAGGCAACAGTGAAACGCCTGATAGCGCTACCGCAAATAAAGTTCCGGCCAAGCTCTTCCGCATCGCCCGCATCCTCTCTACGCCGTTCCCAGCCGTGCTTCCAAGGTACACAGTAACGGCGAAATTTTTGATTGCAATCGATTGCACTGGCCTTTAGGTAAAGTGCATTGCTTGACGCTACGGCAATAACGCCGGGCGATTACAGGGAGGGGTTCTGCGATGACCACCATACGTCACTTGCTCGCTTGCTCGACCGCAGCTGTCGCGCTGCTCGGCAGCGGTGCCGCGTTCGCGCAGACGACCGTCGTGCCCGATCCCGCCCCCGCCAGCGATCCCACCGTCCCGCCATCGGGTGAAGACGCTTCCACGCCGCAGGACATCGTCGTGACCGGCCTGCGCGCCAGCCTGGAGCGCGCGCAGGCGATCAAGCGGAACAGCACCTCCGTCGTCGAGGCAGTTTCCGCGGAAGACATCGGCAAGCTGCCGCAATCGAGTGTTGCCGATTCGCTGGGCCGTCTCGCCGGTCTGGCGGGCGAGCGTCGTTCCGGGCGCATCAGCGGCATCTCGGTGCGCGGCTTCCGCGAAGATTTCGTGGGCACGACGCTGAACGGGCGCGAATTGATCGGCATCGGTGACAATCGCGGCGTCGAATACGACCTCTATCCGGCGGAAATCGTCGGCAGTGCGGTCGTGTACAAGACGCCCGATGCCGGGCTGACCGCGATGGGTGTCGGCGGCACGGTCGACATCCGCACTGTCCGTCCGCTCGAGCGCAAGCGCGCGCTGATCGTCAACGGCAGCATCGAGCAGAACGGCCAATCGTCGAGCAATCCGGATTTCAGCAATCGCGGCTATCGCGCCGCGATCTCGTTCAGCGACAAGTTCGCCAACGATACGATCGGCATCGCCCTGACGGCGGCGACCACGTCGTCGCCGGTACAGGACCGGTTCTCCAGCGTCTGGGGCTATGACGACGGGGCGGTCACCTCCGGCCCGAACGCGGGCAAGCAGGTCGTGTCGGGGCACGAGACGGCGGCGCGTTCGCGCGTGCTGAAGCGCGATACGCTGGCCGGCGTGTTGCAGTGGCGCCCCAGTGACAAGTTCACCGCGACCGTCGACGGGCTTTACATCGACTTCTCTGACAAGGGCATCTCGCGCGGGTTCATTGAGCAATTGCCGGTCGCCGCGGACGGCAGCGGTATTCTCGGGTCGGACGGCGATCTCGTCACCTCGGCGCGTACCTCGGGCTACAAGTCGGTGCTGCGCAGCGATCCGCTCGACAAGCAGGGCAAGCTGTTCGTCGTCGGTGGCAATTTCGACTATGCCGCGACCTCGAACCTCGACCTGACGCTCGACCTGTCGCATTCGGAAAGCAGCAAGAACGACACGCGCGGCGAAAGTTATTCGGGCCTCGGTCGCGCCGGTCTGGCGTCGCAGGGTCCGGACACGATCCGGGAGTGGAACTATACCGATCGCGGGCTGATGTTCTCGAACAACAGCCAATCGTTCGACAATTATGCGGCCGTGAAGCTGGCCGGTCCGCAGGCGTGGGGCGGCAGCCTGGCGCCGATCACTGAGCTGAACACCGCGGCGGCGCGGGCCGCCGGTATCGGCTTCGCGCAGGCGCAGGACGGCTTCGTCAACTCGGCATTGTTTGACGAATTCCTCAACGCGGCGCGATTGCAGGCGAATTATCGCTTCGACGACAGCGTGCTGAAGTCGATCACCATTGCGCTGCGCTATTCGGATCACAAGAAGGCGAAGACGAATCAGGGCTTCTTCCTGACCGCAGAGACCTATCCATCGGACGGTCCGATTCCTGAAAGCGCTCGCCGCGGCGTGGCGGATCTCGGCTGGGCGGGGCTCGGCAATGTCGTCGCCTATGACGCGCTGGGTCTGATCAACAGCGACTTCTATCGCCGCTGGGATGCGGGCGCGCTGGAGCCGGATCGTCTGGGTGACACCTATACGATCCGCGAGAAGGTGTGGCAGCCGTCGATCAAGGCCGATTTCGAGGTGACGACCGACGCCGTGCGCATGTTCGGTAACGTCGGCGTGCAGGCGCTGATCACCGATCAGCGCGGCACGGGTTTCACCTCGCTGGTCGGGTCGAACCTGCGGGTGCAGGCCACGCCGATCAGCGACGGCGCGAAATATACGCGCTTTCTGCCAAGCATGAACCTGAACTTCGATCTCGGGAATGGCCATACGGTCCGCTTCGCCGCATCGAAGGTGGTCAGCCGCCCGCGCATCGACTTCCTGAACCCGGGATCGTCGGTGAAATTCCGCAACAACGTGGCGGAGGTGACCAGCACCGATCCCGCCCGCGGTCCGTGGTTGTCGACCGGCGGCAACGCGCGCCTGCGCCCCTATGAGGCCAACCAGCTCGACCTTTCCTACGAATTCTACTTCGCGCCGGACGGTTTCGTCTCGGCGTCGGGCTTCTACAAGAAGCTGCTGAACTGGAACATCCAGAGCACCACGATCCGCGACTATAGCCAGTTCTACATTCCCGGTTATCACCAGGCCGTCGACACCAACAACAATGTCATCGCGCCCGCCACCTTCCTGGGCGTCGATACCACCTATCGCGGCGGCCTGCGCGGCGAGGTGAAGGGCATCGAATTGCAGGGGTCGTTCCCACTGCGGCTGTTGACCGGCGCGCTGGACGGGTTCGGCGTCACCGGCGCGGCAGCGCTGACCGATGGCGGATTGGACGGCGGACTCGACATTCCGGGCCTGTCGGCGCGGGTGTTCCAGGGAACCGCCTATTTCGAAAAATACGGCTTCTCGGCGCGCGTGTCGGCAAACAACCGGTCGAAGTGGGTGTCGGAGGATCGCGGTGGCAGCAACACGCTCGCGCCGCTCAATCGTAGCGCGCAGACGTTGGTCGACGCGCAGATCGGCTATGATTTCGCGGGCACCGACATCAAGTATCTGAAGGGACTTCGCATATCGTTGCAGGCCATGAACCTGACCAACGAGCGTGATACCTATTCGGATTCGGAGACGGGACTGTTCCTGCGCAACGAAACGTTCGGGCGCAACTTCATGCTCAATCTGACCTACGCGATCTTCTGATCGCGCAGGTGTACCTTCCGTGACGTTGCCGGACCGGCGGAAGCCGGGTCGGGGGCGTAGAGCTGTCATCGTTACGCGTTGCGCGTCGCGGCATCAATTTCCTTGCCTGGCCCTCCGCGTTCGCCGGGGTGGTCGTGGTAAAGGGAAGGTGACTAGGATGACGAACCAACCGGGGAGGTGCCACATGCCAGCAGCGATCGAACGCATCGTCATCGTTGGCGGCGGAACCGCAGGATGGATGGCGGCGGCGTTGATCGCGCGGGTGCTGGGCGATCAGGTGCGGACCACGCTGGTCGAATCCGAGGAAATCGGCATCATCGGCGTCGGCGAGGCGACGATCCCGCCGATCCAGCACGTCAACGCGACGCTGGGCATCGACGAGGCCGCGTTTCTGCGCGAGACGAAAGCGACGATCAAGCTGGCGATCCGGTTCGACGACTGGGGCGCGCCCGGCGAATCCTATTTTCACACATTCGGTGCGGCGGGGCGGGGGATCGCCTTCTGCCCCTTCCACCATTTCTGGCACCGCGCGCGGGCCGAAGGGATCGACGCCCATTACTGGGACTTCGACCTGAATTACCTCTGTGCACGCGCGGGCAGGTTTGCGCCGATTCAAAGCGGCGATCCGGCATGGAGCCTGCCCTATGCCTATCATTTCGACAGCTCGCTCTACGGGCAGTTTCTGCGTCGCTACAGCGAGGCGCGCGGCGTGACGCGTGTCGAGGGTATGGTGAGCGCGGTCGAACGCGATGGCGAGCGCGGCGACGTCACGTCCCTGGTGTTGCGCGACGGACGGCGGGTCGAGGGCGACCTGTTCGTCGATTGCTCGGGCGCGCGCGGGCTGTTGATCCAGCAGCAGTTGAACGTCGGCTATGAGGATTGGGGGCATTGGCTGCCGTGCGACCGCGCGATCGCGGTGCCGTCCGAACGGTTCGCGGAGACGGCGCCCTATACGCAGTCGATCGCCCGAACCGCGGGGTGGCAATGGCGCATTCCGCTTCAGCATCGCAATGGCAACGGCCTCGTCTATAGCAGCCGCCATCTGAGCGACGATCAGGCCGCCGCGCTGCTGCTCGACAATATCGGCAGCCCGGCGCTGGCCGATCCGCGTGTCATCCGGTTCCGCACCGGGCGGGCGCGGCGGCAGTGGCACCACAATGTCGTCGCGGTCGGGCTGTCGAGCGGCTTTCTCGAACCGCTGGAATCAACCAGCATCTATCTGATCCAGTCGGCGATCGTGCGGTTGCTACATTTCTTTCCGACGGCGGGCGGCCTCGATCCGCTGATGGTCGCCGAATACAATCGTCATTCACAGGTCGAATATGAGACCGTGCGCGACTTCATCATTCTGCATTATCACGCGACGCGCCGTGACGATTCCGCCTTTTGGCGCGACCTGCGTGACATGGTGGTGCCCGAGCGGCTGGCGGCGAAGATCGCGCTGTTCCGCGCCGGGGGCGTGTTGACGCAAGATCCGCTCGATATTTTCCTGGAGCCGTCGTGGGTGCAGGTGCTGCTGGGGCAGGGTATCGTTCCCGCCGCGCGGCATCCGCTTGCCGATGGCGTCGATGCACGCCAACTGGCGGAGCAGTTGCGCGAATTGGCGGCGGCGAAGCGCGAACCGCTGGCGAAGATGCCACGCCATGACGATTTCCTGCGCGCGTGCGGCGGGATCGCGTGAGCCGCGTCGCGATCCTGGGCGGCGGAACGGCGGGATGGCTCGCCGCGCATCTGCTCCGGCAGGCGTGGCCCGACGCGGCGGTAACGCTGATTGAATCGCCCGACATCGGTACGATCGGGGTGGGGGAGGGCTCGACCCCGACACTCAAGCGCTTCTTCGAACTGATCGGGATCGCGGAGGACGACTGGATGCCGCGCTGTCAGGCGACCTACAAGGTCGGTATCCGCTTCGACCGATGGAGCCCTGCCGCGCCTTGGCAAAGCTACCGCCATCCGTTCACGACGCAGGTCGACGTGCATACGCAGGAGGCGTTCGTGCTCAATTGCCGAAACCGGCGGCTGGGGCACGACGTGCCGGTGCATCCCGATGCCTTTCTGCTGGGGGCGCGACTGTCGGCGGAGGGGAAGGCACCGCTGACGCCGCCGTCGTTCCCGTTCCGGATGGAATATGGCTATCATTTCGACGCCGGGCTGCTGGGCGCGTATCTGCGCGACTTGGCTGTCACGCGCGGTGTCGCGCACCGCCAGGCGCGCGTGGTGGGAGCGTCGCGCGCAGAGAACGGCGATATGGCCGCGCTGGTCACCGACACGGGCGAGGACATCGCTGCCGATCTGTTCATCGACGCGAGCGGCCTTGCGGGTTTGCTGGTCGAGCAGACGCTGGGCGTGCCGTACCGCAGCTTCGCGGATCAACTGTTCAACGACGCGGCGGTGGTGCTGCCGATTTCGACCACCGACGCGCCCGGCGTCGAAACGGTGGCGACCGCGCACTCGAATGGCTGGCGCTGGGCGATCCCGCTGAGGCATCGTACCGGGCACGGCTATGTCTATGCCAGCGCGTTCCAGTCCGCCGATGCCGCCGAGGCAGAGTTGCGCGACGGGCTAGACGCGCGCAACGACGCCGTTGCGCGCCACTTGCGCTTTCGGGTCGGGCGGCTGGAGCGGTCATGGGCGCACAATGTGGTGGCGATCGGGCTGGCACAGGGTTTCCTCGAGCCCCTGGAGGCCACCGCGCTGCATCTGGTGCTGGGAACTGTCGAGCAGTTCATCGCGCATATTGATCGTGACGGCGTCACCGATCGCGCGCGTGCCGCCTTCAACGACACGATCAACGCACGGATCGACGGCGTGCGGGACTATATCGTCGCGCATTACAAACTTACCACCCGGGCAGACACCGATTACTGGCGCGCGAATGCCGCGAACCCGGCGGTGCCCGACGGTTTGCTGGAGGTGCTGGACGTCTGGTTCCGGCGTGGTGATCTCGGAGCGGTCTTGCGAGATAACAGCTCGCATTTCGGAGAAATATCCTGGCACTGCCTGCTCGCAGGCTATTGTGCCTTTCCGCAGGTCAGTGCGCCCCGGCGGGACGACGTGGACTTCCATGGCGAACGCGGGATCGCGGCATTTCTGGCCGGGTGTGCGTTGAATTTCCCGACACAGGCGGATGTGTTTGCCGGGCGCCGACAGACCATTTGTACCTGATGGTAAACGGTTGACGGTGGGGTAGGGCAGCGCATGCTTCGTCCGCGCTAGCCACCCTCGCCGCTCCGCTTCTTCCACCCGTCACCGGCGGCGACCCGGAGGATCGCTCGAAGTGCGCTTGGTATGGCGCCGGATTACGAGCTTGCCGGACGCTTATGGCCGGATCATCCGCCCGTAAGGCCGCGTAGCGGTCATCTGCTCGCCAGTCTGCCGCCACCCTGTCGCTAGCCTTCTGCACCGCTCGCGCGTGGCCACGACGCGGACGATCACGCGATGCCTCGAGTCATCAACGGCGTTCGCCTCTCGCTTTCAGGATCAAAATGTTTTCCATTGATCCTAGTGGTAATATGTCCTATCCAAAGCGCGATACAAAGATGGATACACCATCTGACGGAGGGGACGATGAAGCGCCTGTCTCATTTGAATTTGCTGGCTGTCGGCGTTTGTGCCGTCGCCCTTTGCCAATCCCTGCCCGCCCAGGCCCAGCAATCAACCGACGGGCCAGCGGCCGCGGATGATCCCTCGATCGCGCTGCCCGCAGACCCGACTGCGGCTGCGTCGCAGGATGAAGGTCCGGGCGAGGTCGTGGTGACGGGAAGTCGCATCGCACGATCCACCTTCCAGCAGCCGACACCGATCACCACGATCACCGAGCAGCAGCTGGAGCAGAAGGCGGCCACCAACGTCGTCGACCTGCTGCGCGACGTTCCGGCGCTGCGTCCCAACCGCAACAACGGCAGCGGGCGCAATCTGGGTCTGGCGACCTTCAACATGCGCGCGCTCGGCTCCACGCGCACGTTGCTGCTGGTTGACGGGCAGCGCATGATGGACAGCAGCCCGATCGCCAACGGCTTCGACATCAACATCCTGCCCGCGCCCCTGATCGCGCGGCTCGACATCGTGACGGCGGGTGCGTCCTCCGTCTACGGCTCCGACGCGATCACCGGCGTGGTCAATCTCATCTTGGCCGACAATGTACAGGGCGGGAAACTCGACGCTCAGTACAACGTCTCCACTCATGGCGATCTTGGCCAGGTATCCGCCAGCGCCCTGTACGGCGGCAAGTTCGGTGGCGGCCGCGGGCGCTTCCTGATCGCCGGTTCCTATTTCAATCAGCCGGACATCGTCTACCAGGGCGCACGCGACTGGGGGCAGAATGGCGTCACCTTCATCCCCAACGCGGCCTATACGCCGACCAACGGCCAGTTCCGGCAATTGATCGTGCCGAACGCGCGCTATTCGCAGATGACTGCCGGCGGCGTCATCACCTCGGCGGGGCCGCTGCGTAACATCCAGTTCGGCGCCAACGGCGCACAGTCGATCTTCCAGCAGGGCGCCAATGTCGGTACCGTCTGGATGGAAGGCGGCGAGGGATTGATGCCGCAGCCGAACTTCGCGCCCCTGCAGGTCGCCTCCCGGCAGATCAGCGGCTTTGGCCGGCTCAGTTACGACTTCAGCGATGACGTCACGGGTCGCCTCGATGTACTGGCCGCCAATACGCTGGCGCGCAGCACCGGCAATTACAACACCAACAACGGCGACATTACCGTACGCCGCGACAATGCTTTCCTGCCTGCCAACATTCGCGCGGCGATGGTCGCCAACAACCTGACCACCATCCGCGTCGGACGCTACAATCCCGAGCAGGGACGTAACGAAAACTCGACCGAGAACAGCTATTATCGCGTCAGCGGCGCGCTTACCGGTTCGCTCTCCGAAACGTGGAAGTGGGCGCTGGGCGGCAGCTACACCTACGCCCGCTCGCTGATCGAGGGCCGCAACAATCGCAACCAGGCGAACTGGGCACTGGCGCTTGATCCGGTGATCGGTCCAAATGGTCAGCCGGTGTGCCGTTCGACGTTGACCAACCCTGGCAACGGCTGCGTCCCGGCCAACATCTTCGGCATCGGCGCGGTGACGCCTGAAGTAAACGCCTATGTGCTCGGCACTTCACGGCAGGACTCACGGTCGCAGAGCGGCATCGTCAACCTGAACGTGTCGGGTACCGTGTTCAACACCTGGGCCGGCCCGGTCAAAGTGGCGGTGGGCAGCGAATATCGGCGAGACTCGGTCGACAACCGATCGGACCCTGTCTCGGACGTCAATGGCTGGCGACAGGGCACGTTCGGTTCCTACTATGGCAAGCTGGAGGTCAAGGAAGCCTATGGCGAGATGTCGATTCCGCTGGCGCGCGAGACCTCGTTCGCGCGCAGCCTCGACGTCGATCTGGCCGGACGCTTCGTCGATTACAGCACCGTGGGGTCGACCGCAGTATGGAAGGTCGGGCTGAACTACGCGATCAACGACGATATCCGCCTGCGCAGCACCTATTCGCGCGATTTCCGCGCGCCGCGCATCAATGACCTGTTCGCGCAGGCCAACATCCGCATTGGCACCGTCACCGATTACCTGACCAATCGCACCGCCAACGTGAACTTCCTGATCGGCGGCAATCCGAACCTCGGCCCGGAAACCGCCTATACCTTCACCGGCGGCGTCGTGTTGCAACCGTCGTTCATTCCGCGATTGCAGCTGTCGGCCGACTTCTACAACATCGATCTGCGCGACGCGATCATCACGCCGGGGCAGCAGGAGGTGGTCGATCGGTGCGGCCGTGGCGACCAAGTCTTCTGCGCCGGCGTGTTGCGTGACGACACCGGCGCGATCACGCAGGTCAACGCCAACTCGTTCAACGCCCAGACGCTCAAGACCCGCGGCGTCGACTTCGAGGCGAGCTATGCCTTTCCGCTGTTCGCGGGCACCTTCACCACCCGCGCGCTGGCGACCTATGTCGACCGGCTGATCTCGTCCACGGCAAACGGACAGGTCAACACCGCCGGGCAATTGCAGGGCGGGTTCGCGACCCCGAAGTGGCGTGGCTCGACGACGTTCCTGTACGATCAGGGGCCGCTCAACCTGCGGCTGCTGTTCAACTATATCGGCCCGGGCACCTTCGACAATGCGTTCGGGCCGCTCGACCTGAACCGCAACCATTATCCGGCGTATCTCTATACCGACATGTCGGTGACCTATGACGTCACCGATCGCTTCCAGATCTACGCCAAGGTCGAGAACCTGACCGACACCGACCCGCCGCTGCTGGCGGAATCGAGCATCACCGTCGCGCTCGCCACGCTGTCGCAATATCACGACCTGCGCGGTCGCGTGGTCGGCATCGGCGGGCGGATCCGCTTCTAGGCGGCAAGCATCACCCTTCCACGTTCGAGGTACAGCGCATGAAGATCGGTTTTGTCGGCACCGGGATCATGGGGCGGCCGATGGCCGGGCACTTGCAGGCGGCGGGGCATGAACTGCTGCTGGTGCAACACCGCTCGCCGGTGCCGGAGGAACTGCTGGCCGGCGGGGCGACCGTCTGCGCGTCGGCGCACGATCTCGCCGCCGAAGCCGAGGTCGTGATCCTGATGCTCCCCGACACCCCCGACGTCGAGCGCGCGCTGTTCGGCGAGCAGGGCGTCGTCGCCGGGCTGCGTTCCGGCACGTGCGTTGTCGACATGAGCTCAATCGACCCGATCGCGACCCGCGACTTCGCCGCGCGCGTCGCGGCGGCGGGCGGTGACTATGTCGATGCGCCGGTGTCGGGCGGCGAGGTCGGCGCGAAGGCGGCGACGCTGACGATCATGTGCGGCGGCAGCGAGGCGGCGTTCGCTCGGGTCGCGCCGCTGTTCGCGGCGATGGGCAAGAACGTCACGCATGTGGGAGAGGTCGGCGCCGGACAGGTCGCGAAGGTCGCGAACCAGATCATCGTCGCGCTCAACATCGAGGCGGTCGGCGAGGCGCTGCTGTTCGCGTCCAAGGCCGGCGTCGATCCCGACAAGGTCCGCGCCGCGCTGATGGGCGGCTTCGCCGCGTCGCGCGTGCTGGAGGTGCACGGGCAGCGGATGATCGACCGCACCTTCGCGCCCGGCTTCCGCATTGCCTTGCACCAGAAGGACCTCAACCTGGCGCTGTCGAGCGCCCGCGTGCTGGGCCTCGCGCTGCCGAACACCGCCTCGGCGCAGCAATTGTTCAGCGCCTGCGTTGCGCGCGGCGGGGCGGACCGGGATCATTCGGCGATGGTGCAGGCGCTGGAGGCGCTCGCCGACCATCAGATCGCGAAGGTCGAGGCGTGACCATCACGCGGCGCCTTGCGCTCCAGACGCTGTCGCTCGCCGGGTTCAGCGTGGCGGGCGGCGCGCTGGCGCAGGCGCCGCGGACCGGTGGCACGTTCGATCCCAAGCGTTGGTGGTTGCAGGATTACCGCATCGTGCAGACCAATTTGCGCGAGATCGACATCCGCGAGAGCCCGCGCACGATCGCGCGCGCGATCCGCGACTTCGGCGGCAACGTCATCGTCTCGAACATCGGCGGGATCGTCGCTTTCTATCCCACAGAACTGCCCTATCAGCGACGCAACCCGTATATGGGCCGCGGCGACTTCGTGCGCGAGATGATCGAGGCCGCGCACGACGAGGGTCTGGCTTATATCGGCCGCTTCGATCTCTCCAAGGCGATGCAGCCGGTCTATGACGCGCATCCCGACTGGTTCATGCAGAACCGCGACGGCACCCCGCGCGCGTTCGCCGGCACCTATCAGGCGTGTCCGAACGGCGGCTGGGCGCAGGATTACGGGCTGCGGCTGCTCAGCGAGGGGCTGACCCGCTACAAGCCCGACGGCATCTTCTTCAACATGACCGGCTATCCGCGCACCGACTACGCCAATGTCGACCACGGCATCTGCGTGTGCGGCAATTGCCGGCGCGTGTTCCGCGAAATGTACTGCCGCGAACTGCCCGCGAAAGAGGGCTATGGTGACCCGGCCTGGCGCGATTACCTCACCTTTCAGGCGCGCACGTCCGAGGCGCTGCGCAAACGCATCTCCGATCACATTGCGACGCTGGCACCCGGCGTGCCGATCGCGCAGCACGACAGCGTCGAGCAGGTCGGGCGCGGCGAGGTGCAGCGCCGCGTCGACCGCACCGGCCCGGAATGGGCCTATCAATCGGGCGAGCAATGTCGCGCCGCGCTCGCCCGCAGTCCCGGCACGCCATGGTCGTCGACCTCCACCGCGCACATCGACTATCCGTGGCGACAGGTGACCGAGACCGCCGCCTGTCACGAGAACCGTATGGCGCAGGCGATGGGCGTCGGCGCGAAGCTGGACCTGTACCTGATGGGCACGCTCGCCGACCAGGACGACCCGACCTACCTGCCGCCGGTGTCGCGGTTGTTCAAATGGCGCGCCGCGAACGAACGTGCCTATGCGGGGATGGCGGAGTCGGCGCGCGTCGGCCTCTATCAATCGGGCGCGTCGGCGCGGCTGGCGGGCATGACCCCCTATGCGGCGTGGCAGACCGCGGAAGCGCGCGGAGTGTACAGCGCACTGGTCGACGCGCGTATCCCGTTCCGCTTTGTCAGCGATGCGCGCGTCGCCGATGGCACCACCGACCTGAGCGCGGGCTTCGACATGATCGTCCTGCCCAATGCGATGATGCTGTCGGACGCGGAAGCGGCGGCGCTGGACCGCTTCGTCGAGCGCGGCGGGCTGCTGATCGCGACCGCCATGCCCGGCGCTTTCGACGAGCGTGGGCAACCGCGCGCCACCGTGCCGCTCGCCTGCTTCCCGCTCGCGCGTTATACGCCACCACAGCCGATCCACGGCTGGACGCTCGATCCGGACGTCAGCACGCTCAAGGTGACCGGCCGCGTACCGCTCGACGGCGTCTATGCCGGCGGCACCGCGCGCGCTGGTGCCGAGACGCTGATGCGCTTCGCCCCCGACCAGCGTTATGGTCCGCCCGAATTCAGCTATGCGATCCCCGGCGTTGCGGCGCGCCGTGATCCCGGGGTCTCGATGCGCGCGCATGGCAAGGGACATGCCGCGCACCTTCCGTGGTTCGTCGGCTGGCAGTATCTCCGCGATGGCCTGCCGGTACATCGCAAGCTGATCGAGCGACTCATCGCGCGTTACGCGCCCGCACCGCAAGTCGTGCTGACGGGCGATGGCCCGGTCGAGCTGATGATGATGAGTCGCAGCGATGGCGCATCGCTGCTGACGTTGGTGAACTACGCGGGGCAGCGGAACACGCATTATGCGGCGCCGCCTGCGCTGCACGGCCTGCGGCTCGGCATCCGCGGCGGAGTGTCCGGCGCGCGTGCGCTGGTCGGCGGACAGGCGTTGGCGACATCGACGGCACCCGACGCCGCCGGACTCACATGGCTCGATCTGCCGGCGGTCGGCGCGTTCGAGGCGGTACTGTTGAACGGCTGACGTCGCCGCTTCCAGCGGCGCGTGCCCATCGCTATATCTGGATCATGTTTTCAGGCGCACCCCGATGAACGCACCCTCCATTCGGCCCGCCAAACTGGCTGATGCGATCGCAGAACATGTCCAGCAGATGATCCTAGAGGGCTCGCTGCGCCCCGGCGAGCGGCTGTTGTCCGAGCGCGAGCTGTCGGCGAAGCTCGACGTGTCGCGGCCGTCGCTGCGCGAGGCGCTCGACAAGCTGATCGCCGCCGGCTTCCTGACCACCAACGCGCAGGGTGTCGCGCACGTCAGCGACCAGATCGGCAAGAGCCTTCGCGATCCGCTGCTGCAACTGATGGACACGCCCGAGGCACGGATCGACTGTCTGGAATTGCGCGCCGAGATGGAAGCCGCCGCCGCCGCCTTCGCGGCCGAACGCGCCTCGTCGGTCGATCGCGAGGCGATCACGCGCTGCTTCGAGGCGATGACGGTCGCGCATGAGGCGCAGGACGTCGACGAGATCGCGCGCACCGACGCCGAATTCCACTTCGCCATCTACGAGGCGAGCCACAACCTCATGATGATGCACTTCATGCGCAGCATCGAGAGCATCCTGCGCTCGAACGTCTATCTCAACCGCAAGAACCTGTACGAGCATCGTCGCGAGAAGGACTCGCAGCTGCGCGAGCATCAGGCGATCTATGATGCGATCATGGCCGGTGACGTCGAAGGCGCGCGCGATGCGGCGCGGCTGCACATGACCACGGCAATGCGGACGCAGCGCGAGATCTACGAGGCCGAGCGTCGGCTGGAGGCGAGCATCCGCCGACTGGCGCGCGGTGATATCGTCGCAACGAAGAAGGCGCGTGCCGCCGAGGCGTGACCTCGGACGCTTGCCTCACTTGTCGCCCCGGACTTGATCCGGCCCCGCTACTGGACTGTCTGTGGCAAGAAGCGGAGATGCTATGCCGCGCACGCCGTAACGGCGAACGTCACCCGTCCCAGCGGTCCGTAATCCGCAACATAACGCCCGGGCAGCAGCCAGCCACGATCGCCGATCTTGCCCGTGACGATCAGGTCGACAGGGCGGGGCGCATAACCGGCGCGCACTGCCAGATCGCGCACGGTGGCGAGACTCGCGTTTTGCCCGCCCAACGACTCCCCTGATATCCCGGAGGCGATCGCCCGGCCATCACGGCTCAGCGTCACGCGTAGCGCATCGAGGTCGCGCCCGTCCGCCGGTTGCGCCATGCCCCGAACATAGCGTGCGGCGGAAATGTTCGCCGCCACCATGTCGACCGCGCCATAATGATCGGGGTCGCGATACGCGATGTCGGGCAGGTCGATCACCGGCAGCACCTGCCCGTCGCGGTGCCCCAGCTTCAGCTCGAATGCGGCGCGGCGATAGCCGCAGAGCGAAATCGTCGCACCATCGTCGGCGCTTCCCGCGGCGAAGAGCACGCCGACCAGCGGCTCGGCCACGCCACGCCCGGCCAGCGACGCTTCCGACATCAGCCCGCCCTTGTACCCGGCGATCCGGTCACCCGCACGCAGCCGCGTGCGAACGTAGCGGTGTTGCAGGCGGTATGCTTCCAACATCGTCGCCCCGGGACGGGTGGCGGTAATCGGCGCGAACGGGATCGACTGGCGCTCGGCGGCAGTGAAGCCCGCGAGATAGTCACCGCTGCCCGCACACCCGGCCAGCAACAGCGCGGCGAGTGCGACGCGTCTCACGACGGGATCATCCACGGTAGCAGGTGCTGCTGGACCATCACGATCACGCCCAGCACCAGCGTCAGGAAGACGCTGTGCTTGAAGGTCCGGGCAAGGATCGCGCCTTCCTGCCCGCGACAATCGGTGGTGCTGGTGCCGGTGGCGATATTCTGCGGCGAGATCATCTTGCCCAGCACCCCGCCCGAGGCGTTGGTCGCTGCCATCAGCACCGGGTTGAGATCGAGCTGCCGCGCCGCCACCACCTGCAGGTTGCCGAACAGCGCATTCCCCGACGTGTCGCTGCCCGACAGGAACACCGCCAGCCAGCCCAGGAACGCCGACAGCAGCGGGAACAGCGGCCCGACCGACGCGACGCCGACGCCCAGCGTATAGGCCATCCCCGAATAGTTCATCAGGTAGGCGAGCCCGACGATCGTCATCGTCGTGGCGAGCGGCAGCCGGATCTGGCGCAACGTGCGCTTGGCGGCAGCGGCGAGTTGCGCGGCCGAGAGCCGCACGAGCAACGCGGTGATGATCGTCGCCACCAGGATCGCGGTGCCGGTCGCGAGTGGCTGGAAGCTCCAGATCGCGGCATAGCTTTTGCCATAGGTGGTGATGAAGATCGCGTTGTGCAGGCCGGGCCATTCCAGCTTCTGTTCGCCGATCGCATTCACCTTCAGATGGACCCACAGGATCACCGTCACCGACAGCACGATCCACGGGAGCCAGCCCTTAAGACCGTTGGTCGCGGCGGCCGGCGCCGGCGGCGAGGGCTCGACGGCACGCAAGGCGAACGCAGGGTCGGGTGCGAAGCGCCACAGCTTGACGAACAACAGGGTGCAGATCAGCGACGCCAGCGACGACAGCACGTCGGTGAGCGCGTAGCCGAGGAAATTGGACGACAGGAACTGCATCGACGCGAACGATCCACCCGCGACCAGCAGCACTGGCCACACGCCGCGGATCGCGCGCACGCCGCCATAGACCGCGATGACATAGAAAGGCAGCAGCAGCGCGATGATCGGCAATTGCCGCCCGACCATCGCGCCCAATGCCACATCGTGCAACTGCGTGACCGCGCCCAAGGTGATGATCGGCGAGCCGAGCGCGCCAAAGGCGACCGGGGCGGTGTTGAACATCAGCGTAAAGACGATCGCCTCGACCGCGGGAAAGCCGAGCGTGATGAGCAGCGCGCTGGTGATCGCAATCGGTGTGCCGAACCCGGCGACGCCTTCCAGAAGGCAGCCGAACGAAAAGCCGATGACGATCAACGCCACGCGGCGGTCGTTGGGGAGATGCTGCACCATCCAGTCGCTGAACGCCGCGAAGCTGCCCGACGCGACCGCGACATTGTACAATAGCAGCGCGTTGAGGACGATCCACATCACCGGCCACGCGGCGAAGGTCGCGCCAGCGGCGATGCTGTTGAGCGCCATGCCCGCGGGCAATTGCCAGATGGTCACGGCCAGCAGCAACGCGACGGCCACGCCTGCAAGTGAGGCCTGCCACGCCGGCCGACGCAGCACGCCGAGCAGCAGCAGCACCGTCACGATCGGCAGCGTTGCCAGCAGGAACGATAAAGGTAGATTGTCGGCGACAGGCGTAACCAGTTGACGAAACATACCATTCCTCTCGCGCTGCGCCCTGCGGGCGTCTGCGGCATGGCTAACTGAACGTCGGCCATTTTGGCAAGCAAAACTATCCAATTATGTAGGTGAGTGTTATTTGGCTCTACAGCCGGGCGCGTTTTTCCGACGAAGGCCGTCGCGTCGGCATCTCTGCAATGTGCTGTTGCGTTATGTGGTAAGAAAGTTTAGCCAGCTACGAGGCGGATGGTCGCCGGGGAGTAGGGTGGCATGATCGGCAATGACGCGGGGATCGACCGTCGCAGCGTGATCGCCGGTGCGGGGATGCTGGGAACGGCGGCGGCATTGCCGGGTGGCGCGGCGCTGGCCCAGACGCCGGGCAGCGGCTGGGAATGGGGTCCGATGCGCTGGGTGCAGATCTGCGCTACCGAGGATGACCCCGGCCGCTACGACAAGCAATTCTGGCTCGATTTCCTGCAACGGACCCGCACGCAAGGCGTGTGTCTCAGTGCCGGTGGCGTCACCGCTTTTTATCCGACGCAGGTGCCGTTCCACTATCGCAGCCCGTTCCTCGGCAACGGCGACATGTTCGGCGAGCTGGTCCACGCCTGCAAGAACATGGACATTCGCGTCTTGGCGCGGGTCGATCCGCACGCGATGCGCGCCGACGCGCTGGCGGCGCATCCCGAATGGGCCGCTCGCGACGCCGCCGGGCAACCCAAACGCCACCCGGCCGACCCCGAATTGTATCTGACCTGCCCCAACGGCCCCGTAACCTTCGACTGGATGCCGCAAGTGCTTCGGGAGATCGTCTCGCGCTATCCGGTCGACGGCGTGTTCGGCAACCGCTGGGCGGGGAGTGCGGGGATTTGCCATTGCGACGTCTGCCGCACCAAGTTCAGGACGGCGAGCGGTCGGGCGATTCCTGCGACGCTGAAGGATGTCGGTGATCCCGCGGTGCGCGCCTATCTCGTCTGGGATGACGAAATGCGCTACGAACAGCTCGATTTATGGGCGCGTACCGTCACCGGCGTGAACCCACAGGCCTTTTTCACGCCCGGAACATGGGGCAGGCTCGACCCGCGCCGCCTCCGCCGCACCGCGCGCGCGCTTTTCGCGGATCGCCAGGCGCGCAGCGGCAACGCACCCGCATGGCTCAACGGCCGTAGCGCCAAGGAGACCGCCTGCCTGATGCCGGATCGTCCGGTCAGCGGCATCTTTGCGGTGGGTGAAACCGCAACCCCTTATCGTTTTATGGATTCCGTGCAGGCACCCACCGAGATCCGCGCCTATCTGCACGACGGGCTGGCGCACGGGTTCCGCCCGTGGATGACCAAATTCAAGGCCGAGGTCTTCGACAAGCGTTGGGTGCCAGCGGTGGCTGACTCCTATGCGTGGCATGCCCGGCATGAAAAATACTTCCGCAACACCGACAATCTGTCGCGCGTGGCGATGCTTCATTCGCCGCAGACGAACACTTACTATGTACCGGAAGTCCCACGCGATAATGGCGCCGGCGGCCCACAGGACGCGCAGTCGCTGCGCGGCGGGTCCGACGACGCCACCAACGGCTTCTATCAGGCGCTGGTCGAGGCGCGCGTGCCGTTCGCGTTCGTCGACGAACGGTTGCTCGAGCCCGCCGCAATCGATCGTTATCGTGTGATCGTCCTCCCGAACATCGCCGCGCTCTCCGATGCGCAATGCGCGGCGCTGCGCGGCTACGTCAGACGTGGTGGCGCGATCGTCGCGACGCATGAAACCAGCTTGTGCGACGAGTGGGGCAATCGACGCGCCAATTTCGGGCTCGCTGACCTGTTCGGCTGCGACTATGCCGGGCGCGTCGATCAGCGGGTGGCGAACAGCTATCTGTCGGTACGTGGTCCGCATCCGCTGACCGCCGGGCTGGACGACACGCCGCGGATCATGGCGGGCACGAAGCTGGTGCACGTACGCTCCCACGACGCGCGGATGCGTGCGGCGTTCACCTCGGTGCCGAGCTATCCCGATCTGCCGATGGAAAAAGTCTATACCGCGACCCGCAGCACCGATGTGCCGATGGTGTTCGCGCGCACGGTCGGAAAGGGGCGGGTGATCTATTTCCCCTTCGATCTCGACCGGACCTTCTGGGAGAACTCGACCGGGGACCATCTGACGGTGCTGCGCAACGCGGTGGCTTGGGCGGCGAACGCGCAGGAGCCGATGACGGTCAGCGGCCCCGGGCTGCTCGACATCGCATATTGGCGTCAACGCGACTCGGTTGCGGCGCATCTGGTGAATCTGACCAATCCGATGGCGATGCGTGGCTATATGCGCGAGGTGATCCCGGCTGGCCCCTATCAGGTGAGCGTGCAGCTGCCGGCTGGCACCAGACCCGCCACGGTACGTTTGCTGGAGGCCGAACGCGACGCCGTCTACCGTCGAGAAGGCGATCGGCTGATCGTCGAGGTTCCGCAAGTCAAGCTCCACGAAGTCGTCGCGGTTGATCTGGCATGAGCGCCGCCCCGCAGATCGTAGCGTCGACATGGACCGACCGTGAGGCGCGCGCCGCATTACGGCATCTGTTCGACGTGGCGGTGGCCAGCGCTGACCCGGCGCACATGCTGGCGCAGCATCTTCCCGAGCGACCGACCGGCCGTTGTGTCGTGGTTGGCGCAGGGAAGGCCGCGGCGGCGATGGCCGCGGCGGTGGATGTCGCATGGCCGGACGTCGCCCTGAGCGGACTGGTGGTCGTGCCGTATGGCTATGGCGCACCGGCCGGGCGCATAAGGGTGAGCGAGGCGGCACATCCGGTGCCCGACGCCGCGAGCGAGACAGCAGCGCGCGACATCCTGACGATGGTCAGTACCTTGTCCCGCGAAGATCTGGTGCTGGTGCTGATCTCCGGCGGCGGATCGTCGGTGATGGCCTTGCCGGCGGACGGCATCACGCTGGCGGACAAGCAGCAGGTGAGCCGCCTGCTTCTCGCCTCCGGGCTGGATATCCGGACGATGAACATGGTCCGGCGGCGCCTGTCGGCGATAAAGGGCGGCAAGCTGCTCGCCGCCGCCCGGCCGGCGCGCGTGGTGACGCTGGGGATCAGCGATATCCCGGGTGACGATGTCGCGTCGATTGCATCAGGGCCGTCGGTGCCGGACCCGACCGCCGATGCCGATTTAAGCCATGTCGTCGGACTATTCGGGAATCAGCTGCCGGCGGCGGTGGCGGAGCGGCTGCTCGCGCCGGTTGTATCGACGTTGGCAGTCGATGATTACGACTTCCGGCTGATCGGCACCCCCGCCGCTGCGCTCGCTGCAGCCGCGACTGCCGCGCGGTCGCTGGGGTTCTCCCCGGTTATGCTGGGCGACGATCTGGAGGGCGAGAGTCACGTTTTGGGTGCCGAGATGGCGCGGCTCGCGTCAGCAGGGGTCGCGGTGCCTACGGTTTTTCTGTCCGGTGGCGAGACGACGGTCACCCTCGCGGGAAGCGCCTGTGGGCGCGGCGGCCGCAACACCGAGTTCGCGCTCGCGCTCGCCTGCGCGCTAGACGGTCATGCCGGAACTTGGGCGCTCGCTGCCGACACCGATGGCGAAGATGGTGCGAGCCAAGCTGCTGGCGCGGTGATCGCGCCGGACACGATCGCCCGTGCCGAAGCGATGGCATCGGACGCGCACGCTTTTCTCGCCGCGCACGACAGTGCCACGCTGTTCGACGCGCTCGGCGATCTGCTGCTCACCGGCCCGACCCGGACCAACGTCAACGATTTCAGGGCAGTGCTGGTGCTGCCGCAGGAGATGTACGCATGACGCGATTGGCGGCCAACCTGACGATGATGTTCACCGAACTATCGTTTCTCGACCGCTTTGCCGCTGCGGCGGAGGCGGGCTTTGAAGCGGTGGAGTTCGTTTCGCCTTATGCCGAGTCGCCAGAGGCGGTGGCCGATGCAGCGCGGCGACACGACCTTACCGTGGCCTTGTTCAATCTGCCGCCGGGCGATTGGGCGGCAGGCGAGCGCGGCTTCGCGGCCGATCCCGACCGCATCGAAGAATTTCAGCAAAGCCTCGACCTATCGCTCACTTACGCGCGTGCCACCGGTTGTCGAACTTTGCACCTGATGGCGGGCAAGATCCCTGATGATGCCGATCGGGGACAATGGACTGACACGCTGGTCTCCAACACTCGGCTGGCGGCTGATCGGGTGGCGGCGGATGGCGTGACGCTGGTGCTTGAGCCGATCAATACGCGCATCGATATGCCCGGATATTTCTATGACCGTACCGACGCAGTTTTGGACGTGATCGACAGCGTGGGGCGCGAGAATGTCCGATTGCTATATGACGTTTATCATATGCAAATCATGGAAGGCGACGTTGCGCGCACCATCGAGCGACTGCTTCCGCGCATCGGTCATATCCAGATCGCAGACAACCCGGGGCGCCACGAGCCCGGCACGGGGGAGCTAAACTTCCCCTGGCTCTTCGGCAGAATCGCGTCGATGAACTACAACGGCTGGATCGGCTGTGAGTATGTGCCGACAGCGGACACCCGCGAGGGGCTGCACTGGGCAGCGCCTTATCTCAACGACCGTCTGGGCGGTAGCCTTCCGACAGAAAGCACCGGCTTCTAATCGGGGGATGGCAGGATGGTCAGGTTGGTCTTGGCGGCCGCACATGCCTGCCAGCCCCGCCGTTTCGCTACTTCTATTCGTCGCCCGAGGTGATCGGGTTGCTCTTCAGTCCATGGCAACCTCCACAATCTTTTCAGCGTGGGACGCCACATCATCAATCCACAATGCTACCACCACCGGCGCTCCCGCCACACCGGCGGAGTAGCATAAGCGCGTCTTCTACAATCAGCCGGTCCTTCCCGTACCGCTGTTCGCCGGACGGTGTTCGCTTCTGCGCGCATACGGCCCGGCCCGGACGGACGGACGGACGGACGGCATCGTCGGCGATCCGGCTGCGTTGGGGAGCGGGGCTGGAATTGAATCCGTGATCGGCGCAGATCCCAGCCAATGGCCAAGCGTCGCCGGGTAAAGCGGCGGCGTCCACGGGAGACTGACGTATGAAGACGGCGATTGTTACGGGTGCCACATCGGGGATCGGTCAGGCGACGACGCGGGCGCTGGCCGGCGCGGGCTGGCAAGTGATCGCGACCGGACGCCGCGCCGACCGGCTTGCCGGGCTGGCGGAGGAATGTGGCGAGCGGGTGCATATCGCCGCCTTCGACGTCCGCGACGAAGCGGCGCGGGATGCTGCGCTCGACGCGTTGCCGGCGCGGTTTCGCGAGATCGACCTGCTCGTCAACAATGCCGGCCTCGCGCTCGGCACCGCCCCTGCGCAGAAGGCCGATCTCGACCAATGGCGGACGATGATCGATACCAACGTCACCGCGCTGGTCTCGATCACCCACCGGTTGCTGGCCGGGCTGATCGCGCGCAAGGGCGGGATTGTGAACATCGCGTCGGTCGCCGGGACATATCCGTATCCGGGCGGGAACGTGTATGGCGGCACCAAGGCGTTCGTGCAGCAATTCACGCTCAACCTTCGCTCGGATCTGCACGGGACCGGCGTGCGCGTGAGCGCGATCGATCCGGGCATGGTCGAGACTGAATTTACGCTGGTGCGCACTGGTGGCGATCAGGGCGCGTCTGACACGCTCTACGCCGGTGCGACGCCGATGACCGCCGAGGATATCGCCGCCACCGTGCTGTGGATCGCGACCCTGCCACCGCATCTGAACGTCAATCGGCTGGAACTAATGCCGGTAAGTCAGTCGTTTGCGGGATTTCAGGTGGCCCGCGACGAATGACGCGGCAAGCTGGGCCAGATGGGATTTGGCGGTTGTGGAAGAGTCTTGCTGCCGGAACAGCGGCTCTGGCGCTGAGCAACGCTGGTGATCGAGGGCACGGGCGTTCACCGATGGGACCCAAAGAGGGGCGATAATACCGGCGTTCTGCGCGCCGGGGCACAAGGTCGTGCGCTATTTCACCGCCACGGGGACGGAAACGTCCAGTGTCGCGCCCGCCGGCAGCCGACCGCGCGGACGGAAGCGGATCGCGTTGGTCTGCCCGGCGGAGGCACCGGGCACATAGGTCCAGGTGAGCCCCTGATCGGCGGAGAAGTCGACGTCGTCGCTGGTGCTCGCCGGTCCGTCATAGCTAAGGGCGATCGCACCGTTCGCCGGGCTCAGCGTGAAGGAGACGACCGCCGCGGACGTACCATCGCCGTCCAGTGCGAGCGTCTGACGCGCCGCGATCGGCATCACCATGGTGACGTTGCCGTCCGTCGCCACGATGTCGGGATTGTTGACTTGCACGCTGATACGGCGCTTGCCACCCGGCAGCGCCTTGGGAAAGCTGGTGCCGTTGACCGGGTCCCAGGTGGTGCGCCCGGAGGCGGTGAGCACCAGCCTGCGCGCGGCGACCGTCAGGGTGATATCGACCACGGTGGTGGCGGTGTCTTTCTCCAGCCCGAGGACGCATGCGCCAAGCGCGCCCACGCCCTGACAGATGTACCAGTCCCATTTGATCGTCAGACGATCGGTATAGACGCCCTCCGGCAAGCCGGCGGTGGCGAGCGGGCGGACGAAGAACGGCAATTCGGCCGAGGTGCCGCCGAGCAACCCGAGCAGATTGAGCAGATCGTTCTGCATGTAATCGACCGTGCCGTTCTGCGCGATCGGGACGCTGTTGTTGGGATCGGCGGACAGCGCGTAGCCGAGCGTCGGCGCGCCGGCGGTGCTGGGAGCGAGCTTCAGCGCATTACGGCTCTGGAACGTCGCCTTGATGTAGTTGCCGCTCAGAACCTTGAGCAGTCCCGGCGTGCACACCAGCCCGGCGCGGCTGCGCAACGCGGGCACCGCGCCCGTGGTGGCGATGGCGGCGGGCGAGAAGCTGCCGAGATCAGTCGAGGTTAAAGCGGTAGCGGTGCAGGCGGCGGCGGTGGCGGGGGTGGCGCCGAGCGCCCCGACGAGGCCTGCGATCACGAGCAACAGCGCATGCAGCAGGATCGACGATCGGGCAGGATGGGCGCGGGACATGGTGCTTTCAGGTCGCTCGACAGGTGTCGGTCCTAAGCCGAAGGTGGCTAAAATACTGTGAAGATTGGACAGTTCTTCGCGCGATCCAGCGTCGCGAGCGCATGAACGGTTGCGCGACGAGCGCCGGCGTCGATCGTGCTGCCGCGTTGGGAGATGCGCAGCCAATGCCGGCCGAGCGCCGCAAAACCGAGCGACCCGGCAACTCCCGCGATGCGATGCGCTTCTTCTACCAGGGACATGTTCATTGGCGCATGCAACGCGGCTTCGAGCGCGTGGCGCAGTCCTTGCAGCAGCCCGGCAATCGGTGCGGCGCCGAACGTCGCGGCCAGCCGCTCGATCGTCGCGAGCCGCGTGTCATGGCGCCACTCTGCGATCACGCCGGGCAGATCGGCGGAGAGCCGGTGCCACTCAACGGCGGCGACATAACCCTGCGCGCTCCAGTCGGTGGCTGCGAGCCACGCGGGTGACGCCAGCGCCACAATTGGTGCCGGTGTCGCGAGCAGTGCGCCACGAACATTCGGCACAGTGTCAGCATCGGCGGCGTGAAGCAGGATCTCGTCCTCGGACGCCAAGACGGTTGCGGCGGCAGAAAGGCGATATGGCCAGCCGTATCGGACCGCGAGCGCGGCTGCGGCAACGGTACCATCCAAATCGGAGTCAATAAGTACAATCATGCCGCGTTATCTTACTCAAGTTACACGATTTTAGTTTTGTCTCATCTGGACAGTCCACTCAGGGGGGACGATCTTCGATACCGATAACAACTGCAACCATGGCGGCATGGCAGAAGACGGACGCAGGTTGGGAGGGCGCGCCTTGATCGCGGACGACCATCCGCTGACCCGCGAGGGGTTGGCGATGGCCGTGCGGGCGGCGTTGCCTGGCGTTTCCGTGGTCGCATCCGGTTCGATCAGAGAAGCACGTGCGCTTGCGCGGCGCGCGCCGTTGCGGATGATCCTGCTCGACTTCCACCTTCCCGATGCGCGCGGCTTTTCCGGACTGATGACGTTGCAGATGGAGGCGCCGACGACGCCGATCGTCGTCGTCACCGCCAGTGAGGAACCGCGTCTGGTGGAGGCGGCACGCGCGGTCGGGGCGGCGGGGTATCTCTTCAAGAGCCTGCCGCTAGACGCGCTGGCCGACGACTTGCGGCGCGTCGATGGCGGTCAGCGCGTCTTCCCGGCCGGGGCGGCGGCGGGCGCGACGGAGTTGGACGACCTGCTCACGCGGCTGGCGTCCTTGTCCAATGCGCAGCGTGCAGTGATGCTGGCGCTGGCGGACGGGCGGGCGAACAAGCATATCGCGCGCGAACTGGGCGTCACCGAGGCGACCATCAAGGCGCATCTGACCGTGATCTTCCGCAAGCTGGGGGTCAGTAACCGGGCGCAGGCGCTGCTCGCGGCGCGGTCGCTGATCGGCCGCGCGGCGCCGTGACCGCACTTGCGCCACCGGCGGCGCCGTCGCGGTGGCGCTTCGTCCTGATCGCGACGCTGACGCCGCTGCTGCTGGCGGGGTTGATCGGCTGGACGGGCATCGAGCATGCGCGGTCGCTGGAGGCGCAGGCAGAGGCGGCTCGATCCTTCGAGCGCGAGCGCGCGCTGTTGCTGCTGCTGTCGGCAGTCAAGGATGCCGAAACCGCGCAGCGTGGGCTGTTGCTGACCGGCGATCGCGCCTTTCTGACACCTTACGCGCCGGCGCGTGCGGAGGTGGCGCGCTTGCTGATCGAAGCGGGGACGGCGGGACGTGCGTTGCGCCCGGCGATCGCGGCCAAGTTCGCGGAACTGGATCAGACGATCGCGCTGTTCGATCGCGGGGAAACCGAGGCGATGCGGCGCGAGGTCGCATCCGGGCGCGGCAAGCGGATCATGGACGGATTGCGCGCGGCAGTGGCGGACGCGGCCGACGCGGAGCGCGGGCGCACCGCCGAGCGCTCGGCCGCGTTCCGGCAGCATCGCGACGACAGTTACCGGTTGCTCGAAGTGGTCGGCGCGCTGGTCAGCCTGATTCTGCTGGGCATCGTCATGATGTTGTGGCGTTCGCAGTCGCATCGCCACGCGGCGGCCCATGCCGCGCACGACGCGGCGACGCGTCATGCGGCGATCCTGGCGAGCACGACCGACACGCTGCTGATCGTCACCACTGACGGGCGGATCGAGACGATCAACGCCGCGGGGTACGAACTGCTGGGATACACCGCGGCGGAGTTGGCTGATCGCGATCTGGCGACGGTGCTTCCTTCCCATGCGGCTTTGGGTGATCTGCGCGCGCGAACCGGCACCGGCACGGCGGGCGGCATCTTCTCCGATCAGATCGCACGCCGGCGCGACGGCAGCGACGTGCCCGTCGATGTCGCGATCGGGGTGATGCACAGGCCGGACGGTGACCGGCTGGTGCTGTCGCTGCGCGATGCGTCCGACCGGCTGCGGATCGCGCGCGCCAAGGACGAGCTGATCTCGACGGTCGGCCACGAATTGCGGACCCCGCTGACCTCCGTGGTCGGGTCGCTGGCGCTGCTGCGCGCCGGCAAGGCGGGGTAATGGCCGGCGCAGGCGGAGCGCCTGATCGCGATCGCCGACAATAATGCGCGGCGATTGATCCGCCTGATCAACGATATGCTGGAGATCGACCGCCTGGAGAGCGGGCAACTGGCCATTGCATCCGCGCCACTCGATCTGCGCTCAATCACCGCGCAGGCCGCGCTCGACGGTGAGGGGGTCGCCCGGCGGCATGAGGTGACGCTGGTCGACGTCACCGCGGCTGCCCCGATCATGGTGGCAGGCGATGCGGGGCGGTTGCTGCAGGTCGTGGCCAATCTTGTGTCGAACGCGATCCAGGCCTCCGCGCGCGGCGAGACGGTGACGCTGCGCGCCGAGGTGGCCGCCGCGCGCGCGCGCGTGAGCGTCGACGACCTTGGAGCGGGGGTGCCCGCGGATCTGCGCGCACGATTGTTCGATCGGTTCCAGTCGCAGCGGGCCGCGGGCGGGACCGGGCTGGGACTTGCGATCGCGCGTGAGATCGTACGGCGCATGGACGGCACGATCTGGTTCGAGGACCTTCCGGGCGGCGGAACGCGGTTCGCATTCGATCTGCCGCTCTTACCGACACCGCCGCACGGGACGGCGGGGCGGGAGGGGCGGCCGCTGCTCCTGCACATCGATGACGATCACCAATTGTGCGAGGCGATGATCGCCGCGCTTGAGGATGTCGCGACCTGCGTCTGCGTTGCCGGCGTCGAAGAGGCGCGCGTGGTCTTGCGGGGAGGCGGACCGTCGCTGGCGGTGCTCGATATCACCGTGGACGGCGGGAACGGCGCGGTGCTGCTCCCCGAGCTGGTCGATCGGGAAGGGCGGCCGGTTCCACTGGTCCTGCTGTCCGGCGCGGAGGTGTCGCCGGAGATCGCGCGGCGGGCGACCGCGATCCTGGTCAAGGGGCGGCATGATCTGGCGGCGGTGATCGACACGGTACGGCGGCTGCTGCGCGAGATGGAGGCGCGACGGTGACGGAGCCGCTACGGCTGCTGTTCGTCGATGACGACGCCGACATCCGCGCGATCGTCACGCTGTCGCTGGGGCTTGATCGGGCGATCGTGCCGGTCGCGGTCGGGACG
The DNA here is from genome assembly GCF_044901155.1 of Sphingomonas sp. NPDC079357. Lineage (NCBI taxonomy): Bacteria > Pseudomonadati > Pseudomonadota > Alphaproteobacteria > Sphingomonadales > Sphingomonadaceae > Sphingomonas > Sphingomonas sp. NPDC079357. Next base: position 175,406 of record NZ_JBJDOM010000003.1, read on the forward strand.
GCGGAGGAGGCGCTGGCGGCGGTCCGCACGGGATCCGGGTTCGATGCGGCGCTGCTCGACGTGACGATGCCGGTGATGGACGGGCCGGCGCTGTTCCGGATGCTGCGGGCGATCGTGCCGGGCCTGCCGGTGATCTTCATGACCGCGCACAGCCGCGACCACGAAGTGGCGGCGTTGCGCGCCGCAGGGGCGGTCGGGGTGATCGTCAAGCCTTTCGAGCCGCTTACGCTGGCAGCGCAGGTGCGAGCATTGCTGGCGTGACGCCGCTCAGCGCGGCGGGGCGTTGCGGTCGAGCTTGAGGCGCACCGTCAGGAACGGCCCGCGCCGGGTGTAGCGATCCTGCGCAAGATCGCGGTCGCGATAGCCGGTGACGTTGTAGCCTGCGCTGATCCACAAGTCGCGCACGGGCGAGACGCCGATGTTCGGCCCGGCGCTGAACGCCAGCGTGCGGCTGGTGATGCCGTGCTGGAGCGAGCCCTGCACCCCGAGGTCGACATGCGCGCCGAGGTCGCGGCGGACCTCCGCGCCGACGATCTGCGTAAGGCCGGTGTAATCGTCGCGTCCGAAGCTGCCGCGCACCCACTTGAGGCCATGATAGAGCGTCATTTCCACACCGTGGCCGTCGCCTTCCGCGCCGCTGCGGTAATTGACCGCGATGTTGTTGATCGCGCGCCGCGTCGCCTGGAACAGGTCGCCGCCCGCCGTGATGCCGAGCAAGTTGCCGACGATGGTGCCCGCGCCGGCCCGGTCGTCACGCCATTGCAATCGCTCGAGGATCGACCAGCGGCTGTCGATCGGTCGCCACGCCAGCGCCGCATCGGCGGTGAGCGACGAGGCATTGCCGATGCCGTACCAACGGACTCCGAAGGCGAGCGAGCGGCCTTCGCCCAGCGGTCGCAAGAGGTTGGTCGTCAGACCGAAGCGATTGCCCTGCGCACTGGCGCGATATTCGCCACGGCCGTTCCACGACCAGCGCGGGGCGCGATAGCTGGCGCCCATTGTAATTGCGGCATAATCACCGCCGCCATTGTCCTGTACGGTCACACCCGGAGCAAGCGAGCCGAAGGCGGAGATCGTCCCGGGAGCAGCGTGGCCGCGCAGCGTCGAGCTGGCGTCGAGCGAGGCGTCGACGATCCAGCGCGTGCCGAGCGGGAGCGACTGGCTGAGGCCATATTGCGCGAACAGCCGCTGCGCATCCTCGCGGCCCGACGCCTGTTGATTGAGCGTCGTCAATAGCTTGCCGCCGGTCCACGGCGCGACGTCGAACCCGACGCGCCCGGTCCGGGCGACACCTGGAGCGACTTCATAGCCGCCGATCAGTCGCACGCCCGGCGTGAGGCGGTAGCCGGCAAGCAATTGATGACGCGCGGGAAAGTCGCGGCTCTCTGCCGCGCCGCCGGGTGCGAATTGCGTCTGGCCGGTGACGGTCAGCTTGCCGTCGAGGACCGACTGCGTGCCGCCCAGTGTGAGCAAATGCGAGCTGCGGTCGCGCCCGGTGACGCCACGATCGCTGGCGAGTTGGGTGCCGGCGAAGACGGTGCCGCGGTCGCGCCGATATTCGAGCCGTGCATCGAGCGCGGTGCGCGTTTCGGGGCCGTCGAGCTGTTGCTGGTGCCAGCCGGTCGCGATCAGTGACACGCGCGGCGAAAGTTGCACGCGGCTGTCGACCCCGACACGGCGCGCGCCGGCCTCGACGACATTCTGCTGCGACACGCCGAAGTCGCGATCCTGCTGCCGCGCGTAGACCAGCACGTCGGCGCGCGGGCCGTGATGCTCGGCCTCGGCGAGCCACGCGCGGCCGGCGTCGAGCCCGCCGCGTCCGCCGCTCGCCGCCTCGGCGCGCAGCTCGGTGGTGGCGGTCAGTCGTGCGCGCAGGTCGACCGCGAGCAGGTCGGCGGTGGCGGTGGTCTCGTCGTGGAGCGCGGTCGCGCCGACCTCGACCTTGCCGCCCGCCAGCCGCACCGCGCCGCGCCCGCCAGCGACCTTCTTGCGGCCGCGGCCGTAGGTTTCGTAGTCGACGACGATCACCACCGGGTTGAGGCTCGGATCGCGGGTCAACACCGGCTCGCGGAAGCGGATCGTGCCCGCATCGGCGTCGATGTCGTAATCGATGTGGCGCGTCATCAGCGTGGTCGCGACGACGCGTTCGGGGCGGAAGCGGTCGCGGACCTCGATCCGCAACTTGTCGCTGTTGGGGACGATGTCACGCGCGGCGAGGCGGTATGGGCCGGACAGGCCGTTTCCGGGGATCTCGTCGCGCGCATAACGCTCGTCGGTGTGGGCGGCGAAGGCGCTGAACAGCAGGCGGCGACCGTCATATTCGGCCTTCACGCCGTTCAGCGTGCGGCTGTAGCGGCCGAGCCGCGTCGCGGTCAGCCCGGTCTCGTAATCGCCGAACAGCGCATAGACGTCGCGGCGCTCGAGCCGAAGGTACAATTTGCGGTCGGTCGGCGCGTCATAGCCCTGCCGCGTGCCGTCGCCGTAGACGGTGTAATAGCGGTCGGGGTCGATCGTGCCCAGCAGTCCGCGCGTGCGGTCGCGCTGGCGGTCGCTGTCATAGGCGAGCGTTGCGAGCCACGAACCCTTGATCCGTCCCTTGGCGTAGAAGGCGAGCTGCCCGTCACGCACCAGCCGGCCGCGCACCAGCGGCTCGCCATGGCGGCGCAGCGTGTCGAAGCCCAGCGTGCCCGCGCCGAAGCCGACGACGGTCAGCCCGCGCGCGGGAGCGGCGAGCCAGCCGGTAACGTCGATCGTGCGGCGGGTGTCGCGATCGGCAAGGTCGATCTGCGCGCGGACCTGCCCGCTCTGCATCGTCGGTTCGAGCGCGATGAAGGCGTAGCCGTCGTCGCCGACCACCTGCGCGCTGTGCGTCGTGCCGTCCGCGATGTGGCGGCGTTCCTGCGCGATCGCGATCTCCTCGGCGACCGCATAGGGCGCGGCGACGCGGACGGTGAGCAAGGTGCCGGCGCGCACCGGCTTTCCCTGCGCATCGGTGGCGCGCAGCGCGAGCAGCGGGCGGGTGAGGCCATCGGCGACGAGCCGGCTCTTGTCGGCGACCGCGACGACCTGCGCGGGCGCGCCGGCATAATGGACGACCTGCGACAGCGTCGCGGCGACGCGGCCATCGGCGTCGAGCACGCGCGCGACCAGCCGGTTGTCGCCCGCCACGACCGGCACACCCGACCAGCGCGCGATCGCGATCGTCCCGCCGGTATCGATGTCGGTGCCGTCAAAGGCGAGCGGGTCGGTGGCGACACCATTGATGGTCAGCGCGACGCGCTGACCGGGGCGATGCTTGATGACGACGCGGATCGCGGGCGCGCGCGGATTGTGATCGGCGGTCGGGAAGAGGAAGGCGGTGCCGGGCGTCTCGCCGACGAACCAGTCGCGCCCCGCGCCTGACGCCGCGCCGTCGCTGCGCACCGGGACCGGCAGCGCGGCGTCGGCGGTGGCGGTGCGGCCGGTCGGGCGGAGCTGAAAGTCGACGCGCTTGAGCAGGCCGCCGTCGCTCTCGACAAAGCGCGAGGTGGCGCTGCCGGCCTGCCGCGTGTCGGCGTCGCAGGCGACCGGTTCGTGGCTGGCGGGCACCGAGGCCCGGTCGAGCGCGACGACGTGCCGCCCGGCGCGAACGCCCTCGAAATGGTAGAGTCCGTCCTTGTCGGTGACGACGAACGTGCCGTCCTCGAGCAGCAGGCGGATGCCGCGCACGCCGCGCCGGCCCTGCGCCGGATCGCCACACGCGCCTTCGGTTACGCGGCCGATCACGGTGAAGCCGTCGCTGAACAGCAGCGGGCGGATGTTGATCGCCGCCGCTGCCTCGTTACCGGTGGCGCCAGCGCTGCCGCTCGCCAGCACGCGGTTGACGGTCTCGCCCGATTTCGCGCCCATCGCGATCGTCACCGCATAGCGCAGCTCAGCGGTGGCGCGCGGGGCGATGATCGGAATGACGAAGTCGAGCTTGTGCGCGTCGGTACCCCGCACGGGTTCGGCGGCGCCGCGCGTCGAGCCGGGTTGATAGCGCAAGGCGGCGGGAAGCAGGTCGGTCACCGCGATATTGCGCGCGGGCATGTCGCCGCGGTTGGTGACGGTCACGCGATACTGGACCACGTCGCCGGGAGCGGCTTCGCGCGTCGAGGCGGTCTTCGTCACCAACAGGACGGTGTCGCCGCTGCGGTCGAGCGGAATGTCGGAATAGAAGGGCTCGGGCGACTTGATCGTGAACGGCAAGCCGAACGACGCGTCGTTGATAAGAAAGGATTTCCCTCCTGGATCGCGCAATGTCGCCAGATCGGCGCGGTCGCGTGTCGAGGGCGCGGCGTACTTGCCGGGCGGAACGACGCGCAGGTGATAGGTGCCCGGCGCGACCAGAGGAAAGCGATAATTGCCGTTCGAGAAGGGATAGTGCCGGCCGCTCGCATCGTACGCGCCGCTGCCGCTGATCACGGTCGAGGGATAGGCGCTGATGCCGTCGTCGCCATAGACGGTAACAAGGTTATCATCGGCGTCGAGCAGCGACACCTCAGCGCCGTCGATCAACGCGCCGGTGGCGGAATCGAAGACGTAGCCGGCGGGGTCGACCAGCAGCAACGCCTCGCTCGCGTCGCTGAATTCGTTGCCCGCGAACGACATGCGCAGCTTCGGGGTGCGCGAGCGCGTGGGATCGCACGCCGACAGTTCCGGATAATCGCCGCCGCGCGGGACGCCGCCGGCGAAGACGCCGGTGTTCGCACCGGTTTCGAACAGCGGCAATTTGAACACGCCGCGGTCGGTGTCGACGTCGATGTAGCCGGTCTCGCGCACCGCCGGATCGTGGTTTTCGCCTGGCGCGTCGAGCACGATGATCATCGGCTGGCGCGTGTCGATCGTGCGCAGCGGCGCGGCGCGCGCGAGGTCGGCGGCGTCGATCGGCGCGGGCGAGAAGCGCAGCTCCGGCACGGTGTCGCACCGCATTCCGCTGAACTGATAGCCGATCGGCGGCAGGCGGAAGCTGAGCGCGGTCGGATGGCGCGTGCGGTCGACATCGAGCGTCACGGTGTTCGACGTGATCGTGGCGCGGGCATCGGGTGCGCCGAACGAGAGTTGCGCGGTATTCGCGATGCGCGTCGTCTGTGCCGCGACGGGCAGCGCGGCGAGCAGGCACAGCGCCACGATCACCAGCGTACGGGCATAGGCCAGCAGTGATCGGGCGGCGACAACGGGCATGAGGGATCCCTGCCCGGCGCGCGGGGGCGCGCCGGGGTGGTTGGTGGGGGTTAGTGGGTGCCTTCGCCCGGTGCCCGGCTACGCACCGTTTGTCCTGAGCTTTTCGGAGGGCGTGTGGCGGGACACGGGCTTCGACAGGCTCAGGCACGAACGGGGGAGATGATGCAGCCGATCGGCAATCGGCCTAGTCGATCGTGACCTTGAACGACGCGGCGACCGAGCCGCCGCCGCTGACAGTGGCGAGGTTGACCGTCACGTTCTTGCCGATCCCGTCGAAGGCGGCGGTGTAGCCGTCGGTTTCGGTGCCGTCGTTGTCGTCGTCATCCTCGGTCGAGCCATTGACGTTGCATGCCGCCCCCAGCGCGCCCGGGGTGCCGATCGAGATCGAGCCGGGAACGTAGGTGGTGTGGCCGGGGATCGCGTCGGTCAGCGTCACGCCGGTTGCGCCGGTGGTCAGCGTCGCGTTGCGGACAAGCAGGCAATATTCGACCGTCGCGCCGGGGATCGCCTTCGGGTTGGCGGAGCCGAGGCCGTCGGCCAGCACGCGCGCGGATTTGGTGACGCTGAGCGCGACATTGTTCACCGCGACGTGCCAGCCCGAATAGGCACGGCCCTGACCGTTGCGGGCGATGTCGCCGGTCAGACCGCCGTCGCTGTCGTCATCGGCGAAGACGATGTCGACGACATTGTCGGCGCCGGCGAGGTTGAGATCGGTGCCGATCAGGACCGCACCCTGCGTGTTCGCCTGGCCGCCAGCCGCAGCGATGACGTGGAGCGAGTTATAGGCATATTGCGCCCCGGGCTGATTGGGGACGTTGCCGACGATGAACACGGTCGCGGACGCATCGGGGGCGAGTTCGTCGATATAAGTCTGCGTATCGACACCCGCGTCATAGCGGCCGTTGCCGTTCGAATCGACATAGGCGCGCAGCGAGGTGACGTCGAAATTGTCGCTGCCGGGGAACAGCCCCAGCGATAGCGTCTGCTGATCGGGATCGAGCAGGAAATCCTGCACGTCGTTGGTCAGGTTGGTGACGCGGAAGGTGGTGACGACATTCTGGTCGCTCAGATTGACGATCGTCGGCCCGGTCTGCGCGGTGACGACGGTGAAGTTCACCTTCTTGTCGACGACGAACGATGCGGTGGTCGACTGGATCGACTGGTTGGTGCCGTTGACCGAATAGGTCACCGACGCGGTGTTGTCGATGCGCGTGCCGGCGGTGGTGAGCTGCGCGGCGGGCGTCTGCGCCTGCGCCGCACCGCTGCCGAGCGCGGCGGCCGCGACCCCGGCGAGCAGCAGCGCGATGGTCCTCTTCACGAACATGGGAACGTCTTTCCTTCAGCGATAATGGGGAGAGCGATCACTTGAGCACCGCCTGGAAGGCGAAGGTGCCCGACGCGCCGGGCGCGAGCGGGCGGGCGAGCCGCCAGCGGACGTGCGTGACAGCGTCGGGGCCGGCGTCACCAAGCTGCGCGAGCGTGCCGTAATGGCGGCCGTCGACCGACAGCTCGGGGACGGGGCTGTGCGGGGCGGGGGCGCGATAGGCGACGCCCTGCGGGACTGGATTGTCGAAGACGAGGTCGGCCAGCGGCTGCGCGCCGGTGTTGCGGTAGGCGAGCGTGAACACGACGCGGTCGCCGGGCACGACGCGCGCCGCCGGGACCAGGGTGATCCTCGTGCTGCCGTCGGCGGCGCGCTGTTTGGCCTCGACCATCACCTGCGACGTGACCTGCAGCGGCCCGGTGGCGAGCGCCGGCGCTGCGAGGGCGGTGGCGGCCAGCAGAAGGAGCGAGCGGATCGGCATAAGCATGTTCCTCACAGGATGATGGCGTTGAAGCGGATCTGGCGGACCGCGCCGGCGGGCATGTCGCCCAGCGCGACGCGCACGGTGGTGCCCTCCAGCCGGCCGGAATCCGCGAGCGGCTGGTCGTCGAGCGTGATGCTGCCCGGCACGAAGCGCATGCCGTCGGGGATGGCGTCGGTGATCTCGGCGGCGGCGCAGTCGCGTGCGAAGCGGGCGGTAAGCGTGTAGGTGACGACCGCGCCCGTGACCGCGCGCACGCCGCCGCCCGGCGCGGCGACCGACTGCGCCTTGTCGAGCCGGGCGGCGGGGGCGGTGGTCTCGACCAGCCGGACGGCGGCGCTGGCCCGCCCGCCGGTCGTGCCGACGGTCGTAGCGGCAGGAGTGTCGGCGGTGGCGGTGGCGGTGATCGCCGTGCCGGAGGTCAGCGTGCCGCTGGCGAGGACGAACAGGCGCTGCTGCGCGCCCGCCGCCAGCGTTATCGTCGTGGCGATGCGATCGCGCGCCGGATCATAGCGACCGTCGCCGTCGCTGTCGGCGGCGATCGTCGTGACCGTCACGCCATCGTGGTCGGCAGCGGCGCCCAGTCGATAGACGGTGGTAGCATTGCCGGGATTGGTGACGAGGAAGGCGAGCGGCTGCGGCGTGGTCGCGATCGCGACGGTGGGACGCTCCGCCGTAATCGCGGCCTCGACCAGCGCGCCGACCGCGATCGTGACGGTGTTGCTGTCGAGCGTGACGGGCGTCGCATCGCCCACGACCAGCGTCAGCCGCGCGGTGTTGGCGATCGTCGTTCCCGCAGGCGTCGCGGCGGCAAGCGGCGTGGCGGCCAGCGCCGCCACGATCGTCCCCCACCAGCCTGTTCCGCGTCGCGCCATCGAACTCCTCGCCCCACCAGTGCGGGCACGAGGGCCGTTGAGCGGCAGAAGTAGTTAAGCACCTGCTAGCTAAGCATCTGCACCATAAGCCAATTCGACCTAAGTCTTAGGCGGGGGCAAAGAGAGTGCGGTTCAGCCGGCACGATCCGGGGTCAGCCGCAGCAGCCGCCCGCCGTCGCCATCCTCGAGCAGCCACAGCGCGCCGTCCGGGCCGGTCATCACCGCGCGGATGCGCGCGCCCATGTCCCAGCGCTCGGCCTCGCGCGGGACGTTGCCGTCGAACGCGATGCGGATCAGCGCGGTCGAGGCGAGTCCACCGATGAACGCCGAACCACGCCACTGCGGGAACAGATTGCCTTCGTAGAAGGACAAGCCGGCCGGGGCGACGATCGGATCCCAATAGAGCGCGGGCTGCTGGAAGCGGGTGTTGCCCTTGTGCGACGGGATCGGCGTGTCGTCGTAGTTCTTGCCATAGGACACCAGCGGCCAGCCGTAATTGCGGCCGGGCTCGATCCTGTTCAACTCGTCGCCGCCCTGCGGTCCCATCTCCGTTTCCCAGAGCTGCCCCTTCGAATCGAATGCGAGGCCGTAGGGATTGCGGTGCCCGCTGCTCCATGTCTCGGCAGGGGTGAGGTTCGGAGCGGGCATCGTCGCCGTGCGGACCGCCGCCTTGGCGGCGGCGCCGGTATTTTCGGGCGGGTCGATGATACCGATCGTCGTCGACCCCGTCTTGCCCGTACCCGGATTGCCCGGCGCCGGCTTGCCGTCGAGCGTCAGCCGCAGGATCTTGCCCAGCGCCTGATCGGGGTCTTGCGCCGGGGTGAAGCGCTGCCGCTCGCCCGAGGTCAGGAACAGGTAGCGGCCGTCCGGCGAGAAGGCGATATAGCCGCCGAACTGCCCGCCCTTGCCGCGCGGAAGCTGACGCCAGACCACTTCAAGGTTCCTGAGCGCGGGCTGCGCGCCGCTGACGTCGAGCGTGGCGCGGGCGAGCGCCAGACCATCACCGCCTTCGCCGGGCTCGGAATAGGTGAGGTAAACCTGGCCGTTCTGCGCATAGGTCGGTGACACCGCGACGAACAGCAATCCGCCCTGACCCTCGAAATGGACGGCCGGAACGCCGGAGACCTGCTGCTTCTGCCCGTTGGCGGCAACCAGCCACAGACGGCCCGGCTTCTCGGTGACGAGCATCCGCCGGTCGGGCAGAAAGGCGAGCGCCCAGGGCGAGTCGAAGCTCGCGACCGGCGTCGCCTTGAACGGCTTGACCTTGGCGGGCGTGGCGCTGCCGTAATTGACCGGGGCGGCACTTGCGCCGGGGTTGGCGGTGGCCGCCTGTTTGGCATCCTGCGACGACCCACAAGCCGCAAGTATCGAGATCATCGCCACGGCGACCGGTAGTTGTCGAACCACGGAGTACCTTCCTGAAAGAGAAGCACGTTCTGGCCGACAAGCGAGCGGCGCACCAGCCTTGCTTCTCTGATGTGCCGCAACTTTTCAGAACCGGCATGGACGGCCGTGGCATGCGACGTGACAGCGGGGGGCGGCTGGTCGGATCGGAGAGCCGGGCAGGACTTGCGCCCGCGTCTCGGTGACGCGCGCAGCCTCATGATCGAGAGCGAGTTATCATATATGATCTATGATGAAGCTTGGGATCTCCAATCTTCAAGACGGGTAGATAAAGACGGCGTTTTATAATGTCGGGCGGCCGCCGGATACCACCGTCGCCGAGGCGCTGCAGCGCATTTCGGGCGTCCAGATCACGCGCAACCGCGGGGAAGACAGCTCGATCGCGGCAGCGGGCTTATCCAGGCGCCCCGCGGGGCCGGCACCTTGCCGAGCCATGGCGCCGGGCCGGCGACGTTTACTCGATCATCGCCGTGCCATAGCTCGCCAGCCGGAGGGTGCCGCCGACGGCGCTTCCCGACAGCAGGTCGCGCCCGCCTCTGGGCAGCGTCACGTTGGCGGGGGTGCTGCCGGTGTTCACGAACAGCGTGCGACCCTTAACGGTCCGCGCCACCACCCCGGCCGGCGTGACCGGCCCGCGCGCGATGCCGAGTTCGCCATAGAGCGAGCGCAATAGCGGCCCGAGCAGCGCCGCCTGCGGCGCCGCGGCCAGATAGATCGCTCGGCCCTTGCCGAAGCGATGCGATGTGATGGCCGGCGGGGCGTCAGGCAGGCCGTCGAACCTTGCCACGACGGTCGCACCGGCGGGCTCGAGCACCTCGTAATACGGGTCGGTACCGGTGATCGTCTGTCCATCGAACGTCATCTTCAGCGGTGTCGCCGCGCGATAGAAGGCGCTGGTGCGCAAGCCGAAGACGTCGCTCAAGCGGCCAGGCAGCGGCGTATCGAACCACTGGCCCGTCACGTCCGCCTTGGCCGAATAACCGGTCATCACCACCGTGCCGCCACGTTCGACGTAGCGACGCAGCGCGGCCGCCCCGGGCGCGTCCATGACATAGGCGCTGGGGAGCACCACCAGTTTGTAGCTGTCGATCGCATCATGCGCGACGTCGATCACCGCCGCGTCGACATTGTCCTCGAAGAACGGCTGAAACGCCGCCTTGGCCTGATCCTGGTAATTGCCGACGAAATATTGCTTCATCGTGTTCGGGCCCGGAGGCGGGGTGAGCAGCCAGTTGGTCTGGAACGAATAGCCGATCGCCACGGGCGGTGTGCCCTGCCGCGGGAAGCCCAGTGTCTGTACCTTGCGGAACTCGCTGGCGATCCGTTTGAACTCGTCGACCTTCCACGACGGCCGATCATCATGGTCGATCAATCCGAACAGCGATTGTTCCTCGCCGCCCAGATGCGAGTTGAACGTCCAGGCAAGGAAGGTTTGCGAGTAGGTGAGCAGCCCGAAATAGGCCCACATGCGCGAACGGCCCGGCGTGCCATAGTCGCCGCCGCCGCCCGCGGTGAACTCGTTGAACCAGACCGGGCGGGGGCTGCCCGCGCGCATCATCATCACCTGAAACGCCGCACCCAGCGCGTCACCGGGATAGAAACCAAGCGCGCCGAACGTGGCGTAGCGATCCCAGCTACGCAGGAAGTCGAAGCCCTTGTTGCCCGCCTCGGGCCAGAGGTTCGAGATTGCGGGCAGCCGCGGGGCGACGCGCGCGCGGACCGCGTCGATCTCCGTCAGCGCGGCGACCGTCTGCTCGGACCAGAAGCGATGCAGGTCGAGATTGCGCTCGTTTGGTCCGGGCCCGTCGCCATAAGGCAGGTCGACCGAGTCCCAGTCGGCGATCCGGCGTGACCAGCGTTGCGTGGCCCAGGCGGTGTTGAGCGCCTCGATCGAGCCGTAACGCTGCCGCAACCACTCCGTGAACCGCTGCTTCACGCCGGGCGAATAGGACATCGGCGAGCTGCCCACCTCATTGTCGTAGCCGACCGCGATCACAGCGGGATGCTTGCCCCAGCGCGTCAGCATCGCTTCCGCCAGCGCGGTGACGCGTCGCCGATAATCGGGATCGCTGATATCGTCCCAGTAGCGCGAGGCGGCGTGGCGGCGTGCACCGTCCTGCGACACGATGTCGGCGCCCGGATAGTTTTTGTGCAGCCAGCCGGGGGCGGGCAGGCCGGGCACGTCGAGGATTACCTTGATCCCGGCGGCGTTCATCTGGTCGAGCACGCGATCGAACCATTCGAAGCGAAATTGCCCTTCGGCGGGCTCGAACGAGTCCCACGAGAGGTCGCCCATCCGGACCATCGTGAAGCCCGCGCGCTTCATGATCGCGATGTCGGCGGCGATCTGGGCGGGAGAGCGGTCGACCGGCTGGTAACAGGCGCCAACGAACAGTCGGCCGTCGAGCGTCGGGGTCGGCACCAAGGCGGGAGCGGCGGCATCGGGGGCCGCGCGCACCGACGAGGCAGGGATCGCGATCCCGGCGACCAGGGCGAAGGCGGCAAGATGCTTGAGCGACATAAGCAGGCGGTTCCGTCAAGAAGAGGAAGAGCAGGATGATCAGGCGAAACTGACCTCGAACGCGCTGGCATGACGCGTCGGAAGTCGTTCGGGGCAGTCGATCACCAGCGCGCGATCGGTCTGCCGGAAGGTGACGGTGGTCGGATGGCCGAGCAGGCGGACTCGCCGGTCGAAGTTGTCGTGGTGCACGCCCATCGACACGAAGTAGCGGGCGCCCGCCGCGGCATGGCGCGGCATCAGTGCCTCGGGATCGAACCGCTCGGCGGTCCACAGCGGGATGATGTCCTTGTATCCGAAATCGGGCGGATGCCCGTACGTCTTCACGTGATGGGCGTAATGCGGGTGGCCCGGGCAATACATGAACCGCGCGTACCAGTCGCCCTGACGCGGCACTGCTTGCGGCCCCCGGTGCGCCCAGATCCCGGACCTGCCATCCCGAAAACAGTCGGGCGCCTGGTAGCCCAGCAGCGAGGCGACTGTCGGCGTGAAGCGGCCGGGCGCGATCGACGGTATACTGGCGGACGCCTCCCTGGCGATTGCGGCGGCGGCCAGCGATCCCGCCATGAACTCGCGCTTGCTCCAGCCCACCATCGCCGCACTTTCCCTGCCATTATCATACTTGCGGCGTGTTTTCATTTTGCAAGTTACGCGATGGTCGTATCTCCCTAGTTCAGCAGGTTGGTTGGCGGGGGGGCTCGTGTCGATCAGGCGTCAGCAGCGAACGATCGCTACACGGTCACCAACAAGCTGCTTTCGCTCGCCTATCGTTCGACACCCGCGTACAATCTGGTCGATGTCGCCCGCCGGTCAGGCGCCGGCTGGCAGTCGATTCCGGCCAGTCGTGCCACCTCGTGGTCATCAACGGGGGCAGCGGACTGATCATTGCGCGCAAGCACAATCCGGGCACCCGCGGTCTCGCCTTGCGGCTGGGGGCGCGCGTTGATCTTCTCGCAAGCTGTTCGGACAAGGTGTTGCTGGCATTCGCGGCCGACGAGGACCGCGTGACGACGATCGCGCGCGCATTGAGTGCGAGCGGCCCTGTCGACCGCGATGCGCTGAATCGGCAGCTCGCGTTGATCCGCAAGGGCGGGTTCGCGCAACGCAAGAGCCCGATCACATTGGGCATTAACGACCTCAGCTACCCGGTCTTCGGTTTCGACGGGCTGGTTGCCGCGGCGCTGACGATCCCGTTCCTTCGCCTGATCGACGGATCGCAGACAATCGACATCGATGCCGCGCGCGAGTTGCTTGCAAGTGCAGCGGCGGACGTCACGGGCAGCCTCGCGTCGACGGCGTAACTGCCGGGCCGACCGTCATGCGGGCGGCGCCACGTCCTGCGATAGCTCTGACGCGAGCGACGATACCAGGAGCGGGGGGGATGGTGCCCAAGGGCGGGATCGAACCACCGACACTGCGATTTTCAGTCGCATGCTCTACCAACTGAGCTACTTGGGCGCACCGCTTTTCAGCGGCGAGGCGCGTCCCCTAATCGGTGTCGGGGCGGCTGTCCAGCGATTCCGTGTCGATTGTTTCACCGGGCAGGCGATACCCCTCGCCAAGCCATTGCAACAGGTCGCGATCCTTGCAGCCGCGGCTGCAGAAGGGCGCATGGTCGGGCACCGTCGGGGCGGTGCAGATCGGGCAGCGGGACATGTTCATCAATCAAAATACGGGGCACGACCGGTGCGGCGTACCAGTGTTGCGATCCAATCGGGACGGGATTCGAGCCGCTCGCGCACCGCGGGGCGCAAACGCATCGCATTCGGCGCGTCGGGCGGAACACGTTCAAGCTGGCGCAGCGCCGCGCGGGCGGCGGCACCCGTCGGATCGTCGCGGACCCGCTCGGGCAGCGAGGCCCGGGGGCGCGGGCGGACGACCTGGAGGAAGCCGAAGCCGTTGACCGCGGTGCGCTCGAACGGTGGCGGCAGCGCGGCGTCGAGCGCGGCGGCGACCTCCTGCCGGAGCGCCTTGCCGGCGATGCTGGGAAAGTCGATGCCGATCGACCCGCCGATCGCGTGCCGGCGGATCGCGCGCGCGACGGCGGTGGCGGCGCGCACCGCGAGCTGATCGAGAGGGCCGTCTCCGTCGACGTCGAACAGCGTCATCGCCGGGGTCGGGGTCATGCGCAGCGCGCCGCCCGCGAAGGCGATCTCGCCGGTCCGCGCTTCCTCGATCACCTCCGACCAGCCCGCTGCCTCAAGCGCGTCGGGCTGATGTGGGCGGAGCGTGCGGACCGCGTGCGGCGAGGCGGTGATGCGCGCGAGCAGATCGGGACCCGCGGCGGGGGGGGCGTCGGTGACGCGCGCACGCGGACGCTTGGCGCGGCCGGGTTCGGGGATCGCCTCGCGCGTCACCTCGATCGTGGTCATCGCGCCGAGCGTCACGCCGGACGGGGCGCGGTCGAGCATCACCTCCTGCCCGTCGTCGAGCGTTGCGACCAGCTTTTCGGTCAGGCGCGCGCGCGCGACGGTGCCGACGCGCAGGGTCTCGGGCAGTTCGACGCGCGCGGCGAGGAGGCGGTCCCCGGCGACCAGCGCGGCGCGCGCCTCGCCGATCCCGTCCTCATAGAGCCATTCAGCCAACGGCGACGCCGCTCGCCGCGAGCAGCGCGCGGGTCTCGAACAGCGGCAGGCCGATCACGCCCGAATGGCTGCCGTGAAGGAAGCGCACGAACGCCTCGGCACGGCCCTGGATCGCATAGCCGCCGGCCTTGCCCAGCCCCTCACCGCACGCCACGTAAGCGTCGATCTCGGCAGGGGAGAGCGGCTTGAAGGCGACGATCGTGTCGGCGAGCCGGACGCGCTCGGTCCCGTTGGGCGCGATCGCGCAGACCGCCGACAGGGCATGATGGCGGCGCCCGGAGAGCAGCCCCAGCAACTCGCGCTGGATCGCCTCGTCGGCGGCGGGGGGCAGGATGCGGCGGCCGAGCGCGATCGTGGTGTCGCCGGCCAGCACCGCCTCGTCCGCCGCGCGCTGGACCGCGCGCGCCTTTTCGACCGCAAGGCGCAGCGCATAGGCGCGCGGCAGTTCGCGCGGCTGCGGCGTCTCGTCGATCTCGGGCGCGACGATCCGGTCGGGCACGACACCGATCCGCGCGAGCAGGTCGCGACGGCGCGGCGAGGAGGAGGCGAGGACGAGCCGGGTCATGATCGCACGCCCGGTCGCGGGCGCGAGGTTGAAATCAGGACGGGGCGCGTCAGGACGGGCCGGGGCCGCCGCGACCCGGCATGAAGCGGTAGGTGATCCGCCCCTTGGTCAGATCATAGGGGGTGAGTTCCACCAGGACTTCGTCGCCGACCAGCACGCGGATGCGGTTCTTGCGCATCTTGCCGGCGGTGTGGCCGAGGATTTCGTGATCGTTCTCGAGCCGGACGCGGAACATCGCATTGGGGAGCAGCTCCACCACCTGCCCGCGCATCTCGAGGAGTTCTTCTTTCGCCAAACGGGGTCTCTTTCGCGTTGAGTGCGCGCGGCCTTAGCCGAGAAGACGAAAAAAGGAAAGGCGCGCGAAGGAGGGCGCCGCAATGGCGCCCGCGTCGCCGGAGACATAGGTGAGGTGCGACGCCGGATCAAGTCCGGGGCGACAATGGCAACGGTGGTCAGCGCCCGTCGAGCAGGCTCGTCAATTCGCGCGACAGGCTTTCGAAGCGATAGGGTTTGGCGAGGAAACGACCGTCGTCGGGAATGTCGGCTCGCGACGGGCGGGTGTCACCCGAGGTGAGCAGGATGCGGATCGCCGGCCATCGTTCATGAACGATCTCGGCCAGCCTCAGTCCGTCCATCGACCCCGGCATCCTGATGTCGGTGAACAGCACCTCGACGTCGTCAGCCTCCTCCAGCACCGCCAGCGCCTCGTCGGCGCTCGCAGCCTCGATGACGGAATAGCCGGCCTCTTCGAGCGCATCTGCGCCGATCATGCGGACGAACAGTTCGTCCTCGACGATCAGCACCGTGGTGGGGGACCGTTTGGTCATTTCACGCCGACATGTCGTTGCTTAGGCAAGATAGCCACACCTTCGTTGGCGAGATGCACAGACATTCCGCCTCCGCACCTATCGGTCAACCCGGCGCTGGCCCAAAAAGGCCAATGCGGCGAGTCCCATCGCCGCCCCGGCGGCGGTGGCGGTGGCGAGCGGATGCCGGCCGGCCGTTTCATAGACGCTGAGGCGGCGGCCATGCTGATCCTGCGACCGCTCTTCGCCGTTGGCGACCGGCGCGGCGAGATTGTCGTGCGGGCTCGGCGCACGCTTCGGATCGCGCAGCCACGGCAGCAACGTGCCGCCGAGCCGATCGAGCAGCCTGGGAAAATGCTGCGCGGTCAGCACCTCCAGCCGCCCGGTGCCGCCCACCGTTACGTCACGGCGACGATGCTGCGCCGCGTCGAGGATCGCCTCGGCAACCAGTTCGGGATCATAGACCGGCGGCGGCAACAGCGCCGCGCCGTCGAGATGGTTGGCGGCATGGTCGGCGATCGGCGTGTCGATCCCCGACGGCTTGATGAGCGTCACCGAGATCGGCAGGCGATCGGCGTTGATTTCGATCCGCAGCGAATCGACATAGCCTTTCACCGCATGCTTGCTGGCGGCGTAGGCGCCCATGCCGGGGCTGGGAATATCGGAGACGATCGAGCCGATCGTGATGAGCGCGCCGCCGGCGCGTTGCAGATGCTCGACCGCCGTGAGGCAGCCGTGAACCGCGCCGAAATAATTGGTGCGCAACAACTGCTCATGCTCGTCCATCGGCGTGTCGAGCAACTTGGCGTAGATCGCGACGCCCGCGTCGTTGACCCAGGTGTCGATCCGGCCGAAGCGCTCAACGGCCTTCGTCGCCGCGCGTTGAACGTCGCGCAGGTCGCCGACATCAGCGGTCGCGAATTCGGCATGGCCGCCAGCGTCGGTGATCTCGCGCACGATCCGCACCAATGCGTCGCCGTCGCGCGACACCAGTACGACGCGTGCACCGCGCCTGGCCGCGAGACGCGCCGTGACAAGGCCGATCCCGGAACTGGCACCGGTGATGACCATGACCTGATCGGCAAGCGGCTTGAGGGTCGGGGTCATCGGCCGCCTCCCGTTTCGGACGGAGGACGCGGCGGCGCTGGGCGCGGATCGAGCATCGTAAGTCATTCCATTATTTTGCGAACCTTCCTTTCGTAACCCGCCGTGTCGCCATCGGTTCATCCCCGTTGAAGATTCGCGCGCCGACAGGGTGATTGCCGAGGCGCGCCGCGCGTGCTCAAGGGACGGCTTGCGGCGGAGGAGACGGACGTGCGGACGGCGGCAATGATGGTGGCGGGCGGGCTGTTGCTGGCGACGCCGGCGAATGCGCAACCGGCGCGCGAGGTTCGATACGACCTGTCCTTCCCCGACGCCGCACATCATCGCGCGCAGATCGTCGCGACGTTTCGCGGCGTGCCCGCCGGGCCGCTCCGCGTGCAGATGGCCCGGTCATCGCCGGGCCGCTACGCGCTCCACGAATTCGCCAAGAACGTCTTCGCAGTAACCGCGCATGACGGGGCGGGACGGCCATTGCCGCTGACGCGCAACGATCCGTACGGCTGGAGCGTCGCCGGGCACGACGGGACGGTGGTGGTCAGCTATACGCTGTTCGGCAATCGCGGCGACGGCACCTACGCGCAGATCGACACGAGCCACGCGCACATAAACCCGCCCGCCGCGCTGATGTGGGCGACCGGCTTCGATGCCGCGCCGGTGCGGGTGCGGATCGTGTCGCCCGACGCGGGCTGGACGATCGCGACGCAATTGCCGGCGGTGGCGGGGCAGCCGAACACCTTTACCGCGCCCGATCTGCAATATCTGATGGACAGCCCGATCGAGGTCGCGCGGCAGGACGTGCGCGAGTGGCCGGTCGGGGAGGGCAAACAGCGCTATACGATCCGGCTGGCGGTGCATCACGGCGGCTCCCCCGCCGATGTCGACCGGCTGGCGGCGCAGGTGAAGCAGTTGATCCCGCAGCACCGCAAGCTGTTCGGCGAATGGCCACGCTTCGACCATGGCAGCTACACCTTCCTCGCCGATTACACGCCGCAGATCTCGGGCGACGGGATGGAGCACCGCAACTCGACGGTCGTGACCACGCCGACGCCGCTGGATGGCACCAACGCCGGGCAGCTCTCGACGATCTCGCATGAGTTCTTCCACGCCTGGAACGTCGAGCGGTTGCGTCCGCGTGAGCTGGAGCCGTTCGACTTCACGCGCGCCAATGCCACGCCATCCTTATGGTTCGCGGAGGGGTTCACCAATTATTACGGGCCGTTGATGCTGCGTCGCGCGGGGCTGACCGACATCGACGGCTGGGCGCGGACGACCGCGGGCGCGCTCAACACCGTGCTGTTTTCGCCGGCACGTCGCAACGGCGGGCCACAGGAAATGAGCCTGCGCGCGCCGTTCGCCGACGCCGCCACGTCGATCGATCCCGTCGCGCCGGACGTGTTCCTGTCTTATTATCCTTATGGGCAGGTCGTGGCGCTGGCGCTTGACCTGTCGATCCGGCAGCGCTTTCCCAAGCGGTCGCTCGACGACGTGATGCGTTATCTGTGGCAGACCCATGGCCGTACGGAGCGGCCCTATACGCCCGATGACCTGCGGCGCGGGCTGGCGACCGTCACCGGCGACGCCGCCTTTGCCGACGGTTTCTTCGCGAGCACGGTCAACGCCAGCGGCCTGCCCGATTTCGCGCCGCTGCTCGCGCAGGCGGGGCTGGTGCTGCGCCCCGCCGCGCCGCGGCACGGCTGGATCGGCGCGCCGCAGGCGAGCGCGGGCCCGACGGGTGTGGTGCTCCACGCTGCGCCCGTGTTGGGCTCGCCGCTCGATACCGTCGGACTGGACGCGGGCGACCGGATCGTCGCGGTCGACGGCGCGGCGATCGTCGATGCCGCGGGTTGGGCTGCGGTGCTGGAGCGGCTCACACCGGGGCAGACGATGACAATCCGCTTTGCACGACAAGGTATCGAGCAGCAGCGCAGCGTTCGGGCACTGGCCGACCCGCGTCTGGAAATTGTTCGCGTGGAGGCGACCGGTGGCAAGTTGAGCGGCAAGCAGCGCGCCTTCCGCGCCGAATGGCTTGACGGATGATTAACCTGTTAGATTTAGATCGTGGTGCGTGTGTCACTTATTGACACAGGGTAGAGCGAGGCAGACAGTCGCATCATGGCCCATCGTCAATCGCGCAACGTGTCGCTCACGCCCGAACTCGATGCCTTCGTTACCGACCGCCTGGCAAGCGGCGATTACGGGAACGCCAGCGAAGTCGTTCGGACCGCGCTGAAGCTGCTGCGCGACGGCGCGGTGCCACGTGAGACGCCGGGCGCCTGGCCGACCGGCGGGGGTGAATGCGGCGCGTTGATCCGCGACGGCGACTGGTCGACCCATGCGCTCGGCCCGGTCGAGCGATGGTCCTCGGCGTTGCGCGTGACGGTGGGGAACGTCGTCAACTCGCCAGTGCCGAAAGTGCTGATGTGGGGCCGCGATGGCGTGTTGCTCTACAATGACGCCTATCGCGAGATCCTGGGTGCGCGCCACCCCGATGGGATGGGAAAGGCCGTCGCGGCGGTCTTCCCCGAAATCGCCGACTGGAATCGTGCGATCATCGATCGGGGCCTCGCCGGTGAGGTCGTCAGCTATCGCGATCAGCCGCTGACGTTGATGCGTGAGGGCGGGCCGACCGAATTGTTCTTCGATCTGTTCTATACGCCGGTGATCGATAACGATGGCCGGCCGGGCGGGGTGCTGTGCACCGTGATCGACAACACCACCCGGCTGTTGCTGGAGCGGCGACTGGCCGCCAGCGAGGCCGAGCTGCGGATGGTGACGGACGCGCTGCCGCTGCTCGTGTCGTTCATCGATCGCGATCTGGTCTATCGCTACGCAAACCAGCATTATTACGACTGGTTCGGGATCGGCGCGGACGATGTGATCGGGCGCCATACCCGCGACGTGATCGGCGCGGACAATTTCGAGCGCCGTCGCGCCGCGATGGAACGCGCCCTGGCGGGTGAGACGATCGTCGAGGACTCGCTGATCCAGCATGGTGACGGATCGTGGCGCCGCGCCGATATCCGCTATCTGCCGCGCTTCGACGAAAATGGTACGGTGCTGGGCTTCCAGGTGATCGTGCTCGACGTCGAGGAGCGGGTGCGGCGCGAGGAAGCACTACACGCCAGCAACGCGCGCTTCCGCGCTGCGATGGAGGCGATGCACGGCGTGCTTTGGACCAATGACGCCGAAGGGCGGATGACGGGCGAGCAGATCGGCTGGGCGATGCTGACCGGACAAACGCCCGAGCAATATCAGGGCTATGGCTGGGCCGACGCGGTCCACCCTGACGATGCGCAGCCGACGGTGAATGCGTGGCGCAAGGCGGTCAAGTCCAAGTCGACCTTCGTCTTCGAGCACCGGGTCCGCCGCCATTGCGGGACGTGGCGGACCTTCGCGGTGCGCGCGGTGCCGCGGATCGACGCGCACGGCGCGGTTGCGGAATGGGTCGGCGTGCATACCGATATCACGCATCAACGCGCCGCCGAGGCGGCGCTGCGCGACCATGCCGAGCAGCTGGAGCGGCAGGTGCGGCACCGCGAACGCGCGGAGGATCAGCTTCGCCAGCTCAACGAGACGCTGGAGACGCGCGTGATCGAGGAGATCGCGTCCCGTCACGCCGCCGAGCGCAAGCTGATGCAGGCGCAGAAGATGGAAACGGTCGGCAAGCTGACCGGCGGCGTCGCGCACGACTTCAACAATCTGTTGCAGGTCGTCTCGGGCAACCTCCAGCTGTTGCAGAAGGATATTGCGGGCAATGCGCGCGCCGAGACGCGCGTCGCGAATGCGCTGGCTGGCGTGTCGCGCGGATCGCGGCTGGCGGCGCAATTGCTGGCGTTCGGGCGGCGGCAGGCGCTGGAGCCCAAGGTCGTCAACGTCACGCGTTTCGTGCGCGGGATGGACGACATGCTGCGCCGGGCAATCGGCGAGGGGATCGAGGTCGAGACGATCTTCGGCGGCGGGCTGTGGAACACGTTCATCGATCCGGGTCAGGTCGAGAATGCGCTGCTGAACCTCGCGATCAACGCGCGTGACGCGATGGAAGGGCAGGGCAAGCTCACGATCGAGCTGGCGAACACGCATCTCGACGACGATTATTCGCGCCGGCACGACGAGGTCGAGCCGGGACAATATGTCATGCTGGCGGTGACCGACACCGGCTGCGGCATGTCCGACGAGGTGGTCGCCAAGGTGTTCGAGCCGTTCTTCTCCACCAAGGCGGAAGGCAAGGGTTCGGGGCTGGGTCTGTCGATGGTCTATGGCTTCGTCAAACAGTCCGGCGGGCATGTGAACATCTATTCGGAGCCGGGACACGGCACGACGATCCGCCTCTATCTGCCGCGCGCGATGGAGAGCGAGGACGTGGAGGTGGTGCTCGACAACGGCCCGATCGCCGGCGGGACCGAGACGGTGCTGGTGGTCGAGGATGACGACGAGGTGCGCGCGACGGTCGTCGAGATGCTCGGCGATCTGGGTTATCGCGTGCTCAAGGCGGTCGACGCGCAAAGCGCGCTGAGCGTGGTCGAGAGCGGCATCCCGATCGACCTGCTGTTCACCGACGTGGTGATGCCGGGAACGCTCAAGAGCCCGGAGATGGCGCGCAAGGCGCGCGAGCGGCTGCCCGATCTCGCGGTGCTCTTCACCAGCGGATACACGGAGAATTCCATCGTCCATGGCGGGCGGCTGGATGCGGGCGTCGAATTGCTGTCGAAGCCGTACACGCGCGAGGCGCTGGCGCGGAAGGTGCGACATGTGCTCGCGCAGCAGGCGCAGCGCCGCGAGAGCGCCGCGCCGCGTTCGCAGCCGATGCCGCGCGTCGTCGAGCCGGCAGCGGCACGGCGGACGATCCTGCTGGTCGAGGACGATGCGCTGATCCGCAGCGCGACCGCCGAGGTCTTGCAGGAGGCCGGGCATGTCGTGGTCGACGCCGCAAGCGCGGAAGAGGCGATGGCGGCGTTGCAGACCGCGCCGATCGACGTGCTGGTGACCGACGTGCACCTGCCGGGATCGTCGGGGCTGGAGCTTGCCGCGCGGGCGGCCGAGTTGCACCCGGGGGTGCGCATCGTGGTCGCAAGCGGTGATATTGCGGCGGTGCAGGTCGAAGAGCCGAACATGCACCTGCTCGCCAAGCCCTATAACGCGCGCGATCTGCTGGCGCTGCTTTGCGGGCAGGTGAAGCACGAGGTCGAGGCTGAGGGCGTTAGATAGGCTTGTCGGCGGGAGTCCGAATCGACCTATAGCGAAGCAATGGAAGGCGTCTTGGTCCGGCTCTGGATTGCTTCGCTACGCTCGCAATGACGGCGCGGCGGAAGATAAGTACGCTGCGGAAACTCGGGTGACGGCTTTCAGCCCGCCGTAAAGGCCATCCCCGCCCGGGCCCGCAGCCGTTCCCGCAGCGGGACACCCATGATCGCGCCGGGTGTCCAGACGCCGCCATTCGCTTCGACGTCGCGAAGCAGACACAGGGCGCTTTCGGCGAGCATTTTCGACGTGCAGCCATAGCCGGGGTCGCTGTCGCCGGTCACGACGGCGTCGAGTCGCGTGCCGTCGGGCATCAGACCCGCGAAGAGGATGTCGAAATACCCGGCGTCACGCTCTTCCTTCGACGGACCCTCGCCCTGTTTCGGCCCTTGGTCGCCCGCGAACGGATTCAGCTTGGCCAGCGTCTCGGCGGCCGCCTTGCCGAGATCGCCGAGCCCGGCCACCACCATCTCGTCATAGACCAGATCGCCCCAACGCTGTCCGAGCAGGAAGTTGGTCCGGTGAACGTTCTTGGTGTTGATCGGTGCCATGATGAACGGCGCGACCCATGACTGGAGCGTGGGGTCGTATTCGGGCAACAGGCCGCTTGGTTGATGCGGGCCGGCGTGGCCGGGAGTGAGCGCGAACGGATCGCTGAGCAGAGCGAGCAGCGACGGCTGGCGTGCGGCGGCGGCCAGCGTCGCCTTCAGGCTGGCGGCCGTGCCGCCGGAGAAGCCACCTTTCATGTGCCGGACGCGTGCCTTGATCCGGGGCACCGGCGTCCCGAAGCGCGTGAGCGCCGCCTCCTGCAACGTCAGGACCCCAAGGTCGAACGGTATCGAGTCGAAGCCGCACGAAAAAACGATCCGCGCGCCGCTGCGCTGTGCTTCCTCGTGATGCGCGTCGATCATCCGGCGCATCCACGCTGGTTCGCCACACAGATCGACGTAGGCGGTGCCCGTCGCGGCGCAGGCGGCGATCAGCTTGCTGCCGTGGAGCTGGTATGGGCCGACCGTGCTGATGACCACCGAGGCGCGGCGGCACATTCCTTCAAGCGCGACCGCGTCGTCGCTGTCGGCCACGACGGCGGGGACATCGATCGCCAAGTCGTCGAGAACGGTGGCGAGCTTCGCAACATCGCGACCGGCGATTGCCCAGCGCAGTCCGTCAGGATCGCGCCGCGCAAGATATTCGGCGACCAGCTTGCCCGTGAAGCCCGTCGCGCCGAACAGGATGATGTCGAACTCGGCCGCCACGTTTCAGTCCGTGCCGACGCCCGTCAGCGGAGCCCCGGACCCGCCGGCGCGATCATCGCTGGGGTCTTCGCCGTCGTGGCCGCCACCGGCGCTCGCACCGCTGCCATGCACCGCGCCGGTCGCAGGATCGAACGACGCGCGGCGCCCGGCGTCGCCCTCCGAAGGCGCGAGGCTTGACGGCCTGGGCGCGACGGAGCCGGCGGGCATGTCCTCGGCGAGCTTTCGCTCCTCATCGAGCGTATAGCCCTGACCAAACTTGCCGGTGTCCTTGTCGAAGGCGGTCCGGCGGCGATGCTGGGGGTCGACGGGGTCGGTCATGAAGTCACAACGCGCGGGGTGGGGTGACGATCCCTGGGGGTTCCCGACGTTGATCGGGATCGACGTCGACGGCTCGAGCAATTTCGCGCCGGCCGGATGATCGACCAGCGTTCGTCCTGAGCTTGTCGAAGGGCGCTCGTCGTGGCGCACGTGCTTCCAGCGGCTCAGCACGAATGGAGTGGGGCGCGGACAGAGTGGGAGAGGCCGTCCGCGCGGAAACGCTTACCGTCGCGCGTCCGGCTGCTCGGCGGCGAGCGCCATCGCCTGCGCCGTTCCGGTGGCGGGCTTGACGCGGGCTGCGGGCTCGTTGCGACCGAGCGTCAGATAAAGGACGCCTGCGATCAGGACACAGATCACGAGCAGCGCGGGCCAGCCGGCAATGCTGCGCTGGGCAATTGGGCGAGGGTCGTGCGACATAGGTTTCTCCGGCGATCAGCTTCGCCGGGACCAATAACCTGTGTTGCTGGCGTGTTCCGGGCTGGCCGGTGAGATTTTGTTGCTGTCAGGCGGCGTGCTGATGCGTGTCGCGGTCGGCCAAAGCGGCCTCCGCCTGCGCCAGTGCGCGCGCATCGTCGACGTCGAGCCACCAGGCGTCGCCGATGTCGATTACCCGGGCCTCGCCGGTCTGCGCCAGCGCTTCGACGCCGGCCGAGATCGACCCCGCACCGCCCGCCGCGATCGAGGCGCGCAGCGCGTCATGGAAGCGCGCGTCGACCGCGAAGACGCCGGTATCGAAGCAATTGTAATCGGGCAGATGCTTGCCGATCGCGACGATCCGGTTGCCATCGGCACGGACGCGGGTGACGTCATCCATGTCGACCAACGGATTGTCGAGCCGGCGGTCGACGCCGAGCGTCAGTGCTGCCTCGGGGGCGGCGGCAACGCGCGCGATCAGCGCAGGGTCGACGAGATGGTCAGCCATCATCAGCAAATGACGCCGCGCGCCGATCGCGTCGGCGCCGGTCAGCACCGAATGGCCGTTCGACAACGACCAATCGGGGGTGCGCACGCAGCGCACCGGCAGGTCGAGCGTCGCGGCGGCGAGCGCCAGATGGCGTTCGAGCCGCTCGGCTTCATGGCCGGTGACGACCGTGACGTCGGTGACGCCGCCCGCGCGGGCGGCGCGCAGCACGCGCTCGATCAGCGCGACGCCGTGAACCAGCGTCAGCGGTTTCGAGGGTGACACCTCGCGCAGCCGGCTGCCATAGCCGGCCGCGACGATCAGCGCGTGCAAGGTCGATAGACCTTATTCGGCGGCGAGGCGCGCGTCGGCGTGGATGAACTCGTTGGTCATCGCGGCCGCCACGTCGTCGGTCACCTGCTGCGGCGGGTGCTTGCAGAAGAATGCCGACGGGCCTTCCAGCGCGCCGGAAATGCCGCGCTCCAGCCCGAGCTTCACGCAACGGATCGCGTCCACGACGACCGCCGCCGAATTCGGCGAATCCTCGACCGACAGGCGCAGTTCGAGGTTCATCGGCACGCCGCCGAACAGGTCGCCCTCAAGCCGCAGGAAGCACAGCTTGTTGTCGCCCAGCCATGGAATATAGTCCGACGGACCGACGTGGATGTTCTCGTCCGCCAGCCGCTCGGCGATCACCGCCTGCACTGCCTCGGTCTTCGACTCCTTCTTGCTCTGCAACCGGTTGCGGTCGAGCATGTTCATGAAGTCGGTGTTGCCGCCGGTGTTGAGCTGATAGGTGTGATCGATCGTCACGCCGCGCTGCCCGAACAGGTTCGACAGCACGCGGTGGACGATTGTCGCGCCGACCTGCGCCTTCACGTCGTCGCCGATGATCGGCAGGCCGGCGTCGGCGAACTTCTTCTCCCACTCCGGGCGCGAGGCGATGAACACGGGCATGCAGTTCACGACGCCGAGACCGGCCTCGAGCGCGCATTCCATGTAGAATTCGGTCGCTTCCTGGCTGCCGACCGGCAGGAAGTTGACGAGGATCTCCGCGCCCGAGTTCTTCAGCTCGGCGATGATCTCCGCCTTTTCGGCATCACGGGTGTCGTTGATCTCGAACCCGCGATCGTTGGCCGCGGTCAGCATGTGCGGCGCAACGCCGTCCAGCTTGGCACCCATCTTCACGATCGTGCCGGTCTTGGGCACGTCGGCGTGGAACACCTTGGTGCAGTTCGGCTTGGCGAAGATCGCTTCACCCAGATCAAGCCCGACCTTGCGTGAGTCGACGTCAAATGCGGCGACGAACTCCAGATCGCCAACCTTGTATCCACCGATATCCTCGTGGATCAGGCCCGCGGCGGTGTTGCTGCCGGCATAGTGATATTTACCCTGAATTAGGCTGCTTGCGCAGTTGCCGACACCGATAACCGCAACCTTGATCGTCGCCATTCTACCCCACTTGCCGACGCTTAGTCGGACGAAAAGCCATTTTACGTTGCCGCTTGGTGACAGATACGTGGCATCTGTCAAGCGAGCCGATGCGCTGTATAGGCGCAGCGGGGCAATCTCGCGAGGGACCGCGTGAACGAATCTGAAACGGCTGTGGCGGGAAAGCCGCGCGAGCTGCAAGGTTTTTTGAACAGGGTGCTGTACCACCCGCTGGCGCACCGGCTGGCGAAGGCGCTGGTGCCGACGCCGGTGACGCCGAACATGGTGTCGATCGCCGGCGCGGTGATGGTGATGGTAACCGCGGTGCTGTACGCCTGGGTCGCCACCCCGTTGGCGATCGCGATCGGCTTTGCGCTGCATTGCGGCTGGCACGTCGTCGACGGCGCGGATGGCGCGCTGGCCCGAATGTCGGGGCGCGCCTCGCCGTCGGGCGAGATCGTCGACGGCCTGTGCGACTATGCCGGTCACGGCGTTCTGTACCTGTTGCTGGCGGGGACGCTGGACGACACCGTGGGCTGGATCGCATGGCCGATCGCGATCTCGGCGGGGTTGAGCCGCGCAGTGCAGTCGGTCTTCGCCGAAAGCCAGCGCCGCACCTATCAATGGTGGGCGTATAATACGCCGTGGCTGCAGAACGCGAAGTCGGACGGGCGGGGCATCGGCGTCGCGTTGTCGAACCTGTATCTGAGCGTGTGGCACGCGCTGTCGCGGCCGACGCAGCGCGTCAACGCGCTGGTGGCGAGCGCGGAGGCGGACCCGCCCGAGCGGCGGCGGATCGCGGGGATCGCGCAGACGGTCGGGTCGCGCGCGCTGCCGTTGCTGGCCGCGCTCGGGGCAAATCCGCGCACGATCCTGCTGGGGTTGAGCATGATCGCCGGGACGCCCTTGTGGTTCTTCCTGATCGAGATCGTGGTGCTCAACATCGGACTGGTGCTGGCGATCATGCAGGCTGCCTATCTGGGGCGGCGGATCGCGGCGCTGATCGCGGACGGGCATCAGTGACGGCGCCGGAACCCGCCCGCACGGCGGCGGGTTGGCGCGGAAGATCATAGGGAGGAGCGACGATGCGACAGGTTCTGACGATAGCAGGGATCGGGCTGGCGACGCTGATGCTGGCGGCGTGCAATGACGAGGGCAAGATGGATACCGGCACGCCGGTTGCCGGCGGCGCGCGCGCCGTGGCGATGCTGGCGACCGCGACGGGCGCGCCCGTAGGCCGCGCAAGCGCGACGGACGTGGCGGGCGGGGTTCGCTTCACGATCGACGCGACGGGCATGCCGGCGGGGACGCATGGCGCGCACGTCCACATGGTCGGGCGCTGCGACGCGCCGGACTTCACGACCGCCGGCGGGCACTGGAACCCGACGCAGAAGAAGCACGGGACGATGAACCCGCAGGGACCCCACCAGGGCGACCTGCCCAACCTCGTGATCGGCAGCGACGGGCGCGGGACGATCGGCGCGGTGATCCCGGGCGCGACGCTCGCCGGGCTGCTCGATGCCGATGGCGCGGCGATGGTGATCCATGCCGGACCGGACGACCTGATGACCGACCCGAGCGGCAATTCGGGCGGGCGGATCGCCTGCGGTGTGTTCCAGGCGTCGTGAGCTAAACCAGCTCCCCCGCCGCTCGCGCGCGCGCTTCGCGGGTGCGTTCGGCGGCGGGGAAGCGGCGGTAGGCGATTAGCCCCGCCGCCAGCGTAACAGGAACGCTGAGCAGCAACGACAGCATTCCCGTCGACAGGCTGCCGCTGAGCGACGAGATCCGACCGGCGAGATATGGTCCCAACGCCAGCCCGATCAGCGTCGTGCCGATGAAGAAGGTCGCGGTCGCGGTGCCGCGCATACGGGGCAGGACGAGGTCCTGCGTCGCGGCGGCGGCGGCTCCCAGCCCCCAGGCCGCGAACACCTGCGCGCAAAACACGCAGACGTAGAGCACGGCAGGCGTTGCGGTGGTGTAGCCCGCGACCATGAACGGCATCGGCAGCACCGCGCTGGCCAGCACCGGCACCAGCCGCCCGGCCGGGTTGGTGCGCCGCAGCCGGTCGGCGAGCAACCCGCCGGTGGTGACGCCGATGAACCCCGCCGCCGCGCCCGCGCCGCCGATGAAGAGCCCGGCCTGCGCAGGGGCGACGCCAAGTACGCGGATCGCATAAGGTGCTGCCCAGAAGCTCGACGCATAGGCCATGAAGGCATTCAGACCGTAGGCGACCACGGTGCACAGAAAGGCGGGGGTGCCGAGGATCAGCGCGAAGGTTGGCGGGTCGCGGTGGCGCAGCGCGCAGCCCCAGGAGAAGACCGCATAGAAGCCAACGCCGACCGCGATCCACTGCGGCAGCGGCTCGCCTAGCGCGTGGAGCACGGTGACGAGCGCGACCGTGACGGCCAGCCCCGCAAGGTTGACGAGCAGCGCGCGCCGCCCGAGCCGTGCCGCACCGATCAGCGTGAGCGGTGGCAAGATCGTCACCAGCTCGTCGCGAAAGGCGCGAAACGGCGCGGGGTGCGCTTGCGGGGTTGGCAGCCCCTCGACCGCACCGCGCACCGGCTCGCGCAGCGTCGCGACGATCAGTGCGAGCACCAGCCCGGGCACGCCTACCGCGAGGAAGGCGGCCTGCCAGCCGGCGAGCCCGAGCGGCCCGCCGCCGGGATAGGCGCGGTTCCAGTTCTGGACGATCAACCCGCCGATGAACAACGAGCAGCCGCCACCGACATACAGGCCCGCCGAATAGATCGACAGCGCGGTGGCGCGCAGCCGCTTGGGGAAATAGTCGGAGATCAGCGAATAGGCCGAAGGGGAGGCGGTCGCCTCGCCGACACCGACGCCGACCCGCGCGGCGGCGAGCTGCGCGCCGTTCGCGGAGAGCCCCGAGAGCGCGGTCATCGCCGACCAGAGCGTCAGCCCGGCGCTCATCAGCCGGACGCGGTGCCAATTGTCGGCAAGCCGGCCGAGCGGAATGCCGAACAGCGCGTAGAAGACGCCGAAGGCGGTGCCGTAAAGGAAGCCGAGATCCTCGTCGCGCAGGTTGAGGTCGCGCTTGATATCCTCGGCGAGGATCGAGATCACCTGTCGGTCGACGAAGTTGAGGACGTAGACCAGGAACAGCAGCCCCAGCACATACCATGCATAGCCGCTCGCGCGGGCGTCCTGCTCTCCGGCCATGCATCCTCCCGATTTCGGGGCAGCGTAACAGAGTATCGGGGCGAGGGAAGAGGCATGCACCCCTCCCCTGAAGGGGAGGGGCTTACCTGGATCGAAGCTCGGCGATCCTAGTCCAAAGGCCACCTTGCGACCGCCTCATACCTCGCTCCTTCGTGGCCGAGGATGCTCTCGAATAACGTCAGGTGCGGCATCGTGAAGTCGGGCGAGGCGAGTGCGGCGTGGTCGGCGATCCAGCGGTCGATCAATGCCGGGTCGCCAGCGGTGCGCGAAAAGCGCGCGAGCGTGACGTGCGGCAAGTAGCGGCGCGGATCGGGGGCGACGCCGGCGCGGGCGAGCGCCTGATCGACCTTACGATGGAGCGCGGCGAGCGGCTCTACGGGGACGACCCGCGCCCAGAGCGTGTCGATCCGCCCGCGCTTGTCGAACGTGCCCGCGCCGTCCAGCCGGACGGTCGGAACGGGGGCCGCGATGCGTGATAGCGCGGTGGCGATATCCTCGGCCTGTCGCCGGTCGACCTCGCCGATGAATCGCAGCGTTACGTGCAACTGCTCGTCGTCCTGCCAACGTGCGCCGGGCAGGCCTTCCATCGCGTCGAGCAGCAGGGTGCGGATCGCAGGGGGCGGGCGCAGCGCGACGAAAAGGCGGTGCATGGGGCTGTAACGAACCTTTGCTGGATCGGATGCGCGCATGCGCCTCGCTTGAAAAGCGGGAACCGACGCGCGATATTCCTCGTATCCGACCCATTCGTTCGGATGAAGGAGCAAAGAGACAATGGCCAATTGGTCCGATCCCCGGCCCTCCGCTGCCCCGTTTGGCGGGGCCGCTTCGGGCACCCGCACGGAGGCGCGCGACGCCGGCCTGCGGTCGTACATGCTGTCCGTCTACAATTACATGGCCTCCGGCGTGCTGTTGACCGGCATCGTCGCGCTCGGCTTTGCATTGTCGGGCTATGCGCAGGCGGTGTTCGGCACGCCGCTGCGCTGGGTCGTGGCGCTGGCGCCGCTGGCGTTCGTGTTCGCGATGAGCTTTGGACAGGGCAAGTTCTCGACTTCGACGCTCAAGGCGATGTTCTGGGGCTTCGCGGTCGCGATGGGCCTGTCGCTGTCGTCGATCTTCTTCGTCTACTCGCCGATCGCAATCGCGCAGGCGTTTGCCGCCACTGCGGCGGGCTTCGCGGCGCTGAGCCTGTACGGTTATACGACGAAGCGTGACCTCTCGGCGTTCGGCACGTTCCTGATCATCGGCCTCGTCGGCCTGATCGTTGCGAGCCTCATCAATCTGTTCGTCAACTCGGGGCCGCTCGGCCTGTTGATCTCGCTGGTCGGCGTGCTGCTGTTCGCGGGCCTGACCGCCTATGACACGCAGCGCACCAAGAGCCTGTATTTCCAGGTCGCGGGCTATGGTCCGGAGATGGTGGGCAAGGCAGTCGTGATGTCGGCGCTGAGCCTGTACCTCGACTTCATCAACATGTTCCTGTTCATCCTGCGCCTGTTCGGCGGGAACCGCGACTGATCCGCGGGATTGAATGACGGAACGTCCGGGGCTCGGCGGGTGACCGCCGGGCCCCTTCTCATATGCGGAAAGAGCGAAGATGCGCCTGTCGATCGAAGCGGTGCTGGATTACGGCTTTCCCGCCGCCGCCGACGTTCTGCTCCAGATCGAGGTTGCCGCGCTCCCCGACCAATTGCTGGAGACGCAATCGCTGGTGATCGAATCGGATCACCCGATCCGTGCGGTCGCGGGCGAGGACGGGATCGGGCAGCGCTGCTGGGCGCGTGCCGAGCACCGGCTGGTGGCGCGGTACAGCGCGATCGTCGCGATCGACCGGCCGGCGGTGCGGCTCGACCTGTTGCCTGCGACTCCGGCGGCGCGGCTCCCCGCAGCGACGATTCCCTATCTGCTGCCGAGCCGCTATTGCGAGGCCGACCGGTTCGACAATTTCGTGCGGCGCACTTTCGATGGCCTGAGCGGCGGGGCGCTGGCGGTCGCGCTCGCCGAGTGGGTGCGTGACAATCTCGATTATGCCCCGGTCGCGCCCGGTGGCGGCGCGCTGCATACCTTTGCAGAGCGGCGCGGCGTGTGCCGGGATTACGCGCATCTGCTTGTCGCACTGGCGCGCGCGGCGGAAATCCCGGCGCGCTGCGTGTCAGTCTATGCGCCCGGCGTCGATCCGCCCGACTTCCATGCGGTTGCGGAAGTGTGGCTGGACGGTGCGTGGCATCTGCTGGACGCGACCGGCATGGCGCGCGCCGACGAGATCGCACGGGTCGGGGTGGGGCGTGATGCCACCGATATCGCCTTCATGACGATCTTCGGCACCGCCAGCCTGTGGGAGCAGCGCGTCCGCGTCCTGCGTCTCGACTAGGAACGCGGGCGAGCGATCGGCGTTTAAATGTGAACCAATATGTCCGGATGAGGAGGGTATGATGACCGAAGCGAGCCCGATCGACGACCGCGCGCTCGACAGCCTGTCGGTGGCGCCCGACGCCGGCAACGCCGGTGGAACGAAGGACGCACGCCAGGATGCCGGGCAGGATCGCTCGATCGAGAAGCGACTGGCCAAGCATCCGGGCAGCGAAGATGCTCGGCTTGACGCCGGCCTGGACGAGACGATGGACGCCTCCGACCCGGTGTCGATCACCCAGCCGGGACGCAGCGAGCCGGCACCGTCGTCGGGGTTCGACGCCGCCGAAGAGGCGGAGCGCCAGCGCGACGCCTGAGTGGGCCGCTCTGGCCCCCATCAGTTCTCGTTGAACGCAAGCGCCGTCCGGGGGATAATCCCGAGACGGCGCAAGCGGTTCTGGCGACCTTCCGTCTGCCTTTATCCTCATCAACTTAACCCGCCACTCGGTTCGTCGCATCCATGTTGCGGTGCGGCAAGGACCATGCTGACTTGTGACAGCCGGAAGACGGCGCGGTTAAGCCAAGTGTTAACCACTCTGGTGCATTCTTCCGGGCATTGGATCATGCGCGGCGGGGTGTGACGATGGGTAGAATGAAGGCGGCCGAAGGGGCGATGACGCTGGCCGAGATGAAGGAGTTCGCGACCTTCCCGGCAGCAACGCAGCGGTACATTCGCCGTAGCCTCGACGTGGGTCTGGACCGCGACGATGCGCTGGCGCGCTGGTCGCGCGACGTTGTCGAAGCGGCGAGCATTCGAGCGCAGGCGCAGCATTACCGCCGGCTTCCCGCAATCCGCGCGCTGGTTCCCGACGACAGCGGGCTCGACGCGGCGGAGCAGGTGCTCGCACCGCTGATCACGCTGGCGGCGTTCGATCTGGGGCAGGGGAGGATCACCTCCTTCTCGGCGTTCCGTTTCCTGTTCGAGCGGCTGGTCGGCGCAAAGGTGCGGCCGTGGCTGCCCTCTGCTTTCTGCTCGGCGGCGGCGATGCCGCATCTTCATCCGGAGTTGCGGCGACGGCTGCTCCAGTCGATCAGCGAGGCGGCGGCGACCGCATCGGGCTGGTCATCGCGTCAGCCGGCGTTCTTTCCGCATTGGGTCGAGAAGGTCGACACCGCCGCACTGCCGCACTGAGCGTCAGACAAGGCGGAAGTCGATTGCCATACCGGTATCGCGCGCGGCGTCGGCGAACACGCCGCGAACGCGATCGAGATAGGCGGCGAGCGCCTCCGGGAGGGGCGTGCTGACCGCGATCTCGACGGTAAGCGGCGGTCGGATCAGGTTCTCGCCGGCGACCAGACCATCGTAGAGCGCGTCCAGGTTCGGCCCGTGCCAGGCGGGCGCGCCGAGCGCCGGCAACAGCGCCGCCCAAAGATCTTCCCGCCGCTGCCAATCGCGCGCGTCCAGTCGGATCATCGGCATGCGCGCCATCCCCTTTCGCCTCGCGCCGCCTGATCGAGATGGAAGTGGTCGCGGTGCGCGGCGTTGTAATCGGGTGAGAGAACGGTCGCAAACAGCCCGCATGCACCGTTACGTACCTCGCGCAGGAACGCTGCCTCGGCGCCGTCGCCGTTCCAGTCGCGCGCGACGCTGATCCGCGTACCGTTCGACAGGCGGAAGCCGGCAATGTCGATCGCGTCGGCGGTCGAATGTTCGCTCCATGCGCCGGCATCGCGGCCGTAGAGGCGCCGGCACGCATAGCTGCCGTAATGGTCGATGCGGGTGACACGGGCGTCGAAATGGCGGCGCGCGGCCGGAGCGAGCACATTCCACTCCCACATCGCCAGCGCGGCGGCGACCGGGCAGGCGACGCCAAGATTTGCGGGTGACAGCGCGACGTCGCGCGCTCCACCGCCGGTCAGCCGGACCGCATCGTCATAGCCGCAGCGGCCATCGTGACGCGCGGGAAGCGCGGTGAAGCGCACCCCCGCCTGCGTCAGCAGCCCGCGGCACGAGACGGCGTCGCCGGTCAGTGCGGTCAGCTTTCGCCCGGTGAACAGCCCGACCGGCTGACCGAGATCGAGCGGGGTCCACGGCAGATCCTGCGGACGGCCCCGCAACGTGCCCCAGGTGACGAGCGCCAGTGTGGCAAGCAGGGCGAGCCCCACCCCCCAGCTGACGACGCGGCGGAACGTGCGCGCTACCCGCGCCGCACGCGATCGCGGCGCTCGGCGGTCACGGGATAGCCGAGATCGTCTGGAATGCAGAGATATTCCTCTCCGTGACGGGTTTCGGACCATGGCACCACGACGCGTACCGGAAAGGCGCGCGCCTGCGCCACCGCGGCGGCATAGGAGGGGAACAGGGCAAGTCGTTCGAGGTTGCGACGGGTTGGAAAGATCAGCGACAGCCGTCCTGCATCGGCATCGTCGAGCACCGCCTGCGCGGTTGACCAGCACAGCCGGACGTTTTCGGTACCGTCGACTTGCGGCGTGGGGGCGTCGGGGGGCAGCGCGGCGAGATAGAAGCGGGTGTCGTAGCGCCGGACGGGGCTGTAATCGGGGCGCCAGCGCGCGAACGGGACCAGCGTGTCGAGGTCTAGCGACGCGTCAGCCGCCCGCAGTGCCTCACTGATTGCCGAACCGCTGGCAAGCGCCTCGCGCATGGCCGCGACCGCGGCGGCGTTGGGGGCGCGCATGAAGCCGACCGGGAGCGCAGCCTCCTCGATCGTTTCGCGGATCGCGGCGATCCGTGCGGCGCCCTCGTCGATATCGCGCAGCGCGAGCGCGCGGGCGAAATCATGGTCGCCGGGATCGACCCGACCGCCAGGGAAGACCATCGCGCCGGGTGCGAATGCCATCACGCCGGCGCGCTCAACCATCAGGATATCGGGGGCACCATCGGCACGATCGCGCATCACCACCAACGTGGCGGCGGGGCGTGCTTCAGGCGGATGTGGGGAAGGCTGAATCATCGGCGGCGGGTGGTGGAGCTGAGGGGAATCGAACCCCTGACCTCTGCAGTGCGATTGCAGCGCTCTCCCATCTGAGCTACAGCCCCGCCCGCCGATGCCCGGCCATGGCCGGGAGCGACGCCCTTAAACGCGATCCGCAGGTGACGCAACAGGGCTTTCCATCGCTCACCCAAAAAATCGCCGACGATCAGCCGGTGCGCCCACGCGACGAAAACAATGTTGTGCGGGTGTAACGACAGGAACGAACTGCCCGAGATCAGCTTTTTCCCGATACTGGCGCGACGCCGCAACCCGGTGCGCGACCCGTGTCTGACGCAGGAGAATCATGATGGGCTACGAACGCTATCCGCGCGGTACCGACCCCAAGGACGATTATTACGGGCGCAGCGAAACGCAGGATTATGGTCGTGACTATGGCGCCGGTCGCTCCGGGAGCTATTCGAGCGCTCGCGACTATCAGGCGGCGGGATTGTCAGATCGCGACGACGATCGCGGTGGACGGGGCAACTACGGGCAGCGCGATGATTATGCGCAGCGTAGCCAGGGCCGCGACAGCTACGGGCAAGGCAGCTATGGCCGCGACAGCTATGGCCAGGGCAGCTACGGCCGCGACAGCTACGGTCAGCGCGAGGGCTACGGTCGCCAGCAAGGCGGCTTTGGCGGCTATGATCGCGATCGTGAGGACCGCGGCTATTCGAGCGGGCAGCGCAGCGACTATCGCGACCGCTACAGCGAGCGTTCGGGCGGTGGCTATGGCCAGCAGCAGCGCTACGGCCAATCGTCGGGCTATGGCCAGACCAGCGAAAATCACGGCAGCTACGGCTCGGACGGGCGGCGTTTCAACGACGTCGGGTCGCATCGCCACGACGACGACGACAATTACCGTGGCGGCGCGCAAAGCCGTCATCGCGACCGTGGCGCGAATTATGGTCGCCAGCCGCAGGGTTACGACTACGACGATCGCGGTTTCCTGGCCCGTGCCGGCGACGAGGTGCGCAGCTGGTTCGGCGACGAGGATGCCGAGCGTCGTCGCGAGGCCGACAGCCGCTACGACGAGCGTTATTATCAGCAGCAGGGTCGCTCCGACCGCGACGGCGATTACCATAACTGGCGCTCTGGCCAGATCGCGGCGCTCGACCGCGATTATGACGAATATCGCCAGGAAAACCGGTCGCGTTTCGAGAATGAATTCTCGACGTTCCGCTCCGAGCGCCAGACACAGCGCGCGTCGCTCGACAAGGTGCAGGAGCATTTCGAGGTGGTCGGATCGGACGGCAGCCACGTCGGTACCGTCGACAAGGTGCGCGGCGACCGCATCCTGTTGACCAAGAACGACGTCGATGCCGGTGGCCAGCACCACTCGATCCCGTCGCGCTGGATCAAGTCGGTCGAGGACAAGAAGGTGACGCTGTCCAAGACAGCCGATGAAGCCAAGCAGCATTGGCGCAATGAGGAATCGAGCCAGGCGATGTTCGGCTATGGCGATCGCACCAGCGACCGTGACCGCACCCAGCGCTCGACGACGGGAAGCTCGTCGACGACCACTGGCGGCACGACCGCGACCGGTTCGACCACCGCAGGCACGACGACCGGTGCGACCGATCAGAAGGACACCAATCTGAACAGCAGCTTCTCCGGCACGTATTGAGCTGGTGCGGCACGTGCCGCCGGAGGGCGGCACGGCTGTGACGGATGGCCCCGGACCGGATGGTCCGGGGCTTTTTCGTGTGCGGCGGCAACAGTGGCAATTTCCCGCTAAAGGCCCCACATCGGCTCGGCATGATGTATCCCCGCCGCACGCAGTCCCAGATCATTCGCGTCATCGATCTCGAAACAACCGGCGCGGCACCGCCCGCGCATGCGGTGTGTGAGGTGGGCTGGCAGGATGTCGCTTTGGACGCGGACGGACGATGGGAGCTGTATGGCGAGGGGGGCAATATCCTCGTCAATCCCGGTCGGCCGATGCCTGCGATCACGCAGGCCATTCACCATATCCGCGACGAGGATGTTGCTGAGGCGCCTTGGTGGCATGATGTCGCGCGGCAGGTGCTCGATCCCTATCCGCGCCGCATCGCGCTGGCGGCACATCGCGCGGCGTTCGAGGAGCAGTTCTGCACGCCTGCGCTGACGCATGGCGCGGACTGGATCTGCACCTGGAAATGCGCGCTGCGGCTGTGGCCGGATTCGCCCAGCTATTCCAATCAGGTGCTGCGTTACTGGCGCAAGCCAGCCGGGCTGGATCACGAGCGCGGCTTGCCCGCGCATCGCGCTTTCCCCGATGCCTATGTGACCGCCCACCACCTGCGCGACCAGCTGAATGAGGCGTCGGTGGCGCAACTGATCCAGTGGTCGAGCGAGCCCGGGTTGCTGCCGCGCGTCCGTTACGGTCCCGATCGCGGCAAGGAATGGCGCGAGATCGAGGAGGAAAGTCTCGTCAAGTTCCTGACCGACCGCGATCCCGACGTTCGCTTCACCGCCGAGACCGAAATGGCGCGACGGCGTGGCGGCGGGCACGTCGGCCGGATGACCGCGCAGGAATTGTTGCTCTAGGTCAGCAAGGCTGCATCTTCGGCTGGCGCAACGCGCCGGCAAGCGATAACGCAAGCGTAATGGCCGATTTGCCTGCCGCCGCTCCGATTAATCGCACGCTCGCGCGCCGCATGACTGCGTTGATGGCGCTCGGCTTCATCGCGTTGTTGCTGGTGGGCTATGCCGCAGTGCGCGTCATGCAGCGGAACGAACTGCACACCGGGCTGGTCGAGCATACCTATCAGGTGCAGCGCGCGGTGCTGGATGTCCGCCGGCTGGTCGAGGAGAGCGAGGCGGCGCGGCGCGGGTTGATGCTGATCCCCGATCGGGCCGTCACGCGTGCCAATTTCCAGCGGGCGCGGGCCGCGTTGACGCCCGCGCTCGTGCGGATCGAGGAATTGACGCGCGACAATCCTGCGCAACGCCGATACCTGCACGGGTTGCGACTGCAGCTGAGAAGTCTGCTCGCGCGGCAAGACCGGACGCTGACGCTGCTGGAACAGGGCGATCAGCGCGGCGCGATCCTCGCCTACGCCGACGATGCCGAGGTGCGCGACATCGTGACCATCCGCAACGTCCTCGACCGCATGACGGCTGTCGAGCGGCGGCTGATGACGCATCGTGACGCCGAATTGCGGGGCAGCCAGCGCGCGTTCTACGCGCTGATCGTACTGGGCGGCATGGTGCTGGCGATCGTGGCGGTGATCTCCACGCTGACGATATTGTCCTACACCCGCGACCTGGCACGCTCGGACGAGGCGCTGCGCCAGCTCAACGCGGGGCTGGAGGACATGGTCGCGGCGCGCACCGAGGACCTGACGCGTGCTAATGAGGAGATCCAGCGCTTCGCCTATATCGTCAGCCATGATCTGCGCTCGCCCCTCGTCAACGTGATGGGCTTCACCGCCGAACTCGAGACCGCCGCGTCCGCGCTGCGCGCGCTGGTCGAGCGCGTCGCGGCGGAGGCGCCGACGGTGGCGAGCGAGGAAGCGCGGCTGGCGGCAACCGAGGATCTGCCCGAGGCAATCGGCTTCATTCGCACGTCGACGCAGAAGATGGATCGGCTCATCAACGCGATCCTGCAATTGTCGCGGCAGGGCCGGCGCGCGTTGGCGCCGGAGAAGATCGATGTCGCCGCGCTGATCCGGCAAATCGGCGAAACGCTGTCGCATCGTTTGTCAGAGACCGGTTCCGAGCTGGTGATCGAAGGCTCGTTGCCCGCCGTGGTAAGCGACCGGCTGGCGCTCGACCAGATTTTTTCGAACCTGATCGAGAACGCCGTAAAGTATCTGCGGCCGGGCGTACCGGGGCGCATCACCGTTTCGGGGCGGCGCGGGCGCGATCGCCTGCATTACACCATCCGCGACAATGGCCGCGGGATCGATCCGCGCGACCATCAGCGCGTCTTCGACCTGTTTCGCCGCTCCGGTGCGCAGGACCGGCCCGGCGAGGGGATCGGGCTCGCCACGGTTCGCGCGCTCGTCTTCAGACTGGGCGGCAGCATCGACGTCGCTTCCGAACTCGGGCAGGGAGCAGCGTTCACCGTGTCGCTGCCGCTCGTCATCGCCAAACAGGAACTCAATCCATGAACGCGCCGCAATCCGTCAACATCGTGATGATCGAGGATGACGAAGGTCATGCACGGCTGATCGAGAAGAACATCCGTCGCGCCGGGATCATGAATCCGATCCGCCACTTCACCGACGGCACCAGCGCGCTCGATTACATCTTCAACGATTCGAGCGGGCCGCAGCTGAACGGCCCGGCGCTGGTGCTGCTCGACCTCAACCTGCCCGACATGAGCGGGACCGATATCCTGGCGAAGATCAAGACCAGCGACGGGCCGGTCAAGCGCACGCCGGTGGTGGTGCTGACCACCACCGACGACAGCCGCGAGATCCAGCGCTGCTACGATCTGGGCGCGAACGTCTACATCACCAAGCCGGTGAATTACGAGAGTTTCGCGCAGGCGATCCGCCAGCTGGGGCTGTTCCTGTCGGTGATCCAGGTGCCCGATCTGGGTGACGCGCACGGATGATCGAGACGCCCCGCATCCTCTATATCGACGATGACGCGGGCATCCGCCGGCTGGTGACGCGCGCGCTGGAGCGGCGCGGTTACAAGGTGACGGTCGCCGATGGTGGCGAGGCGGGGGTCGCGCTGGCGGCGGTCGAGCCGTTCGACGTCGTCGCGGTCGACCATTACATGCCGGGGATCGACGGGCTGGAGACGATGGCGCGGCTGTCGGCGCTGCCCGACGCGCCGGCAATGGTCTATGTCAGCGGATCGGAGGAGACGCAGGTCGCGCTGGCGGCGCTGCGTGGCGGAGCGGCCGACTATATCGTCAAGACACCGGGCGACGACTTCTTCGACCTGCTCGACGCGACCTTCCGGCAGGTGATCGAGCGGGCGCAGCTGGCCCGTGCCAAGGCGCGCGCCGAGGACGATCTGCGCGCCAGCAATGCGCGGCTGGAGGCATTGCTCGCCGAGGTCAATCACAGGGTCGCCAATTCGCTGCAATTGGTGTCGGCGATGGTGCGGATGCAATCGAGCGCGCTGACCGACGAGGCGGCGCGTGCCGCGCTGGAGGATACGCAGCGCCGGATCAGCGCGATCGCGCAGGTGCACCGGCGGCTCTACACCGGCGACGATGTCGAGAGCGTCGACATGCTCGACTATCTGACGCAGCTCATCGACGAGCTGACGCAGACCTGGTCGACTGACGATTGCCCGCGGGCGCTGGTGCTCCATGCCGAGCCGCTGCGGCTGCCGACCGATCGTGCGGTATCGCTGGGAGTGATCGTTACCGAGCTGGTCAGCAACGCGTGCAAATATGCCTATCCAGGCGGGCCGGGCGAAGTGCGCGTGCGGCTGTCGCGCGATGGCGACGAGCGGTTCCGGCTGACGGTCGAGGACGACGGAATCGGGCTGGGCGATGCGCCACCCAAGGGGACCGGCGTGGGGACGCGGCTGATCCGCGCGATGGCGCAGAGCCTCGATTCGATCGTCGAATATGATCGCACGCACACCGGCACGCGCGCGATCGTCGCGGCGGCGTTGGGGTAGGGGCGGACGACCTAAGACTGTCGCCCCTGCGCAGGCAGGGTCTATGTCTGTGTCGTCCTGCGGTACAGCTGACACAGGCGACGCACCCTATGTGTCAGATGCCGCGATCCAGTTGACAGCCATGGGCCCCTGCCTGCGCAGGGGCGACGGTGGTTGATCGCTGCGTGACGACGGTGTCAGTCGAGGTTCGGCCGTAGCAGCCGTGTCGCCCGCTCCATGTCTACCCCCAGCCGCTGCGCGTAATCCGCAAGCTGATCCTCGCCGATCCGCGCGACGCCGAAATATTCGGCCTGTCCATGCCCGAAATAGAAGCCGCTGACCGCCGCGGTCGGGAGCATCGCGAAGCTCTCGGTCAGCTCCAGCCCGACGTTCTTCTCCGCCTCCAGCATCTCGAACAGCCGCACCTTGAGCGAGTGTTCGGGGCAGGCGGGATAGCCCGGTGCAGGCCGGATGCCGCGATAATGCTCGCGGATCAGCGCGTCGTTGGTGAGTTGCTCGTCGGGCGCATAGCCCCACAGCGTCTGTCGAACGTGCTGGTGCAGCGCCTCCGCGAACGCCTCGGCGAGACGGTCCGCGAGCGCCTTCAGCAGAATGTCGTTGTAATCGTCGTTGTCGGCCTTGTAGCGCGCGAGGTGCGCGTCGATGCCATGGATGCCGACCGCGAAGCCGCCCATCCAATCGCCCGCGGGGTCGATGAAATCGGCGAGGCACATGTTGGCGCGGCCCTCACGCTTGGCGATCTGCTGACGCAGGAACGGCAGCCGCGTCGAATGTTCGTTGCGGCGGTCGAGGTCGGGGACGTTGAAGCCCTCCGGCACGCTGCCGCCATCGGGTGAGCGATGGTCGTTGCTGTGGCGGTCGTGGACCCAGACGTCGTCGTCGTGGCGGTGGCACGGCCACAGCCCGGCGACGCCGCGCGCGGTTAGCCACTTTTCGGAGACGATCCGGTCGAGCATCGCCTGGGCGTCGGCGAAGAGCGAGGATGCGCTCTCACCGACGACCTCGTCGGTGAGGATCGCGGGGTAATTGCCCGCCAGCTCCCAGGCGCGGAAGAACGGCGTCCAGTCGATGAACTCGCGCAAATGCGCCAGATCCCAGTCGTCGAACACATGCACGCCCGGCTTCGCAGGGGCGGGCGCCTTAAGCGCCATGTCGGCGACGAAGCCGCGCTTGCGCGCCTCGTCGAGTGGAAGCAGCTTGTTTTGCCCCTTGCCCTCGCGCGCGTCGCGCACCGCCTGATAATCCTTGGCGACCCCGGCGACATAATCGTCGCGGATCGTGTCGGAGACGAGCGTGGTCGCGACGCCGACCGCGCGGCTGGCATCGAGCACATGGACGACCGGGCCGGTATAGGCCGGCGCGATCCGCAATGCGGTATGGACCTTTGAGGTGGTCGCGCCGCCAATCAGCAGCGGCATCTGCATCTGCGCGCGCTGCATTTCCTCGGCCACCGTCACCATCTCGTCGAGCGATGGGGTGATGAGACCGGACAGGCCGATCATGTCGGCGTCATTCTCGTTCGCAGCGTCGAGGATCTTCGACCACGGCACCATCACGCCAAGATCGATCACCTCGAAGCCATTGCACTGCAGCACGACGCCGACGATGTTCTTGCCGATGTCGTGAACGTCGCCCTTGACGGTCGCCATCACGACCTTGCCCTTGCCCTTCGCGCCCGGCTCCTTAGCGGCTTCGATGAAGGGCATCAGGTGCGCGACCGCCTTCTTCATGACGCGCGCCGATTTCACCACCTGCGGCAGGAACATCTTGCCCGAGCCGAACAGGTCGCCGACGACGTTCATCCCGTCCATCAACGGACCCTCGATCACCTCGATCGGGCGCGCGAACTGCTGGCGGCACTCTTCCGTGTCTTCGACGACATGCGCGTCGATGCCCTTGACCAGCGCATATTCCAGCCGCTTGTTTACGGGCAGGCTGCGCCATTCCGCCGCGGCCTTTTCCGCCACCGCATCGGTTCCGCGATACTTTTCGGCCAGCGCGACCAGCCGGTCGCCGGCTTCGGGATCGCGGTTGAGGATGACGTCCTCGCACGCGGTGCGCAGCTCGGGATCGATTGTATCGTAGACGTCGAGCTGCCCGGCGTTGACGATCGCCATGTCCATGCCCGCGGGTATGGCATAATAGAGGAACACCGAGTGCATCGCGCGGCGTACCGGCTCGTTGCCGCGGAAGCTGAACGACAGGTTCGACAGACCGCCCGAGATATGGACATGCGGGCAGCGCGCCTTGATCTCGCGGCACGCCTCGATGAAGTCGACACCGTAATTGTTGTGCTCCTCGATCCCGGTCGCGACCGCGAAGACGTTGGGATCGAAGATGATGTCCTCGGGGGGGAAGCCGATGCCCGTCAGCAGCTTGTAGGCGCGCTCGCAGATCTCGACCTTGCGCTCCTTGGTGTCAGCCTGCCCGGTCTCATCGAACG
Organism: Sphingomonas sp. NPDC079357; assembly: GCF_044901155.1. Classification (NCBI taxonomy): domain Bacteria; kingdom Pseudomonadati; phylum Pseudomonadota; class Alphaproteobacteria; order Sphingomonadales; family Sphingomonadaceae; genus Sphingomonas; species Sphingomonas sp. NPDC079357. The sequence continues at coordinate 217,947 of NZ_JBJDOM010000003.1, forward strand.
CCATCACGACGACCGCTGCGCCGTAATTCATGCATTTGCGCGCATGGGCGAGGAATTGCGCCTCGCCTTCCTTCATGCTGATCGAGTTGACGATCGGCTTGCCCGAGACGCATTTCAGCCCGGCCTCGATCACGTCCCACTTCGAGGAGTCGATCATCACCGGCACGCGCGCGATATCGGGCTCGGCGGCGATCAGCTTGAGGAAGGTCGTCATGGCGTGGTGCGCGTCGAGCAGCCCCTCGTCCATGTTGACGTCGACCACCTGCGCACCATTCTCCACCTGCTGCCGCGCGACCTCGACCGCGCGGGTGTAATCGCCGGCGAGGATCATCTTCTTGAACGCCGCCGATCCGGTGACGTTGGTGCGCTCGCCGATGTTGACGAATTGGGTGGAGGAGGTGGTCATCTACGGGTCACGATCCGAGTAGTTTGGAGATAAGCGCTTCGCGATTGGAGCCCTTACTCATATGATTGTGTCGAACATTTCCAAGCACTGCCGTTTCGCGCATCTTTTCCAAAAGCGCTGATAATTTTTTCTCGGCTGAAGAATCCTTTTCTACGATCGCATCAACAAGAGCCGAAATTGCGGGAAAAAGGTCGGGATTGCCATCGAAGTACAGGGTCGCAAGGATCGGGAAAATCTTTTCTTTGGCATCGAGCTTTGCTTCACGCCATGCTGCGACCAAATCCTTGGTTGCAGCCGTGTAAGATGTGCGTCGCCATGCGGCAATCTCGACTGATCGATCAAACATCCACTTAAATGGGCCGAAAAGCATACTGATCTTCCCAATTTCACGCAGCCATTGTGAACGGCTCCAGCCCGGCGAGGCGGGTGCGCACCGTCGGCACCGCCACCTGCCGTGGCGCGACGCCGCGGACGTGATCCGCGATCGCCTTGATATGCGCGGGGGTCGAGCCGCAGCAGCCGCCCAGCACGTTGACCTGCCCCGCAAACGCCCATTCGCCGACCAGTCCGGCGGTCGTCGTCGGCTCCTCGTCATAGGCGCCCAGTTCGTTGGGCAGCCCGGCGTTGGGATAGACCATGATGAGCGTATCGCACAGCTCGCTCAGCACCTTGACGTGCGGGCGCAATTGCTCGGCACCGAACGAGCAGTTCAGCCCGATCGTCAGCGGCCGTGCATGGCGTACCGCATGCCAGAAGGCCTCGACGGTGTGCCCCGACAGGTTGCGTCCCGACAGATCGGTCAGCGTCATCGACAGCATGATCGGCAGGTCGCGCCCGAGCGCGTCGCCGGCCTCGATTGCGGCCATGATCCCGGCCTTGGCGTTGAGCGTGTCGAACACCGTCTCGATCAGCACGAAGTCCGCACCGCCCTCGACCAAGGCGTCGATCTGCTCGCGGTACACGTCCTTTAGATAATCGAAGTCGATCTCGCGATAACCGGGATCGTTGACGTCCGGGCTCAGCGAAAGCGTCTTGTTGGTCGGCCCGATCGCGCCGGCCACGAAGCGCGGGCGGCCGTCCTTCGCCTGGAATTCGTCGGCGATGCGGCGCGCGAGCCTTGCGCTCTCGACGTTGATCTCACGCACCAGCCCCTCGGCACCGTAATCGGCCTGGCTGATGCGGTTCGCCGAGAAGGTGTTGGTCTCGGCGATATCCGCCCCCGCCTCGAAATAGGCGCGGTGAATCGCCTCGGGCACCTCGGGCTTGGTCAGCGCGAGGATGTCGTTGTTGCCCTTCTGGTCGTGGCCGAGCGTCAGCGTGCCGGCATAATCGGCCTCCGACAGCTTCCAGTTCTGGATCTCGGTGCCGAACGCGCCATCGGTGATGAGGATGCGCTTGGCCGCCTCGGCGTTGAAGATGTCGCGAATGGTCATGCCGCCGCCCTTTCATGAGCCGGGCGCGAGCGGACCCCCAGCAGGTGACAAATGGCGAAGCTCAGTTCCGCCTTGTTCATCGTATAGAAGTGGAGCTGCTTCACCCCGCCGGCATACAGCTTGCGACACAATTCGGCGGCGACCGTCGCGGCGACCAGCTGGCGCGCGGCGGGATGATCATCGAGCCCCTCGAATAGCCGCACCAGCCAGCCGGGCACGTCGGTGTTGCACATCGTCGCCATGCGCGTGACCCCGGCGAAGCTGCCGATCGGCATGATCCCGGGGACGATCTCCGCGCGGATACCCGCAGCTGCCGCGGCGTCGCGATAGCGGAAAAAGGTTTCGGGCTCGAAGAAAAACTGCGTGATCGCGCGGTTTGCGCCCGCGTCGAGCTTGCGCTTGAGATTGTCGAGATCGGCGACGAGGTCGGCCGAGTTCGGGTGCATTTCCGGATAGGCGGCGACCGAAATCTCGAACGGGTGCAGGCGACGCAGCCCCTCGACCAGCGCGGCGGCATTTTCATAGCCGCCGGGGTGCGGGGCGTAGTCGGCGGCACCGGCGGGCGGATCGCCGCGCAGCGCGACGATGTGGCGCACGCCAGCCGCCCAATATTCCTGCGCGACCGCGTCGATCTCCTCGCGCGTCGCCTCGACGCAGGTGAGGTGCGCGGCGGCGGGCACCTTGGTCTCGCGCGCGATCCGCGCGACGGTGGCGTGGGTGCGGTCGCGCGTCGAGCCGCCTGCGCCATAGGTGACCGACAGAAAGCGCGGGCCCAGCGGGCAGAGCGTCTCGATCGACTGCCAGAGGTTCTCCTCGGCCTTGTCGGTCTTGGGCGGCGAGAATTCGAAGCTGACTTCCACGTCGCCGCCGACATCGGCGTACAGCGGCGCTTCAAGCGCGCGCCGTGCCTCTTCGAGCTGATTGACCGAGAACGTCATGCCGCCTTCACCTCCCGCACCGGTACGCCTTGCTTGCGTCCGAGCCACAATTTCACCGTCAGTTCGCCACCTTCGAGCGTTTCGACCCGCTCCAGCGCCAGCCCGGCCTTCTCGAACCAGCCCGCGATCTGCGCATCCGCGAAGCCGAGCCGGGTATGCGCGTCGCGCGCGCGCAGCTCCTCGCGATCGTGGCTCGCGAAGTCGGCGATCAGCAACCGGCCGTACGCATCCAGCACACGCGCCGCTTCGGTAATCGCTGCGCCGGGCTGCTGCGCGAAGTGCAGGACATGGTGGAGGATCGCCACATCGACCCCGCCATCGACTACCGGCAAGGCGTAAAGATCGGCTTGCCGCAACTCTGCCTGCTCACCGACCCGCGCGCGGGCGAGCCGCAGCATCTCACTGCTCTTGTCAATGCCGAGCACATGCGTCGCGGCGGGGGCGAACAGCTCGATCATGCGGCCCGTGCCGGTGCCGATGTCGATCAACCGCCCCAGCGGCGCGTTGCCGAGCAGCGCGTGCATCGCGGCTTCGACCTGATCCTCCGCGATATGCAGCGAGCGGATCGCATCCCATTCGTCGGCATGCGCCTCGAACCACGCCGCCGCCGCCGCCGCGCGATCGGCACGCACCGCCGACAGTCGTGCAATATCCGCCTCCGCCTCGGTCGCCACGCCAAACGCGTCGAGCGCCGCCAGCACCGGCGCGACACGTGCACGCTCGCCGAGCGCGACGAACACCCAGCTGCCTTCCTTGCGCCGTTCCGCCAGCCCGGCATCGCACAGGATCTTGACATGCCGCGACACGCGCGGCTGGCTTTGCCCCAGCACCTGCGCGAGTTCGCCGACCGACAATTCCATGGTGCCGAGCAGCGCGACGATCCGCAGCCGCGATTCGTCGGCGAGCGCACGGAATATGTCGAGGGCCAGCTTCATGCGACCACATATAAAGATATCTTTATATGGGTCAACGGAAGACGCACGATGAACCTTTTCGCGGCATGTTTCGTTCGCCTTGCCGCTGCGGCTATTTTGCCGGCGTAACAAAACAGGGAGAAACCCGATGAAGCGTCTTTTCACCACCGGCGTGATCGCCGCCACCGCCCTTGGTCTCGCAGCGTGCAGCCAGCACGCGCAGAATGAGACCGCCGAGGCGGGTAATGCGATCGCCGCCGACACCGCCGCAACCACGTCGAACGCCGTGAACGATGTCGATGCCGCGACCGATCGCGCGCTCAACAAGGCCGAGAACAGCCTCGATCGCACCGGTGATGCGCTGAAGAACAGCGGCGACCGCGCCGCCGACGCGACCGGCAACGCGATGGTGCGCGCGGGCGAGGATCTGCGCGACAAGAACTGATGCGTCTCTCGCCGCGGCTGATCGCAGCCGCGGCGGTTTCTCTGGCCGAAAGAACGTAATGACCGAAAAGCGGCGTCTCGGCGCATCCGAATTGCGGATCATGCCGTTGGTGTTGGGCGGAAACGTCTTCGGCTGGACTGCGGATCGTGAGTCGGCCTTCGCGGTGCTTGATGCGTTCGTCGCGGGTGGCGGGACGATGATCGACACCGCCGATGTCTATTCCGCGTGGGTGGACGGTCACCACGGCGGCGAGTCCGAGACGATGATTGGTGAGTGGCTGCGCGCGCGCGGAACGCGCGACCGCGTGCTGATCGCCACCAAGGTCGGGATGCTGCCGGGTGAGGGCGGCGAGAAGCTGGCGCCGACACGGATCGTTGCGGCCTGCGAGGAGTCGCTGACGCGGCTTGGAACCGATCGGATCGATCTTTACTTCGCGCATCAGGACGATGAGGTTCAGTCGCAGGAGGTTGTCGCTGAGGCATTCGCGACGCTGGTGCAGGCCGGCAAGGTGCGCGTGCTGGGCGCGTCCAATTTCCACGCCGCTCGGCTCAAGTCTGCCATCGAGACGGCGCGGTCGGCGGCGTTGCCGCACTATCAGGTGTTGCAACCCGAATATAATCTGGTCAGCCGTCACAAGTTCGAGGGTGAACTGCAGGATTACTGCGTCACCGAGAATATCGGTGTCGTCCCTTATTACGGACTGGCCTCGGGGTTCCTGACCGGCAAGTACCGAACGCGGGACGACCTTTCGAAAAGCGTGCGTGGCGCACGAATGGGTGACTTGCTCGAGGGGAAGGGCACCGCGGTGCTCGACGCGCTGGATGCGGTCGCTGCGGAGAGTGGTGCAACGCTGGCACAGATCGCGTTGGCGTGGTTGATCGCGCAGCCGGGCGTCACCGCGCCGATCGCAAGTGCCACCTCGCCAGTACAGGTAGAAGAGCTGCTCGGCGCGACGGCCATCCGGCTGAGTGACGATCAGCTCCAACGACTGACCATCGCAGGTGCCTGACCGGCGGCTGCGACGCTGGTTGGGGCGGCTGACGCTGCTGCTGGTCGCGTTCGCGGCATGGCCGGCACAGGCGGCGGTGACAATCTCCTTTTGGAGCCGTGATTTCGGCAACAGCTTCCCACACGCCTTCTTCATGCTGCGTGGCACGCCCGATGCGGGCGGGGCGTCGGTGAATGCCGCATATGGATTTACCGCCCGATCGGTGACGCCGGCGATCCTGTTCGGCAATGTCGCAGGGCGGGTGGAGCGTCCCAAGCCCGGTTATATGGCGGATAGCCATGTGCGTTTCTCGCGGACGCTGACCGACGCACAATATGGAGCGATCGTCGCGCTGATCCGGGATTGGGACGAGCGGACCGGGGATGCGACCTATAATCTCAACAAGCGCAATTGCGTGACCTTCGTGCGCGAGGCGGCGCGGCGATCGGGTCTCGCCATCGTCGATTTTCCCAAGCTGATGAAAAAGCCGAGCGGTTACCTGCGCGCAGTGATCGCCGCGCAGCCGCAGGCGGTGACGATCGTCGAACGGACCGGGAAAGACTATCTGACGACGTTGCCGTCGATCGACGGCGTGGTGCCGGTCGATGCGCCGGTGAGTACGCCGGGAAAGCGGGAATAATCCCGATCAGTCGCCTGGTACCAGTTCCAGCACGTCGAGCGTGGATTCGAATGCCGGATAGGGCATCGCGAGCCGCCAGCGCCGTGGGCCGATCCGCTCCATCCAGCCGGCAAGATCGCGCGTGCTGTCCGTGCCATAGCCATAGGCGCGTGATTCATCCCCGAGCAACAGCGTCCCGAGGAACGCCGCGCGGGTCGGATCGGCCGGATAGAGTGATCCGACCTGTCGTTGCGAACCGGTCAGCTTGATCACTTGCACCGCGCCGTCGGTCGCGCGCGTGATCCGGCAATCGAACCATCCGTAAGCGGTGAAGCTGGCGCCCGCTGCCCCCTTCCGTCCCAGCTTGAACGTGCGGCAACGATAGAGGCCTGCAGGCGGCATCGGATCGGCAAGCGCTGCGTCGATCGTGAACAGCGATCCCTCTGCGTTGAGATCGGCGGCGGCCTCCGGGCGTGCCTGCGTCAACGCCTGCGTCCACGCTTGATACCAGCGGCGTAGCCGATCCCGATCGCCGGGGGTGGCAAGCCGTCGCCAGTCCGGGGCGGCGGCCAATGCGCCAGGTGAAGCCGGTGCAGCAACCGCGGGCGCTGGCCGTGCGCCACATTCGACAAGGCAGAGGAGCAGCGCGCCAGCGATGCGCCTCACGCTGCGGTCCAGCCGCCGTCGACCGACAGGTTCGCACCGGTGATCGCCTTCGCCTCGTCACGGCACAGGAACAGCGCCAGCGCCGCGACCTGTTCCGGGGTGACGAACTCCTTCGTCGGCTGCGCGGCGAGCAGCACGTCGTCGATCACCTGTTCACGGGTCAGCCCGCGCGCCTTCATCGTGTCCGGGATCTGCTGTTCGACCAGCGGCGTCCAGACATAGCCGGGCGAAATGCAATTGGCGGTGATCCCTTGCGGGGCGGTTTCCAGCGCGACGGTCTTGGTCAGCCCGACCAGCCCGTGTTTCGCGGCGACGTAGGCGGACTTGTTAGGGCTGGCGACCAGGCTGTGCGCCGAGGCGGTCGAGATGATCCGCCCCCATCCGCGCGCGCGCATGTGCGGAACCGCAGCGCGCATCATGTGAAACGGACCGGTGAGATTGAGCGCGATGATCGCGTCCCACTTTTCGGGCGGGAAATCGGCGACGCCGCAAACGTGCTGGATACCGGCATTGTTAACGATGATGTCAGGGCCGCCCCACGCCTCGTGCGCGCGCGCCACCAGCGCAGCAATCGCGGCGGGATCGCCGGCGTCGCCCGCATCGTACAACACGTCACCGGGACCGAGCGCGGCGACGCTGGCGCGCGCTTCCTCAATGGCGTTTTCATCGCCGAAGCCGTTGAGCATCACGTGTGCGCCCGCTTCGGCCAGTGCCCGCGCCACTGCCAATCCGATGCCCGAGGTCGATCCGGTGACGATCGCGCTCTTGCCGTTCAGGAACATTGCCGGGCCTTTCACACCTGAGTTTCGCTTATCAATCGGCGAGCGGCGCGGCGGTTGCAACCCGCAGCGGGGTGCACGCATTCATGCCGCAACGGTAACGATTGCCTTTGCAGGGGAGGCGTGCATGCGGCTCGACGATTATGACAATGACATCAACGTCGGCGAGGCGCGCGGCGGCGGCGGCGGCCTTGGCGGCGGGGGCGGCGGGGGATTTCTGCTGGGTCTGCTGCCGATGATCGGCAGCCGCTTCGGATGCGGCGGGATCGTGGTGGTGTTGCTGCTGCTCGCGGTGTTCGGCGGGCTCGGCAATCTCGGTGGGTTGCTGGGTGGGGGCAGCGGCACCTCGCCGCAGGTGAGCGCGCCGTCACGAGAAACGGTGCAACAGGTCTGCGACGCCTCGACCGCCCGCCGCGATACGTGCCGGGCGTTTAGCAACGCTCAGAATACGTGGGAAAAGATTTTCGCGAGCCAGAACCAGCAGTTCAGTCCGCCGAAGCTGCAATTCTTCAGCGGCAGCGGCCAGTCGGGCTGTGGCGCGGCAATGTCGGCGATGGGGCCGTTCTATTGCCCGACCGACCGCGGCATCTATCTCGACACCAGCTTTTTCGATGAGCTGGCCAACAAGTACAAGGCTGGTGGTGACTTTGCGCAATATTATGTGATTGCGCATGAGTTCGGCCATCATATCCAGAATCTGCTGGGTACCTCGACGGAAGTACAGCAGGCGCAGCGACGCGCCAGCGAAGCGGAGGGCAATGCGCTGTCGGTGCGGCTGGAATTGCAGGCAGATTGCTATGCTGGCGTTTGGGCGTCGATGAACCGTGATCGGCTCGATCCGGGCGACGTCGAAGAAGGGATGCGCGCCGCGCAGGCGATCGGTGACGATACGCTGCAGCGGCAGGCGCAGGGCCGTGTGGTGCCGGACAGCTTTACGCATGGCACGTCGGCGCAGCGGCAGGCATGGCTGCGGCGCGGGATCGAGAGCAACGGCAACCCGGGGGTGTGCGACACCTTCTCCGGGGCGATTTGAGCCACTTCGGGGTGAGCGAAACGTCGCTCACCCCGGGGGCGCGCCCTCGTCATTGCGAGCGGGACGAAGCAACCCAGCGTCGGATCAGGACGCCCTGGATTGTGTCGCTACGCTCACAATGACGATTATGGCCGTCGCCGGACTTTATTCGGGAGCCCGCTTCTGGCGCTAGCGTCGAGAGAGGCGGAGTCCCGGACCAAGTCCGGCATCACAGAGACATAACGTTGCCGCTCAGATCAGCGGCGGAACGGGTCCTCGAACGCCGGGCGCGCTGGAGCGTCGCTCTCGACACCATTCTCCGCGTCGCGGGCGGCCTGCTCACGCTGGGCGCGCAGCGACGCAATCAGCGCCTCGCGGTCGCCGTCCAGGCGGGTGTCGGTCGGCGCCTGCTCGATGCCGGCCGCCTTTGCTGCCTTGTTGACCGCGGCATCCAGCTCGCGCTGCGTGGTCAGACCCAGCGTCACAGGGTCCTTCGGCGTGATGTTGCCGATGTTCCAGTGGCTGCGGTCGCGGATCGCCGCGATCGTCGTGCGGGTGGTGCCAATCAGGTTGCTGATCGCGCCGTCAGAGATTTCCGGGTGGTTGCGGATGATCCACGCGATGCCGTCGGGCTTGTCCTGCCGCTTGCTGACCGGCGTGTAGCGCGGCCCCTTGGTGCGGCGCACCTGGTCCGGGCCCTTGGTCATCGTCATACGATAGTTCGGGTTGGCCTGCGCCTTGTCGATCTCTTCCTGCGTCAGCTCGTGCGCGCGGACCGGATCGCGCCCGGTCAGCTTGGTCGCGGCGGTGTCGTCGGCGATCGCCTGCACCTCAAGGATGTGCAGCCCGCAGAAGTCGGCGATCTGCTCGAAGGACAGCGCGGTATTGTCGACGAGCCACGAGGCGGTCGCGTGGGGCATGAGCGGCTGGGCCATGCGGACAGTCTCCATAAATGCAAAGGGCCGCCCCTTCCCGGAGCGGCCGCCTGTTGCAAAGGGACTTAGTGCGTGGCGCGCCTTAGGGCAAGCGCGCGCTCACGCCGCCTGCGCGAGTGTGTGTCCGAAAGGCTGAAGAGCGTCCAGAAACTGCCGCGCGCTCGCCGGCCAGGTGAAACCCGCACCCGCCGAGGCGCAGGCGGCGCGGTCCAGCGTGAGCGCGCGGGCGATTGCCGCGGGCAGGGTGTGGTCCATCGCGCCCGTTTCGGGGGTGAGGACGTCAACCGGTCCCGCAACCGGAAAGGCCGCGACCGGTGTGCCGCATGCCAGCGCCTCGATCATCACCAGCCCGAATGTGTCGGTGCGGCTGGGGAAGACCAGCACATCGGCGGCGCGATAGGCGGCGGCAAGCGCTTCCCCGAACAAGGCGCCGAGGAAGATCGCGTCGGGGTACTGGCGTTCGAGCGCCGCGCGTGCCGGGCCGTCGCCGACCACCACTTTCGTGCCGGGCACATCGGCGGCGAGGAAGGCGGCGATGTTCTTCTCGACCGCTACGCGTCCGACATGGAGCAGCACCGGGCCTGGCAGCGCGGACATTGCAGCATTGCGCTCGCCATCGGCACGGAAGAGCGGCGCGACACCGCGGCCCCAGCGGCGGATGCGGGTCAGGCCATGCGCGTTCAGCGCGCGCTCGATCGTCGGGGTTGAGGCAAGCACCGCGGCGGCAGGGGTATGAAACCAGCGGACGTAGCGCCAGATCCACTCCGGATTGGCGCCGGTCCGCGCCGCGACATAGTCGGGAAATTGCGTGTGATAGGCAGTGGTGAACGGCAACCTGTGCGACAGACACCAGCGCCGCGCCGCGACCCCCAATGGCCCCTCGGTGGCGATATGCACCGCCTCCGCGCCGAAGCGGGTGATGCGTCGCCCGATCGTTGCGGGTGGCATCAGCGCCAACCGGATCTCGGGATAGGTCGGGCAAGGGATCGACGGCGCATCCGCCGGCGAGACGACCAGAATTTCATTCCCATTGCTACGCAGTTCGGCGACGACGTTCTCCAGCGTGCGGACCACCCCGTTGACCTGCGGTGCCCAGGCATCCGTGACGATCGCGATCCGCATCACGTCAGGCGGCAAGCGCGGTGACGGGGAGCGCTTCGCGGCGCGCGATCTCTTCGCCCCAGTTGAGGATTTCCATCGTGCCGTCGAAATGCTCGACCAACGCGTTGCACCCCTCCACCCAGTCGCCGTCGTTGTAATAGGCGATCCCGGCGATATCGCGCATCTCGGCGGTGTGGATGTGCCCGCAGACGACGCCATCGACGCCGCGGCTACCCGCCGCCTCGGCGACGATTTCCTCGAAGCGCGAGATGAACGCCACCGCATTCTTCACCTTGGCCTTGGCGTGCTTGCTCAGCGACCAGTATGGCATCCCGAACTTGCGACGCACGGCGCTGACCGCGCGGTTGAGCGTCATCAGCGCGGTGTAGGCGGCGTCGCCGACATGCGCGAGCCAGCGATGCGACAGGGTGATCGCGTCGAACTCGTCCCCGTGGAGCACCAGCAGGCGGCGCCCGTCGGCGGTTTCGTGGACCGCCTTGCGCCGGATCTTGATCCCGCCGAAATCCAGCCCCGCGAACTGGCGGAACATCTCGTCGTGGTTGCCGGGAATGTAGATCATCCGCGTACCCCGCCGCGCGCGCTTCATCAGCCGCCAGATCACGTCATTGTGCGCAGCGGGCCAGTAGAAGCGCTTCTTGAGCTGCCAGCCGTCGACGATGTCACCGACCAGAAACATGGTGTCGCTGTCGACATGGTCGAGGAAGTCGATCAGCATGTCCGCGTTACAGCCGCGCGTGCCGAGATGGACGTCGCTGATCCAGATCGTGCGATAGCGACGGCGCTCCCCGACCGGCTCCTCCGGCCGATGTGGGCGCGAGTGCGCGAAGTCGAACAGATCGGTGACGTCTGCGATATGCCCAGACACGGGCGCGGGCGTGGCGGCGATCGGCGGCATGAGCGGCTCTCCCTCGCCGCCCTTATGCCGCCTTCATATGACGCGCCTGTCTCTCCGCAGTGACGGTGACATGGCCGATCAGTGACGATTCCGGGTCAGTGCGTCAGCCGCACCATCGCGTCGATTGTCACCGCGATGACGCCCCAGCTTCCGACGATCAGTCCGGCCAAGGTAGCGAAGCGGCGACGGGTCGAGAAATTATAGCCGGCAGTCATTTTCAGGATCCTCATCCTCATTCTTATGACGGAAAGGTGACACGTCCGGGGCGCGCGGAAAAGTACGGATCGCTGCCGTTTTCCGCGTATATTTTCGATTACTGCGAACGATTGCAGCCGCAGTGATCGACTGGCTATGTTGCCACCGCTGAACGGCCCGCCTAGTCAGGGATGATGACCGATACACTGACCGCCGCGACGCCGGCCGTTTCCGCTTCGACCACCGGTGAGAAGCGGCTCGCCGTGCGCATGGAACGCGGCGCCCACTTCCTCGGCAGCGAGGTGGCGATCATGGCCGGGGCGATGTCGTGGGTTTCGGAGCGGCACCTGGTTTCCGCGATGTCGAACGCGGGTGGTTTCGGGGTGATCGCGTGCGGGGCGATGACGCCGGCGCTGCTCGATGCCGAGATCGCTGCGACGAAGGCGATGACCGACAAGCCATTCGGCGTGAACCTGATCACCATGCACCCCGACCTGACCGCGCTGATCGACGTCTGTGCCCGTCACCACGTCGGGCATGTCGTGCTGGCTGGCGGGCTGCCGCCCAAGGGTTCGCTGGAGGCAATCAAGGCAAGCGGAGCGAAGGTGATCTGTTTTGCGCCGACGCTGGCGCTGGCCAAAAAGCTGGTCCGATCGGGCGTCGACGCTTTGGTGATCGAGGGGATGGAGGCCGGCGGGCATATCGGCCCGGTATCGACCAGCGTGCTTGCGCAGGAAATGTTGCCGGAACTGTCTGAAGTCGTGCCGGTGTTCGTCGCGGGCGGGATCGGGCGCGGCGAGGCGATCGCGGGCTATCTCGATATGGGCGCGGCGGGCGTTCAGCTCGGCACGCGCTTCGTCTGTGCGAGCGAGAGCATCGCGCATCCGAACTTCAAGAAGGCGTTCATCCGCGCCTCGGCCCGCGACGCGGTGGCGAGCGTGCAACTCGATCCGCGCCTGCCGGTGATCCCGGTCCGCGCGCTGAAAAACGCGGGCGGTGAGTTGTTTACGACGCGTCAGCGCGAGGTGGCGCAGGCGCTTGACGAGGGCAGCGTCGCGATGACCGAGGCGCAGTTGCAGATCGAGCATTATTGGGCCGGCGCGCTGCGCCGCGCGGTGATCGACGGCGATGTCGAGCATGGCAGCGTCATGGCCGGGCAGTCGGTCGGGATGGTGACGAAGGAAGAGCCGATCGCCGACATCATCGCCGCGTTGCTGGCGGAAGCGGCGCAGGCGTTTGAAAAGCGGGCAGGTTAGGAGAGCGACTGCACGGAGCGGCGGCGTCGACTCGCCTTGCCCCGTCTGACGCACGGCGTGGCGGCTCGACTCTTTCGCTGGCCGGTCCGCGATGGGATCGCTGCAAGGTCGCGTTCGAAAAGGGGTTTTACGATGCGCTTGCGCCTGTTCGCCGTCGGGGCGGGGTCGCTTCTTGCGGCCGCGTGCTCGCGCACACCGCCTCCAGCGCCGGCGCCTCCGCCGCAACCCGTTGTAAAGATGACGCTTGCGCCGATGCCGGCGGGCGCGCGGGCGGGGATGCGGATACCGGCGCGGCTGTCCGACGGGCGGTGGGCGACGCCGAACGTCGGGCTGTCGGCGGCGGGGAACGTCTGGCATCTGCGCGCCGCGCTGAACGTCGCGGTGCTGGCGTGTCATGGGCCGGATCAGGCGGTGATGGTCAATGAATACAATGCGATGCTGACCACGCGGAAGGCCGAGCTGGCCGCAGCGCAGAGCGCCTTGCAGCAGGAATATCGCGCCACGCGGGGCACGCAGTGGGAGGATGCGTTCGACGATCAGATGACGCGGCTGTACAATTTCTTCGCGCAGGATTTCGCGCACGCCGGATTCTGCGCCGCCGCCCGTGACGCTTTGGCGACCGTCGGGACCATTACGGCGGCGGAAATACCTACGTTCGCGGCACAGCGGTTGCCGGTTCTGGAAGCGCCGTTCACCAATTTCTTCACTGCGTACGATCGCTGGCAGTCGGGCGCGTTGGTGCGCGTCGCCGCGACCGGGTAATCGTTGCGCGCATGCATCGAAATCGTGCGCGCCGGGTTTGAGCGTGCATGACCGACCTCGCGCCACCACCGTCCTCGCTGTTGACCGACGCCAGCCTGTTCCTCGACTTCGATGGAACGCTGGTCGAGATCGCCGAGACGCCGGACGGGGTGGCGGTTTCGGACGGGCTGGCGGCCTTGCTCGAACGGCTCGGCACCGCGCTGCCCGGTGGCGTCGCGATCGTCAGCGGGCGTCCGGTCCATGAGATCAGCGCGTTGATCGCCCCCGCCGTCCCGCCAATCGCGGGCAGCCATGGACTTGAGGTCGCCGCACCGGACGGCAGCATCACCGCGCCGGACCGGTCGGCCGCGCTCGACGCCGCGCTGGTCGAGGCGCAGGCGTTCGCCGCCGATCATCCGGGCACGCTGATCGAGGACAAGCCATTCGGCGTCGGGCTGCATTTCCGCGGCGCGCCCGAGGCGGGCGAAGCGATGACCGCGCTCGCCGAGCGGCTCGCCATGGTTCACGATCTCCACCTTCAGCACGGCAAGATGGTGGTCGAGCTGCGCATGGCCGGGCGCGACAAGGGCGCGGCGGTCGAGTTGCTGATGCGGGAACCGTTACGGCAGCGCACGGTTCCTGTGTTTGTGGGGGACGACGTGACCGACGAGGCCGGCTTCGCCGCTGCCGCCGCACTGGGTGGCGCGGGCGTGCTGGTCGGCCCGGCGCGCGACACCGCCGCCACCTACCGGGTCGAGGGCGTCGCCGACGTGCTCGCGTGGCTTGATGCCGCATGCAGGGAGAAGACATGACGACGCTGGATCTGTGGCCGATCGGCAATTGCCAGGTAAGTGCGCTGGTCGATCGCGAGGGACGGTTCGTCTGGGGCTGCGTGCCGCGCGTCGACGGCGATCCGCTCTTCTCGGCGCTGCTGGGCGGTGAAGAGCCAGACGCCGGCTATTGGGGGATCTGCCTCGAAGACAGCGTGTCGATCGAGCAGGAATATATCCGCAACACGCCGATCCTCGTCACCACGCATCGCGACTCCCACGGCGGCGCGATCGAGGTGATCGATTTCTGCCCGCGCTTTCAGCGCGAAGGACGCACCTATCGTCCGGTCGCGTTTGCGCGGATCGTGCGGCCGATCGCGGGCAGCCCGCGTGTTCGCATCGCGCTGCGCCCGACCTGCGGCTGGGGCGGGGGATGCCGCGAGCAGATCGGCGGGTCGAACCATCTGCGGTTATTGATGGACACGATCGCGCTGCGGCTGACCACCACCGCGCCGATCGCGATGGTGCAGGGCGAACATGCCTTCCGCGTCGAACGCCCGCTGCACTTCTTCCTCGGGCCGGACGAGAGCTTCCAGGGCGATCTCGCCAGCACCGTCGACCTGATGCTGTATCGCACCACGCAGGAATGGCAGGGCTGGGTGCGCGGGCTGGCGGTGCCGCTGGAATGGCAGGAAGTGGTGATCCGCTGCGCGATCACGCTGAAACTCTGCCAGCACGAGGAAACCGGCGCGATCGTCGCCGCGCTGACCACGTCCGTGCCCGAACATGCCGGGTCGCAGCGCAACTGGGACTATCGCTTCTGCTGGATTCGCGACGCTTACTACACGGTACAGGCGCTCAACCGGCTCGGCGCGCTCGACGTGCTGGAGGGCTATCTCGGCTATCTCCGCAACATCGTCGACGGCGCGCGTGGCGGGCATATCCAGCCGCTGTACGGCGTGCTGGGTGAGGCGCAGCTGCCGGAGCGGATCGAGGAGTCGCTGAAGGGCTATCGCGGGATGGGGCCGGTGCGCGTCGGCAATCAGGCCGCCGAGCAGATCCAGCACGACGCCTATGGCCAGATCGTGCTGTGTTCGGTGCACGCGTTCTTCGACGACCGGCTGTTCCGCAAGAGCGGGATCGAGGATTTCGAGGCGCTGGAGAGGGTCGGCGAGCGGGCCTGGGCCTATTACGACCAGCCCGATGCTGGCCTGTGGGAGCTGCGCACGCGGCAGAGCGTCCATACCTATTCGAGCGCGATGTGCTGGGCGGCATGCGACCGGCTGGCGAACGCCGCCGAGCGGCTGAAACTGCCCGAGCGCAAGGCCTTGTGGTCGGAGCGCGCGCAGGTGATCCGGGAGCGGATCGAGAGCGCGGCGTGGCGCGAGGATACGCGGCGGATGTCGGCGACCTTCGCGGGTGACGACCTCGACGCCAGCGTGCTGCAATTGCTCGACCTGCGCTTTCTGGAAGCGGACGATCCGCGCTTCCTCGACACGTTGGTAGCGATCGAGAAGGGGCTGCGGCGCGGCTCGACGATGCTGCGTTACGATACCGAGGATGATTTCGGTCTGCCCGAGACGGCGTTCAACGTCTGCACCTTCTGGCTGATCGAGGCGTTGTTCCTGACCGGACGCAGCGACGAGGCGCGCGCGCTGTTCGAGGAAATGCTGTCGCGCTGCACCGCCGCCGGGCTGCTGTCGGAGGACATCGATCCGCAAAGCGGTGAATTGTGGGGAAATTATCCGCAGACCTATTCGTTGGTCGGGATGATCAACTGCGCCGCCATGCTCAGTAAACCGTGGAGTAGTATCCGTTGAATCGCCTGATCGTCATCTCCAACCGCGTCACCGCGCCCAAGGGCTCGACCGCTGGCGCACAGGGAGGGCTGGCGGTCGCGCTTGCCGCCGCGCTGCGCGATCGCGGCGGCATGTGGTTCGGCTGGTCGGGGGAGCAGACCGACCAGTTCAACGGCCATATCAATTTCCAGCGCAACCAGGGCGTGACGACCGCGACAGTCGATCTCGAAGAGCAGGACGTCCAGGAATATTACGACGGCTACGCCAACCGGACGCTGTGGCCGCTGTTCCATTATCGCATCGATCTCGCCGAATATGAGCGCGACTTCGCGGGCGGATACAAGCGAACCAACCAGCGCTTCGCCGACACCGTCCGCCCGCTGATCGAACCGGACGATGTGATCTGGATCCAGGACTATCACATGTTCCCGCTGGGCGCCGAATTGCGCGCGCGCGGCTGCACCAACCGGATCGGCTTCTTCCTGCACATTCCGTGGCCGCCGCGCCGGTTGCTGGGGACGCTGCCCAATGCGCGCGAACTGGTCGAGTCGCTGTTCGCCTATGACCTGATCGGCTTCCATACCGAGGAATGGCTCGAATCGTTCTGCGATTTCGCACGCCACGACATGGGCGCGACGATCGAGAACAATACCGCGCGGCTGGGCGACCGGGAGGTCGAGCTGATCGCGTGCCCGATCGGGATCGACGCGGTCGAGTTCGCGGAGATGTCGAAGAGCGTGCCGGCGCGGCTCGCCTATCGGCGGATGCGCGACAGCGCCGATGGCCGCGACATGATCGTCGGGGTCGACCGGCTCGATTATTCCAAGGGGCTGGAGGAGCGCTTTCTCGGCTATGAGCGCTTCCTCAACGAGCATCCCGAGGAGCGAAAGGAAGTGTTCCTGCTCCAGATCGCGCCGCCCAGCCGCGTGTCGGTCGAAAGCTATCAGCGTATCCGCCAGTCGCTTGAAGGATTGTCGGGGCGGATCAACGGCGCCTATGCCGATGTCGACTGGGTGCCGATCCGCTACGTCAACCAGGGCTATCCACGCGATCATCTCGCCGGCATCTACCGCGCGGCCAAGATCGGGCTGGTGACGCCGCTGCGCGACGGGATGAATCTGGTCGCCAAGGAATATGTCGCCGCGCAGGACCCCGAGGACCCCGGCGTGCTGGTGCTGTCGCGTTTCGCGGGCTCCGCCGAGCAGATGGCCGACGCGCTGCTGGTCAATCCCTACAGCGCGGAGGAAGTGTCCGACGCAATCTATCAGGCGCTCAGGATGCCGCGCGAGGAACGCGTGCGGCGCTGGGAAAAACTGATGGCCGGGGTGCAGGAGCAGGACGTCACCTGGTGGGCGCAGACCTTCCTCACCGCGCTGGAGCGGAGCAGGGTGGCTGCCGAGGCATCTGGATGAAAATAAACTTGCGTTAGTTCACGTGTTCCGATTGCTGCAGCTGTATCTTCGTTGCACGGGCTGCTACCTTCGAATCAAGGTGGAACGTGCGTGAGTGGTGCGGTTTATGCGTTAATCGTGAATGCGTGCGTCGCGGTGCTGTTCGCGGCTACCTTCGCGGTCGTTCGCGCGTCCTATCCGCAACAGCGGGCGAGCGGCTGGTTCTGCGCCACCTATGCGATTGGACTGTTCGCGCCGCTGAGTGAGCTGGGCGTCCGGTTCACGGCAATGCCGATCGCGTTCACGGCGTCCAGCTACCTGGCGCTCGTCCTGTCGATGCTGTGCTTCACGCAGGGCGTGGCACGATTGAGCGGGCAGCCGCCGTCGCGGGCGGCCGCAGCGATCGCGATCATGGCGCTGTTCGGGCGGGTGTTGCTCGATGATGGCGCGCGCAACACGATCGGCTACGGCTTCGTCTATCAGTTCCCCTATTATTCGATGCTGCTGCTGTGCACGATGATGGCGATCCGCGCGGTGCGTGAACAGCGCGATCCGTGGTGGACGGCGCTCGGCATCATCTTCGCGATCACCGCGAGCCACTTCATGATCAAGCCGTTCTTCGCCGCCGCCTTCGGTTCGGGGACGACGATGCGCGATTATGCGGCGAGCAACTATGCGCTGTTCTCGCAGGCGCTGGGCGGGTTGCTGACGATCGCCAGTGCGCTGGCGGTGCTGCTGATGATCGTGCGCGCGGTGCTGCGCTCGACGCGCGCCGAATCCGAAACCGACATGCTGACGTGCGTCGCCAACCGCCGCGGGTTCGAGCGGCGCGCGAACGCGCTGATCGCCGCGTCGCGCCGCGAGGGGCGCGAGATGGCGGCGATCATGCTCGATCTCGATCACTTCAAGCAGATCAACGACCGGTTCGGCCATGCGACCGGCGACGCCGTGTTGCAGGCGGTCGGGCAGGTGCTGATCCAGACGGTGCCGCGGGATGCGCTGGTGGCGCGGCTGGGCGGCGAGGAATTCGTCGCGCTGCTGGGCTGCGCCGGCTTGCGCGAGGCCGGACAGGTCGCGGAGGAGATCCGGATGGCGGTGACGCGGCTCGGCGCCGGGCTGCCGCGTGTGACGGTGAGCGGCGGGATCGCGAAGCTGCGCCCGCGTGACACGCTGGTGACGCTGCTCGATCGCGCCGACCGCCAGGCCTATGAGGCCAAGCAGGCCGGGCGCGACCGTATCTACCCGCCGTTCTCCAGCGCGACATAGGCGCGGCGGCGGAGCAGCGCGCCGGGCTGTTCGGCGCGGATGTGCGCCAGCAATGCCTCGCGCACGTCGCAGCGCAGGTCGAAGGCGGTCGAGGCGTCCTTGGCGGTCATGAGGCCGCGGATTTCCACCGAGCCGTCCGGTTTCACGTCGGTGACCTGCAGGTTCCAGAAGCGGCCGTCCCAGCGCGGGTTGGCGGTGACGATCTCGCCCAGTTTTGCCCGCAGCGCCTCGACATCGGCGTCCGCGTCGACGTACCAGAAGACGCTGCCCAGCAACGCGCTCGACTGGCGCGTCCAGTTCTGGAAGCTCTGTTCGAGGAACTTGGAGACGGGGACGACCAGCCGCCGCTCGTCCCAGATCTTGACGACGACATAGGTCAGCCGGATCTCCTCGATCCGCCCCCATTCGTTGTCGATGATGACGACGTCGTCGATGCGGATCGGCTCGGTGAAGATCATCTGGAAGCCGGCGATCAGGTTCTTGAGCGCCGGCTGCGCCGCGGCACCGACCGCGAGGCCGGCGAGGCCGGCCGACGCTGCGAGCGTGACGCCGAGGCTGCGGACGCTGGGGATCGTCATCAGCATCGTGCAGATCGTCACCAGCATGATGACCGAGATGATGATCCGCTGGAAGATGCTTAGCCGCGTGCGGCGGCGGCGCGCGCGCAGATTGTCGGCGACGCTGATGTCGGCATGGCGGATCATCACGTCGGTGACAGTCCCGACCGCGACAATCGCGCACCAGCCCATCAGGCCGGGCACCAGCAGCGCGGCGAGCCGCGCCCACAGGGTCGCCTGGCCGCGCGTCAGGTCGAGCGCGGGCTGCACCGCCGCCAGCGCGATCGCGAGCATCAGCCAGCGCAGCAGCTTGCGGATCCGCTCGACGAACAGCGCGCTGGCGCTGTCGGGGCGCGCGGCGGTGGCGCGGCGCGCGACCCAGATGACGATGCGGTGGAGCACCAGCGCCAGTGCCAGCGCCGCTACCACATAGAAGATGTCGGACAGCCAGCCGGGCAGATCGTGCAGCCAGCCGCGCGCGGCCTTGATCCCGTCCGCCATTGCTTCTCTCACGTTACCGGTGGTCGGGGGCGTAACGAGGTGGCGGGGGCGGGTGTTCCGGCTTATCCGGGCAGGCGATAATCCGCGAACTGCCTTCGGAGCAGTTTCTTGTCGATCTTGCCCGTCGCGCCGAGCGGGATCGTGTCGACCACCAGCACGTCGTCGGGCATCCACCAGCGGGCGATCTTGCCATCGAGGAACGCGAGCACGTCCGCCTTGTCGGGGGTGTGTCCCGGCGCGGGCTGGACCAGCAGGATCGGGCGCTCGTCCCATTTCGGATGCGCGACCCCGATCACCGCCGCGATCGCCACCGCCGGGTGCGCGCTGGCGATATTTTCGATCTCGATCGAGCTGATCCACTCGCCGCCCGATTTCACGATGTCCTTGGCGCGGTCGGTGATGTGCATGTAGCCGGCCGGGTCGATCGTCGCGACGTCGCCGGTGTCGAAGAAGCCGTCGGCGTCGAGGACGGGCGTGTCGTCGCGGAAATAGCCGCTGGTGATCGTCGCGCCGCGGATCAGCAGCCGCCCGGCGGTCTGGCCATCGTGCGGCAGCGGCGCGCCCGCGTCGTTGACCAGCCGGAAATCGAGCCCGACCTGCAAGCGGCCCTGCATCGCCTTGCGCCGCACCTGCTCGTCATAGGGCTGCGCCAGCACCTCGGCGGTGGGTGAGGAGAGGGTGGCGAGCGGCGACGTCTCGGTCATCCCCCAGCCCTGCACAACCTCGACGCCGTAATCGTCCTGGAAGGCGCGGATCAGCGCGGGCGGGGGCGCAGCGCCGCCGATCACGACGCGGTGGAGCGTCGAGAAGCCGCGCCCGGTGCCGCGCAGATATTGCAGCAAGCCCTGCCAGACGGTCGGGACGGCTGCGGAGAAGGTGACGCCCTCCTGCTCGATCAGCTCGTAGAGCGATTCCCCGTCCATCCGCGCGCCGGGCAGCACCAGCTTCGCGCCCGCGGCCGGCGCGGCATAGACGACCCCCCAGGCGTTGGCGTGGTACATCGGCACCACCAGCAGCACCGTCTCGCGCTGCGTCAGCGCCAGCGCATCGGCCTGCAACGCCATCATCGTGTGCAGGTAATTGGAGCGGTGCGAATAGAGCACACCCTTGGGATCGCCGGTGGTGCCGGAGGTGTAGCAGAGCCCGCACGCCAGCCGCTCGTCGAACCCGCCCCATATCGCGCTGCCGGCGTGCGGTGCGATCCAGTCATCGAAGGCAACCGCCCGATAGTCGGTCGCCGGTAGCGCGGCGCGGTCGCACAGGAACACGACCTGCTCGATCGACGGCACGTCGCGGACCAGTCGCGCGGCAAGCGCGGCGCAGGCGGGATCGGCGAGCAGCAGCCGGTCGCCGGCATGCGCGGCGATCCACCCGATCTGTTCGGGGAAAAGCCGCGGGTTGAGCGTGTGGAGCACCGCACCGATGTTGGTGGTGCCGTACCACGCCGCCATGTGGCGCGCGCCGTTCCAGCCGAGCGTCGCGACCCGGTCGCCGCGCGCGATGCCAGCGGCGAGCAGTGCGTCGGACACCTGCTTCGCCATATGGTGGAGTTGACGATAATTGGTGCGGGTGATGCTGCCGTCCGCCTCGCGTGAGACGATCTCGCGGTCGCCGTGCCAGGTCGCGCCGTGATCGAGAAAGCCGTCGACGGTCAACGCCGTCTCCTGCATCAATCCGAACATTTCCGGCATCCGCACTCCTCGCCGCTACGCCTACGAAAAAGGCGGCGCCCGCTTGCCGGGTCGCCGCCTCATTGCTGCCAGAAGGCCGCGCTTTTGTCGCGTGTCGATTGATGTCGATCACTGCACGCCGTGCATCCACTTCCGGATCACCGGCGACAGCGCGATCAGCAGCAGCCCGATCGCGGTGGCGGCGAGGCCGATCGTCCAGAACACGCCGTTATAGGTGTCGAGGCTGACCTTGAGGTTGGTGACCTGTCCGCCGACCGTGTCGACGCTGGCGACCTGCGCGACGATCCCGGCGACATATTGCGCCACCGATACCGAAAGGAACCACACGCCCATCATCAGCCCGACGACCCGCGCGATCGACAGCTTGGTGATCATCGACAGCCCGACCGGCGAGATGCACAGTTCCGCGACCGAGTGGATCAGGTACAGACCGGCGAGCCACCAGATCGCGACCTTGAAGTCCGTGCCCGCGAACCGCCCGCCGAAGACGAGGAACAGGAAGCCGAACCCGACCAGCATCAGCGCGATGCCGAACTTGACCGGGATCGAGGGCTCGCGTCCTGCCGCCGCCAGCTTCGTCCACATCGCCGCCATGATCGGCGCGAAGACGACGATGAAGAAGGCGTTGAAGAACTGCGTCTGCCCCGCCGACAGCGAGAACAGTCCAAAGATCGACAGATCGGTGTTGCGGTCGGCGTAGAGCGTCAGGCTCGACCCGGCCTGTTCGAACAGCGTCCAGAACACGACGTTGAAGACGATCAGCACCATCGCGGCGAGCATCATCTGGAACTCGGCGCGCGAGCCGTTGCTGAACGACCAGATCAGGATGCCGGGCACCGCGATCAGGAAGGTGCCGAACAGCAATTTGCCCATCAGCGGCAGTGCGATGATGTAGCCGATCAGCCCGGCGCCCGCGACCGGATCGGGCGCGTTCATCAGGTTGGTGAACAGCAGGTAGAAGACCGGCACCCCGATCAGCGCGGCGGCATAGATCCCGAGCGCGCGGTCGCGCTGGCCGGGCTGTACCGGCGACTCGCCATAGCCGTTAAGCCGGCCGCCATCGAACTGGATCAGCGACCATGACGCGAGCATCCCAATCGCCGCGAGCCCGAAGCCGGCCCACCAGCCGACCATCGTCGCGAGCAGCGGGCACAGCAATTGCGACAGCGTCGAGCCGATGTTGATCCCCATGTAGAAGATCGTGAACCCGGTATCACGGCGGCGGTCGCCGACCGGATACAGCTCGCCGACCATCGTCGAGATGTTCGGCTTGAAGAAGCCGTTGCCGACCGACACCAGACAAAGTGCGAGCAGCATGACGGTCACGTAGAACGGGCTGCGCTCGCCATCCGACTGGAACCCGCCCTTGGCGACGGTGCGCTCGGGCTGGCCGTCGGCCCCGAGCAGCGCGACGGTACCGTCGTCATTGCCCTTGATTGCCAGCCGCTTCGCGCCGTCGAGTACGTAGCGGGTCTCGACGCCCTGGGCGTTCTTCTCGATCGCGACCTCGTAGCGCTGACCGTCGACGGTCGCGAACGGCTTCGCGGTCTCGCCGCCGAAGCAGAGCGTGAAATAACCGATCGCCATCAGCACCGCGCCGAACTTCACCGCGCGCTTCGAGCCCAGATATTGATCGGCGAGATAGCCGCCGATCAGCGGGGTGAGGTACACCAGCGCGGTATAGCCGCCGTACAGCCCGGTCGCCTGCCGGTCCCCGAACAGGAAATGCTGCGTCAGGTAGAGCGTGAGCAGCGCACGCATGCCGTAGAAGCCGAACCGCTCCCACATTTCGGTCGTGAACAGCCGGGCGAGCTGGCGGGGGTGGCCGAACCAGGTCGCTTCTTCGGCCGGATTGACGTGGCTGATATCCGGCTCGCGCGGGCTGTCCGCGGTTGGGGTGTCCACCATGAGGGGCAAGCTCTCCAGAATATAAGTCATCGCCCCGCGGCGTGTCGCGAGGGGACAAGGTTGCGCCGGAGACTAACGGCAAAGCCGGCGCTGTAAATATCCTGTCATATCGCCTATCCACGGTCGGGTCATGTTCAACGACCTTTCCTCGCCGCTTTCGCTGTTGACCACGCGCCGTTCGGGCAAGCCGCGCGACCTGATCGCGCCGGGGCCCGATCATGCGCAACTTGTTGAGATGATCCGCATTGCCGGACGCACCCCCGACCATGGCAAGCTGGCGCCGTGGCGGTTCGTGATCGTCGGCGATGATCGCCGTGATGCGCTCGCCGCCCTGCTGGTCGACGCCTATCGCGCGGACCGTCCCGCCGCGGGACGCGCCGAGATCGACGCGATGGAGCAGTTTGCGCGACAGGCGCCCGCGTTGGTCGTCGCTTTGTCGAGCCCGCGACCTGAGAGCCACATCCCGTTGTGGGAGCAGGAATTATCGGCGGGGGCGGCGTGCATGAATCTGCTCCACGCGGTTCATGCGCATGGGTTTGCGGGCGGGTGGCTGACTGGCTGGCCCGCCTTTTCGGATCGGGTGCGCGATGCGTTCGGGCAAGCGCCGGAGCGGATTGCAGGGTTCATGTTCGTCGGCACGCCCGGCCGCGAGCTGGACGAGCGTCCGCGCCCCGACGAGGCGCGGCTGTGGAGCGACTGGCAGGGCTGAGCGCGCCTCGACAGCCAAAGCCCCATGCTGTATTAAGGCAGCATGGCAGCGCTCAGCAACGACGACTCGCCCGTCTATCTCCGCCTGCGCAGCACGATCGCGGCGGCGATCCTGCGCGGCGAGTTCGGCGCGGGCGACCAGCTTCCCTCGGTTCGGGCGCTCGCCGCCGAACATGGCGCAAACCCGTTGACGGTGGCGAAGGCGTATCAGAGCTTTCAGGACGATGGCTATGTCGAGGTACGCCGCGGCGTCGGCATGTTCGTGCTGCCCGGCGCGGCCGAGCGACTGCGCAGCGTGGAACGCGAGGATTTCGTCGCGCAGCAATGGCCGCGGATTCGCGAGCGGATCGCGTTGCTCGATCTGGATGTCGCGGTGCTGCTGGAACGCGCGCCGGCGTGACGCTTTGATCCGGTGATGCGTGTCTTTCTTCTTCCGCTGACGCTGGGCGTCGTGCTGGCCGGGTGCCAGCGTGAGCCTGCTGCGCCGACGTCGACCCCCAGCGCTGCGACGCCGTCACCGACGCCTAGTATGGTGGCGACGCCGACAGCCGATCTGTCGGCCTATGTCGGCGAATATCCGACCGAGCCGAAGGGGGCAGCACCCAGCTTCCTGCGCCAGCCGCAAGTGCGCGAGGCGGTGGCGGCGGTGGTGCCCGACAAGCAGGTCCGTGATCTGGTGCTCGGCAGCGACGTGACCGCGACGCCGATCTCGCTGGTCGAGGGGAAACTGGTCGCGTTCGGGTGCGAGCCGCACAATTGCGGGCCGCACAACTGGGCGGTCGCGATCCGGCCGGACGGTAGCGACGCGGCGGTGTGCCTCTACGATCAGGACCGGCGCGTGGCGCGTTGGTATCCGGACAAGGCCGGGCCGGCACCGGTTAACGGGTGTCCGTCGGGGGAGTGAACAGCGTCATTGCTTCGCTACGCTCACCATGACGGCTGAACGTCAGAACGCATCTGCCGGCAGCGCGTACAGCACCGACGCATCGGCATTCGCCGCCGCTTCCAGCCCCAAAGCCTCGGGCACGATCTGCTCCAGATAGAAGGCCGCCGCGACCTTCTTGACCTGATCCGCGCCCTCGACGCGCGCCTGCCGCTCCATCAGCCACCCGCACGACGCGACCGACAGCATCGTCAGGAACGGATAGCTCGCCGCGTGGCGATCGTCGGCGTTGGCGCCCTGCAAGCGCCGCCCGACCTGCTCGCATGCGTCGATCAGCCGCACCAGCGCGGGCGCCTGCGCCTCGGCGCGCATATCCGCGATCAGGTCTGCGAACGCGCCGCCGTTCGACAGCGCCAGCTTGCGCCCAACCAGATCGGCGGCCTGGATGCCGTTGGTGCCCTCGTAGATCGGGGTGATGCGCGCATCGCGGAAGAACTGCGCCGCGCCCGTTTCCTCGACATAGCCCATCCCGCCGTGGATCTGGATGCCGAGGCTGGCGACCTCGTTGCCAATGTCGGTGGCATGCGCCTTGGCGAGCGGGGTCATCACCTCCAGCCGCTCCTTCGCGTGCGCATCGCCGAGCGTCGCGCGATCGACCTGCCCGCAGGCATAATAGACGAGCGCGCGCGCCGCCATCGTCTGCGCCTTCATCCGCAGCAGCATCCGGCGCACGTCGGCATGTTCGACGATCGCCGCCGCCTTGCCGTCACGCGCACCCTGCACGCGGTCGCGCGCATAGCCGACCGCGGCCTGCGTCGCCGCCTCCGCCGACTGCACGCCCTGTAGCCCCACGTTGAGGCGGGCGTTGTTCATCATCGTGAACATCGCGCGCATCCCGCCGAACTCGGGACCGATCAGCTCGCCGAGGCACTCGTCGTGATCGCCGAACGACAGCACGCAGGTCGGCGAGGCGTGGAGCCCCATCTTGTGCTCGATCGACACGACGCGCACATCGTTGAAGGTGCCGTCGAGCCGCACCTTCGGCACGAGGAACAAGGAGATGCCGCGCGTGCCGGCCGGCGCGTCGGGGGTGCGCGCAAGCACGAGGTGGACGATGTTCTCCGCCAGATCGTGGTCGCCGAAGCTGATGAAGATCTTGGTGCCCTTGATCGCGAACGTGCCGTCGCCACGCGGGGTAGCGGTGGTGCGCAGCGCGCCGACGTCACTGCCGGCCTGCGGCTCGGTGAGGTTCATCGTGCCGGTCCATTCGCCGGTCGCGAGCTTGGGGAGGTAGGTCGCCTGCTGCTCGGGCGAGCCGTGATGCGCCAGCGCCTCGATCGCGCCGACCGTCAGCGTCGGGCACAGCGCGAACGCCATGTTGGCGGTGCCGAGCGTCTCCAGCACCGCGGCCTGCACGACGAATGGCAAGCCCTGACCGCCCCATTGTTCGTCGACGCCGATCGTGCCCCAGCCGCCCTCGACATAGGCGCGGTAGGCTTCGGGGAAGCCGGCGGGCATTTTCACGCCCTCAGCGGTCCATTTCGCGCCGACCGTGTCGCCGGTGCGCAGCAGCGGCGCCCATTCACCGGCCGCGAATTGCGCGACGCCATCGAGCACCGCCTCGATCACGTCGGGCGAGGCGGCGGCGAAGCGGTCGGCGGCGGCGATCTCGTCCAGCCGGACGACATGGTCGAGCACGAAGCGCTGTTCGGCGGTGGCGGCGGCGAAGGGCATTTCTCTCTCTCCTGTCCAGCCGCTATAGCCGACCGCGATGCGTGCTCAAGACCCTGTCATTCGACGTTACGGCATGGCCGCCGTCGAGGAAGCCGCCGGCGTTATTCGTGCCGGCGGTATCGTCGCGGTGCCGACCGAGACCGTCTACGGACTCGCCGCCGACGCGCGTGATTCGGCGGCGGTGGCGCGCATCTATGCGGCCAAGGGGCGGCCGAGCTTCAACCCGCTGATCGTCCATGTCACCGACCTTGCCGCGGCAGAGCGGATCGCGGTGTTCGATGCGGATGCGCGCGCGCTGGCGGCGCGGTTCTGGCCGGGGCCGCTGACACTGGTGCTGCCGGTCCGGGCCGAGGCGGGGATTGCGTCGCTGGTGACGGCGGGGCTCGATACGATCGCGCTCCGCGTGCCCGCGCACCGGGCGATGCAGGCGCTGCTGGCGGCGAGCGGCGCGCCGCTGGCGGCCCCCTCCGCCAATGCGAGCAACGGGATCAGCCCGACCCGCGCGGCGCATGTCGCGGCGAGCCTCGGCGGCGCGGTGTCGCTGATCCTCGACGATGGCGCGACCGCGACGGGGGTCGAGTCGACGATCGTCGCCGGGCGGGCGATCCTGCGGCCGGGACCGGTAACGGCGGAGATGCTGGGCGAGGTGCTGCCAGTCGCGGCGGGCACGACCGCGCATGTCAGCGCGCCGGGGCAACTCGCGACGCATTATGCGCCGCGCAAGGCGCTGCGGTTGGCGGCGGCGGCGAGGGAGGCGGGGGAGTGGCTGATCGGCTTCGGCGCGGTCGAGGGGGATGACACGCTCTCGTCGACCGGAGATCTGGAAGAGGCGGCGGCGCGGTTGTTCGATGCGCTGCACCGTGCGGATGCCTGCGATCGCGAGCGGATCGCGGTCGCGCCGATCCCGGAGACGGGGATCGGCGTCGCGATCAACGATCGCCTCCGTCGCGCGGCGCATCGGTGAGGCCATCCGTTGTCCCATCGGGCACGGGAAATCCAGAAGTGCAGGTCTGGGTAAGAGTCGCGACCTCAGAGGTTCCGCCTTTTCCGAACGCACGGACGAAGTGCACCGCGGATGGGGTCGCGGCGCGACGGGAGAAAGCGACAGGCAGTTTCGTCTTGATGAGCGAATAAAGATTTTGCGTTTGAAGGCGTCTGGCTGGTCGTGCCGCGCCATCGGCGGGGCGCTTGGCTGCGGATTTTACTCCCCTGCCTTCGCGGTGATGACAGACGTTGATCCGCGGGTGACAGAAGGCTCAGCCGATCCGCTTCGACAGGAAGAAGCGCGCCTCGCCTGGCGGGTAGTCGTCGATCTGGCCGAATACGTCATAGCCGAGCTTCTCGTAGAAGCCGCGCGCCTGGAAGCTGAACGTGTCGAGCCAGATGCCGACGCAGCCGAGCCGTCGCGCTTCGGCCTCGGCGGCGAGCATCAGCGCACGTCCCTGACCCTTGCCGCGTGCCTCTGGAGGGAGAGCGAGATATTTGACGAACAGCCAGCGATAGCTCGCCTCGGCCCAAAGGCCGCCGATCGCGCTGCCGGCCTCGTCGCGCAGGACCAGCGCGACCTTGTGGCGCTCGGTGGGGCCGGCGGCGGCGTCGTTGTGCGCGGCCAGCGGCGCGAGGATCGCGTCGAGCTCGACGTCGCCGGGATTGGGGATCAGATCGATCATGTGGATGATTCCGTCATTGCGAGCGTAGCGAAGCGATCCAGGGTCCGGCGCGCGACGCTCTGGATTGCTTCGCTGCGCTCGCAATGACGGTGGTGGTGACGGGGAGTGCCGAGGGGCACGTCATGGGAGTAAATCCCATGACGTCGGACGCGCTTGCTGCGCGCCGGCCGTGCCCGCGCCTCGCTTCGCGACCGCGGCGCAGGCATGCGCCGCTGGCGCGGTCACTTCTTCCGCTTGAAATCCACTGCCACGACGTTCGAGCCGTCCTCGACCGGCGTCACGCTCGGACCGTCGTTTTCGGCCGGGTCGTGCGGGCCGGGGCCATCGCCGGGGCCTTCCTGCGCTTGGAAGCGCAGCTCGAAATTGACCGTCGGGTCGTGGAAGCCGGTGATCGCCGAATAGGGGATGACCAGCTTCGACGGCACCTGATTGAAGCTGAGGCCCACCGAGAAGCGCTCCTGATCGACCGTCAGGTCCCAGAAGCGATTCTGGAGGACGATCGTCATCTCGTCCGGGAAGCGCTCAATCAGACGCTGCGGGATGTCGACCCCCGGCGCCTGCGTCTTGAAGGTGATGTAGAAGTGGTGCTCGCCCGGCAGACCGCCCGACTCGGCCACGGTTCCCAGCACGCGCCCCACGACAGCGCGCAGGGCTTCCTGCACGATTTCGTCGTAAGGTATCAGGCTGTCGGGCAGCATATCGCTCATGGCCGCCATGGGTAGCGCGGTGCGCGCGCCGGTCAAGCATGCTTGGTAAGGTTACTCGGCAAGGTTGCCTGTGCAGCGGGGCGCGTTATGGACGACGCGATATGCGCACCGCCACGATCCGCCGCGACACTTCGGAGACGAAGGTCGCCGTCACCGTCAACCTAGACGGGACGGGGGTTTACGACGTGAAGACCGGCGTCGGCTTCTTCGACCATATGCTCGAACAGCTTTCGCGCCACGGGCTGATCGACCTGCACGTCCGCTGCGACGGCGACCTGCACATCGACGCGCATCACACCGTCGAGGACACGGCGCTGGCGATCGGCAGCGCGGTGGCGCAGGCGCTCGGCGACAAGCGCGGCATCCGTCGCTACGGCGACGCGCTGAGCCCGATGGACGAGACACTGACCCGCGTCGCGCTCGATATCTCGGGGCGGCCGTGGCTGGTGTGGCGCGCGCGCTTTTCGCAGGCGCGGCTGGGCGACATGGACACCGAGATGTTCCAGCATTTCTTCCACAGCTTTGCGCAGAACGCCGGCATCACGCTGCACATCGAGACGCTGTACGGCGACAACAATCATCACATCGCCGAAAGCATGTTCAAGGGCCTGGCGCGCGCGCTGCGGACCGCGGTCGAGATCGACCCGCGCAAGGCCGATGCGATTCCCTCGACCAAGGGGATTTTGTGACGGGGTTCCGCGCGGGCGGCGAACTGTGCGTCGTGCTGCTCAGCTACGTCCGTCCGCTCGACGAGGTGGACGTTCAGATGGCGGCGCATGTCGCGTGGCTGGAGCAAGGGTTCGGGCAGGGCGTGTTCCTCGTCGCGGGACGGCGCGCGCCGCGCACCGGCGGGGTGATCGTGATGCGCGGCGCGCGTGAGGCGGTCGAGCAGGTGGTCGCGACCGATCCGTTCGTGACCAGCGGCGTCGCGACCGCCGAGGTCGTGCCGTTCAGCGCCAGCTTCGCCGCCACCGAGCTGCATGGGTGGCTGGCATGACGCTCGCGCTGATCGACTATCAGGCCGGCAATCTCCACTCGGTCGAGAATGCGTTGCGCGCGGCGGGCTGCACCGATCTGACCGTCACCGCCGATCCCGAAGTGGTGCGACGCGCCGATCGCATCGTGCTGCCCGGCGTCGGCGCGTTCGGCGCCTGCGCGGCGAACCTGCGCGCGGTTCCGGGGATGGTCGCGGCGCTGGAGGAGCGGGCGCTCGCGCAGGGCGCGCCGTTCCTCGGCATCTGCGTCGGGATGCAATTGCTCGCCGAGACCGGCGAGGAGCTTGGCGTCCACAAGGGACTCGGCTGGATCGCGGGCAAAGTGCGCCGCATCGATCCGGCGGGCAGCGACGCCAAGGTGCCGCACATGGGCTGGAACGACGTGGTGCCGACCGCCGGCCACCCGCTGATCGTCCCCGGTGAGGCCTATTTCCTGCACAGCTACGGCTTCACCGGCGACGGCGTGGTCGCGACCACCGACCATGCCGGGCCGGTGACCGCCGCGGTCGCGCGCGACACGGTGCTGGGCGTGCAATTCCACCCCGAAAAGAGCCAGCGCTATGGTTTGGCGCTGCTCGAAAGGTTTCTGTCATGGCGTCCCTGATCGTCTTTCCCGCGATCGACCTCAAAGGCGGGCAGGTCGTCCGGCTCGCCGAGGGCGATATGGCGCGCGCAACCGTCTATGGCGACGATCCCGCCGCGCAGGCACGCGCCTTTGCCGAAGCGGGCGCGACGCACCTGCACGTCGTCGATCTCGACGGTGCGTTCGCGGGCGAGAGCGTCAACGGCGACGCGGTGCGCGGGATCGTCGCGGCGTTTCCGGGCAAGGTGCAGCTCGGCGGCGGCATCCGCACGCCCGAAGCGGTCGCGGCGTGGCTCGCGCTCGGCGTCGCGCGGGTGGTGATCGGCACCGCCGCGCTGGAGCAGCCACAGTTCGTCCGTGACATGGCGGCGCGCTATCCCGGCCAGATTGTCGTCGCGGTCGATGCGCGTGACGGGATGGTCGCGACCAAGGGCTGGGCGGAGGTCTCGACCACCAGCGTCGCCGATCTCGCGCGACAATTCGAGGACGCGGGCGTCGCGGCGGTATTGTTCACCGATGTCGGGCGCGACGGGCTGCTCAAGGGCTGCAATGTCGCCGCGACCGTCGCGCTGGCGCGTGAGGTACGCATCCCGGTGATCGCCAGCGGTGGGGTCGCGGATATCGACGACATCCACCAGCTCGCCGCGCACGCCGATGAGGGGGTAGAAGGGGTCATCACCGGGCGCGCCTTGTATGACGGTCGGCTCGACCTCGGTGACGCCCTGCGGGTGGCGGGGCGCTGAGCGGCGTGAGGGCGGGGCGTATCGGGGCGGTGCTGGCGCGCGCCGACCGCTTCCTGCTGCTGCTGATCGCGACCGTCGCGCTCGCCGCGGTGCTGCCGGCGCGGGGTGAGGCGGCGGTGTGGGTCGAGCATGGCACTACCGTCGCGGTGGCGCTGCTGTTCCTGCTGTACGGTGCGCGGCTCGCGCCGCAGGCGATCTGGGCCGGGCTCGCGCAATGGCGGTTGCAGCTGCTGGTGTTCGCCAGCACCTTCCTGCTGTTCCCGTTGATCGGTCTCGGCGTCGCGGCGGCGACGCATGCGTGGCTGCCCGCCCCGATCGTCACCGGGTTGCTGTATCTTTGTCTGCTGCCGTCGACCGTCCAGTCGTCGATCGCCTTTACCTCGATCGCGCGCGGCAACGTGCCCGCGGCGCTGTGCAGCGCGTCGCTGTCGAACCTCGTCGGGGTAATCATCACGCCGCTGCTCGTCGCGCAGTTGCTCGCGACTGCCAGCGGCGGGCTGTCGCTCGACGCGTTGCGCGACATCGCGTTGCAAATCCTGCTGCCGTTCGTCGTCGGACAGGCGATCAGGCCTTGGGCGCAGGGGTGGCTGCTCGCGCATCCGTTGCTGACCAAGGTGGTCGATCGCGGATCGGTGCTGGTGGTCGTCTATGCCGCGTTCGGCGCGGGCGTGGTCGCGGGGCTGTGGCACCATGTCTCGCCGCTGACGCTGGTGGCGATCGTGCTCGTCTCGCTGGTGATCCTCGCGATCGTGATCGGCGCGATGACTTTGGCGTCGCGCGCACTTGGATTTACGGTGCCCGACGAGATCGCGACCGTCTTCTGCGGATCGAAGAAGAGCATGGCGAGCGGCATTCCGATGGCCGCGATCCTGTTTCCGGCGCACAGCGTCGGGCTGATCGTGCTGCCGCTGATGATCTTCCATCAGGTGCAGTTGTTCGTCTGCGCGTGGCTGGCGCGGCGCTATGCGGAACGGGCGGACCGCACCGACTGACGAGGCCGTTGGGTGCGCTGAGGCGGCGTGATAGCGTGGGTGGATGATCGCCGCCCTGCTGTCGCTTGCCGCTGCCACGACCGCCCCGACGATCGAGGAGGTCCGGCAATTGCCGCCCGCGCAGGCTGGCGCGCTGGCGTTGGCCGATTATCAGCACGGCCTCATCGCAGAGGTGCACCAGCTTCCGCGCGGCCTGCTCGCGCCCGGCGTGGCTGAGCTGGAGATGATCGAGCGCGGCGTACCGTTCGCGCTCGGCGGATGTCTCCGCCAGCGCTGGATCGTTGCGTTTCGCCGCGACCCTGCCGTGCCGACGGACCCGCAGCGGCTGTATAGTGTGCAACCGCAGCCGCAGATCGCCCTTCGCAATGGAGGCTGCGCGACCGCAGACTACGTCGGCGTCAATCACGGCATCGAGCCGGCCACCGCGCTGATCGAACTCGCGCGAGTGCAGGCGTGGCGACACGGACGCCGCGCGCCGCATTATCGATGTATCGACCGGACGACCTCGGGAATGTGCGCCGACCCAATCGGGCCGGCTCGCGAAGTGGCGCGATTGCGGCCGTGGATGATCTCGCGGGATGGCGACGGCTTTTCGATATGGTTCGGTCAGCCCGGCAGCATGGTGACGATACTCCGCTACCGCCCCGACGATCCTGCGAGCGCATCGGTCGAGCGGCGCTTCCCCGCGCCGTTCTGACGCCCTTGCCCCGCCGCCGCCGCACGGGCATGAGCCGCGCATGACCGTTCGCGCCCGTGTGATCCCGTGCCTCGACGTTGCCGGCGGGCGCGTCGTCAAAGGCGTCAATTTCGTCGATCTGGTCGATGCCGGCGATCCCGTCGAGCAGGCGCGCGCCTATGACGCGGCGGGGGCGGACGAACTCTGCTTCCTCGACATCACCGCCAGCCATGAGGCGCGCGGCACGATCCTCGACGTCGTGCGGCGGACCGCGGCGGTGTGCTTCATGCCGCTGACCGTCGGCGGCGGGGTGCGCACCGCCGAGGATGCGCGCGCGTTGCTGCTGGCGGGGGCGGACAAGGTCGCGGTCAATTCCGCCGCGGTGGCGCGGCCCGAGGTGGTCGCGGATATCGCCGAACGCTTCGGAAGCCAGTGCTGCGTCGCGAGCGTCGATGCGCGGCGCGTCGGAGATGGCTGGGAGGTGTTTACGCACGGCGGGCGGCGCGCGACCGGGATCGACGCGGTCGAACACGCGCTGCGGCTGGCCGAGCTGGGCGCGGGCGAGTTGCTGGTGACCTCGATGGACCGCGACGGGACCAAAGGGGGCTACGACCTCGCGCTGATCCGCGCGATCGCCGACCGCACCGCGGTGCCGGTGGTAGCGAGCGGCGGGGTCGGGTCGCTGGACGATCTGGTCGCGGGGGTGGTCGAGGGGCATGCCTCGGCGGTGCTGGCGGCGTCGATCTTCCACTTCGGGCAGGCGACGGTGGCCGAGGCGCATGAGGCGCTGGCGGCGGCAGGGGTGCCGGTGCGGGCGCCTTTAGCTTAAGCGGTGACGTTCGCTGCGGTAAAGCGTAGCGACGTTGAATGTCTCTACTTGGTGGAAAGCTGCCATCAGGGTGCTACTACGAAGCGGCCTCCGATGAACGACCTCAACACCGGCTTAAACGGTTCAACGCCGCTGTCGGCTTCGTAGGTGCGGATTGCCGAACGTCCCGCGCCATCCGTCAGGAAGTCAGGTCTGCCACGACTCGAGAGTTCCACCACTTTGCGAACGCCTGTGTCGCTGACCTGCCAGACACGCACCCGATAAGCCGAGCCGCTGCTCCACAACGAGAACACAAGGTCGTCTTGGTCTCGACTGAACAGCCCCATGGGGACATCACCGATAGCTTCGCTGAAGTCGATCGGCTGGGCGCATGAGGAAACGCATTTGATCCGAATGTCGTAGCCGGTGCTGGCGCTTTCTTCGACCGCCACTGAAAAGGTCGAGCGCTCGCCATTGACCCGTAGGGAAGCGACGGGCGGAACGGTGCTCGCCAAGAGTGCAGGGACGGCTATCAACAGGCAACGCATGTCCCCATAATACCGGGAAAGGGTACGTCCGCTACTGGGCGTAAGCCGACATCCTAGCCCGCTTAGCTCTCGCGAGAATGAATGAGTTGGCAAACCACGCGCAAAACACGTCGTTTCCCTGATCCGTTCACAGCCACGCCGCCCCCGCATGTTCCCCCAGCCGCGGACTCGGCCGGTCCGCCACCGCGCGCGCGCCATCAAAGCGGATCGGCGAGGCGAGGCCGGGGATGCCGGCCATCGCCAGCTGCATCCCGCGCGCGATCACCTGCGGGTCGGCGAAGACCTGATCGATGCGGTTGACCGGGCCGACTGGCACCCCCGCCGCCTCCAGCGCGGCGAGCAGGTCGGCGCTGCGCCACAGGACGGTGCGCGCGACCAGCAGCGGGAGCAACGCGGCGCGGTTCGCCACACGCGCCGGGTTGGTCGCGAAGCGCGCGTCCTCCGCCAGCGCCGGCACCGCCAGCACCGCGCACAGCTTCGCGAACTGGCGATCGTTGCCGACCGCGACGATCAGGTCGCCGTCGCCGGTCGGGAAGCTCTGGTACGGGGCGAGATTGGGGTGGCCGTTGCCGAAGCGCTGCGGCACCACGCCGCTCGCCATCCAGTTGAGCGCCTGATTGGCGAGCACCGCGACCTGCGTGTCGAGCAGCGCCATGTCGATATGCGTGCCGGTGCCGCTCGATGCCCGCGCGACCACCGCGGCGAGGATCGCGACCGTCGCATAGACGCCGGTGAACAGATCGGCGTGCGCGACGCCGCCCTTCTGCGGCGGACCGTCGGGCTCGCCGGTGATCGACATCATCCCGCCCATGCCCTGGATGATGAAGTCGTAGCCGGCGCGCTGCGCATAGGGGCCGTCCTGCCCGAAGCCGGTGATCGAACAGACGATCAGCCGTGGGTTGGCGGCGCGCAGGGCCGCGGGGGCGAGCCCGTATTTGACGAGGCCGCCGACCTTGTAATTCTCGATCACCACGTCCGCACCGGCCGCCAGTGTCCGGACCTGCGCCTGTCCTTCGGGGGTGGCGATATCGATCGCGACCGAGCGCTTGCCGCGGTTGCAGGCGTGATAATAGGCGGCCGAGCCGCGCTCGCCGGGCGTGTCGGCGACGAACGGTGGGCCCCAGTGGCGGGTGTCGTCACCCTCGCCGGGGCGCTCGACCTTGATGACGTCGGCGCCGAGGTCGGCGAGCAACTGCCCGGCCCACGGCCCGGCGAGGATGCGCGCGAGTTCGAGGACGCGCAGGCCGGCGAGGGGGCGGTTTGTCATGGGTGTGGTTTAGAGCAGCGAGCACCAGATCAAAACCGTTCGCACCGAGCTTGTCGAAGTGCGTGTCTCGGACGCGTCGCCCGACGCACGTGCTTCGACAAGCTCAGCACGAACGGGTGGGTGGTTTGCGGGCAGCGAGCCTTGAACAGTCCTGGTCCCGCCGCCTAAGACGCCGCCGACCACAGATGAAAAGGCACCTCTCATGAAGACCCGCGCCGCCGTCGCGTTCGAGGCGAAGAAGCCGCTGGAGATCGTCGAGCTGGATCTCGAAGGCCCCAAGGCGGGCGAGGTGCTGGTGGAGATCATGGCGACCGGCATCTGCCACACCGATGCCTATACGCTCGACGGGCTGGACAGCGAGGGGCTGTTCCCCAGCGTGCTCGGTCACGAAGGCTGCGGCGTGGTTCGAGAGGTCGGCGCTGGCGTGACCAGCGTGGCGCCGGGCGATCACGTCATCCCGCTCTACACCCCCGAATGTCGCCAGTGTAAGTCGTGCCTCAGCGGCAAGACCAACCTGTGCACCGCGATCCGCGCGACGCAAGGCAAGGGGCTGATGCCCGACGGCACGACGCGCTTCAGCTACAAGGGGCAGCCGATCTACCATTATATGGGCTGCTCGACCTTCTCGAACTTCACGGTGCTGCCCGAGATCGCGGTGGCGAAGATCCGCCCCGACGCGCCGTTCGACACCAGCTGCTATATCGGCTGCGGCGTCACCACCGGGGTGGGCGCGGTGGTCAACACCGCCAAGGTCGAGGTCGGCGCGACGGTGATCGTGTTCGGGCTCGGCGGGATCGGGCTCAACGTCATCCAGGGCGCGAAGCTGGCCGGCGCGGCGCGGATCGTCGGGGTCGACATCAACCCCGATCGCGAAGCGTGGGGGCGGCAGTTCGGGATGACCGACTTCGTCAACCCCAAGGACGTCGGCGACGTCGTCCAGCATCTGGTCGCGCTGACCGATGGCGGGGGCGATTATACGTTCGACTGCACCGGCAACACCGTCGTGATGCGGCAGGCGCTGGAGAGCGCGCACCGCGGCTGGGGCGAGTCGATTGTGATCGGCGTCGCCGAGGCGGGGAAGGAGATCAGCACGCGGCCGTTCCAGCTCGTCACCGGGCGCGTCTGGAAGGGTACCGCGTTCGGCGGCGCGCGCGGGCGGACCGATGTGCCGAAGATCGTCGACTGGTATATGAACGGGATGATCCAGATCGACCCGATGATCACGCATCGGCTGACGCTGGACGAGATCAACAAGGGCTTCGACCTGATGCATGCCGGCGAGAGCATCCGCAGCGTCGTGGTCTACTGAGGAAGGGGATGACGATGTTCAGTCATGTGATGGTCGGATCGAACGACGTGGCGCGGTCGAAGGTATTTTACGACGCGCTGTTCGCGGTGCTGGGCGCGGGCACGGGGCGGCAGGACGACAAGGGCCGCGTCATGTACGCGCACGACGGCGCGCTGTTCATGATCACTCGCCCGATCGATGGCGCGCCGGCGTGCCATGCCAATGGCGGGACGATCGGCTTCCGCATGAGCGGACCGGAGCAGGCGCAGGCGTGGCACGACGCGGGCGTCGCTAACGGCGGCACCGCGATCGAGGACGCGCCGGGGGTGCGCACCAGCCCGTTCGGGCAGCTCTACCTCGCCTATCTTCGCGACCCGGACGGCAACAAACTGTGCGGCGCGTATCGCGTGCCGGCGTGATATACTTTTGCACCGTCATCCCGGCGTTGGCCGGGATCCAGGGTGCCGCGCACCAATAGGCTTGGGCACTTGCGGAGACGTGGATCCCGGCCTGCGCCGGGATGACGGAAGGAAGAAAAACCGATGATCGAAACCGTCTCCACCGCCCGCGCGCATGGCGGGACGCAGGGCGTGTACCGCCACCGCTCGACCTCGACCGGCACCGACATGACCTTCTCGGTCTATGTCCCCGAACATGCGCCGGGCGCGACGCTGCCGGTGGTCTGGTATCTGTCGGGGCTGACCTGCACCCACGCCAATGTCACCGACAAGGGCGAGTTCCGCCGCGCCTGCGCCGAGCACGGGCTGATCTTCGTCGCGCCCGACACCAGCCCGCGCGGTGACGACGTGCCCGATGAGGACGCGTGGGATTTCGCCAAGGGCGCGGGCTTCTACGTCGACGCGACGGAGGCGCCTTGGGCGACGTATTATCGCATGTGGACCTATGTCACCGCGGAACTGCCCGCGCTGGTCGAGGCGAATTTTCCCGCCGACATGACGCGCCAGTCGATCATGGGGCATTCGATGGGCGGCCACGGCGCGCTGACCATCGCATTGCGACACCCGGAGCGGTTCCGCGCCGTCTCCGCCTTCGCCCCGATCGTCGCGCCGACGCAGGTGCCGTGGGGCAACGCGCTCGACCGCTATCTGGGCGACGACATGGCCGCGAAGCGCCGCCACGACGCGGTCGCGCTGATCGAGGACGGAGCGCGCGTGCCGGAAATACTGGTCGATCAGGGCGATGCCGATTCGTTTCTCGCCGAGCAACTCCGCCCGGAACTGCTCGCCTCGGCCTGCGCCGATGCCGGGATCGACCTGACGTTGCGGATGCAACCGGGCTACGATCACAGCTATTACTTCATCTCGACCTTCATGGCCGATCATCTGGCGTGGCACGCGGCGCGGCTGCGCGCTTGACGCAAGCGTACAGGGCGGGGCATCAGCCCCCATGCCCGATCGCCTGACCGCCGACCCGCACCACATGAAGCGTCGCGGATTGTTGTTCGTCCTGTCCTCGCCGTCCGGCGCGGGGAAGTCGACGATCGCGCGGATGCTGCTCGCCAGCGAGCCCGAACTGTCGCTCTCGGTATCCGCCACCACCCGCGCGATCCGCAAGGGCGAGGAAGACGGTCGCGATTATCACTTCGTCTCGCTGGAGAAATTCCGCGAGATGGTCGCGAATCACGAATTCCTCGAATGGGCGCACGTCTTCGACCAGCGCTACGGCACGCCGCGCGCGCCGGTCGACGCGATGCTGTCGGACGGCAAGGACGTGCTGTTCGATATCGATTGGCAGGGCGCGCAGCAGCTTCACCAGATCGCGGGCGGCGATGTGGTGCGCGTGTTCATCCTGCCGCCATCGATGGAGGAACTCCGCCGACGGCTCGAAGGCCGCGGCACCGACGCGCAGGAGATCATCGAGCGCCGCATGAGCCGCGCCGATGCCGAAATCAGCCACTGGGACGGCTATGACTATGTGCTGGTCAACGACGATGTCGAGAGCTGCTACGCCAAGGTGAAGACGATCCTCGCCGCCGAACGGCTGAAGCGCTCGCGCCAGACCGGGCTGATCGGGTTCATCCGCAAGCTGCGCACGCCGGCGGGTTAAAGGCGAGGGACGTCATTCCCGCGAAGGCGGGGAAGCGTGACACGCAGCTGTTCGCAACAGCCATTGACGTCACAAGTCCTGGATTTCCGTCGGCGCGGGAACGACGGGCAGTGCAATTAGCTTGGCCGCTTCCTCGCCACCGTGCCGCGCAAAGAACCTGTCATCCGGTTGTTCGGTCGACAGATGTGGATCGACGGCTGACAGGCGATCCCGATGATGGAGCAGCGCGTGACATCGCCGCCGACCCGACAGGCGCGGCAAACGCGCTTCACGTCCGTGCAGGAGGTCGGCACTGCGAGTGCGAGCGCCATCATCATGAGCATCCCCGTGTCCCTCCGACATGTCGGTCAGACCTGATTGTCGTTACGAAATCATAACGACAACGAGAGGTTCAGTCGAGGTCGAGCAGCGTGAGGAATCGCGCCGCGGCGTCGTAATCATGCTGTTTGCCCGCGCGCGCCTGCGTGGCGAGCGTATCCTCGCCCCAGCGTTCGGCCTGCCAGTCTTCGTCGACCATCGCCGCCCGCCACAGCGCGTCGGCAGCAACGGCACGCTCAGCCAGCGCCAGCGCGCCCACCAGCGTGCCGGTCAGCGTGACCAGCGGCGACAATGGCGCGAGATGGAAGGCGTCGCGACTCGCCACCGCTTCGCCCAGCCGCGCGACGGTTGCGCGCGGCTGCGCGCGGTGCATCACGCCGGTGACGATCTCGAAATGCACGTCATAGCGGTCGCGCGCCCAGTCGAGCAGCGGGTTCCACGCCGCCGCCTGACGCGCAACCAGCTCGGCGGGCGCGTCGGCCCGATAGCAGAGCAGGTCGCTTTCGGCATAGGCGGCCAGCCCGGTGCCAAAAGCCTCGGGAGCCGGGGCGATACGATCGATCGCGGCATTGGCAAGCCCGGTCAGTGGCATCGCGCGCGGGTCGAGCGTCTCGCCGACCGCGCGCCATTCATCTGCGACCGCTTCGGCGAGGGCGGCGGTGGGCAGCGCGAGCGGCGCGCGCCCCGGCGTCCGCACCGGGCGCGCGTCGAGCCGGATCGCGCGGTCGGTATCAACCGTCACCTCGGTCCAGAAACGCTTCACTTCGGACTCCTCCACCGCCGGGCCAGCGCGCGCGGCACGGTGGCGATCATCCACAGCGCGCTGACGACGATCGCCACCCCGAGCAGCTTCGCCGGGAGCGCCTGCGCCCGCCCGAGCAACACCACGCCGAGCAGCGCGCCAGCGGTCCCCGCCAGCCGCGTCGCGACGATCGCCGCCCAGCGTGCGCGCGCCGGATCGCTCATGCCGCCAGACACTGGCGCAGATCGGCACAGCGGTGCGCGATACGCTCCGCTCCCGCCTGCCACAGCGTCTCCTCGCGGTGATAGCCCCAGCTCACGCCGATCGCGCGCGCACCTGCCGCACGTGCCATCGCCATGTCGAAAGTGGTGTCGCCGATCATTGCGGTCATATGGGGCAGCGCGCCGGCCTGCGCCATCGCGGCGTGGAGCATCGCGGGGTCGGGCTTGGAGGGATGCCGATCGGCGGTCTGCAACGTGACAAAGCGGTCGGTCAGGCCGTAGATCGCCAGCACATGCGCAAGGCCGCGATCCGACTTGCCGGTCGCGACGCCGAGCAACCAGCCGTCCGCCGCCAACGCGTCGAGCGCCGTGACCAGCCCGTCATACAGCGGCTCTTCGTCCAGTTCGCCGTCCTCGCGCATCCGGCGGAAGATCACCTTGTACGCATCGGTGAGCGCCAGATGCACCGCCGGGTCGAGATCGGGCGCCAGCAGCGCCATCGCTTCAACGAGACTCAACCCGACAATCGCGCGAATCGCCGGGCGCGGCGGGGCGATCAGCCCTAGCGCGGCGAAGGCACGTTCCATGGCACGGCAGATGTTGGCCAGACTGTCGACGAGCGTGCCGTCGCAATCGAAGACGGCGAGTCGGATGGGCATGAACCGCCTGTTAGTCGGCGAAGCGTGGGAGGCAAGCGGCGAGGCGCGCGTTAACGTCTTCGTGACGGACCGAAGCTATGGTTAATCGCGCACGGACGCCGGGGGGCGTGCGCAACTTTAGCTGGAGCCGAGGGGCGGGTAATGATCGAAGCCGTTGCACTAACGTATGGAATGCTGCTGAGTTTCGTGCTGACGGGCGCGTCTCGCAATCGCAAGCTGGAGCGAGCGAACCCGCCGATGCTCAACTATATCGGCTATGTGCTGTTCGGGATCACTTGTTCGGTGGCGCTGATGGCCGCGACCTACGCCGCCTGGGGCGTTATCACCGATTCGGCGATGGCGATCTGACCAAAGTCTCCCCGTCATTGCGTGGTTACGCTCGCAATGACGGATCAGCCGCTCACCCGCGCTTGCGCGCCTGCGCATAGGTGCCCAGCACGCGGACCCATTTCGCGTGGAAGCCCAGTTCCTCCATCGCGCGGTCGAACGCCGGGTCGCCGGGTCGCCCCTCGACATCGCAATAGAATTCGGTCGCCGCGAAGCTGCCGCCGCGCTGGTAGCTTTCCAGCTT
This sequence comes from Sphingomonas sp. NPDC079357, assembly GCF_044901155.1. Taxonomy (NCBI): domain Bacteria; kingdom Pseudomonadati; phylum Pseudomonadota; class Alphaproteobacteria; order Sphingomonadales; family Sphingomonadaceae; genus Sphingomonas; species Sphingomonas sp. NPDC079357. The sequence goes on from NZ_JBJDOM010000003.1 coordinate 259,354, forward strand.
GGTCATGTTGACGCCGTTGGTGGCGAACCCGCCCATCGCCTTGTAGAGCGCGGCGGGAACGTTCTTCACCTCGAAGATGAAGGTCGTCATCCACGGCCCTTCGCCCGACAGGGGCCGCGCCCCGCGTGCCAGCGTGACGAAGCGCGTGGTGTTGTGATCGGCATCGGCGATGTCGGTCGCGAGAAGTTCCAGCCCGTAGATCGCCGCCGCACCCGGCGGGGCCAGCGCCGCCACCGCCGGGTCGCGCAGCTCCGCCACCACCGCCGCCGCGCCAGCGGTGTCGGGGTAATTGACCGGCGCGATGCCGTGCGCCTTCAGCCAGTGACGGCATTGCCCCAGCGCCTGCGGATGGCTCATCGCCTGCCGCACGCCGTCGCGCGGGCCGCAGCCGATCAGCGCGTGGCGGATCGCGAGGAAGTGCTCGCCGGTGATGACCAGCCCGGATTCGGGCAGCAGGAAGTGCATGTCGGCGACGCGGCCGTGCAGCGAATTCTCGATCGGGATGATCGCGCAATCTGCCGCGCCGGTCTTCACCGCATCCAGCGCATCCTCGAAACTGAAGCAGGGTAGCGGCAGCGCGTCGGGGAACGTCTCCTGCACCGCGACATGGCTGTTGGCGCCCGGCGCGCCCTGGAACGCGACCGCGCGCGCCGGCTCGGCGGCGGCGGCGGCGGCCATGGCGGCGACGATCGGGCGGGCAGGGGCGGCGTAACTTTGCATGGCCGCGTGGCCTAGAAGAGCATGCCGCGCCGCTCAAGCGCTTGCGATGCGCGGGAGCCCTTTCTATGGAACGCTGAAGGAAGAGGGGCGAAACGGCGACATGGACGATCGGACCAACACGATTTTCGGCTGGGCGCTGGCGGCGGCGGGGACGGCCTTGGGGCTGTCGATCGCGGGCGGCATGCTGTTCCACGGCGAGCGCCCCGAGAAGCCGGGCTATGCGATCGAGGGCGTCGAGGAAGCCGGCGGCGGCGGCGCGGCCGAGGTGCCGATCGCCTCGCTGCTGGGCAGCGCCGATCCGGCCAAGGGGGCCGAGGTCTTCAAGAAGTGCGCGGCCTGCCACACGATCAACCAGGGTGGCGCGAACGGCATCGGGCCGAACCTGTACGCAACGCTGGGCGAGCCGATCGGGCAGGGCAAGGGCGGCTTCGCCTTCTCCGATGCGCTGAAGAGCGTCGGCGGCAACTGGGACTTCGACAAGATGAACGCGTGGCTGACCAGCCCGCGCAAGTTCGCCAATGGCACGAAGATGACCTTCGCCGGACTCGGCAACCCGCAGGACCGCGCGAACATCATCGCCTATCTGAACCAGCAGGGTTCGAACCTGCCGCTGCCGGCTGCGCCGGCGGCTGGCGCGGCGGCACCGACCGATCCGGTGGTGGCGAACGTCACCGAAGCGACCAAGGGCGACACCGCCGATCTCGCAAACACCGGCACGCCGGCCTCGGGCGCGCCCTCGGTCGATCCGGCTGCGAAGGAAGACAAGGGGCTCGGCGTCGTACCGCCGGCCAAGCAGTAAACGTCCTGTCATTGCGAGCATAGCGAACTGATCCAGGGCGTGCTGATCCGGCCCTGGATTGCTTCGCTACGCTCGCAATGACATTTGTTCTGTCGTCGCCCCGAACCTGATCCGGCGCGACGTACTATGAGAGGCCGTGCTCGCCCCGTTCGTTCTGAGCTTGTCGAAGGACATGTGCCGCGCGCTTTCGGCGTGGCGTTGCGATCACCCCGCCGCCAGCCACGCCGCGACCTGCGCCGCGATCGGCGCGAACACGCGGTCGTCCGCCCCCGCCGCCGGCGGCTGCCCCGCATCCGAGGCGGTGCGGATCGCAATGTCGAGCGGAACGCGCCCCAGAAACGGTATCCCCGCCGCACGCGCCGCCGCCTCCGCGCCGCCGTGGCCGAACGGATCGGATATCTCGCCGCAATGCGGGCAGGCATAGCCGGCCATATTCTCGACCAGCCCGATGATCGGCACCCCCGCCTTCTCGAACAGGTCAATCGCACGGCGCGCGTCGATCAGCGCGAGATCCTGCGGGGTCGAGACGATCACCGCGCCGGCCGGGCGATGCTTCTGGACCATCGTCAGCTGCACGTCGCCGGTGCCGGGCGGCAGGTCGACCACCAATGTATCGGTCGCGCCCCAGTCGGCGTCGATCAATTGCCCCAAAGCACCCGCCGTCATCGGCCCGCGCCATGCGATCGCGCGGCCCGGCTCCACCAGCTGGCCCATCGACAGCAGCGGCACGCCGTAAGGCGTTGCGACCGGCAGCAACACTTTGTCGCGCGCCTCGGGGCGCGTGCCCTCGACCGCCATCAGCCGCGGCTGCGATGGGCCGTAGATATCGGCATCGACCAGGCCGGTGCGCCGCCCGGCCCTGGCCAGCGCGATCGCGAGATTCGCAGACAGCGTCGACTTGCCGACCCCGCCCTTGCCGCTGGCGACCGCGATGATCCGGCGCGCGACGCGCTCGGCGGTGACGACGGTGCGCACCTCGTAGCCTGGGCGTGCCGCCGCCATCCGCACGCTCGCTTCCAGCGCGTCACGCGCCGGTGCGTCGAGCCCGGCGGCGTCGATCACGACGCCGATCCGTTGCCCCTCGATTCGCACGGTCGCGCGGGTTCCGGCCACCGCGGCGACGGCTGCTGCCACATCTTTCTCGTCCATGGTGGCGATCCGTAGGCGCGTGCAGGCCGCTTGCCACTGTTTTTCGTGAACAGCGCACCTATAAAGACCACATGACCATCCTGCGACGCTGGCTCCGGCGCCCGATCATCCTTGCTGCCGACAATAATGGACCGTGGGGAGGCGGCGGCGATGACAGTGCCGGCCCGCGCAATCCGTGGTCGGTGCCGCCGGGTGGCCGGCGTGCGTCGGGAAAGCCGACCGCGCTCGATGAATTTCTCAAGAAGACTCGCGGCGGTGGTGGCGGGGGGGGCGGCGGCCGTCCGCAATTGCCGCTGGGCGCGTCGGCGCGCAGCCTGTGGCTGATCGGCGTCGGCCTGCTCGTCGCGATCTGGCTGCTGCTGACGTCCTTTCACCAGATCGGGCCGCAGCAGCGCGGGGTCGTCACCTACTTCGGCAAATATTCGGGGATGCTGGAGCCCGGCATCCGCGTCACCTTGCCCGCGCCGATCGTCAACGTGACCAAGGTCGACGTCGAGCAGGTGCGCACCGACGAATTCCCGCAGGACGGCGGAGAGACGGTGTTGACCGGTGACCAGAACATTATCGATCTCGCCTATACGGTGCGCTGGCGCGTGTCCGATCCGCGCAATTACGTGTTCGAGATCAAGGACCCGCAGGAAACCGTGCGCGCGACCGCCGAAAGCGCGATGCGTGCGGTGCTGGCCACCACACGGATGAACGACGCGATCGGCGCGGGCCGCGGGCTGATCGAGGCGCGCGTGACGCAGGTGATGCAGCAGATCCTCGACAGCTATCAGGCCGGGGTGCGCGTGCAGGGTGTGTCGATCAAGCAGGCGTCGCCGCCGGCGGCGCTGGTCGACGACTTCAACGCCGTCACCGCCGCGCAGCAGGAAGCGGTCGGCAACCTCAACAACGCGCGCAGCTATTCGCAGCAGGTGATCGCGCGCGCGCAAGGCGAGGCGTCGGCTTTCGACCAGGTCTATGCGCAATATCGCCTCGCTCCCGAGGTGACGCGCCGCCGCATGTATTACGAGACGATGGAGGCCGTGCTGGCCAAGACCGACAAGACGATCGTCGAGACGCCGGGTGTGACGCCGTATCTGCCGCTCGACCGTGCGCGCAAGCTGGTCGAGCCGACGCAAGGAGCCTCGACCGCGCCTGCCGCTCCGGCTCAGGGAGGGCAGCGCTGATGGGTCAGCTGACGCGTAATCCGATCGCGATCGGAATGCTGGCACTGGTGCTGGCGATTATTGCCGCCGCGACCTTCGCGATCGTGCCGGAGACGCAGCAGGCGGTGGTGCTGCGGCTCAACAATCCGGTGCGGCTGGTCAACCAGTGGCAGCCGGGCCAGATGATCGGCAACACCGGCGCGGGCGTGATCGCGCGGATACCCTTCATCGACAAGATCGTCTGGGTCGACAAGCGCGTGCTCGATGCCGATCTCGACAACACGTTGGTGCTGTCAACCGATCAGCTGCGGCTCAACGTTGACGCCTATGCGCGCTTTCGTATCGTCGATCCGCTCAAGGCGGTGACCTCGACCGGCAGCACCTCGAACACCGAGGAGCGCGTCGCGGATCAGTTGCGGCCGCTGCTCGGCACCGCGCTGCGCAACGAACTCGGCAAGGTGCCGTTCGCGGTGCTGCTCAGCCCGGAGCGCGGCGCGGTGATGGATGCGATCCAGAATTCGTTGCAGGGGTCGGCCCGCCAGTACGGCGCGGAGATCGTCGACGTGCGAATCAAGCACGCCGACCTGCCCGAAGGGAGCCCGCTCGAAAGCGCGCTCCAGCGGATGCGCACCGCGCGCCAGCAGGAGGCGAACACGATCCGCGCACAGGGGCAGAAGCAGGCGCAGATCGTTCGCGCCGAAGCCGACGCGCAGGCAGCGCGCATCTATGCCGAAGCCTTCAGCAAGGATGCTGATTTCTATGACTTCTATCGCGCGATGCAGAGCTATCGTCACACGTTCGGGGCGGATGGTCAGGCGCAGCCGGAAGGTTCGACCAATATCATCATGAGCCCGAACAATGGCTATCTTCGTGCGTTCGAGGGTGGCGGTCGTTAATCGGCGATGAGCGAGACGTTCATATTCAAACGCCGTTCATCGCGATTGCTGCACAGCATGCAATGTATTCATCACTTTCGGATCGGGTGACCAAGAGGACATGAAAACCGTGCGTTATGCTTACGCCCTGACCGGCGCCCTCCTGCTTGGCGGCACGGCCGCGTCGCTCGCGCTCCAGAACCCGGCGACTGCGCAGATCGCGCAGAACGAGCCGGGCGCGATCAGCGCCGCTGCGCCGCGCGCCGGCGCGCCGATGAGCTTCGCCGACATGGTCGCGAAGCTTCAGCCGGCGGTGGTCAACATCTCCACCACGCAGAAGGTGACCGTTCAGCAGCAGGCGAACCCGTTCGCCGGCACGCCCTTCGGCGATCTGTTCGGTCAGTTCGGCGGCGGCGGTGGCGCGCCGGTCACGCGCGAGGGCCAGTCGCTCGGCTCGGGCTTCCTGATCTCGGCAGACGGCTATGTGGTCACCAACAACCACGTCATTGCGCCGGCGGCCAAGGGCGCGACAGTCGAGTCGATCACCGTCACGCTGCAGGATCGCAAGGAATATAAGGCGAAGCTGGTCGGCCGCGATCCGACCTCGGACCTCGCGGTGCTCAAGATCACCTCGCCGACCCCGTTGCCGTACGTGAAGCTGGGCGACTCGACGCGCGCGCGCGTCGGTGACTGGGTGGTGGCGATCGGCCAGCCGTTCGGGCTCGGCGGCACCGTGACCGCGGGCATCGTCTCGGCGGTGCATCGTTCGACCGGGCAGCCGGGGCCGTTCGACACGTTCATCCAGACCGATGCCGCGATCAACCAGGGCAATTCGGGCGGACCGATGTTCGACCTGAACGGCGAGGTGATCGGCATCAACAGCCAGATCTACTCGCAGTCGGGTGGCAACATCGGCATCGGCTTTGCGATCCCGACGACCGAGGCCAAGCCGATCATCGCCACGCTGATGAAGGGTGAAGCGATCAAGCGCGGTTATCTGGGTGTCGGCATCCAGCGCGTGAACGACGATATCGCGGGCGCGCTGGGGCTACCGAAGGATCAGGGCGAGATCATTGGCCGTGTCGAGCCGGGCGGGCCGGGTGCCAAGGCCGGGTTGCGGTCGGGCGACGTCGTGGTGGCGATCAATGGCGAGGCGGTGACGCCGGACCGTACGCTGTCGTCGCTGGTCGCCAACGCGGCCCCGGGCTCGACGATCAAGCTCGACGTGATCCGCGACGGCAAGCGCCAGTCGCTCAACGCGGTGGTGGCGACGCGTCCCTCCGATGATCAACTCGCGGCGCTGACCGGCGGCGAGGACGGTGACGACGGGCTGCCCGACGGCGACAGCGGCGCGCAGGCGACGCCGGGGTCGAGCTCGCTCGGCATCTCGGTCCAGCCGCTCACCCCGCAGATCGCGCGGTCGATCGGCGTTGATTCGACCGTGCAGGGCGTGGTCGTCGCGGGCGTCGATCCGTCGAGCGATGCCGGGCAGAAGTTGAAGCGCGGCGATGTGATCTCCTCCGTCAACTCGCAGCCGGTGCGCACCGGGGCGGATGTCGCGCGGATCGTCGCTGCGGCCAAGGCCGCCGGGCGTCCGTCGGTGCTGCTCAACCTGACGCGGGGCCGGACTACCGGCGTGTTCATGGCGGTGAAGATCAAGTAACGATCACGAAGCCGGTACTGACGCTAGTCAAACGGGCCGTCGCATCGCATGATGCGGCGGCCCTTTTGCTTTGGGAGAGAGTAGCGTGGCGGACGGCATCTTGATCGGCGCAGGCGAGGGCGGGGCCGATCCGCAGCAGCTCGATCTTGCGCGCGCCAATCGTCACGGCTTGATCGCGGGCGCGACTGGCACCGGCAAGACCGTGACCTTGCAGGGGATTGTCGAGGGCTTCTCGAACGCCGGGGTCGCCTGTTTCCTCGCGGATGTGAAGGGCGACCTTTCGGGGCTCGCGATGCCGGGCTCGGCGACCGCGAAGACCCACGAAGCGTTTGCCGCGCGCGTCGCCGAGATCGGCGCGACCGACTGGAAATATGCTGACACGCCGGTGCAGTTCTGGGACCTGTTCGGCGAGCAGGGCCATCCGGTCCGCACCACGATCAGCGAGATGGGGCCGCTGCTGCTTGCGCGGCTGATGGGGCTGAACGCGGTGCAGGAAGGCGTGCTGACGATCGCCTTCCATGTCGCGGACGAGGAAGGGCTGTTGCTGCTCGACCTCGACGATCTGCAGGCAATGCTCGCGCATTGCGCCGAGCGCGCCGAGGAACTCACCACCCGCTACGGGAATGTCTCGAAGCAATCGGTCGGCGCGATCCAGCGCGCGCTGTTGCAGTTGCGCGCGCAGGGGGCGGAGCATTTCTTCGGCGAGCCGGCGCTGGCGCTCGCCGATCTGTTCGGCACCGACGAAAACGGGCGCGGTCTGGTCAACATCCTCGCCGCCGACAAGCTGATGGCCTCGCCGCAGCTCTATTCGACGTTCCTGCTGTGGCTGCTCGGCGAGCTGTTCGAGTTCCTCCCCGAGATCGGCGATGCCGACAAGCCGAAGCTGTGCTTCTTCTTCGATGAGGCGCACCTGCTGTTCGACGAAGCGCCGCCCGCGCTGATGGACCGGATCGAGCAGGTCGTGCGGCTGATCCGCTCGAAGGGCGTCGGCGTCTATTTCATCACGCAGAACCCGATCGACGTGCCCGACAGCGTCGCCGGGCAATTGGGCAATCGCGTCCAGCATAAGCTCAACGCCTTCACCCCGCGCGACCGCAAGGCGGTGCAGGCCGCGGCCGAGACGTTCCGCGCCAACCCTGGTGTCGATGTTGCGACCGCGATCACCGAGTTGCGCACCGGCGAGGCACTGGTGTCGCTGCTCCAGCGCGACGGCGCGCCGTCGCCGGTGCAGCGCACGCTGATCCGCCCGCCGTCGAGCCGCGTCGGTCCGGTCACGCCCGAGGAACGCCGCGTGCTGATCCAGACCGACGCGATCGGCACCAAGTACGACACGCTGGTCGATCGCGAATCGGCCGAGGAATTGCTGGCCGCCAAGACGCAAGAGGCGGCGGCGGCCGCGGCGGCCGCGCGCGCCTCGACCGATGCGGAGAGGGCCGCGGCGGCGCAGGCGAAGGAGGATGCCCGCGTGGCGCGCGAGGCGGATCGCGCCGCCCGCGAGGAAGACCGCGCCCGTCGCGCCGCCGAACGCGAGTCGGCGAATGACCCATGGAATCGCGCGATGACCTCGGCGTCGCGGTCGGCGTCTTCGGCGGTGGGGCGCGCGGTGGCGAACGAAGTGACCAAGGCGGTGTTCGGCGGCTCGCGGCGCGGGTCGAGCGGCGGCGGCTTGCTGGGGCAGGTGGTGCGCGGCGTGCTCGGTGGGTTGATGCGGCGCTGACTCCCCTGCCGTTCGTCCTGAGCTTGTCGAAGGACGTATTCCGGGCACGTGCTTCGACAAGCTCAGCACGAACGGGGGGAGGGCAGCGAACTCGCAAAGCCGGCTGACCGCCCGCGCATTTTCGGCTAAGGCGGCGCGCATGACGACCGACTACGACCGCCCGCTGCTCACCCCGCCCGACGGGCAGAAGAAGGTGCTGCTCCATTCCTGCTGCGCGCCCTGTTCGGGCGAGGTGATGGAGGCGATGACCGCTAGCGGGATCGACTATACGATCTTCTTCTACAATCCGAACATCCACCCCAAGGAGGAATATATCCTCCGCAAGGAGGAGAATATCCGCTTCGCCGAGAAGCATGACATTCCGTTCGTCGATGCCGATTACGACACCGTCAACTGGTTCAAGCGCGCGCGCGGGATGGAGTTCGAGCCCGAGCGCGGGCTGCGCTGCACGATGTGCTTCGACATGCGCTTTGAGCGGACCGCACTCTATGCGCATGAGCATGGCTTCCCGGTCATCACCTCGTCGCTCGGCATCTCGCGCTGGAAGAACATGGCGCAGATCAACGACTGCGGCGAACGCGCGGCGGCAAACTATCCCGATATCGCTTACTGGACGTTCAACTGGCGCAAGGGCGGCGGCGCGGCGCGGATGATCGAAATCTCCAAGCGCGAGCATTTCTACCAGCAGGAATATTGCGGCTGCGTCTATTCGCTGCGCGACACCAATGCGCATCGCGTGTCGCAGGGGCGCGAGGAAATTCGCATCGGCGAGCTGTTCTACGGCGAGGAATCGAAGACGGAGTAACGGAGCGGGGTGCGTCGGGCACTCGCTTCGACAGGCTCAGCACGAACGGTGGAGTTGGATGCCCGTTCGCCCTGAGCTTGTCGAAGGGCGTGTCGCGCAACACGCACTCGCCAATTATCCCGCCACCGGCACAGCGATCGTCGCGCGCAGCCCGGGCTTGGCATCGTCCAGCACCAGCGTGCCGCCGTGCATCCGCGCGATCGCCTCGACCAGCGGCAGCCCCAGCCCATGTCCGGGACAATGGCGGCTGGCATCCAGCCGGCCGAAGCGTCGCAGCGCCGTCGCGCGTTCCGCAGCCGGGATGCCCGGCCCGTCGTCCATGACCGTCAGCAGCATCCGTGCCGCCACGCGGGTCACGGCCACCGTCACCCGCGTTCCCGGCGGGCTGTGCGTCAGCGCATTGCCGACCAGATTGAGTGTCGCCTGCGTCAGCAATTGCCGGTCGCCCTCGATCTCGCCGTCCTCGACCGCCGCTAGCGTCAGAATGTGTCCGCTGTCCTCAGCGCTCGCCGACAGCGTCTCGGCCACCTCGCTCGCCACTTCGGCCAGCGCAAACGCGCGGAACGCGGTCCGCCGCTCCCCGCCCTCGACCTCCGAAATCCGCAGGATTGCGGAGAACATCGCGAGCATCTCGTCGCATTGCTCCAGCGCGGCCTCCAGCTCCGCGGTCGGCGTCTCGGCGACGATCAGCGCCAGCCGGCTGCGCAGCCGCGCCAGCGGGGTGCGCAGATCGTGCGCGACGTCGCCGCCGACGTGGCGCAGGCTCTCGACCAGGGCTGCGATGCGGTCGAGCATCCGGTTGAAGGTCACCGCCTGCCCGGCAAAGGCGCCGCCGCCCGGCTCGACGGGGACGCGTTGCGTCAGGTCGCCGTCGATGATCGCCTCGGCGGTGCGGCGCAGTTCCCCGATCCGTCGGCGCACGATCGTGCTGAACGACACCGCTCCGGCGACGACGATGATGACGATCAGTCCAAAACCGAACGCATAGCTGCGCAGCCACACCGCCGCGAACCCTTCGACCGGCTCGATTTCGACCAGCGTCACCAGTCGCAGGCCGCCGCCCGCGTCGCGGCGCTGGATGCGAAACGCCGTCGTGCCCGGCAGCACGCTGTCGCCCAGCGTCGAGAAACCCGCCGGGACCGGCCCGGACACGGTCACGTTGCCGCCCAGCCGCTGCCCCCTCGCGTCGACCAGCTCGAAGCCGAGGTCGCCGGTCTCACGTTGCGAGGACAATGCGGCGATCCGCGACAGGATTGCCGACGGATTGCCGCGCAACGACTCATCGAGCAGCGCGCGGCTCACTTCGTCCAGTCGCCGGTCGACGAGGGCCTCGATCGTGTGCCGCGACGCCGAATAGCTGGCGTAGCCGGTCAGGGCGGTCGCGGCGCCGAACGCGCCCAGAAACAGCGCGGTCAGTCGCCCGAGCGACCCCATCTCACGCGCGCAGCATGTAACCGACGCCGCGCTTGGTCGCGATCGGATCGTCGCCGCCGCTCGCGGTCAGCTTGCGCCGCAGCAGCCGTACCTGCGCATCGACGATGTTGGTGCCCGGCTCGAAATCATAGCCCCACACACGCTCGATCAGCATCGCTCGCGTCAGATAGCTGCCGGCGTGGCGGACCAGTTCGGTCAGCAGCCCGAACTCCAGCCGCGTCAGGTCGAGCGGTTCGTCGCCGCGCCACGCGCGGTGCTGGCCGGGGCTGATAACGATATCGCCTGCGCGCAGCATGTCGGCCTCGCCGACAGCGGTCCAGCCGCGCGCGCGGAGCAGGGCATTCAGCCGCGCCTCGATCTCCGCGGCGGGGGTAGGTTTGACGCAATAATCGTCGGCGCCCGCGGTCAGGCCGCCGATCTTCTCCGCCGAACGCCCCAGCGCCGAGAGCATCAGCACCGGCAGATTGTGTCCGGCGTCGCGCAGCCGCTCGACCACGCGCACGCCGCTCAGCTGCGGCAGCATCGAATCGAGGATCATCGCGTCGAACGCGTCACGCTCCACGGCGGTCAGCGCGCTGGGCCCCGTCTCCGCGATCGTGACCTGATGATCGCGTTGCGCCAGTTCGGCCTGGAGCGCGGTGGCATATTCGAAATCGTCCTCGACGATCAGCAGCTTCATGGTCGTTTTCGCCACGTTGATGACTAATGGGCTGACACTATCCGATCCACGGGCGGGCGGCTATCAAGCTTGCGAAGCCAACGGCTTATCTTGCCAAAGTTTAATGTTGGCGCTTTGCTGACGGGATGAAGCCAGTGATGACGCGCCCGCATGGTACCGGAGACATGGCGGAGCGGATCCGCGCCTTCGACTGGTCGGCCACCGCGCTGGGTGCGACCGCTGACTGGTCCGCCGAGCTGATGTCGGCGGTCGAGATGATGCTTGCGATGCCGCGCCCCGCGACGTTGCTGTGGGGCGACGCGCTGCTCCAACTCTACAACGACGCCTATATCGAGATCGCGCGTGACCGGCATCCGGCGTTACTCGGCCGTCCGGTGCGGGAGGGATGGCGCGAAATCTTTAATGAGGAAGTGGCGGAGCGTCTGGCGACCGTGTGGTCAGGTCAGGCGGTGCAGGTCGAAGGGCGTGAGGTGGCGTTGCGCGACGCGGATGGATCGTTCCAGCCCCGCACCTTCGACCTTGCCTGGATCCCGGTGCGCGATGCGGCGGGATCGGTCGCGGGCGCGCTGCAACAGCTGGTCGAGGTGACCGACCATCGCCGCGCAACCGCGCAGCTGCGCGACAGCGAGGCGCAATTGCGGATGATGGTGACGACGGGCAGCCACATGCTGTTCCGGATGAGCGCTGACTGGCAGGCGTTGCTGTACCTCAACGGGCGCGACATGCTGAACGACGTCGCGGCCCCCGTCGCCGATTGGATCGAGCGCTTCATTCCACCCGAGGATCGCGGCGCGGTATTCGCCGCGATGGCGGCGGCGCTCGACGGACCCGCGATGTTCGAACTGGAGCATCGCGTCCGCTGCCCGGACGGTTCGATCGGCTGGGTCGCGTCGCGCGCGCTGCCGGTCTTGGATGCGGAGGGGCGCCTGACCGAGTGGTTCGGCACCGCGATCGACATCACCGCGCGCCGCACCGCCGAGGAGGTCGTGCGTCGCAGCGAGGAGATGCGCCGCATCGCGCTGGATGGCGGCGGGATGGGTGCGTGGCGGATCGACATGGCCCGGGGCGAGGTGCGTGGTGATGCGCGCTTCTCCGCCTTGCTCGGCATGCCGCCCAGCGACGAACCACGTCGGACGACCGATTTTCTCGACCGCCTCTCTCCGGCGGGGCGCGAGATCGTGAACCGTTTCGTCACCCGCCGTATCCTGCCGGGCGAGGAATTTGACGGTGAGCTGGAGATCGTCGCCGGTCCTACCGCCGGATGCTGGCTGCGCTGGCGCGGGCGTGCCGACGGACCAGATACGCGCATCCTCCACGGTGTCGTCTTCGACGTTACCGAGCAGCGGCAGGCGACCGAGCGGCTGCGCGAGCGTGAGGAGATGCTGCGCCTCTTCGGCGAAGCCTCGCGCGATGCGCTGTGGATCCGTGATGCCCGGACGCTGCACTGGCGGTATGTCACGCCGGCATTCCGCACGATCTACGGGCGGTCGCGGCGGGAGGTGCTGACCGGCAACCACTACGACAACTGGCTGGCGCTGATCCTGCCCGAAGACCGCGCGCAGGTGGAGACGGCGGTCGCGCGGGTGCGCGGCGGGGAACATGCCACCGTGGATTACCGGATCAGCTGCGCGGTCGACGGCACGACCCACTGGCTGCGCACCACCGAATTCCCGATCCGCGACGCCGCCGGGCAGGTGGTGCTGATCGGCGGCATCACCTCCGACGTGACCGCGTCGCACCACGCGCGCGAGGCGGTGGCACGCAGCGAGGAGCGGCTGCGCAACGCGGTCGAGGTCGGCGGGATCGGGCTTTGGGACTGGAATGTCGCCACCGATGAGGTCCATTGGTCGACCGAGCATTTCCTGCTGCAAGGCTATCCGGTCGGCTCGGTCGAGCCCAGCTATTCGGCATGGCTCGCGCGCATTCATCCCGACGATCGCGACGAGGCGGAGACGCTGATGGCGGAGGCGTTCGGCGGGGGCGGCACCTATGTGCAGGAATTCCGCGTCGTGCATCCCGACGCCTCGATCCACTGGCATTCGGCGCGCGGACGCTTCTTCTTCGACGAGGCGGGGCAGCCGGTGCGGATGGTCGGTGCGATCGTCGACGTCACCGAACGCCGCGCCTGGGCCGAGCGGCAGCAGGTGATGATCGCCGAGCTTCAGCATCGCACCCGCAACCTGATCGGCGTGGTACAGGCACTGGCCGACAAATGCGCGCGGTCCAGCCATGACCTGGCCCAATTCCACCAGCGGTTTGGCGACCGCCTGCAGGCGCTGGTTCGCGTACAGGGATTGCTGTCGCGGCTGTCGGACAGCGACCGCGTGACGTTCGACAGCCTGCTCGATGCCGAACTGGCTGCGCTGGACGGGGAAGCAAACGCGGTGACGCTGGCCGGGCCGAAAGGTGTGCGGCTGCGCTCCTCGACCGTGCAGACACTGGCGATGGCGCTTCACGAACTGGCCACCAACGCGGTCAAATATGGCGCGCTGGGTGCGGCGGGCGGGTGCTTGTCGATCAGCTGGGAGGTCGCGGTGGCGGGGGACGGCACACCGTGGCTGCACATCGACTGGCGCGAAACCGGCGTGGCCATGCCGCCGGCCGGCAGCACGCCACTCGGCTCGGGCGAAGGGCGCGAATTGATCGAGCGCGCCTTGCCCTATCAGCTTGGCGCGAAAACCTCGTTCGTCCTAGGCGCGGAGGGCGTCCGCTGCCGGATCGCGATCCCGATCTCGCGGCACGGCAGCCATTGACCACGGTGCCGGGTCGAGCGTCCGGCGCAGGAAGGCGATGAACGCGGTAACGGCCGCCGGTACCGTCGGCGCACGTGGATGGAGGGCGTGGATCGCCAGATCGCGCGGTCCCTCCCACCCCGGCAGCACCGGAACCAGCCGCCCCGCCGACAGCGCGTCGCCGACGTCCCATAAGGAGCGCAGCGCGATTCCGACCCCGGACAATGCCAGTTCGCGAACGATCTCGCTGGAGTTGGTCCGTACATGGCTCTGCACGTCGATCGACAGGTGCCGGCGGCCGTTGACCAGCCGCCACGGTGATTGCCCCTCCGCCGCGAGCAGACGGTGCCGCGACAGCTCGCCGGGCGTGCGCGGCGACCCGCGTTCGGCAAGATAGGCCGGCGCGGCGCATAACAGGCGTGGGCTGTCCGCCAGCCGGTGCGCGACAAGGCTGGGCGGAATGACGCTCGCGATCCGGACCGCAACGTCGATGCGGGCGGCGACCAGATCGACGTTGGCGTCATCGAGCATCAACTCCAGCGACACGCCCGGCGCCTCGCGGAGAAAGTCATGCAGTCGCGGCGCGATATGCAGCCGTCCGAACGAGGTCGGTGCGGAGACGCGCAGGATGCCCGCCGGATCGTCCCGTGCTCCGGTGACGCGCGCCTCTGCCGCCGCGATGTCGCGCAGGATCGTGACGACATCGGCATGAAAGCGCTCGCCGGCGTCGGTCGCTGCCAGCCGCCGGGTCGTGCGCTGGATCAGTCGCACGCCGAGCCGTGCCTCCAGCCGCGCCAGTCGCTTCGACGCCATCGCGGGCGAGATGCCGAGCGCCCGCGCCGCCGCCGAAAGGCTGCCGGCCTCGATCACCTGCGCGAACAGCACATAATCGGGGTCGAGCATTCATTCTCCCACGGAACAGGTGTTTAGCATTTCTGCCCGCTACCGACAGGATCGCAAGCGCTTTATGCCTGCCGGTCAGGAGGGTGTGAACAATGACGGATGGTTATGAGGATCGCGCCGGATTGCAGGTTGCCGGCGAGCTGGCGACCTTCATCGAAGAGCGCGCGCTGCCCGGCACCGGCATCGCCGCCGACACCTTCTGGCAAGGGCTGGCGGGCCTTTATGCGCGCTTCGCTCCTGAAAATGCCGCACTGTTGCGCCATCGCGATGCATTGCAGGCGCAGATTGATGCATGGCATCGGGCCCGCGTCGGGCAGCCGCATGATGCCATCGCCTATCAGGCGTTTCTTCGTGAGATCGGCTATCTCGTCGCCGGGCCTGTCCCGTTCGCGATCGAACCAGGCGTCATCGACGATGAAGTGGCGCGCGTCGCCGGGCCGCAGCTGGTTGTCCCGATCCTCAATGCGCGCTTCCTGCTCAACGCCGCCAATGCGCGCTGGGGCAGCCTCTACGACGCGCTGTACGGCACCGACGCGCTGCCCGGAACGCCCGTCGGCTCTGGGTACGACCCCGCGCGCGGCGCGCAGGTGATCGACTGGGTGCGCGGCTTCCTTGATGATGCGGTGCCGCTGGCGTCGGGAAGCTGGCGCGAGTGGGCAGGGGAGTCGCTCGCGCTCGCCGATCCGACGCAGATCGCCGGACGGGCCGGCGATAATTGGCTGTTGCGCCATCACGGGCTGCACATCGAGCTGGTTATCGACCGCACCCATCCGATCGGTCGCGACGATCGCGCCGGGCTGGCGGACGTGCTTCTCGAGTCCGCACTCACCACGATCTGCGATCTCGAGGATTCGGTCGCTGCGGTCGACGCCGCCGACAAGGTGGCGGCCTATGCCAATTGGCTGGGACTGATGCGCGGCGACCTTGAAGAAACGTTCGAGAAGGGCGGACGGGCGGTCACCCGCCGCCTGAACGACGATCGCCGCTATGTCACGCCCGAGGGTGAAGCCTTTTGGCTGCCCGGACGCAGCCTGTTGTTCGTCCGTACCGTCGGGCATCTGATGACCACGCCCGCGCTGCTGCTGCCGGACGGAAGCGAGGCACCCGAAGGCATCCTTGATGCGGCGATCACCAGCCTGATCGCGCTGCACGACCTCCACGATCTGGGCAGCCGCTACAACAGCCGCGCCGGCGCGATCTATATCGTCAAGCCGAAGATGCACGGCCCCGACGAGGCGGCGTTCACCGACCGGCTGTTCGACGCGGTCGAGGATCTGCTTGGCGTGGCGCGGCACACGATCAAGGTCGGTGTCATGGACGAGGAACGCCGCACCAGCGCCAATCTCGCCGCGTGCATCCACGCGGTCCGCAACCGCATCGTCTTCATCAACACCGGCTTCCTCGATCGCACCGGCGACGAAATCCACACGTCGATGCAGGCCGGCGCGATGGTCCGCAAGGCACAGATGAAGGACGCCGCGTGGATCGCCGCCTACGAGGATCGCAACGTCCAGATCGGGCTGGCGTGCGGTTTTGCGGGGCGCGCACAGATCGGCAAGGGCATGTGGGCCGCGCCGGACCGGATGCACGACATGCTGGCGCAGAAGATCGCGCATCCGCTGGCCGGCGCGACCACCGCCTGGGTGCCGTCACCGACCGCTGCGACGCTCCACGCTACCCATTACCATCGCGTTCCGGTGAAGGCGCGGCAGACGGCGCGGGCCGCCGAGCCGATTGCGCCGCTCGATGCGCTGCTGACGATCCCGCTCGCCGCCGGACGCAACTGGTCCGCGCGCGAAATCGCCGATGAGCTGGACAATAATGTACAGGGTATCCTTGGCTATGTCGTGCGCTGGATCGATCAGGGGGTCGGTTGCTCGAAGGTTCCCGACATCCATGACGTCGGGCTGATGGAAGACCGCGCGACGCTCCGTATCTCGTCGCAGCATATCGCCAACTGGCTGCACCACGGCGTCACCACCCCCGACGAGGTCGAGGCGGCCTTCGCGCGCATGGCCAGACGGGTCGACGCGCAGAACGCCGCCGATCCGGCCTATCGTCCGCTCACGACCGACAGTATCGCCGTGCAGGCGGCGCGCGCGCTGGTCTTCGAGGGGTTGGCGCAACCGAACGGCTATACCGAGCCGGTGCTGCATCGCTACCGTCGCCGGGCCAAGGCCGCAGAGTGACCCGAAAAGGCAGTCGGCGGGAATGGCTTGCGGTACCAACGATTAGGTGGAAACGATGTGAGACATCTGCGCGCCCAGGCTGAGCGCTACGGGCGTTTGGCGCGCGACCTCGATGGAAGTGGCCAGGGTGCTTTCCTTTGCGCGATGGCGGCGGGGTATCTTGAGCAGGCCGATCGTGCGACCGGCATCCCGAGCGGCACTTACCGCTAACGCTCGCCCTGCCGGACGCTGATCGATTTCGTAAGGCAAAGCGCGCCGAATGTCAGACAAGCTGCCGCCAATTCGCCTCGCATATCGACTTGCTGCATGTTGCTAGGATGCAACAAACATGAGGAAAAATCTTGCAACATCCTCCCGTATGAAGGTGCGATGATATTGACGCTTCAATCCTCCCCGGATTATGTCTGATTAATAAACGCCGCGGAAAGGATCGCGGAGCGTGGGAGAGATGCAGTGAAGGCGACGATGAAAACCCTGTTCCGGACGGCTTTGCTGGCCGGGACCGCGCTGACGCCGGGCCTCGCTGCCGCACAGGATGCACCGCTGCCGCAAGAAGCGAGTGCGGTCGCGCCGACTTCGCCAGTCGCTACAACCGGGCCGGCCGCTGACGACATCGTCGTCACCGGCGTGCGCGCCAGCCTTCGCTCGGCGCAGGCGCTCAAGCGCGATTCGGCGTCGATTCTTGATGCGGTCGTTGCCGAGGACATCGGCAAACTGCCCGATAACAACGCGTCCGAAGCGCTGGCGCGCGTCACCGGCGTGCAGGTCAACCGCTCGAACGACGAAGCGAACGGCGTGCTGATTCGCGGGCTGGGCGACATCAGCACCACCTTCAACAACCGCGAAATTTTTACGGCCGAGAATCGCGGCGTCGCGCTTCAGGACTTCCCCGCAGGTGCGCTCGCCGCGCTGGAGGTCTATAAGTCCGGCACCGCCGACCTGATCGAGCCGGGGCTGGCGGGTCTGGTCAACGTTCGCTCGCGTCGTCCCTTCGACTTCAATGGCTTCGAGATCGCGGGCGGTATCCGCGGGGCCTATAATGACCAATCGGGCAAGCTCGACCCGGTCGGCAACATCCTGATCACCGATCGCTGGGACACCGGGATCGGTGAGATCGGGGCATTGGTCAACGTTGCGGTCACGCGCACGCGGTACCGCAACGCGGTGCGCTTCAACGATCAGACGACCCGCACCCCGATCGGCGACGTCAACAATGCCACCGACGACCTGA
Organism: Sphingomonas sp. NPDC079357; assembly: GCF_044901155.1. NCBI lineage: Bacteria > Pseudomonadati > Pseudomonadota > Alphaproteobacteria > Sphingomonadales > Sphingomonadaceae > Sphingomonas > Sphingomonas sp. NPDC079357. Next base: position 277,401 of record NZ_JBJDOM010000003.1, read on the forward strand.
CGGTCGCGACGCCGGGCGTGGGCACCGATTTCCGCATCCCGAATTCGGTCGGCAACTATTTCGCGACCGGCACGCGGACGCGCCCGTCGGTCAACGGCAGCCTGCAGTGGCGCCCCAGCGACCGGCTGGAAGTCTATGCCGACGGGTTGTGGCAGGCGTATCGCGGCGAACAGTCGAACGAGAATTTCACCGCCTTGCTGGAGGCGGAGACGCTCGCGCTGCCCGGGCAGAACGGCACGCGCCCGACGCTCAGCAACGTCGTCCTCGATCCCAGCGACCCGCGCAAGGTGCTCAGCCTCACCAAGACCGGTGGTCTCGCGCCGCAGCAGTTCCGTTCGACCTTCAACGACCGCACCGATACCTATCAGGGCGCGATCGGCTTTGTGTGGAAGGGTGATCGCGCGAAGATCAGCAGCGATTACGCCTATACCTACAGCACCTATTCGCAGCTCGAATACAGCCTTGACGCGCGCTTCGCTTCGTCCCCGCAGGTCGATGTCGAATTCAACCGCGACGGCGGTGCGTCGTTCAACTTCCCCGGCTTCGACGCGCTGAATCCCGACAATTACATCTGGCGCGGCTTCTATCAGAAGCGTTATCACGCCACCGGTGGCGGGCACCAGTGGCGCGCCGACCTGCAACTCGATACCGAACTGCCGCTGATCCAGCGGCTCGACTTCGGCGTCCGCTGGGTGTCGCGCAATGCGAAGCTGGAGCAGGGCGATCGCTATCTGGCCACCGACGCGCTCGGCATCCCGCTCGCCAGCCTGCCGACCGGCGCGCTGGAGAAGGTCGAGGACGGCTTCCGCCAGCCCGCTGCGCAGTTCCGCAACTGGCTGATGCCGTCGCGCGCCGCGATCCGCTCGAACTTCGACGCGCTGCGTGCGCTGACCTATTCGGTCGGCCCCCGACTGATCGCGCGCGATCCCAACAACGTCGACTTGCGCAACAACGTCGAACGCTTCGGGCAGGAAGAGATCGCGCTACGCGAGGACGGCGGGTTCAGCGCGCAGGAAAGCACCTATGCCGCCTATGCGATGGCGCGCTACGACTTCACGATCGCCGGTATCGAGGTCGACGGCACCGCCGGTGTCCGCGTCGTCAACAACGACGGCACCTATCGCGGGGTGACGCGGCTCAGCACGAACAATGTCATCTCGTTCGTGCCGCAGGTGAACCGCCAGAATTACGTCGACGTGCTGCCGTCGTTCGGCGCGCGGCTGAAGTTCACCCCGAAGTTGCAGGCGCGCCTTGCCTATACCGAAACGCGCACGCGTCCGAACTTCGGTCAGCTCAACCCGGCGTTCAACATCACCCGCAGCACCGTCACCGGCGGCGCATTCGATGCGAGCGGCAGCGGCGGCAACCCCGATCTGGTGCCGCTGACCTCGAACAACTGGGACGCGACGCTGGAGTGGTATTTCGCGCCAACCGGCTCGTTGACCGCCTCGGTCTTCTACCGCGACCTGTTCGGCTTCATCAGCAACTATACGTCGATTGTGCAGGACCCGACCTATGGTCGCCTGCAAGTGTCGCGTCCGGAGAATGCCGGGTCGGGCAGGATCAAGGGCGCGGAGGCGAACTTCCAGACGTTCTTCGACTTCCTCCCCGGCCTGCTCAGCGGCTTCGGGACGCAGCTCAACGTCACCTATCTCGACGGCACCAACCAGTTGCCGTCGACGCTGGGTGAGGCGGCGCCGGTCGTGCCGATCACCGGCGTGTCGAAGTGGACGTACAATGCCACGGGCTTCTACGAGAAGGGCCCGATCTCGGCGCGGCTGTCGTACAACCGCCGCTCGGAGTTCGTCGACAGCTTCACGCGCAATCCCGGTGAGGCGCAGTTCGCGGGCGTGACGGTGCGGCCGATCTCGCGGCTCGATTTCTCGGCATCCTATACGCCGATCGAGAACATCACGCTGACCGCCGACGTCAGCAATATCCTCGCGCAACCTTGGCAGAACTACCGCAACTTCGCCGCCGACGCCGGCTATCCCGTCGACGTGCGCGAGGAAGGCCGGTACTATTCGCTCGGCGTCCGCTTCCGTCTCTGACGACCACGTCGCCCCTGCCTGCGCAGGGGCGACGGGATTGAGGATTACTTCTTCTTCGCCAGCAGACCGTGCATCCCCAGCCAGCGGACATAGGCGTCGAACCAGCCGGTGCTGGTGGTCGGCTTCTGGTACATGCCGAAGCCGTGCCCGCCCTGTTCGTAGAGGTGGAACTCGACCGGCCGCTTCGCCGCGCGCCATGTGTCGACCAGTCCGATGCCGTCATTGGCGAAGAACGGATCGTCCGCCGCCAGCGCGATGAACAGCGGCGGCGCGTCGGCGGGCACGTTGACCGCGCCGAGCGGGCCATAGATGTCGGCGACGAACGCCGGCTTCGCGTCTCCGCCGGCCAGCGTCGTCGCCATCGTCAGCATCGCGCCCGCCGAGAAGCCGATCATCCCGATCCGGTCGGGATCGACCTTCCACTCCCCGGCGCGGCGGCGGATCAGCGCGAAGGCGGCGCGCGCATCCGCGATCTGCGGCCCGAGCCGTGCGGTCATCGCGGCCGGGTCGACGCGCGGTCGCGGCGCTGACCCGGAGAACATCTCCGCCATCGACTTCTCGAAGCCGGGCATGTCGGCCGGCGTCTGGTTGAGTCGATACTTCAGCACGAACGCCGCGACCCCGCGCTTCGCCAGTGCCTTGGCGACGTCCCAGCCTTCGTTCTCCATCGACAGCGTGCGAAACCCGCCGCCGGGCGCGACCACCACCGCCGCACCGGTAGCGGTGCCGGGGGCAGGGAGGAACGGGGTCAGCGTCGCGACCGTCACGTTGCGCGTGAAGGTGCTGCCATATTGCCGGTGCCACGCTTCCTTGTTCGGTGCGTCGGGCAGCGGCCCGGTGTCGAGCGTGATCGCGGTCGGCTGCGCCGGGGTCGCGATCGGAGTCATCCTGTCCGCTTGCGCCAGCGCCGGGCCGGCCGCTCCCGCCAATAACACCGCTGCCCAGCCGGCGACCCACCCGTTACGAACCTTGCGCCTCGTCATGGCCATCCCTCCATCGTTATCTTTTCGCGTCCCACCGCAGCGAGACACCAAAAGATAGCGCTAACTTAAAGAGACTGCCAAGCCCTGCCTCAGCGAAAAACCACCGTGCGTCCGCCGTTTAGCAGTACCCGTCCTTCGAGGTGCAGCCGTACCGCCTCGGCGAGCACGCGCCGCTCGATATCGCGTCCCTTGCGAACCAAATCGTCGGGGGTGTCGGCATGGCCAATCGGCTCGACATCCTGCGCGATGATCGGTCCTTCGTCGAGATCGGCGGTGACGTAATGCGCGGTCGCGCCGATCATCTTCACGCCGCGCTCGTGCGCCTGATGATAGGGTTTGGCGCCCTTGAAGCCCGGCAGGAAGCTGTGGTGGATGTTGATGCACCGCCCCGACAGCCACGCCGCCATCTCGTCGGACAGCACCTGCATATAGCGCGCGAGCACCACCAGCTCCGCGCCGGTCTGCTCGACCAGCGTGCGCACCGCCGCCTCCTGCGCCGGCTTGGTGTCACGCGTGACCGGCAGATGGTGGAACGGCACCGTGCCGACATCGACGGTCAGTGTGTCGCGCGGATGGTTGCCGATCACGCCGACCACCTCCATCGGCAACTCCCCGAGTCGCTGCCGGTAGAGCAGGTCGCCGAGACAATGATCGAACTTCGATACCATCAGCAGCACGCGTGGCAGCCGCGCCTTGGGCTGGAGCGTCCAGTCAGCGCCGATCGCCGCCGCGACCGGCGCGAAGGCCGCGCGCAGCACCGTCGCATCGCTCTCCCCCAGCGCGAAGACGACACGCATGAAGAAATGCTCGTTCAGCCGGTCGTCGAATTGCTGCGCATCCGTGATGTCGCCGCCACGCTCGGCGAGGAACGTGGCGACCGCCGCCACCAATCCCGGGCGGTTGCGGCACGACAGCCGCAGTACATACAGGTCGTTCGTCACTTCCCATGTTCCACCCGTTCGGCGACCAGCGTCTCGACCACCGACGGGTCGGCGAGCGTCGAGGTGTCGCCGAGATTACCCGTGTCGTTCTCGGCGATCTTGCGCAGGATGCGGCGCATGATCTTGCCCGAACGCGTCTTGGGCAGGCCGGGCGCGAACTGCAGTGCGTCGGGGCTGGCGATCGGCCCGATTTCGCTGCGCACCCATTGCCGCAATTCGGTCCGCAGGTCCTCGGACGGCTCGACACCGCTGTTGAGCGTCACATACGCGTAGATGCCCTGACCCTTCACCTCGTGGGGCATCCCGACCACCGCCGCCTCGGCGACCTTGGCGTGCGCGACCAGCGCCGACTCGACCTCGGCGGTGCCCATGCGGTGCCCGGAGACGTTGATGACGTCGTCGACGCGGCCGGTGATCCAGTAATAGCCGTCCTCGTCGCGGCGGCAGCCGTCGCCGGTGAAATACTTGCCGGGATAGGTGCTGAAATAGGTCTGGAAGAACCGATCGTGATCGCCCCAGACGGTGCGCATCATCCCCGGCCAGCTGTCGGTGATGCACAGATTGCCCTCCGCCGCGCCGTCCAGCACCTTGCCCTCGGCATCGACGATCTGCGGTTGCACGCCGGGCAGCGGCATGGTCGCGGAGCCGGGTTTGAGGTCGGTCGCATAGGGCAGGGGGGAGATCAGGATACCGCCCGTCTCGGTCTGCCACCAGGTATCGACGATCGGGCAGCGCCCGCCGCCGACGACGCGGTGGTACCAGGTCCATGCCTCGGGGTTGATCGGCTCGCCGACCGATCCGAGCAGCCGCAGCGACCCGCGATCGTGGCGCGTCACCCAATCGTCGCCCTCGCGCATCAGCGCGCGGATCGCGGTCGGTGCGGTATAGAGAATGTTGACCCCCAGCCGGTCGATCGTCTCCCACAGCCGCCCGTGATCGGGGTAATTGGGGACGCCGTCGAACATCACCGTCGTCGCGCCGTTCGCCAGCGGGCCATAAACGACATAGCTATGCCCGGTGACCCAGCCGATATCGGCGGTGCACCAGTAAATCTCGCCGTCGCGATAATCGAACACGTCCTTGAACGTCTTGGTCACCCACAGCAGATAGCCGCCGGTGGTGTGCAGCACGCCCTTGGGCTTGCCGGTCGATCCCGACGTATAGAGGATGAACAGCGGGTCCTCGGCGTTCATCGGCTCGGGCGCGCAATCATCGCTCACCCCGTCCAGCGCGTCGTGGAGCCAGATGTCGCGTCCCTCGGTCATCGCCACGTCGCCCCCGGTGCGGCGAATGACGAGGACATGCTCGACGCTCGGGCAGCGCGCGACCGCCTTGTCGACATTGGCTTTCAAGGGCACGCGCTTGCCGCCACGACAGCCTTCGTCGGCGCAGATCACCAGCGTCGAATCGCAATCCTGAATGCGGTTGGCGAGGCTGTCGGGGGAGAAGCCGCCGAACACGATCGAATGGATCGCGCCGATACGCGTGCAGGCGAGCATCGCCGCCGCCGCCTCCGCGATCATCGGCAGGTAGAGCGTGACGCGGTCGCCCTTCTTGACGCCGAGCGATTTGAGAACGTTGGCGAAGCGGCACATGTCACGGTGCAGTTCGCGATAGGTCAACGTCTTCGTCTCGCCGGGCTCGTCGCCTTCCCAGATGATCGCGACCTGATCGCCGCGCGTCGCCAGATGGCGGTCGACGCAATTGGCCGAGACGTTGAGCACGCCGTCCGCGAACCAGCGGATGCGGAAGTCGCCCTCATCGAACGACGTGTCCTTCACCTGGGTGAAGGGTGTGATCCAGTCGAGCCGCTGCGCTTCCTCGCGCCAATAGCCTTCGGGATCGTCGACCGCGCGTTGCCACGCCGCCGCCGCGTATGCGCGGTCGATGCTGTCGTCGGTGCCTGCGGGGGCGGGGTAAACGCTATCGCTCATGCAGCTCTCCTATGGCGATCTGCGATGAAGCCTAAGCGGGTAACGGGTCAAGACAGCGACACCTAGCCAGCGGCGAAATGCTGTCCTATAGCGCCGCCGGTCGCACGCTGCGGGCGTGGCGAAATGGTAGACGCAGCAGACTCAAAATCTGCCGTAGCAATACATGTCGGTTCGAGTCCGACCGCCCGCACCACCCCAAAATCAAAGACACCGGTCGCCCCTGCGCAGGTAGGGGCCCATGTCTGCGTCGTGCTGCACGGCGGCGGTCACAGGCAGCGCGGCGCATGTGTCAACCACCCAACCCGGACGGTACAGCGATTGGCCGCTGCCTTCGCAGGGGCGATGGCGCTTGGGGTGGGTCGGAGGTGCACCCCAACCCTCGTCGCCCCTGAGTAGGCAGGTTGATTCGACGCGCCGGTGCTCGCGCGGAGGGCGGCGCATGTGTCCGCGATCCCACCCATCCGATCCGTTCGCACTGAGCTTGTCGACGTGCGTGTTTCAGGCGCTCCGCTTCGCCCACATGCTTCGACAGACTCCGCACGAACACGGTAAGTGGTTCGGCGGTCCTGCGCGTCGTCTCACGAAATCCCCAGATCCCCCGGCCCGAACGCATCCGGCAGCAACTCGCTCAGCCGGTAGCTCGCCACCGCATCCCCCTCGGCGCCCGCGCAGTGCACCGCCAGATCGCGTCCGCCGAGCTGTGCCGCCTCGTTGAGCACCTGCCGGCACCGTCCGCATGGCCGTACCGGTTCATCGCCGGTCGCATGCCCCGCGGCGTCCATCACGCCGCCGATCACGCCCACCGCGACCACCTCACGCAGCCGTCCCTGTGCGGAGACGGTCGCGATTGCCACCGTCTCCGCGCACAGCGACAGGCCGTAGCTGGCGTTCTCGACATTCGCGCCGGTCACGACGCTGCCATCGGTCAGCAGCACCGCCGCGCCGACCGCGAAGCGTGAGTAGGGCGCGTGCGCATGGCGTGCCGCCGCACGGGCGGCTTCGATCAGCCGGGTCGCGTCACTCATTCTCGAAGGCTCCTTCCGTCGCCACATCCCAATTGACCGGGCCATCGACCCCGTCGACGCCGCGCATGTCATTGGCGCGCCATACGGACCACGGTCGCGTACCATAGCCGGGCTTCAGGAAATTGCCCATCGCCCACCATTTGCGATCCAGCGCCTCGGTCAACCGGTAGTCGTCCTCGACGTCTTCCGAAATGCGCAGCACCACCGGCTTGCCCATATGCGCCTCGATCCGCTCGATCATCGCGCGTACGCCCGCGACCAGCGCCGCGCGCTCCGGTCGATCAGTGCAGGTTTCGTCATAGTCGAAGGCGATTGCGGCCGGCAGCGCCTTCAGGTCGCGCGGCACGACGGTGTTGAACACGTCACCCTGCACGCGCGGCGACTGGCAGAAGGAGAAGACGTGCAGCGCGCCGCGCTTCAGCCCGACCTTGGCCATCGCATCCCAGTTCGCCTGGAAGTTGCGGTCGCGCGTCGTGGCACCGACCGTCGCTACAGCGTAGCCGAAGCGCGCTCCCGACGCTCCCTTGAGCACCGGCCAGACGATCGTGCCGGTATTTTCGGACACGTCGACGCCCTGCACCGCATATTTCTCGACACCCGGCGCCCAGCGCACCGCGAGCCGCCACCCTGCCACGCCGGCCAGCGCCAACGCGGCCAGAACCAGCACGAGCCGTCCCAAACCCCACATAATCAGTAACTCAAGCCTTGATGTGCAGGACGCAGATGAGCGTGAACAGCCGCCGCGCCGTGTCGAAATCGATATGGATCTTGCCGTCCAGCCGCTCGCGCAGCAGCTCGGCCGCCTCGTTGTGTATCCCCCGCCGCGCCATGTCGACCGTCTCGATCTGCGCTGGCGTCGACTGGCGGATCGCCTGGAAGTAGCTGTCGCAGATCGCGAAATAGTCGCGGATCGGCCGTCGAAACCGCGCCAGCCCCAGCACCAAAGTCTCCAGCGGCGTGCCGTTCTCGCGCGCGATGTGGATCGCCAGGCGCCCTTCCTCGACGCCCAGCTTGACGCGATACGGCCCGGCATAGCCGTCGGGCTGTTCGCGTTGCGGCGCGAAGTGGTTGTCCTCGATCAGGTCGAAGATCGCGATCCGCCGTTCCTGCTCGATATCGGCCGAGCGCCACAGGATCGTGCGCTCGTCGAGTTCGATGTCGATGATCCGCGGATCGGCCATCCGTGTCCCGTTAAAGCCGAAGTCGCGCCGCGACAACGTCGATCCCGGTTATGCGGCGCGGCGCGATGGGCTATGCCGGGGAAATGGCGACTCTGGCATTCCCCGCACCGGCTTCGGCCGAACCCGTTCACCTGCCCCGCAACGTCGAGGCCGAGGCTGCGATGCTTGGCGCGATGATGATCGACAACCGGCTGGCCGACGACATCGTCGACCGGCTCGAGCCGATGCACTTCTACGAGCCCGTCCACGGCCGCGTCTTCGCCGCGATCAAGTCGCTGCGATCGCAGGACATGCTCGCCACCCCCGTTACGCTGCGCCCGATGTTCGAGGCGGACGAGGGGATGAAGGAGCTGGGCGGGGTCGCCTATCTCGCCAGCCTGACCGGCTCGGGCGCGGGGCTGATCGGCGCCCGCCAGTTCGCGACACAGATCTACGATCTCGCGATGCTGCGCACGCTCGTCTCGGTCGGCCATTCGATGGTCGACCGCGCGATGGACACCAGCGAGGAGGTCAACCCGCGCGCGCAGATCGAGGCCGCCGAGGAGGAACTGTACCGCGTCGCCGCGGACGGCGGGGCCGAGAACAGCGTCAAGAGCTTCGCGCAGGCGAGCACGATGGCGGTCAAGATGGCCGAGAAAGCGCTCAACTGGGGCGGCAATCTCTCGGGCGTCACCACCGGGCTCGACTCGGTCAATTCGAAGATCGGCGGTATGCACCACAGCGATCTCATGATCCTCGCCGGGCGTCCCGGCATGGGCAAGACCTCGCTGGCCACCAACATCGCCTTCAACGCCGCGCAGCGCTGGATGCGCGACATGCGCGACGGCATCCCGCCGTCGAAGTCGGTCGGCGCAAAGGTGGCGTTCTTCAGCCTCGAAATGAGCGCCGACCAGCTCGCGACGCGTATCCTCGCCGAACAGTCGCGGATCAGCTCCGAGGCGCTGCGCATGGGCAAGATCAGCAAGGCCGAATTCGAGCAGCTCGCGGCGGCGGCGGCCGAGCTGGAAAATCTGCCGTTCTTCATCGACGATACCGGCGGTCTCACGATCGCCTCGCTCCACACCCGCGTCCGCCGCCTCCAGCGACGGCACAACAACGAGATCGGGCTGGTGGTGGTCGACTATCTCCAGCTGCTGACCGGCTCGGGCAAGGGCGACGGCAACCGCGTGCAGGAAATCTCGGAAATCTCGCGCGGGCTCAAGACCTTGGCAAAGGACATGAACGTCCCCGTGCTGGCGCTGTCGCAGCTGAGCCGCGCGGTCGAAAGCCGCGAGGACAAGCGCCCGATGCTCTCGGATCTGCGGGAATCAGGCTCGATCGAGCAGGACGCGGACATGGTGTGGTTCGTGTTTCGCGAAGATTATTACACCGCGCAGCGCGAGCCCAAGCGCCCGATGGAGGGCGACGAGGCCAAGGTGTTTGAGGATCATGCGCGCTGGGCCGCCGACATGGAGCGCGTCTATGGCCTCGCCGAGCTGATCGTCGCCAAGCAGCGCCACGGCGCAACCGGCAAGGTGGTGCTCAAGTTCGATCCGACGATCACGCGCTTCTCGGATTACGCCGGCTTCTAGGCCGGACCCCGGATCGATCCGTCGGGGCCGGAACGGCGCGTTGCCACAATGAGTCACGTTACCGCCGCGCTAACCCATATGGAGGAAGACGCAGCCGGCGCGATCGCGCATGGGCGTCGCGCGCCGCCGGGGGGCGGCGATCGTAAGGGGACGACATGAAGACAATTTGGAAGGTCGCCGCGGCGGCGGGCGCGTTGCTGGTTGCTGCGCCGGCGCTCGCGCAGAACGCCGATGGCGGCACGCACATCCGCGCGGCTGTCACCGCGGGAACGATGGGGATCGGCCCGGAAGTGGGCGTGCGCTTCAACGACCATGTCGGCGTACGCGCGGCCGCCGGCTTCTTGAACACCAACGGGACCGCCGAAGCGGACGGCAACAGCTATGACGCAAAGCTGCACCTGCAATCCTACGGCGCGATGGTCGATGTCCATCCGTTCGGCGGTGCCTTCCGGCTTTCGGCCGGCGCACGGATCAACGGCAACCGCGTCGATGTCGGATTGACCCCCGGCGACGACGTCCAGATCGGCGAGGAAGATTATACCGCCGAAGAGGTCGGGCGGATCAGCGGTCGCGCGACGCCGAAGAAGTTCGCGCCCGCGCTGTCGCTCGGCTGGGCGGGGCAGAACCGCCGCGGATTCTATTTCGGTGCGGAACTGGGCGCAGTGTTCCAGGGCGCGTTCCGGCTCGAGCAGTTCCGGTCGACGGGCACGCTGCGCAACGATCCGGCGTTTCAGGCTGCGCTGGAGCGTGAACGCGTCTCGCTCCAGGAAGATGTCGACAAAGTGAAGGTCTGGCCGATCGTGCAACTGGCGCTCGGCTGGCGCTTCTAAGGGTGCAGCCGTCCCGGATCTGAGGCCGGTACGCTCGCGCCCGGCGGAATGCGGCGCGAGCGGTATCCCGGCATCATCCGCGACGACGGCAAGATCCGTTTGTCACGTCGGCTTATAGGCGATCCGGGCCGCGCCCTGTGCGCGCACCGGCAGGAACAGCCCCGCGCCTGTCACCTGCAGCCGCCCGGTCGACACACTGGTCACGTCGGTCGACAGAAAGAAATCGCCTTCCTGACGCGCCCCGATCGCGGCCTGCGCCTTCGCCAGCACCCGCTGATAATCGGGTGCGAAATCGTGCTGTAACGCCAGCGCCACCGCCTGCTGCACCGGTGCCGCGTCGACGAGGCTGACGATCAGATCGACTGCGTCCGAATCGGTGTCCGCTGCCAGTTGCACGTCGCGCGCCCGCACCAGTTGGGAATTCTCGTCATTGTACGGTTGCGCGGTCAGCCACGCCTCGCCGCTGGTCGCGGGAAAGCGACGGTCGCGCGGCACGACTCGTGCCGCCACGCCCACCGCCAGCCGGTTGTTGCTCGTTGCGTAAACCGTGACCTTGCCGAAATCGACGTCGACCGGGCCGACTCCGGTGAGCGAGATGCCCTTGCCGGCCAGCTTGCGCAGCGTCCGCAGCACCACCGGCTCCAGTTGCGCATAATCGGCGAGTACCGGAATGAAGAACCGCAGCCCCGGCGGCCCCGCGACCCGTGACTGCGGCGGCAGGGGCGTGGGCGTGGGATCGGCGGGGCGCTTGCCGACGAAGGTCTGCGTCAGCGCCTCGGCCGCCAGCGTCAGTTGTAGCTGGCGGCCAGCGATCCGGTAGCCGCCGACCCCCAGTTCGCGCGGCACGACGCGCATCCACGCCGGCGGGTTGCGCTTGCTGAGTTCCAGCACCGTGAAACCGTGGCGCCACGCGCCGTCCAGTTGCCCGCGCAGATCGAGCTTTGCCACCTCGCGCGGCAGGTCGCGCTCCAGCCTGGCGACGACGCGCTTCAGCTTCTCGTCGGCACGACTGGTGAAGGTAATGCGCTGTCCGGCGATCTCGATGCCCGGCGGCTCGCGCCAGTTATAGGCGAGGTCGAGCTTTGCGCGCGGTTGCCAGTTGCCGACGATCGACAGCTTGCCGGTCGCGTGCACCAGCGCGCGCGCGGTGACGGTTTCACCCAATACCCCGCCGATGTCGCGGACATGGATGACCGCGGAGACGGGCATGGTGATGTCGAGCCGCTCGCCCGCGCCCGCCACCCGGATCGCGCCACGCGTCACTTGCCCGACCAGTCGGCAGCCGAGGTCGGGCGTCACCTTCACCTTGCCGATGCCGAGATTGACGCGCTTGCCCTTGACGCAGGTGTCGCGATGCTCGTTGATCGTCCAGAGCACCCGCGGCGTTTCCTTGTCGAGCCCGCGCTCAAGCTGTTCGAGCCGCGCCGTCACCGGCACGACGATCGTCGATGTCTGATCGGGGAATGGCGCGATCGTGCTTTCGACGCGCGGCGGGGCGGGCGATGGCGCGTGCCGGGCACATCCGGCGACGAGCAGCACGAAAATGAGCAACACGCGCCGCACGCCGGTCTCCGTCAACTGATCGACGTTACCAATCCGGAACGGCCGGTTTCGATCCGCAGCGCTGCCGCCGTCTCGTACTTGATGCTGAATGCGGCCAACCCCGGATCAAGTCCGGGGCACGCCGCTCAGAACAGCAACGTCGTTGAATAGACCAAGGCGCCGACCACTGCCGAGGCCGGGATGGTAATGACCCACGCCACCACCACGTTCTTCGCCACACCCCAGCGCACCGCCGAGGTGCGCCGCGAGACGCCGGCACCGATGATCGATCCGGTGATGGTATGCGTCGTCGACACCGGTATGCCGAGCGTCGAGGCGCTGAACACCACGATCGACCCGGCCAGTGACGCGCTGAATCCCTGGTGCTGCGACAGCCGCGTGATCCGCGACCCCATCGTCTCGATGATCCGCCACCCGCCGGTCATCGTGCCCAGCGCGATCGCCACGTAGCAGCAGATCGCCACCCAGTGCGGAACCTCGAACGGCCCGGTGAGGTAGCCGGTCGAATAGAGCAGGACGGTGATGATCCCCATCGTCTTCTGCGCGTCGTTGAGCCCGTGACTCAGCGAATAGGCCGCCGACGACAGCAGGTGCAGCGCGCGGAAGTTGCGCTCCGCCTGTGGTGCGGTCGAGCGGCGCAGCGCCCAGCTCGACAGCAGCATGACCGCCATCGCGAGGAACATGCCGATCACCGGTGACAGGACGATCGCGAGCAACGTCTTGTTGAGCCCGGCCCATTTCACCCCGGTCATCCCGGCATGCGCGACGCCCGCGCCGACCAGCCCGCCGACCAGCGCGTGGCTACTCGACGACGGAATGCCCTTGAGCCAGGTAATGACGTTCCATGTCATCGCACCGCCCAGCGCGCCGAAGATCACCGCGGGGGTGATGACATCCTTGTCGATCAGTCCCTTTCCGATCGTCTCCGCCACCGCATGGAGACTGGGAAAGGCCAGCGTCAGGAAATAGGCGGCGAAGTTGAAGAAGGCTGCGAACAGGACCGCCTGCACCGGCGACAGCAGCCGTGTGGCGACCACCGTCGCGATCGAATTGGCGGCGTCGTGCAGTCCGTTCAGATAATCGAACGCCAGCGCGACCAGGATCAGGCCGACCATTAACGGAAAGGCGAGTTCGTGCATGGGTGCGTCGATCGGATGTCAGGCGTGATCGATGACGATGCCGTCGATCTCGTCGGCGACATCCTCGAACGCATCGAGGATTCGCTCCAGATGCTTGTAAATATCGCGCTCGACGACGAAGCGCAGCGTGTCGTTCTTGCCATATTGCTCCAGCGAGCGGCGCAGGCCGGCGGCGTGGCAATCATCGGCACGGCCTTCCAGCCGGATCAGTTGCTCGGTCAATTCGTGCAGCCGCGGCCCGTTGCGGCTGACGTCGCGCAGCAGCGGCATCGCCTCGACCGCCAGCCCGGCGGCATCGACCGCCACCTGTGCCATCTCGCGCATTTCGGGGGCGAATTCGGTCAGGCCGTACAGGTCGATCGCCGAGGCCGCGGCGTACATTTCGTCAATCGTATCGTCGAGCGCGCCGATCAATGCGGTGATCGCACCGCGATCGAACGGCGTCAAAAACGTCGCGCGGACGCTTTTCAGCACGTCCCGCGTGATTTCATCAGCCTCATTTTCGCGCTTGTTGATCTCGACGAGCAGCGCGGGCCGGTCCGGTCCACCCTCCAGCAGCTGCGCGGTAGCGCGTGCGGCGGCCAAGCCGATGGCGGCATGTCCCTCGAACTGCTCGAAGAAATTGCCGGTCTTCGGCAACAGTCGCTGGAACCAGGCGAACATCAAACTCCATCCCGAACGTTTTGCAAGAATAGAAGCGGCGCCCCAAGCACGAACATGCCGGGACGCCAAGCCGGCCCGTGCACCCCATGTAAGACAATTGCGTGACTCCCGGGCTGCGGCAGGCGCATTCCGTCTCCCGTGCCGACCGCCACCGTCCCCGATCGGGATGGCGTGCGAAAACCGGCTTAGCCGCGTTCGTACCAGATCACCTCGCTGCCGAACAGCGCTGCGGCGTCGGCGCGATTACCCGAACTGAAAGTGACCTGCGTATCGCGCTCGATGTGTCGGCCGTGGAGCGCGACCGCGACCCGGAGCACGCGCCCTTCGTGCCGCCGCTCGAACGCCAGCACGTGCGCCGCATCTGGCCCCTCGACGTGAGCGGGCGCATAATCTCCCTCGGCGAACAACGCGGGATCGTCGCGCCGCAACCGCAGCAGATCGGCGATCAGCCGCAGCTTGGCCGGCGCGTCGTCCGCCAGCGCGTCACGGCGTGCGTCGTAATCGACCGGCCGGCGATTGTCAGGATCGACGAGGCTGAGATCGGCGAACTCGGTTCCCTGATACAGGTCGGGCACTCCCGGCACGGTGTAGCGCAGCAGCATCTGTGCCAGCGCATTGGCGCGCGCGGTCGAGTCTAGCATCGCAACAGTGCGCGCGATCAACGCCAGCGCCTTGGCATCGGCGGGAAGTGCCTCCACCAGTGCCGCCGCTGCCGCTTCATATTCCTCGTCGGGCGCTTCCCATGACGAACGCAGCTTCGCCTCGCGCAGCGCCTTCTGCTGCCACGCCGTCACGCGCTCCACGAAACCGCCGTTCGCGCCATCCTCGGGCCACGCGCCGACCAGCGTCTGGAACAGCATGTAGCGGTCGGCATCGTCGACCCCGCCATCATCACGGTCCAGCCACGCCAGCGCCGCCTCGCGCCACGCATCAGGATGTGCGCTGACCGCCGCGAGCCGCGCGCGCGTGTCCTCGCCTCGCTTGTGGTCGTGCGTGGCGGTGGTCAGCATCGCGTGCGGCACGTCGCGTGCGCGCGCCTGCATCAGCGCGTGGAAGTCATCCGGCGACATCCCCATCCGTTCGGCATCGAAGCCGACGTCGTTGCGCGACAGCAAGCGGCCGTAACGATAGAAACCGGTATCCTCCACCGCCTTGGCCGCGATCGGCGCGGAGAGTTGCTGAAAGCGCCGCACCGCGTCGGCGCTTTCAGCAGGCCCGTCCCCCGCCAGCCACGCCAGCACCAGATCAACGACCTGCGTCTCGCCCGGCGGGATCAGCTCGGCGACCCGAGCGCGCGCCTCGGCGCGGATCGCGTCGTCGCTGGCGGGCGCATTGGGGCCATAGGTGCGATACACCGGAAACACCCACAGCAACCGTTCCATCGCGCGGCGCAACATCGCGGCGGTCACGCCCTCTGGGGCAACCGCGTGGAAGGCGGCGACGCACGCGTCGAGCTGCCCGCTGAACTGCCACGACAACAGGTCTTGCCGCGCCTGGAACTCCTCGGGCTCAAACGACGCGCTGCGCCCGCTGATCTCCTCCCACAGCGCCCCCAGCGGTTCGGCACCCGCGGGATCGTGGAGCAGGCTCGCCACCTGTTCCATGAAGTCGTAGCCGCTCGTGCCGTCGACCCCCCAGCCGAGCGGCTGCGGTTCGCCGGCAGCGAGGATCTTCTCGATTACGATCCATGCGTCATCGCCCAGTCGCGCCCGCAACGCGCGGCAATAGCCGATCGGATCGGTCAGCCCGTCGACGTGATCGACGCGTACCCCGTCGATCAGCCCTTCGTCGCGCAGCCGGAAGTAGAGCGCGTGCGTCTTCTCGAACACCGCCGGATCCTCGATCCGCACCCCCGCCAGCTCATTGATCGAGAAGAACCGCCGCCAGTTCAGCTCGTCGTTCGCGACCCGCCAGTATGCGAGCCGGTAGTGCTGACGGGCGAGCAGCTCGGCGAGCGGCAGCGTCTCGGCAGTATCCTGATCCGCGTCGCGCACGGGGAAGCGGTGTTCGCCATAAGCGACGATCGTCCAGCGCGCACCGTCACGCTCCAGCGTAAGGTCGCCGTTCGCCAGCGTCTCTGACAACGGCGCGCCGAGCACCGGCAGCACGATGCGTTCGCGCCAGTCGATGTCGAACACCGCGGCATGTTCGCTGTCCTGCCCGCGCGCCAGCACGTCCTGCCACCAGGCGTTGCTGTCACCGGCAACGCCCATGTGGTTGGGGACAATGTCGATGATGATGCCCATGCCGCGCGCGCGCAGCGCCGCGACCAGCGACCGGAACGCGGCCTCGCCGCCCAGCTCGGGGTTGATCGTCGTGGGGTCGACCACGTCATAGCCGTGCGTCGAGCCCGGCGCGGCGGTGGTGACCGGCGAGGCATAGACGTGGCTGATGCCGAGATCGTCGAGATACGGCACCAACACCTCGGCATCGGCGAAGGTGAAGCCATCGTGGAACTGGAGGCGATAGGTGGCGCGGGGCGTCGTCATGCGTGTCTCTCCGCGTTGAGCAGGGCAATGCGGCGCGCAGCGTCGCGGCGCGCGAGCAGGGCGGGGGTGGGTGCGTCCATCCGCCGCCGCCAGTTGGGATGTTCGTCGATCGTGCCCGGCAGATTGGGCTGTTCCTCCAGCCCGAGCAGATCCTCGAACGGCACGATCGCCAGCGGGCAGGGCGCGCTGGCGACATGCGCGATCATTGCATCGACCGGTGGCCCGGCCGGCGGGTCGCCGGGCTTGCCCATCGCCTTCCACAAGGCGGTCCGCTCGACGGCGCGTCGGTAACGATCCGCGCCGCTGCGCCCCAGCTTCTCCGCCCAGTCGATGTCACGCTCCTTCCACCAGCCGGCGAGCGTCGGCGTATCGTGCGTGCCCGTCATCGCCACCGCCGCCTCGTCCCATTCGGCGGGGGGCAAGAAGCCGCCCTCCGCATCACGCTCGAACGGCAGCACGCGCATCCCGAGCATGCATCGCTCGGCCAGACTGTCGCGAAAACCGGGCGGCACGGTGCCGAGATCCTCGGCGATCACCACCGCGTCGGCTCGGTGCGCCTCGATCGCGACGATCCGGCGGAGATGCGCGCCGGGCATCTTCAGATACGCGCCTTCGCTGGCATCCGCACCCGCCGGAATCACCCACAGGCGCTCCAGCCCCAGCGCATGGTCGATGCGGATCCCTCCGGCGTGCGCGAGCGCGACGCGCACAGTCTCGATGAACGCGCGGAAGCCAGTGCGTCGCATCGCGAACGGGTCGAGCGCGGTGATTCCCCAATTCTGCCCGCCCGGCCCGAGCGGATCGGGCGGCGCGCCGACCGTCAGCCCGGTCAGCAATTCGTCGCGCGCGCTCCACGCATGGCTGCCGCCCGCGTCCATTCCGACCGCGAGGTCGGCGATGACGCCGGTCGCCATGCGCTCCTTCGCGGTGCGCTGTGCGGTCGCCAGCCCGAGATCGGCGAGCCATTGCAGGAAGGCGTAGAAGGCGATGTCGCGCTCATGTTCGGCGGCGAACCGGATCACCGCCTCGCCGTTCGGATCGTGATAGGCGGCGGGCCAGTCCTGCCAGCCATGCCCGCCCAGCGCCGCGTGAAGCGCATCAAACCGCGCATGCGCTTCCAGCGCCGCGCCGCGCTGCCGCCGATAGGCGCGTGCCGCCGACAGCGCGCCCTCGCTCGCCAGGTCGAACGACGCGCGCAATTGCGCGATCCGCTCGCGCGCCGCCTGCGGCCAGTCGATCAACGCGCTCGCGCGGGCAGGGGGCAACGGCACGCCGATCAGCGCCGGGTCGGCGAGCAGCACGTTGTGGAACAGCCGCGTCGAAGGCGAATAGGGGCTGAAACGCGTCGGATCGGCGGGGAACAAAGCGTGAGTCGGACTGATCGCCAGCGCCTGTGCCCCGACCCGCGCGAACGACGCGGCAGCCTCGACCAGCGCGCCGGCATCGCCGAACGCGCTGTCGCTGCCGGTCCGCAGGCTCGGCACTTGCACCGCGACGCCCCAGCCGCGCTTCGGCAGCGCGCAGCGTCGCGGGGCGACAGCGAGCGTATATTCGCGCCCGCCGGCGAGGAGCCGATGATAGCCGACGCGCTCGACCGGCGGTAGCGTACCGTCCGCCGCGATCGTCAGCGCAAGCCGGTTGCCATCGTCGAGCAGCAGCTCGGCGTCGCCGGTCACGCCGTCCGGTAGCTCGATCGCGCGACCGGCATCGGCGGAGAGGAACGGGACCTCGGGCGTCGTGGTATCGAGGCACGCAAGGATCGCCTCCAGCACGTCGTCGGTCACCCGCTGCGGACGGCCGTCGGCATCCTCCCAGTCGCGCGATAGACCGGCGGAGGCGACGCGTTCGGAGAGCGTCATGCTGGCAACGCGGTTGGAAGAAAAAGGAGAGGGTGCGACCAGCTACTGACCGTCACCCGGTCTCGGGCCGGGGTCCAGAGCCAAGCAGAACCACGGACGTCGCATGCGCGGTAGGACCCTGGCCGGCGCCTGGGTGACGAGAACAAGGGAGTCACGCCTCGATCCACGCCACGAACCGCTCGCCTTCGACGAACAGCGGGTCCGCGCCACCCGGCAGCGTCGCCGGCTCGTCGCCCAGATCGATCGCGACCCCCAGCGTCGTTCCGTCGCCCAACCGCCAGCGCGCCATCACCGCGGCTTCGCCCAGCACCTGCGCCCCGACCGACACCGCACCCGCCAGATGCGGCACGACGCGCTCGCGCCGCAACGTCAGCACGTCGCGATAGAACGCCCGCCACGCGTCCGCCTCCAGCCCCGGCTGCGGCACCGACGCCGCGAAGGTCGACTCGGCGTTGGGATCAGGGATACGCGCGCGCGCATCCGGATCGGCGAAGGCGTCGAACTTGGCGAATTCCTTGCGCCGCCCCTCGCGCACCGCATCGGCCAATTCGTCATGGAAGTCGGTGAAGAACAGAAACGGTGTCGCGCTGCCGTCCTCCTCGCCCATGAACAGCAACGGCACCTGCGGGCACAGCAGCAGCAGCGCGGTCGCCGCGCGCAGCTTCGCCTTGTCGGTCAGCGCGATCAACCGCTCACCCATTGCGCGATTGCCGACCTGATCGTGGTTCTGGAGGAACGCCACGAAGCGCGTCGGCGCGAGATGCGCGCTCGCGCTCCCGCGCGGCTTGCCGTCGTGGTTGGCCGAGCCCTCGCCCTGATAGATGAACCCCTCGGCCAGACACCGCGCCAGCCGCTCGGCCGGGCGATCCGCGAAGTCGGCGTAATAGGCGCTGGTCTCGCCGGTCAGCAGGACGTGCATGACGTTGTGAAAGTCGTCGTTCCACTGCGCATCGAACCCGCCATCGCGCAGCCGCGCGGCGTCATTCTCCTCATTTTCCAGCACCAGATGGACGTGGCGGTCGGGCAGGGCGGCGCGGATCTCCGCCGCCATAGCGTCGAGGAACGCCGGATTGCCGATCGCGTGCACCGCATCGAAGCGCAGTCCGTCGATCCGGTAATCACGCAGCCACATCAACGCATTGTCGACGAAGAAACGCGCTACCGGCTCGCGCTCGACTGCCACTGCGCCGCCCCACGGCGTATGCACAGCGGCATCGAAGAAGTCGGCGGCATAGGCGCCGAGGTAATTCCCGTCCGGCCCGAAGTGGTTGTAGACCACGTCGAGAAACACGCTGACGCCCAGACCGTGTGCGGTGTCGACCAGCCGACGCAGCTCGGCGGGCGATCCGTAATCCTCTTGCACCGCATAGGGAAGCACGCCGTCATAGCCCCAGCCGCGCGTGCCGCCGAACGCGCCGACCGGCATCAATTCGATCGCGGTGATTCCTGCCGCGGCGATCGCCGGCAGCCGCTCGATAACACCCGCGAACCCGCCGAGTGTCCCGACGTGACATTCGAGAATGACCATCTCGTGCCACGCTTGGCCCCGCCACTCGGGATGCTGCCAGTCGTAGCGGGTCTCCGGGACCACGCTCCACCCGTGCACCCCGCCCGACTGAAGCCGTGACGCCGGATCGGGCACCACCTGTTCGCCGATGCGGAAGCGATAGCGCGTGCCCGGCCCCCCGGCGCGGCCGAGCGCGAACCAGCCGTCCACGCCGCGCTCCATCGCGGCCGCCTCCGCGCCATCGATCTCCAGCGTCACGCCGTCTGCATCCGGTGCCCACAGGTGAAAGCGCGTGCCGCCGTCCGCCAGCGGCTCCGGACCCCAGCGCGTCACGCCGCGCTCGTCCACGTCACCAGCACCGCCCCCTGCGGCGCGACCTCGTAGCTGTTGTCGATCTCGATCTCGCCCTGCTCCGGCTTCGCGCTGTCGATCAGTACGATCCGCTTCGCTTCCGGCGGGGGCAGGGTGAAGGTCACCGGATCGCCCGAGGCGTTGAGCAACAACGACACCGCCGCGATCTCACCCGTCTCAGTCCGCGCCGCCCGGCGCATCATCAGCGCGCGGCCATCGGGGTTCTGCCAGTCCTCGGGCGACAATTGCTCGCCGCGCTCGTCCCACCATTCGATGTCGTTGACGCCGCCATCGGCGGTTTCCTCGCCGTACAGAAAGGTCGGGCTGCGCAGCACCACGAACCGCCGCCTGAGTTCGGCGAGCCGCCCGGTGAAGTCGATCTGCGCCTGACCCTCGGGCGTGTTTGCGGCCTTCCAGTCGAGCCAGCTGATCTCGTTATCCTGGCAATAGGCGTTGTTGTTGCCCTGCTGCGTGCGCCCGAACTCGTCGCCCGCGACTAGCATCGGCGTGCCGAGCGACGTCATCAGCGTCGTCAGCATCGAGCGCATCACGCGCCCGCGCGCGTCGTTGACCGCAGGATCGTCGGTCGGCCCCTCGACGCCCCAGTTGCACGAGGCATTGTGCGAGTGGCCGTCGCGATTGTCCTCGCCATTCGCCTCGTTGTGGCGTTCCTCGTACATCACCGTGTCGGCGAGCGTGAAGCCGTCATGCGCCGCGAGCAGGTTGACGCTCGCCCACGGCCGCCGCGCGCGCCGGTCGAACAGGTCACCGGAGCCCGCCAGCCGCGCCGCGAGGTCGGGGCGCTTGCCCGGCTCGCCGCGCCAATACTCACGCACCGTGTCGCGATATTTGTCATTCCACTCCGCAAAGCCCGGCGGGAAATTGCCGAGCTGATAGCCGCCCGGCCCGACGTCCCACGGCTCGGTGATGAGCTTCAGCCGCCCGAGCACCGGGTCCTGCCGCAGCACGTCGAAGAACGCCGATCCCGGATCGAAGCCATGCTCCTCGCGCCCCAGCGTCAGTCCGAGATCGAAGCGGAAGCCGTCGATGCCGAAGCTGGTCGCCCAGTAACGCAGGCTGTCGGCGACCATCTGGATCACGCGCGCCTTGCTCATGTTGAGCGTGTTGCCGGTACCTGTATCGTTGATCGTGTAGCGCGGGTTGTCCTTGACCAGCCGGTAATAGCTGGCGTTGTCGAGCCCGCGCCACGACAGCGTCGGGCCTTTCTCGCTGCCCTCACAGGTGTGGTTGTAGACGACGTCGAGGATCACCTCGATCCCGGCCTTGTGCAGCCGGTGGACCGCGCGGCGCAGCTCGTCCTGATGCTCGGTCGCCATATAGCTCTGCTCGGGGGCGAAGAAGCCGAGCGTATTATAGCCCCAGTAATTGCGCAGGCCCTTTTCCTGCAGGAAACGGTCCTGCGTGAAGGTATGGATCGGCAGCAGTTCGATCGCGGTCACGCCGGTGCGTTGCAGATGCTTGATGACCGCCGGATGCCCCAGCGCGGCATAGGTGCCGCGTTCGCGCGCCGGCACCAGCTCCATCAGCTTGGTCAGTCCCTTGACGTGCGCCTCGTAGATCACCGTCTCCGACCACGGCGTGTTCGGCCGCCGGTCGCGCGACCAGTCCCAGTGATCGTCGACCACCACCGCCTTGGGCATCGCAGGCGCGCTGTCGCGCTTGTCGAACGACAGGTCTTCCTTGCGGTGCCCGATGCGATAGCCGTGCAGCGCATCGGTCCATTTGATCTGCCCCTGAATGCGGCGCGCGTAGGGGTCGAGCAGCAGCTTGTTGGGGTTGAAGCGATGCCCTTCCTCGGGCGCATAGCGGCCGTGCGCGCGCAGGCCGTAGACGAGCCCCGGCCCGACGTCGGGCAGATAGCCGTGCCACACCTCGTCGGTGCATTCGGTCAGCGGCAGCCGCTTCAGCTCGCGCTTGCCCGCGCTGTCGAAAAGACACAGATCGATCGCGTCGGCGTTGGCGGAAAAGACCGCGAAATTGACCCCCTCGCCATCGAAGGTGGCGCCAAGCGGATAGGGCGATCCCGGCAAGAGCCGGTCCGGCAGGTCGTGCAACGATGTGCTCCCGTCAGGAGGAAAAGGACGCGGTAACCTCGGGTTGGCGCGAACGGGCGCGCCGGTGCGTCAGGACGTGCGCTTGCGCCGCGTCGCCGGCTTCTTGGCGGCACCCGGCTTGGTGGGCGCTGCGGTCGGAGCAGGGGCGGGGGCGGCGGCGGGGGGTGAAACCTCGGAGGGCGCGTCGGCGGCACCCGCGGGTTGCGCGGGGGCGGCGAAATCGGCGCTGCCCGCCGGCGTCTCTTCCGCTACCGCGTCGGCCGCGGCATCGCCGGCCTGCGGATCGGGTTCGTCGGCGACCGGCCCCTCTCCGGCGAAGGCGCGCTCGGCCTCATCCCAGTGGGCCTGATCGCGGCCGCGTGGCTCACCTTCCTGCTGCCACAGCCGGTAGGCGTGTTCGCTGATCCGGGCGTGACGATCGTCGGCCATGAGCTTTTCCCCTTATGATCCCTGCCCGCCAAAACTCCCGAACGCGCGGATCGTCGCACGCGCCTGCAAGAAAAACACGTTGCCGAGATCAGACGCGCGCCAGCACCGCCGCGCCTGCGATCGCCAGCCCGTCCTCGATCAATCCACTGGCGGTCTGCCCCCAGCGCCGCGTCGCCGCCTGCCGCAACCGAAAGGTAAGATGCGAGGCGACCACCGCCGCCGCGGCGCCAACCAGCGCGCCGGCCACGCGATCGTCGCGGCGCGCACAGGCCGCACCGGCGATGGCGCCGCTGACGAGTCGTCCCGCGATCCCGGCAGGAACGATACGATCGGGTGCGTCGTGCCGCTTGTCGCCGACCAGTTCACCCGTCGCGAGCATCAACGATCCGGCCGAAAATACCGGTGCACGCATCCCGCCACGCGTCGCAGCGAGCGCCGCCAGCGGCGTCATCGCGCGCGCGCCGGCCACTGCACCCATCAGCATCGACCGCAGCATGAAAAAAACTCCACGAAGTTCTGCGATCTAACCGCGCAGCGACGTCGAGGTTGCACCCTTGTCGCGCATCGCGAAGCTGATCTCGATCATTTATATAATGTTTAGTGACGGCCGCTATTGATTTCGCGGTGCTCATCCATGCGTCGAGCGCTGCGGAGAGTTGGTGATGATTACCTGGTTTCGAGATGTGGCGCCCGTTCGAACGAAGTTCCTTGCGCTGGCCTTTGTGTATATCGGGCTCTCGCTCGTTTCGCTCGCGGCGACGGCGGCGCTGGCGTCGGGCGTGCTGGTCGGCGGGCCGGCAATGGCGATCGCCGGGGCCGCCGTGGCACTGGTCGCGATCGTCGCCATCGTCTCGCGTGCCCTGGTCTGCGATCCTTATGTCAATACGGTGGTGCGGATGGAAGGTCTGGCGCGTGGCGACCACGACAGCCCGATCCGCTACACCGATTCGCGCGATTGCGTCGGGCGCATGACCAAGGCGATGGCGGTCTTCCGCGACAACGGCAAGGCGCTCGCCATTTCCGCGGCGGCGCAGCGCGAGGTGGTCGAGGCGCTCGGCACCGGGCTCAGCCGGCTTGCCGACAACGACCTGACCTACAAGATCGAACGGCCGTTCACGCCCGATTACGAAGCGCTCCGGCACGACTTCAACCGCGCGATGGCGGCGGTGTCCGACGCGATCGGCGCGGTGACGACCGCCGCCAATGGCATCAGCAGCGGCGCGGCGGACATCCGTCAGGCGTCGGACGATTTGTCGCAGCGCACCGAGCAGCAGGCCGCCTCGCTCGAGGAAACCGCCGCGGCGATGGACGAGATCACCACTACCGTGCGCGAGACGGCTGCCGGTGCGCGCCGCGCCAATGACGCGGTGGTCGACGCCCGCACCGAGGCGGAAAGCTCGGGTGACGTCGTGCGCCGCGCGGTCGATGCGATGGGCGGGATCGAGCGCGCCTCGTCGGAGATCAGCGAGATCATCAGTGTTATCGACGGGATCGCCTTCCAGACCAATCTGCTGGCGCTCAACGCGGGTGTCGAGGCGGCGCGTGCCGGCGACGCGGGCAAGGGCTTCGCAGTCGTCGCCAGCGAGGTTCGCGCGCTCGCGCAACGCTCGGCGGATGCCGCCAAGGACGTGAAGACCAAGATCAATGCCTCTTCCGAGCAGGTCGAGGCTGGCGTGACGCTGGTCAGCGAGACCGGCAAGGCGCTCCAGCGGATCATCACCCGCATCGGCGAGATCAGCACACTCGTCTCGACGATCGCGCAATCGGCGGAGCATCAGGCGACCGGCCTGCAGCAGGTGAACACCGCCGTCTCGGAGATGGACGGCGTCACGCAGCAGAATGCCGCGATGGTCGAGGAAGCCACCGCCGCCGCGCGCAGCCTTGCCGAGGAGGCCGACCGCCTGACGAGCGAAGTCGCGCGCTTCCGCACCGCCACCGCGGCGCGCCCGATCGCGGTTGCCGCTGCCGCACCGGCTTCGCCCGTCCACGATCTTCAGGCGCGCGCCGCGCAGGCTGGCCGCGATCTGGCGCGCTCCGCCCGCCGCCCGGTCACCGGCACGCGCGGGACGGCGCTGGCGGTGGCGGATGAGGAGTGGTCGGAGTTCTAGTTCCAGCGCGGCGGGGCAAGGCCCCGACCGACGACGCGGCATTGTTGCGGCGGAACCCAGCCCATCCGTGCTTCCTGCGCAGGGGAGTTAACTGCGAAACTCCAGTCGTCATGCCGGACTTATTCCGGGGTCCACCGTCCCGCGAGCGCCTGGGTCGTTCGTTTCGGAAGGCAGTGGGCCCGGAACAAGTCCGGGGCGACGAACGATGGCGGGCAACTGACGGAACGTCGCACAGGTCACGCCTGCGCAGAAATGACGAACAAGAGAGGGATGGGCTACCAGCAAGCCCCGCGTGGTGGGTCCGCCGGGGCTCGAACCCGGGACCTCTCGATTAAAAGTCGCTTGCTCTACCGACTGAGCTACGGACCCTCACGCGGATCGAAGCCGGTTAGGGGCGGTACGCGTCCGGGTCAACCGGGCATGAAGCTGCCGCACCGTCAGCCCGCTGCCCGGATCGCGCCACCGCGGCGCAATCGCCGTCGCTGGACCCAGCACGAACGCGCGCGCGCCGAACGCCGGATGCGGGATGGTGAGCGTCGGGCTCCGCCATGCGCCGCCCGACCACAGGATGATGTCGAGATCGAGCACCCGCGCGCCCCAGCGTCGCCCGCGCCGCCGCCCGAACGCGCGCTCGATCGCCTTGAGTCGCGCGAGCAATGCGGGCGGCGTCTCGTCACTCTCGACCAGGACCGCACTGTTGGCGAAGGTGCGTGTCGACGGTCCAAGCGGGGCACTCGCGACGATCGGCGCAGCGCGTCCGCCGAGCAGTCGCAACGCCGCCGCCACCTCGTCGCGCGGGCCCCCGTGCCGCCCGCGGCGATTCGATCCCAGCGCGATGAGAAAGATTGATGCGACCATCTTTAAACGCCTATCGCACCGCGATGGACTCCGCACCCTCTCCGCTGCCCGCGACCGAACCGCCGCTCGATTGCCCGCGTTGCCCGCGCCTCGTCGACCTCCGTCAGGAGTTGCGCGCGCAGCATCCCGAATGGTGGAATGCCCCGGTTCCCGCCTTCGGTGATCCGCAGGCGTGGCTGGCGATCGTCGGTCTGGCGCCGGGAATGAAGGGCGCGAACCGCACCGGCCGTGCCTTTATCGGCGACGGTGCCGGGGCGCTCCTGTACGGCACGCTTGCGAAGTTCGGGTTGGCGCACGGCACTTTCACCGGCAGCCGCGAGGACGACATCACGCTCGACGGTGCGATCATCCTCAACGCCGTCAAATGCCTGCCGCCGGGCAATGCGCCCACCCCGGAGGAAGTCCGCACCTGTCGCACCTTCCTGGCGGGGCAGGCGGACGCGCTGCCGGCTGCGCGCGTCTATATCGCGCTGGGACAGGTCGCGCATCAATCGGTGGTCAAGGTGCTCGGCGGCAAGCTGCCCAAGGCGCGCTTCGAGCATGGTGCGGTGCACCGTGTCCCCGACGGGCGCGTGCTGATCGATAGCTACCATTGCTCGCGCTACAACCAGAACACCGGTCGGCTGACCGAGGAAATGTTTGAGAGCGTGTTTGCGAAAGCGCTGGAACTGCGGGCCTGAACCTTCCCGCTCGTGCTGAGCTTGTCGAAGCACGGCGCCGGGGCACGTCCTTCGACAAGCTCAAGGCGAACGGCGGTGTTCGTGTCCGATGTGATTCCCGACGCCGCCGTCTCGTCTCCCCCGTCATCGCTTCGCTGCGCGCGCAATGACGAAAAGCCTCAGATATCCTGTACTAGCCGTCCGTACAGCTCGGGCCGGCGATCGCGGAAGAACCCGAACGCCGCGCGGTGGCGGCGCACCCGGTTCAGGTCGATCGTCGCGACGATCACGCCCTCTTCCTCGCGGTCCAGTTCCGCCAGAATATCGCCGCGCTCGTCGGTGATGAAGCTGGTGCCATAGAAGGTCTGGTCATGCTCGACGCCGACGCGGTTCGCGGCGATCACCGGCACCACGTTCGACACCGCATGGCCGACCATCGCACGCCGCCACAGCCGCGCGGTGTCGAGCGACGTATCATGCGGCTCGCTGCCGATCGCGGTCGGATAGAACAGCACCTCGGCGCCCATCAGCATCATCGCGCGCGCAGTCTCGGGATACCATTGGTCCCAGCACACGCCCACGCCCAGCTTTGCCCTGGGACCGTTCCACACCTTGAACCCGGTGTTGCCGGGCCGGAAATAGAACTTCTCCTCATAGCCCGGCCCGTCGGGAATGTGGCTCTTGCGATAGACGCCCTGCACCTCGCCGTCCGGGCCGATCATCGCGAGCGAATTATAATGATGCGGACCGTCCAGTTCGAAGAAGCTGGTCGGGATGTAAACTTTCAGCGCCTCGGCCAACGCCTGCATCGCCAGCACTGCCTTGTGTTCCGTCACTGGTGCCGCATTGGCGAACAACGACTCGTCCTCGACGCGGCAGAAATATTCGCCCTCGAACAATTCAGGCGGCAGGATCACCTGCGCGCCACGGCCATGCGCCTCACGCACGGCGTCTGACACCTTCGCGATGTTCGCGTCGATATCGGCGGAAAAGGCGAGCTGGAGCGCGGCGACGGTGATCTCGGTCATGCTGCGCATTTAGGCGACCCGCAGCCGGGATTCCACTCCTGTCGGTAAGTGGTTGGAACTGTACCGATCAGGGACGTGGTCGTTACGCAAGCCAATTGCACGGCTGATCCAGATAAGGAAAAGCTAGTCGCCGACAAGTAAAGGGGAATTCTGAAAAATGACTCGTTTCGTGCATCTGGCGATCGCCGCCGGCGCGCTGTTCGCCGCCATGCCGGCGCAGGCCGCCGATTTCATCATCAGCACCGCGACGGGGACGTCGAACGGCAAGGCGATCACCGACGGCACGCCGTACAGCACGATCAATTACGTCGTTAAGTCGACCGACGGCAAGTCGACCATGAACGTGCGCGCGACCGCCTGGACGCTGCTGACGAACGGCACCTATCAGTCGGCGCAGATCGGCTCGTGGGGCTCGAACGGTCTGGGCATTTACCAGACGGGCGAAAGCACCAGCGGAAACTATCACACGATCGACAACAAGAACGGCTGGGAGTTCATGGTCCTGCAGTTCGACCAGGCCGTGTCGCTGCAATCGGCTGTGCTCACGCCCTACATGCTGTCCGGTAACAACTATGCCGACAACGATGCGTTCATCGCGCGTGGTTCGCTCGGCTTCGGTGCCGCCATGACCGC
The DNA here is from genome assembly GCF_044901155.1 of Sphingomonas sp. NPDC079357. Classification (NCBI taxonomy): domain Bacteria; kingdom Pseudomonadati; phylum Pseudomonadota; class Alphaproteobacteria; order Sphingomonadales; family Sphingomonadaceae; genus Sphingomonas; species Sphingomonas sp. NPDC079357. The sequence continues at coordinate 305,278 of NZ_JBJDOM010000003.1, forward strand.
CGCGTCGTTGAAGACGCTCGCGGACGGCCTGAACGTCGATACTTCCAAGCAGTCGGGCGAGGCCTGGTTCAACAGCGACAGCACCAAGTATTCGAGCAACAAGCAGACCTACAATCTGTCGCCCAGCCAGGGCGGCAACGTCTGGGTCATCGGTGGCTCCTACTTCGGCCCGGACAACCAGAACGACGCGTTCAAGCTGAACTCGATTGTCGTGAAGAGCGCTGTGCCGGAGCCGGCCACCTGGATGACGATGATCATGGGCTTCGGGATGATCGGCGCGGCGGTCCGCCGTCGCCGCAGCAACGGCAAGGCCGCGCTGGCCTGATCCTTGCGCTGAACCTTTTGCGTGCGGCAAGGCCGTCGGAGCGATCCGGCGGCCTTTTCGATTGGCGACAGCCTCGAACATCGTTGGGCCTGATCCGACAAATCGCTCCGACTTTCAGCGACTGGCTCAAAAGCCGGCCATCGGGGCAACGAACCGCTGTCCTACACCGTCCAACATCTGCCAGCATGGGCGAGGCGCTCGCCGGCCGCCGCCCCGACCATGCGCGCGGCGGCCGTTCTGCGCAAACTTCGACAACTTCGGCGTCGCGGCCTCAGCCGATCAGCAGCCCCGCCAGTGCCGCGCTCATCAGATTGGCGAGGCTCCCCGCCGCCAGCGCACGCAGCCCCAGCCGCGCGATCGTCGGGCGCTGATTGGGCGCAAGGCTGCCGGTGACCGCCATCTGGATCGCGATCGAGCTGAAATTGGCAAAGCCGCACAAGGCGAACGTCACCACCGCGATCGTCCGCGGCGACAGGGCCGCCGCCTGCTTGCCGAGGTCGATGTATGCAACGAACTCGTTGAGCACGATCTTTTCGCCGAAAAGCCCGCCGGCGATCGCGGCTTCGCTCCACGGTACGCCCAGCAGGTACATGACCGGCTGGAACACATAGCCGAGCAGCCCCTGGAAGCTCAGCCCCGGCATCCCGATCAACCCGCCTGCCGCGCCGAGCAGCCCGTTGGCGAGCGCCACCAGCGCGACGAACGCCAGCACCATCGCGCCGACCGCCACCGCCAGCTTGACGCCGGTCTGCGCGCCCTGCGCCGCGGCCATGATGAGATTGGCGGGCTTTTCCTCGTCATGCGTCGCATCGGGCAGCGGCTCGCCGGGCGTCCCTTCGGGGAGCAGCGCGGCGGGACCACGTCCGCTGATCCGCGCCTCGGCCAGTTCGATCTGGCGTGTCTCGTCGGGCAGATCGCCCAGTGGGAGCTCTCCCTCGGGCGGGACGACGCGGTCGGGCATGATGATCTTGGCCATCAGGATCCCTCCCGGCGCGGCCATGAAGCTGGCCGCAAGCAGATAGTCGATGCTGATCCCCATCGAGGCATAAGCGGCAAGGATCGTCCCCGCCACGCCCGCCATCCCGCTCGTCATCACCGTGAACACCTGCGCCGGAGTCAGCCCGGCGAGATAGGGGCGGATCACCAGCGGCGACTCGCTTTGCCCGACGAAGATGTTGGCGGCCGCGCACAGGCTCTCGACCTTGCTGGTCCCGATCACCTTCTCGATCGCGCCACCGATCCAGCGGACCACGAACTGCATGACGCCCAGATAATAGAGGATCGAGACGAGGCTGGCGAAGAAGATGATGACCGGCAGTGCCGCAATTGCGAAACTCTGTCCGCCGACTGCCGGGCTGGCGAGGTTGCCGAACAAGAATTCGGTACCTTTCTGCGAATAGCCGAGCAGCGCTGCGACCCCCGACGATGCGCCGGCCAGCGCCGCGCGCCCCGGCGTCCAGTAGAGCACGATCGTCGCGATCGTCGCCTGCAGCGCGAACGCGCTCGCGACGATCCGCAGCCGGATCGCACGCCGGTCGGCGGACAGCAGCACCGCGAGCAGCAGGATGACGGCGATGCCCGCCAGGCCGATGAGAGTCCGTTGCATTTTTCTTCTTCGCTGCCGAAGTTCCGCGCCATGACATGCCCGCTGGCGGATCGCCAGCCAAGATCGGGCGGACGTGAGCCGTCATTGCGAGCGCGGCGAAGCAATCCCGTGTTCCGCGCGTCGCGCTGGCTTGCTTCGCTGCGCTCGCACTGACGAAGGAGGTGCGGCGCCAACACCTTGCCCGCCCCGCCGCCGCCCCGTACACCGCCGCGATGGAAGCCCCCGACCATCGCCCGATCGCCCGCCGCGCGATCTCGCCCTCGCTGTTCGCCTTTTCGATCTTCTACGGCGGGATGGTCTGCATCGCCGGGGTGCTCGGCAACAAACAGGTGTCGCTCGGCCCGATTTCGCGGCTCGGCCCGCTGGTCGGCTTGCCGCCGCTCGCCGTCGAAGCTGGAATTTTCGCCTTCCTGCTGCTGGTTGTCACCTCCAGCGCGGTCGCGGAACTTCACGGCCAGAAAATCGCCGGGCGGCTGGTGCTGATGGGGTTCGTCCCGCTGCTCGTCTCGATGGCGTTGACGCTGATCGTGCTCGTCCTGCCCGCGGCGCCGGAGATGGACGCCGGGCATCTCGCCGCCTTCCACCAGATGATGGGCGCGACGCCATGGATCTGGGCCGGCGGAATCGTGGCCTATGGCGTGTCGCAGACGCTCAACGTCACGATCTTCTCGTGGCTGAAGGGGCGGGAAGGCGGCAGATGGCTGTGGTTCCGCGCCGCAACCGCCAGCGCGCTCAGCCAGATCGTTGATTCGATTCTGTTCATCTCGATCGCCTTTGGCCTGTCGGCAGTCGGCTGGCTGATGGCGGGGCAGATGCTTGCCAAGATCGTGCTGTCGATCGCACTCGTCCCCCCGCTGATCTACGCGCTGGTCGCGATCGGACGTCGGCTCGACGCCTGACCTTTTCCGCGCGCGCTACCGCCGCTATGGCGCCGGTCATGACCGATCCGAACCTGTCGCCCGCCTTGAAGGCCGAAACGTTGGTCGAGGCGCTGCCGTACCTGCAACGCTATGCCGGCAAGACCTTCGTCGTGAAATACGGCGGCCACGCGATGGGCGATCCCGAGGCGCAGGCCGATTTCGCCGAGGACGTGGTGCTGCTCAAGGCAGTCGGGATCAACCCTGTCGTCGTGCACGGCGGCGGGCCGCAGATCGGGCGGATGCTCAAGCGACTGGGCGTGGAATCGCGCTTCGTCGATGGCTTGCGCGTCACCGATGCCGAAACCGCACAGATCGCCGAGATGGTGCTGGCCGGCTCGATCAACAAGGAAATCGTCAGCTGGATCGGCCGCGCCGGGGGCCGCGCGGTGGGCATTTCGGGCAAGGACGCCGGGCTGGTGCAGGCCGAAAAGGTTGGCCGCAGTGATCCCGATCCGTTGCAGGGGATCGAGCGCAAGGTCGATCTCGGCTTCGTCGGCGAGCCGGTCGCGGTTGATCGCCGGATCATCGATTCGCTCAGCCGCGACGGGATCATTCCGGTGATCGCGCCGATCGGCATCGGTTCGGACGGCCACACCTATAACATCAATGCGGACACGATGGCGGGCGCGATCGCCGCCGCGCTGGGGGCATCGCGCTTCTTCCTGCTCACCGACGTGGCCGGCGTGCTCGACAAGCAGGGGCAACTGGTCACCGACCTCAACCCCGCCGCGGTCGCCGAACTGCGCGCGGACGGCACGATCTCCGGAGGGATGATTCCCAAGCTGGAGACGTGCGTCGCCGCGGTGGAATCCGGCGTGGATGCGGCGGTGGTGCTCGATGGGCGGGTGCCGCACGCGATGCTGCTCGAAATCTTTACCAAGCGCGGTGCAGGCACGCTGATCCGCAAATGAGCGGCAGCCTTTCGATCCGCCCGCCGGTGCTCTACATTACCGGCACACCTATTGGGAGACGCCCGGCGTGCTGACGACCACCATCATCCAGATCCTGCAGGTGATCCTGAACCTCGTCTGGTGGATCATCATCGTGCAATTTGTGCTGTCGCTGCTGATCTCGTTCAACGTCGTGAACACCTCGAACAACTTCGTCCGCTCGCTGTACGAAGGTCTCGATCGCCTGACCGAGCCGTTGTACCGCCCGATCCGCCGGATGCTGCCGAACACCGGCGGGATCGATTTCGCGCCGGCGGTGGTGCTGGTGCTGATGGCGATTATCAACATCATCCTCAACAATATCGCGCTGAGCGCGATGACCGGCGGCGCGGCGATCTGAGTGCCTGGCGCGAGACGGCAGACGGGATCGCGATCGCGGTGCGCGTCACCCCGCGCGGCGGACGTGATGCGCTGCTGGCCGGCACCGACGAGCATTTCGCGGCGCGCCTCTCCGCCGCCCCCGTCGACGGCGCGGCCAATGCAGCCTTGATTGCGCTGGTCGCGAAGCAGTTCGGCGTCGCGAAGCGCAACGTCACGCTGGTGGCGGGGCAGACCGCGCGGTTGAAGCGGCTGACGATCGTGGGCGATCCGCAGGTGCTGGCGCGCGCCGCCGCTTCGCTCTATGCGGTCGCGCCATGACAGCGCGCCTCATCGACGGAAAAGAATTCGCCGCCAAGCTGCGTGGCCGTGTCGCCACCGCGGCCGCCGCCTTTACCGACCAGGCGGGGCGCAAGCCCGGCCTCGCGGTGGTGCTGGTCGGCGAAGACCCCGCCTCCTCGGTCTATGTCCGCTCCAAGGGCAAGGCGACCGTTGCTGCGGGCATGGAGAGTTTCGAGCATCGCCTCTCGACCGATGTGACCGAGGCGGAGCTGATCGCGCTGGTCGATCGCCTCAATGCCGATGAGACGGTTGACGGCATCCTCGTCCAGTTGCCGCTACCGAAACATATCGACGAGCGCGCGGTCATCACCCGCATCGACCCCGACAAGGATGTCGACGGCTTTCACCCGGTCAATGCCGGGCGGCTCGCGACCGGGCTCGACGGGCTGGTGCCGTGCACTCCGCTCGGCTGCCTGATGCTGCTGCAGGACATCCACCCGCATCTGGCGGGGCTGGAAGCGGTGGTGATCGGCCGTTCGAACATCGTCGGCAAGCCGATGGCCGCGCTGCTGCTCCAGCAGAGCTGCACCGTCACCACTGTCCACAGCCGGTCGCGCGACGTGATGGGGCATGTTCGTCAGGCCGATATCGTCGTCGCCGCGGTCGGCATTCCCGGATTCGTCCAGCCGGAGTGGATCAAGCCCGGCGCGACCGTGATCGACGTCGGCATCAACCGCACCGAAGACGGGTTGGTCGGCGACGTTGACCCGAGCGCCGCCGACGTCGCGGGCGCGATCACCCCGGTGCCGGGCGGCGTCGGTCCGATGACGATTGCGGTGCTGATGCGCAACACGCTCGTCGCCGCCGGGCGACGCGCCGGTATCGCGGTCGATCCGGCGCTCTGATGGTCGAACTGTTCGTCTCGTCGTTCATCACGTTGTTCGTCATCATCGATCCGCCCGGCTGCGCCCCGATCTTCGCCGGGCTTACCGCCGGAGCGACCGCCGCGCACCGCCGTGCGATGGCGATCCGCGCAGTGACGGTCGCGGCAGGCATCCTGCTGGTCTTCGCACTGGCGGGCGAGCCGCTGCTTCACGCACTCGGGATCGAATTGGCGTCTTTCCGCATCGCGGGCGGGGTAATGCTGTTCCTGATCGCGCTGGAAATGGTTTTCGAGAAGCGCACCCAGCGCCGCGAGGACCGCGCCGCCAAGATTACCGAGGAAGAGGCCGACGATGTCTCAATCTTCCCCATGGCGATGCCAATGATCGCCGGGCCGGGGTCGATCGCCTCGGTGATGCTGCTCACCGCGCGCAGCCACGGGATCGAACAGACTGCCGTCGTGATGGCGGCGCTGGCGGCGAACCTGCTGTTGATGCTGATCGCACTGCTCGCCGCTGGACCGCTGATGCGCGTGCTGGGCGTCAAGATCGAGGCGGTCATCACCCGCCTGCTCGGCGTGCTGCTCGCCGCGCTGGCGGTGCAGTTCGTGATCGACGGGGTGATGGAGCAGTTGCGGTAACGTCGTAACTGCGAACGCTTATTCCACCCGGAACGCCCTGAACGGCGATCCTTTCTTGATTGGCAGCGGCACCAGCCAGTCGAAATGCTCGCCTTTCGCCAGCCGGTCGTAGAAGCCACCACGCGCCTTGGCACGGTAATTGGTCGACTCAGCCATGTCCGGGCACACCAAAAGCATCGTTGCGCCGTGACGCTTCATGATCGCGCGCGCCACCTCGGGCGTGCCCATGAAGGCGTGGTGGACGTCGAGGATCGCGTCGCCGTTACGGTGATATGGTCCGGCGATCGCATCGTGATGCGTCAGCGTGATGAGTCGCGGACCGAGATCGACGAAGGTGAAAACGGTCTGCGCCGGATAGCGGTTAAGTGGCTGCATCGCCGGGATTGTCAGGCAGCGCCCGGTCGCCTTGTTGACACGGCGGACATAGGCGCTGGGGCGGTCGACCTTGAACTGGTCGATAATGATCTGCGTGAAGCTGCCCGAGACGATCACGAATAGCGCCGCCGCAGCCGCCGCCTTTGCCCACCAATAACGCGGTGCGATCAGCCATGGCACCGCCATCCACGCCAGCGCCGCGGCGCCAGGGATTGCAAGGAGTTGCGCCGCCGGTCCGGCGCGCGCCTGCCACAGCAGCATCAGCGCCGCGAACGCGCCGAACAGCGCCACGCACGCCCAGCCGCGCAGCGTCGGTTGCTGCCGCGCACGCCAAGTGGCGAATAATGCGCCGATTAATCCAATCAGCGGGAGCGTCACGATCGGCAGGGCGACGCGCAGGGGGTGGCGGTAAATCGGCTTGGCCTCACGGACCTGCGACAGCCAGCTCGTATAGAGTTCGTTCGACACCTGCTCGGGACGGCCAAGGCACTGCGGGAAGGCGAGCGCGAAAAAGGCCGCGACCACTGCACCGGCTGCGACAGCCAGAAAAAGCCTTGTCAACGGCTTACGCGGCGAGGCGACCGCGAGTGTCAGCAGCAGTCCGCCCGCCAGCACCACGGTGGAGGCATAGACCGGGGTCAGCGCGTCGCAGCGATAGACGCGGTTGGCGTAGGAGGTGAAGGCCGCGAAACCCGCCGCCACGCCGCCGGCGAGCGACAGTGCGTAGAGCGCCAGCCGTTCACGTTCTGCCCGCTCCCATACCCAGGCGAGCGCGATAATACCCCCCGCCATCGCGGCATAGGGAAGCATTTCGAGCCCGATCGTAAGCGAAATCGCGGTCGCGGTACCAACCAGTGCACCGCCGCGTCGACGTTGCGGATCGCACAGTCCGGCGACCGTCACCGCCAACATCGCGAGCTGCCAGCCGTGGTGATCGATCCGGTCGGGCATGAACATGCCAAGCGCGACATTGGTGGCGAGGAACAGCGCGATCCCCAGCGGCCATGCCAGCGGATGCACCAGCCGGCGCAGCGTCGCGCCCATCGCCACCAGCACCACCGCCATCGGCAGCAGCGGCGCGATCCCGCACGCCAGCCGTTCGGCCTCCGCCATCCCGACGAACGGGCGCAGCAAGACGATCAGCCCGGCAATCGGCAGATCGACCAGTCGCGACCAATGGATGTCGAACCCGCCCGGCGGATTAAGCCGGTAGTTGCGCAGGTCGAACCAGCCCTGACCATTCAGCAGTGCGCGGACCTGCATCAACCGCATGTTGTCGTCGGTGTCGCCCAGGGACAGCCAGTGAATCGCCGCCCAGCGCTGCCAGACGTACCATATCGCGATCCCCGCCCATGCCAGCAATGTCAGCCGGAGCCAGTGGCGGTCGAGCGTCCGCGCGGCCCGGTCTTGCGTGGCGGGCGGCAACAAATGGTTGGTCAACACTTTTCCTTCACGCCGCGCCGTAAGGGGCGGCCCGTCGATGCGGCGGTGCTTAGGACGCGGGGCAGGAAACGGCAACGGGCGTCCCGTGCTCGCACACACGCGGGCATTGCCAGCACCCGCGCGCGGCCCTAGTCGGGCGAGGGAAGGGGCAAGCTAGTGGCAACGCTGCGAACACACGGCAAGATCGAGCAATTGCGCGCGCTGTTCTGGCAGCTGGTACGCTTCGGGCTGACCGGCGGCGCGGCCACCGCCATCTATGCCGCCGTCTATTGGCCGATCGCCACCTATGCGCAGGTGCGCTGGCCCATCGAGCATCGCAGCGTCTGGCCGTTGATCGCCAATGTGCTCGGTTATCTGGTGTCGATGGTCGCCGGCTATGTCATCCACAGTCGCTGGAGTTTCCGCGACGTGGGTGCGCGCGACAATGTCTCGCGCACCGGCGGCCGCTTTCTGGTTGTCACCCTGGTCAGCTTCGCGCTCAACACCTTCTTCGTATGGTTCCTGACCGGGCCGATGCACGGCGCGACATGGTGGCCGCTCGTCACCAACGTGTTCGTCACGCCGATGGTGACGTTCGTACTTTATCGTTTCTGGGTGTTCGCTTGAACAAGAGTAATCGCTGATGGACCGCCGCGTCTATGATCGCATGGCCGAGCATGATTCCACCCATTGGTGGTATCGCGCGCGCCGCGACATCCTCGCCGACTATCTGGCCCGCGAGGGCAAGCTGCCGGCGTCGGCGCGAATTCTGGAGATCGGCTGCGGCACCGGGCACAATCTGCCGATGCTGGCAGCCTTTGGTGAGGTCGACGCAATCGAGATCGATCCGGCGGCGCGCGAGATCGCCAGCCAGCGGCTCGGCAAGCCGGTCAGCGATGCGCCGTTACCGGCGCTGCCCGGCGTGCCGCGTGGCCATTACGATCTGATCGCCGTGCTCGATGTCGTCGAGCATATCGAGGACGATGTCGCCGCGCTGGCGGCAATGCGTGAGTGTCTGGCACCGGGCGGAAAAATCGTGATCGCGGTGCCCGCGCATCAGTGGATGTGGAGCGCGCACGACGTGGTGAACCACCATCATCGTCGTTATTCCAAGAAGACGCTGCTCGGCGCCTTGCACAGGGCGGGGCTCAAGGAGCGCGGGCTTACCTATTTCAACTCGCTGCTGTTTCCGCTGGCGGCGGCGGCGCGGATCGCGGGCCGGCTGACCGGTCGCGACGACAGCGACGATTCGCCCCCCGCCGCGCCGCTCAACGCCTTGTTCGAGCGAATTTTCGGGCTCGAACGGCATCTGGTCGGGCGGGTGCCGATGCCGACGGGTGTGTCGATCCTGACGCTGGCGGAGCCGAAGTAGCGTTAGAATTCGAGCCCGCTGGCTTGAACCTCGACGTCGTCACCCCGGCGAAGGCCGGGGTCCGGTCGAAAAGGCAGAGGTGACGAAGCGCGACGCGCATCAGCAGCGTCCTCCAACCCGGCCGGGCCTTCGCCGGGGCGACACTTCAGCTTGGATGATCGCACTCTCAGGCGTGTCGCCCCTGCGGAGGCAGGGGCCTATGGCTGTCGAGTTTGTGCGGTCGGCTCGCACATTGGTGCCAGGCTTTGCGTCGGCGGCGGGCCCGGACGGAACAGACATGGGTCCCTGCCTGGCGCAGGGACGACGGTTTTGGCGGCGCGGCTACGCGCCGATCACATGCAGCGCGAGTGTGCGGCGGTGGGGGGCGGCGCGGTGTTCGAACAGGTAAAGGCCCTGCCACGTGCCCAGCACCATCCGGCCGTCGACCACGGGAATGCCGAGCGAGACGTTGGTCAGCGCGGTCTTCAGATGCGCCGGCATGTCGTCCGGCCCTTCATCGTCATGTTCATAGTCACGTGACTCGGGCGCAAGCCGCTGGAAATATCGCTCCAGATCACGTCGCACCGCGGGGGCCGCATTCTCGTTAATGAGCAGCGAGGCCGAGGTATGACGACAAAAGATGGTCAGCAGACCGTCGACGATACCTTGTGCATCGAGCCATGCCGTGACCTCGCCAGTCACTTCGACCAGTCCCGCCCCGCGCGTCGCGATCGTCAGTCTGCCGTGCGCCTGCCGCATCAGAACAGCCGCCCGCCATTCGGCACGGGAACGCCGGGGTGCACCAGCACGACCTTTCCGTCCCCATCAGGGAAGCCGAGGGTGAGCACCTGCGACATGAACTTGCCGATCTGGCGTGGCGGGAAGTTGACGACCGCCGCGACCTGTCGCCCGACCAGCCCGTCGCAGTCGTAATGTTCGGTGATCTGCGCCGACGAGCGCTTCGTGCCAATCGTCGGGCCGAAGTCGATCGTCAGCTTGAAGGCGGGCTTGCGCGCCTCTGGAAAGGGCTCCGCCGCGACGATCGTCCCGACCCGCACATCGACCGCCAGAAAGTCGTCGAACCCGATCGCGGGCGCGGGCGGGGCGGCGGAATCGTGGGTGGCGTGCATCAGAAGTCCGGGTTCTCGTAATAGCTAGGCGGTTCGATGCCGCTGATCCGCTCGGCGAGTAGCGGACGAAAGCTCCGGCGGCTTTTGAACGCCGAATACCATGCCTTGGTCAGTGCATGGCCCGCCCAGTCGATCCCGCCGAGATAATCGGCGACCGAAATCTGCGCCGCCGCGGCGAGGTCGGCGAGGCTGATCGTCGAACCGGCGATCCATTTCCGGTGATCGAGCAGGAAGTCGATGTAATCGAGATGCCCGACCGCCGATTTCATCGCCTCGCGCAGTCGCGACGCGTCGGGAGCCATGCGGTGCGCGATGCGCTTGATCATGCGCTCGTCGAGCAGCGGCTGGGTGACGTCGCGGTAAAAATGCGTGTCGAACCACGCCACCAGCCGGCGGATTTCGGCGCGATTGGCGGCGGTGCCGTTGATCATCGCGACTCGCTCGACAGTCTCCTCGAAATATTCGCAGATCGCCATCGAATCGACCAGCACGACGCCGCGATCGTTGTCGGTCATCACCGGGGTCTGCCCGGCGGGGTTCATGTCGATGAACGCGTCGCGCCGCTCCCACGGATTCTCGCGCATGAGCTGATAGCCCACGTCCTTCTCATTGAGGAGCGTACGGACCTTGCGCGTGAACGGACACAGCGGGAACTGATAGAGCTGCCACATATATTGGCGCTGTTAGGCTGAAGTAGGGGGCGGGGGGAAGCGCCTTCGTCGCGGAAGCGGGGCGATCAGCCCGTGGCGCGCGGGCGGCGGCGCGGCACCGCGTCCGACTGCCGCCGGATCAGCGCGTAATCGACCACGACATGCGGATGATCCTCGCTGCCACCGCCCCGGCGCTGGCGTATCTCCCGCATCAGCAGGTCGACGGCGGTGCGCGCCATGTCGCTGACCGGCTGGCGGATCGTGGTCAGTTCGGGCCACACCGTCGTCGCCAGCGCCGAATCGTCGAATCCGCAGACGGTGAGATCGCCCGGCACGTCGAGATCACGGCGGTGCGCGATGGCCACGGTCGCGGCGGCCATGTCGTCATTGCTGGCGAAAATCGCGCTCGGCGCATCGGGCAGGTCGAGCAACCGCTCCGCGGCGTCGAGCCCGGAGCGATAGCCGAAATTGCCCTCCGCGATCAGGGCATCGTCGGCGTCGAGCCCCAGATCCGCCACCGCATCGCGATAGCCGGCGAGCCGCTCGCCGGTCGCGCTCTGGTTGGCGGCACCGCTGATGAAACCGATCCGACGATGGCCGAGCGTGCCGAGATGGCGCGTCATCTCGTAAGCGGCCTTGCGATCGTCGATGCTGACCGACAGCGCCCATTCCGGCGCGCGCCCGGTCGACACCGCGACGACCGGCACATCGCGCTCGCGCAGCATCGCCAGCACCGTCTCGGCATCGCCGAGCGGGGGCGGGAGCAGCAGGCCATCGACGCGGCCGTTCAGCAGATGCTCGATCGCCGCCAGTTCCGCCCCCTCGGCGCACTGCTCGACGATGATCTGGCCGTTCTGGCGCGCGGCCTGATCGAGGCAGCCAACCAGGAACTCGCTGAAGTAAAACAGGCTGGTCGTGGTGTGCAGGACACCCAGCCGGAAGTCCTCACCGCCCGCCAGCATTCGCGCCGCCGCGGACGGCGCGTAGCGGAGTGCGGCGATCGCTTCCTCGACGCGCGCGCGGGTCGCGTCGCGGACGCTGCCTTCGCGGTTGATGACGCGGCTGACCGTCATCGGCGACACGCCCGCGCGCGCCGCGACGTCGCTGATCGTCGGGGCGTTGCGTTGGCGGCGCGACCCGCGCGGTTCGTTCATGCCGGACAGTCCATGCGGACGGTTCTTGGCGGGCCCGAGCGGCGTCGGCAAGCGTCAGATTAGTCGTGGTGACCCGGAACGTAAGGAAAGGACTGCGCCTTGTACCACGCCAGATCGTGCGCGGGCGGTGCGACCCCGGCGGGCAGGGCGCGACCGTTGACCGACATCCAGTAGGCAAGGCTGGCGTCACGCCACCAGCGTGCCTCGCGCTCCTGCACCGCCAGATAGGTTGCGGTCTTCTGCCAGCGCTCCGCGTCGACCTGCGCGCGCACGCCGTCCCACTGCCGGCGCATGTCACCGACATAGGTGACGCCGCGATCGTAGTGCGCGACGAGATCCTCCCACAAGGTCTTGCCCGACGGCATCTTCCGATCCCAGGCGACATGGTGGAACCACAACAGCTCACGCTCGGGGGTGGTCTTCGGATCGGCCAAACGCTTCGCGACCGGCGGCGCATATTGCGCGACCGCATTGCTGCCGGTTTTGGTCCGGTCGAAGCCGATGCCGTCGCGGTCGGCCTTGTGATAATAGACCGGGTTCCACTCCGGGCGGGCGAGGTCGGCGACCCATGGTCCGGGCCCGTAGTGGTGGCCGGTGGCCATGAGATGCGCGAGGCCGAGCGCGCCGGTGTAATCGACCACCGCCTCGCGCGAGCCCATCATCATGCTGACGGCGGTGTCGACGAGCTGCGGGTTCGTGCCGAACGTCTGCCGCGCCCATTCGCGCGCGATCGGCTCCGCCTTGAGCGTCGGGTCCCACGCCATGCGGCCGAAGGCGTACCAATTGGCCTGATTAAAGGTCGAGCCCGACCAGTCGCGGTCGCGCCCGATGTTGGCGACACCGGCCATGCCGGTCAGCCGGTGCCGCTCGCTGGTGCCGTCGACGACAGAGGCGACCGTTTCGTTGCCGCGCCCGGTCCCTGCCGCGAGCACTTCCTCGAACAGCGGGCCGAGATAGGCGAGGTGGGTCGCGAAACCGAGATATTCCTTGGTGATCTGAAACTCGACCATCAGCGGCGTCTTCGGCATCGCGCCGAACAGCGGATGGAAGGGCTCGCGCGGCTGGAAGTCGATCGCGCCGTTCTTCACCTGCACCAGCACATTGTCGGCGAATGTGCCGTCGAGTGGCTTGAACTCGGTGTACGCCTGTTTGGCGCGATCCTCGGGATCGGTCTCGGCATAGACGAACGCGCGCCACATCACGATCCCCCCGTGCGGCTTCACGGCGGCCGCGAGCATGTTCGCGCCGTCGGCGTGGCTGGCGCCATAGTCGCGCGGGCCGGGCTGTCCCTCGCTGTTCGCCTTGACCAGAAAGCCGCCGAAGTCGGGGATTGCGCGGTAGATCTCGTCGGCCTTCGCCTTCCACCACGCGGCGACCTGCGGGTCGCGCGGGTCGGCGGTCTTCAGTCCGCCCAGCTCGATCGGCGCGGAGAAGCGCGCGGAGAGATAGACCTTGATCCCCCATGGCCGGAACACGTCCGCCAGCGCCGCCGCCTTGGCGATGTAGCGCGGGGTCAGGCTGTCGGCCTTGGCATTGACGTTGTTGAGGACGGTGCCGTTGATGCCGATCGAGGCGTTGGCGCGCGCATAGTCGGTGTAGCGCGGGTCGGTGAAGTCGGGGAGCGTCCACCAGTCCCAGAGCGACACGCCGGCATAGCCGCGCTCGACGGTGCCATCGAGATTGTCCCAGTGGTTGAGGACGCGCAGCTTCACCTTGGGGGCGCTGGTGAGCGCGACGTTCGCCGCCGTCCCGCCGGTCGCGAGGTGCCGGAGCAGCGCGAACGCGCCGTACAATGCGCCGCGGTCGGTGTTGCCGGCGACCAGCAACGTCGGCGTGCCGTCGAGCGTGACCCGGCGGACCAGATAGCCTTCGTCGCCGAGCGGCGCGAACGGCAGCCGCAGCGCCGCAATGCCGGAGTCGGCGCTGGTTGCGACGGTGACGTTCAGGCCCGTAGGCAGCGCGCGCGACAGCTCGGCGGCGGCGAGGCGCAGCGTCTCGGTGTCGCCACGGATCGCAACCGTCGTTGCCGCCGGCGCTGCCGCCGGCGCGCGCAGCCACAACCGGTAACCGTCATCGGCGTGCGCCGTACCCGCCAGCATCAGGGCGAGCGCGCCCAGCCATCCCGAACGTGCCTTCATCACCGCTCCCGCTACCTTTGGCGGCATTGACAACGCCGCTTCTGAACCGCCATGGTACCGCTATCAGGAAATTTCACAAGTCCCGGCGTCAGATCGGGAACGTCAGGAGAATGTGCGCGTGACCGCCCATCGTCGACCGACCGCGGTCATTGCCCGTCGCGAGCTGCTGCGCTGGAGCGCGGGTGTCTCGGCGCTCGCCTTCCTGCCCGCCGCTGCCAGTACGCCGGTCTATCGCGACGCGCGCGCGCCGGTCGATCTGCGCGTCCGCGATCTGCTGGGGCGAATGACGCTGGACGAAAAGGTCGCGCAGCTGATCACGCTGTCGACCACCAAGCGCGACGTGATGGACGAGGCGCGCGCCTTTGCGCCGGGCAAGGCCGACAGCGCCTATCCGCACGGCATCGGGCAGATCGCGCGCCCCTCCGATCGCGGCGGGGCGGCGACCGCGAACAATACCGGGACCGACGTGACCGGGCGGTGGCGCAAGCCCGCCGACACGATCGCCTTCGTCAATGCCGCGCAGGACTGGGCAAAGCGGACGCGGCTGGGCATCCCGATCCTGTTCCACGAGGAATCGCTGCACGGCTACATGGCGCCGGGGGCGACCAGCTTTCCGCAGGCGATCGCGATGGCGGGCTCCTTCGACCGCGAGCTTATGCAGCGGGTGCAGTCGGTGATCGGACGCGAGGTGCGCGCGCATGGCACGACGCTGGCGCTGTCGCCGGTGGTGGACATCGCGCGCGACCCGCGCTGGGGGAGGATCGAGGAGACGTTCGGCGAGGACCCGTATCTCTGCGGCGAGATGGGCGTCGCGGCGGTCAGGGGCTTGCAGGGCGAAGGCAAGGAGCTGGCGCCGGGCAAGGTCCACGCGACGCTGAAGCACATGACCGGGCATGGCCAGCCGCAGGCGGGCAACAATGTCGCGCCCGCGCAGCTGGGCGAGCGCGAGTTGCGCGAGAGCTATTTCCCGCCGTTCCGCAAGGTGGTCGAGCAGACCGGCATCACGGCGGTGATGCCGTCGTACAACGAGATCGACGGCGTGCCGAGCCATGCGAACCACTGGCTGCTGGGCAAGATCCTGCGCGGGGAATGGCGCTTCGACGGCGCTGTGGTCAGCGACTATGCCGCGATCCCGGAGCTGGAATATTTCCACCACGTCGCCGCTACCAAGGAGGCTGCCGCGAAGCTGGCGCTGGAGGCGGGGGTTGATTGCGACTTGCCCGATGGCGTGGCGTACCGGACACTCGCCGACCAGGTGCGGGCGGGGCAAGTGCCGGTCGCGACGGTCGACCTGGCCTGCGCGCGGATGTTGACGATGAAGTTCCGCGCCGGGCTGTTCGAGAAGGCGACGGTCGACGCGCGCGCCGCCGCGAAGCTGACCGCAAACGCCGAGGCGCTGGCGCTGGCGCGGGAGGCGGCGGGCAAATCGATCGCGCTGCTGGTCAACGACGGGACGCTGCCGCTGACGCCGGGTGCGCAGAAGCGGGTGGCGGTGATCGGGCCGAATGCGGCGGTGGCGCGGCTGGGCGGCTATTCGTCGCTGCCGACCGATTCGGTGTCGCTGCTCGACGGTGTCCGCCAGAAGCTAAAGGGGCGGGCCGAGGTTGTCCATGCGCAGGGCGTGTTCATCACGCAGAGCGAGGATCGCTCCGCCAACGAAGTGCTGCTCGCCGACCCGGCGCGCAACCGGCAGTTGATCGCGGAGGCGGTCGAGATCGCCAAGGGTGCCGACGTGATCCTGCTCGCGATCGGCGATACCGAACAGACCAGCCGCGAGGGCTATGCCAAGACCCACCTTGGCGACCGCACCGACCTCGACCTGCTCGGCGAGCAGAACGACCTGTTCCGCGCGATGAAGGCGACCGGCAAGCCGGTGGTCGTCGTCGCGATCAACGGTCGCCCGCCGTCGTGGCCGACGGTGGTGGCGGGCGCGAATGCGCTCATCGAATGCTGGTATGCCGGGCAGCAGGGCGGTCACGCGATCGCCGACGTGCTGTTCGGTGACGTCAATCCCGGCGCCAGGCTGCCGGTGACGGTGGTGCGCGACGTTGGGCAGGTGCCCTTCTATTACAACCACAAGCCCTCGGCACGGCGCGGCTATCTCTTCGACGACGATGCGCCATTGTTCCCGTTCGGCTTCGGGCTGAGCTACACGACGTTCACGCTGTCGCCGCCGCGGCTGTCCGCGCCGCGCATCGCAGCCGCCGGGCAAGTGATGGTCGAGGTCGATGTCGCCAATACCGGTCAGCGCGCGGGCGACGAGGTGGTGCAGCTCTACGTTCGCGATCAGGTGTCGTCGGTGGCGCGGCCGGTCAGGGAATTGAAGGAGTTCGCGCGGGTCACGCTCGCGCCCGGCGAGCGGAAGACGGTGCGCTTCACGCTCGGGCCGGAGGCGTTCCGCATGTGGGACGAGGACATGCGGGAGGTGGTTGAGCCGGGCCGTTTCGATATCATGACCGGTCCCAACAGCCGTGACCTGCAGACCGTCACGCTCGACATCGCCTGAGAGAGACCATGCCAATCATCACCGATGCCCGCGTTATCATCACCAGCCCCGGGCGCAACTTCGTCACGCTGAAGATCACCTGCGACGACGGCACGACCGGCGTGGGCGACGCGACGCTCAACGGGCGCGAGCTGGCGGTCGCCGCCTATCTGTCCGAACATGTCGTGCCGTGCCTGATCGGGCGCGACGCGCATCGGATCGAGGATATCTGGCAGTATCTCTACAAGGGCGCGTACTGGCGGCGCGGGCCGGTTACGATGACCGCGATCGCGGCGGTCGACGTGGCGCTGTGGGATATCAAGGGGAAGCTCGCGGGGCTGCCGGTCTATCAATTGCTTGGGGGCGCGAGCCGCGAGTCGTGCATGGTCTATGCCCACGCAAATGGCGCGTCGATCGAGGACACGATCGCGGTTGCGCTGGCCGAGCGCGACAAGGGCTATAAGGCGATCCGGCTGCAATGCGGGGTGCCGGGGCTCGCCTCCACCTATGGTGTCGCCAAGCCGGGGCAACGCTACGAGCCCGCCGATGCCGCGCTGCCGAGCGAGTCGGTGTGGTCGACCGAAAAATACCTGCGCGTCGTGCCCGAACTGTTCGCGGCGGCGCGCGAGGCGCTGGGGCCGGACGTGCACCTGCTCCATGACGTCCACCACCGGCTGACCCCGATTGAGGCGGGGCGGCTGGGGCGCGATCTGGAGTCGTACCGCCCGTTCTGGATCGAGGACCCGTCCCCGGCGGAGAATCAGGACGCGTTCCGGCTGATCCGCCAGCACACGACGACGCCGATCGCGGTCGGCGAGGTGTTCAATTCGATCTGGGACTGCAAGGCGCTGATCGAGAATCAGTTGATCGACTATGTTCGCACGACGATCGTCCATGGTGGCGGGATCACGCACCTGCGCCGCGTCGCCGCGCTCGCCGATCTGTATCAGGTGCGGACCGGCTGCCACGGCGCGACCGATCTGTCGCCGGTGACGATGGCGGCGGCGCTGCACTTCGGGCTGTCGATCCCGAATTTCGGGGTGCAGGAGCATATGCCGCACACGGCCGAGACCGACGCGGTGTTCCCGCATGCGTACCGTTTCGAGAGCGGGATGATGCATCCGGGCGATGCGCCGGGGCTGGGGGTCGATATCGATGAAGAGCTAGCCGCGGGCTACGAATACAAGCGCGCCTATCTGCCGGTGAACCGGCTGGAGGATGGCACCCTGTGGAGTTGGTGAGGGTGGCGCCGGTGCCGACGTGTCGGACGCCCGCAATCATCACATCCGTTGGTCCTGAGGAGAGGCTGAGCTTGTCGAAGCCTCGTCTCGAAGGGTGGGTCTGGGGCGCTGCGTCGAGACGGTGGCCGGGTCGGATCGTCCCCAGGACGATCCTGAACATGCCGGGGGCATGTTCACCCGATCACTTTGACAGGCTCACTGCCTTCTCAGCACCAACGGATCGGGGCAGGGCACGAGGCTTCGGACAAGGAAACGGTACGGCATGAGCGACTTCACCGACGCCGCGCAGCACGCGCCCGAAACCGCCGTGCATGAAGTGCCGCGACCCAGAGGCCGCGTGCGCTGGATCATCTGTGCCTTGCTGTTCGCGGCGGTGGTGCTGTCGTACGTCGACCGGCTGGTGCTGGGGGTGCTCAAGCCGCAGCTGACCGAACTCTATAACTGGACGAACACCGGCTACGGCGATGTTACCGGCTATTTTCAGGTTTTTTACGGGATCGGCTTCCTGATCTTCGGATGGCTGATCGACCGGATCGGGCCGAAATACGGCTATCTGCTCGCGATGGGGAGCTGGACGCTCGGCCATTTCGCGCAGACGCTCGTCACCTCGACGACCGGCTTCGTTATTGCGCGCATCCCGCTGGCGTTCGGCGAGGCGGGGACCTATCCGTCCGCGCTCGCCGCCGCCTCGCAATGGTTCCCCAAGAAGGAGCGCGCGCTCGCGATCGGTATCTTCAACGCCGGGGCGAACGTCGGGGCGGTGGTCACGCCGCTGCTGATCGGGTTTATCGTCGCGGGGCTGCTGCTCGATTGGCGCTGGGCGTTCATCATCACCGGGCTGTTCAATCTGGTGTGGCTGTTCGCGTGGTGGCGGCTGTATCACAAGCCTGCCGAGCATCCGCGGCTGACGACCGAGGAGCGTGCGTGGATCGAGACCGAGCCGGCGGTCGATCAGGGCCGTGCCGGCTTCCTGCGCGTGCTGCGGCATCGCGAGGCCTGGGCCTATATGGCGGGACGGTTCCTGATCGATCCGGTGTGGTGGACGTTTCTGTTCTGGCTGCCGGACTTTTTCAACAAGCAATATGGCTATGATCTGAAGAGCTTCGGCCCGCCGCTCGTCGCGATCTACATCCTTGCCGATCTCGGCGCGATCGCGGGCGGCTGGTATTCGTCGCACCTGCTCAAGCGCGGGGTGGCGACGGGCCGCGCGCGCAAGCGAGCGATGTTCGCCTGCGCGCTGTTCGCGCTGCCGGTGATGTTCGCGGGGCAGGCGAGCAGCATCTGGATCGCGGTGCTGCTGATCGGGCTGGCGTGCGCGGCGCATCAGGGCTTCTCGACCAATTTGTTCGCGCTGCCGGGCGACCAGTTCCCGCGCTTCGCGCAGGGGACGCTGATCGGGTTGGGCGGGTTCGCGGGCGCGGTCGGCGGGTTCATCGCGTCGAAGTCGCTCGGGCTGCTGCTCGATACGGTCGGGAGCTACGGCCCTTTTTTCGTCGCGTGCGGCGTGGCGTATCTGGTGGCGTTGCTGGTGTTCCACCTGCTCAACCCGCGATATCGCGACGTCCGGCTGTCGCAGGCCGGTTGACGGAAGCGGACAAGTTCTTGATACCGCTATCAACACCGCGCGAGCATGTTTTCGGAGCAGGTGCGACCGGCTGCAACGGTCATGGAGAGAACGATGTCGATCATCATGCCCGGCCCGGCCCGTGCCGCTTCCGACGTCTTTCCTCCGGTGCCATCCGGTATCAGCCCGCATTTCTGATTGCGTTAGGCGCGCCGCTTTTCTCCCCTTTATGCGGCGTGTCGACTCTCGGGGCCGGTCTCTTCGCGAGCCCGGCCCTTCTTTCTTTCGGAGCGACCATGCGATCCTCGTTCGTGCTTGCCGCCGCGCTGCTCAGCCTCGCCGCCACTCCCGCCGCTGCGCGCTCCTGTAGCTGGCAGGCGGCCTGGGCATCGGCGCAGATGACGCCGCAGGGCGAGAACGTCCTGCCCGACGACGCCTTGCGCGATGCGACCTTGCGGCAGATCGTCCGGCCTTCGCTGGGCGGTGCGCGGGTCCGGGTGCGCTTCTCGAACGCCTATGGTCGCGCGCCGCTGCGCATCGCCGCCGCGAGCATCGCCCGCTCAGCGGACCTCGCCAGCGCGCGGGTGACGCCGGGCAGCCTGCGCGCACTGACGTTCGGCGGCGCGCGCGAGGTGATCGTGCCGCCGGGCGCGGAGTGGTGGAGTGACGCGGTGACGCTGCCGGTCGCGGCGTTCGACGATCTGGCGGTGTCGGCCTATTTGCCCGTAGCGCCGGACGGGCAGACCTCGCATCCCGGATCGCGCGCGACATCGTGGATCGCAAAGAGCGACGCGACCGGTGCAACCGATCTGGCGGAGGCGACCAAGACCGATCACTGGTTCCAGCTGTCGGGGGTGGAGGTCGAGCGCTGCGCTGCGCCGAACGGGGTGGTCGCATTCGGCGATTCGATCACCGACGGTTACGGCGTGAAGCCGAACACCAACGCGCGCTGGACCGACGTGCTCGCGCGACGGCTGGGCGGCAAGGCGGCGGTGCTCAACCTCGGGATCGGCGGCAACCGCGTGCTGCTCGACGGGCTGGGGCCGAACGCGATGGCGCGGTTTGACCGGGACGTGCTGGGGCAGGCAGGGGCGAAGCATCTGATCGTGTTGGAGGGCGTCAACGATATCGGCGTGCTGACCCGCGAACAGCCAGCAACCCCGGAGGCGCATCGCGCCGTGGTGGCGGGGGTGACGGGGGCCTATGCGCAGATGGTGGCGCGCGCGCGGGGCAGGGGGATGACAGTGCATCTGGCGACAATCATGCCGTTTGCGAGCAACGCTTATTATCATCCCGGCGCGGCGAGCGAGGCGGACCGGCAGGCGATCAACGCATGGATCCGTACCCCCGGCAACGCCGATCACGTGATCGACTTCGACCGGCTGATGCGCGATCCGGCGCAGCCCGACCGCCTTTTGCCTGCCTATGACAGCGGCGACGGGCTGCATCCGAGTATCGCGGGTTATCGCGCGATGGCGGAAGGAATTTCGCTGGCGTCGCTGCGCTGAGCGATGCTATTTGTCTGACTATATAACTGACTCGTTCTGGAGCCCGCCTGACATGACCGCCCCCCACGATCCGACGAAGCTGCGCAGCCGTGCGTGGTTCGACAATCCGGCGAACATCGACATGACGGCGCTGTATCTGGAGCGCTATCTGAACTTCGGGCTGACGCTGGAGGAATTGCAGTCGGGTCGGCCGATCATCGGCATCGCGCAGACCGGCTCGGACCTCAGCCCCTGCAACCGCCACCATCTGGTGCTGGCGGAGCGGGTGCGCGAGGGCGTGCGCGAGATGGGCGGGATCGTGCTGGAATTCCCGGTGCATCCGATCCAGGAAACCGGCAAGCGCCCGACCGCCGGGCTCGACCGCAATCTGGCCTATCTCGGGCTGGTCGAGGTTTTGTACGGCTATCCGCTCGACGGCGTGGTGCTGACGATCGGCTGCGACAAGACGACGCCGGCGTGCCTGATGGCGGCGGCGACCGTCAACATCCCGGCGATCGCGCTGTCGGTCGGGCCGATGCTGAATGGCTGGCACAAGGGCGAGCGCACCGGATCGGGGACGATCGTCTGGAAGGCGCGGCAGCTGCTGGCAGCCGGCGAGATCGACGATGCCGAGTTCATCCGGCTGGTGGCGTCGTCGGCGCCGTCGACCGGCTATTGCAACACGATGGGCACCGCGACGACGATGAACTCGCTGGCCGAGGCGCTGGGCATGTCGCTGCCCGGCTCGGCGGCGATCCCGGCGCCCTACCGCGACCGGCAGGAGGTCGCGTACCTTACCGGCAAGCGGATCGTCGAGATGGTCGCCGAGGATCTCAAGCCGTCGGACATCCTGACGAGAGATGCCTTCCACAACGCGATCAAGGTCAATTCCGCGATCGGCGGGTCGACCAACGCGCCGATCCACCTCGCCGCACTCGCGCGCCACGTCGGGGTCGAGCTGCCGATCAAGGACTGGGAGACCGAGGGCCACAAGGTGCCGCTGCTCGTCAATTTGCAGCCGGCCGGCGAGTA
>NZ_JBJDOM010000004.1:0-299560 GCF_044901155.1 Sphingomonas sp. NPDC079357
CGCGAAGTGCGTCTGGGTGAGGGCGACGCGTTCAACAGCTTCCAGGTGAAGCGCTCGCAGGATCGCATCAACTCGCTCGGGTTCTTCCAGGACAAATTCGAAATCAAGCAGACGCCGGGCTCGGCGCCGGATCGCGTGGTGCTGGACGCCAACGTCGAGGAGCGGTCCAGCGGCGAGCTGCAATTGTCCGCCGGTTATTCCAGCCTTGAGAACCTGTTGTTGCAGGCGAGCCTGACGCAGCGCAATTTCCGCGGGCAAGGGCAGGAGTTGCGCCTGAGCGGATCGCTGTCCAGCTATTCCAAATCGCTGAACCTTGGCTTCACCGAGCCATATCTATTCGATCACAACGTCGCCTTCGGCGGCGACCTCTTCCGGCGCGATTATCGATCGTACAACACGATTGGCGACACCGACAGCACCACCTATCAACAGGTTTCGACCGGCCTCCAGCTGCGCACCGGCGTGCCGCTCGACGAATTTTGGCAGCTGTCCGGTCGGTACACGCTCAGCTACGATCAGGTCTCGCTCGACAAGGACACCTACTACACCGACGGTCGCTGCGATCCTGTGCTGGCGGGGCAATATCTGTGCGACGCGGTCGGCAATCGCTGGACCTCTTCGATCGGCTATTCGCTGATCCACGACAGTCTGAACAGCCGGCTGCGCCCGACGGCCGGAGACCGCTTCACCTTCAGTCAGGATTTTGCAGGGTTGGGCGGCGACATGAGATATATCCGCACCCGCGTCGAGGCGGCAAAATATTTCGGACTGGGCAAAGGCTTCGTCGCGAGCGTTCAGGCCGATGGCGGGCACATCGAAGGGCTCGGACAGGACGTCCTGCTCACCGATCGCTTCTTCCTCGGCGACCCGCAACTCCGCGGGTTCGACATTCGCGGCATCGGCCCACGGGTGACGCGCCAGACCTACGATACTTCGACGATCCCTGCCACGCTGTCTGGCAGCACGACAACCACGACACAGGATGCGCTGGGCGGCACCAGTTACTATCACGCCCGGCTCGAACTGGAGCTGCCGCTGGGGTCCGGGGCGCGTGAGATAGGGCTGCGGCCGTCGATCTACCTTGATGCGGGTGCGGTGTTCGGCGGACGTATCCCGACGCTGACCGACACCTGTGCGGCAGCGATTGCCGGTGGGACCGCCTGCACCGTGCCGACCCGCCAATACAGCGACGGCAACGGCAACCTGCTGTATCTTGACTCTAGCGGTCTTGCGACGACGACGAACACCGGAACGCCCTATACTTACTCGCTAGGTGCGTACCGTGAGACTTATCAGGGCAACAGCGCGTCCCCGCGGCTGTCGATCGGCGTCGGCGTCAATTGGGCCTCGCCGTTCGGGCCGCTTCGCATCGATCTTGCCAAAGCCATCCTTAAGCAGCCAGGCGACGACACCAAGCTCATCACCTTCAACGTCGGTACGCAATTCTGAGATAGTCCGCCAATGAAATGGTACAAGGCGAGATATCAACTCGTGCATGCTGCGACTTCCACAGCTGCCGGCTTTAAGGAGGCTCGCATCGAAAAATCCGACGTTACAGCTGCTATTTGCCAGGATGATACAGGCCTCTATGCTTCCGAGAGCTACATTTAGCGAGCCACGGCACCTGATATAGCGCAGCAGAAGTGCCGTGGTTTGGGCAGTTATTTCAACACGGTTCAATCCTGATACTAATGGCACATATTTCTGCGGCAAGGCTGCATACAACGTCGCGCTGTGGCCTCAATGTCACAGTGAGCCTCATTTCGATGGCAGAAACATTCGCGAGATTCGTAACCACGATGTCCCGATCGATCAGAGTGGAAACGTCGAAGGGAATACACCGATGAGAAAAGGGATGATCGTGTCTGTCGCGGCGATGGGACTGACGCTGCCTGTATTTGCACAGCAACCGGCCGGTGCACCGCCGCGGGCACTCGACCGGCCTGACCTGACGACTGAGCGAGTCCGCGAAGTTGATGATCTCTCGCTGGTGCTCGGTTTGCGAGAAACACAGCGACCAGCATTGAGTGCCTTTCTGCAGGCCTCGCGCCCTCCCGCGCCTCCAGCGGCCCCCTCACGCTCTTCTATGCGCGCCGTCCCGGCCGAGAGCTTTGAGGCGGAACTGGACTGGATGGCGGATCAAGACGCGCGACATAGCGCCGAGGCGCGGCGACGGATCGATGCCGGGCATGTTTTCTACGATCAACTCGATGACCATCAAAGAAAAGTGTTCGATGCCGTAATGCGCCTGCGCCATGGCCCAAGAGGCGGACATGGTGCTGCAGGCCCTGAATTCGGTGGCCCCGGCAAGCCAAGAGACTACAGACCGGACGGTACGCCGATCGCAGGGGCATTACCGCACGAATGACGATCAGAAATGCTTAAAGGTGGCGGCTCACTCAAGCCCTTCCGGGCACGGCCGCCTCCTCTTGAATTCGCCCGTAGTTAGGCAGCCTGCCAAAATCAGCGCTCGGCCTGTTCGCTGAGGTAGGCAGCTGCTGGCATGCACGCGAGATGCGCCGCTATACATGGTGGCCAGCGACAACGGCACCGAGTTGACCAGTCATGCCGTGCTCGCTTGGCGCCAGAACACCGGCGTCGAGTGGCATTACATCGCGCCCGGCAACCCGCAGCAGATTGGCTTTGTGGAATCGTTCAGGGGCCGCTTGCGCGACGAGTGCCTGAACGAGCACCTGTTCCGCTCGCTGGCTGCGGCAAGACGGATCATCGAGGCATAGTGGACGGACTACAACACCGTGTGTCCGCATCGCAGCCTCGGCGGCATGGTACCGCCGAGTTCACCAACCGCTCCCGCAAGGGGCTTAAAGACACCGAAGCTAATTGATCGGTGGCCTGAAAAGGAGAGAGCACGTCAGTCGCAGCTCATCCCGGCCATGGGCTACATGCAATAAATTGTAACGGATATTCACTAATCTACATGCGTTTTGGGAGACCCGTTGAATGTCGACCCAATACGTTGCCTTTCCTCAAATTGTTGTCCGCGCGCGTTAATAACGACATAGCGACGCCTACCGCGCAAATGGGATTGGATTTTCGAATAACTCTTTGACGCCCGATAGATATCAAATCGAATAGATATTTTTCCGAGGCCAATTGTAAGTATTGACTTCGCGCGTCGCGTCGCACTTACCGCAAATTAACCCTTTTCCCCCATTAGGCCGATCCTGTGAGAGGCGGGATGCATGCGGCTGCCCGAGCTCACGACGCTTTTGGGGGTTATCCTACGTGAAGAACCGGGTGAAATTGCTGGCATCGACCGCGCTCGCGATGGGCGCGCTGACCGCGGTCCATGCTCAGGCGCAGAACACCAACACCGCGACGGTCGTCGACGGTAACGGCGCCAAGGGCGCGATCATCTCGAGCAGCGAGTCACGCGGCGACGACGGGCACCAGACGGTCTACACCGATTTCAACACCGAAGGCGGCGCCGGTTCGGGCGGGGGCGGCGGCTTCGGCGGCGTGTTCTTCATCGACCAGGGCGGCAGCCTGACGCTCAACAACGTCAGCTTCTCCAGCAACACCACCAAGGGCGGCGAAGGCGGCGGGGCACCGATCTTCTCGGTCGCGCCCAAGGTCTTCTCGCTGGCCACCAACAGCGCCAATGCGGATGCGGTCTCGCTGTACTTCCCCAAGGTCACCGCGTCCTACAGCACCGCGCACGGGCTGCAGATCACCGGCTTCACGCTGGATAACGAGAATTCGCTGATCGGCGTCGGTGCCGGCGTCGCGCTGGGCGGCGGCACGGTCGGCGCAACGGTCCAGTCGGTCGCGATCGACGCTGACGGCAAGCAGCAGGTCACGCTGACGCAACCGTACACGCTGGATTCGAGCAACGTCGTCACCGCAAGATACCAGGACGCCAGCGGCACCAATCCGGCGGGCTATTACGTCAGCGGGACGATCGACGCGTCCAAGCTGCTGCCGGGCGCGGTCGTCTATGGCGACGGCATCGACGCCGGCGTGACCGTCAAGGACGTCACCTACGACAGCAACCAGAAGGTCAAGAGCTTCACGCTGTCGAACGGCTCGACCAGCGTGCAGAACGTCGCGGTGTCGTCGGCGACACAGTTCGACATCACCCGCTTCAAGGCCTCGATCACTCCGCAGCTGACGAACGTCATCGAGGCGCCGACCGGCGGCACGCTGGCCGGCTTCGAGGTCGGGATGGTCGTCACCGGCAACGGCGTTCCCGCGAACACCAAAGTTACCGCGATCGATCCGGATACCGGCGCGATCACGCTGTCGAACCAGGTTGACCTCAACAGCGTCACCTCGCTGAAGGCAGCGTCCAACCCGGTGCTGTCGAACGCCAACGGCACCTCGCAGCTGAAGGTCAATTCGACCAACGGGATGCGCGTCGGCCAGAAGGTCAGCGGCCAGGGCATCGCCGATGGCACGACGATCACCGGCATCGACACCGTCAACGGCACGGTCACGCTGAGCGGCACGATCGCCAGCGCGGGGCTGAACGCGATCAACAAGGGCAAGATGCTGCTGACGCTGAGCCCGGTTGCCAGCGTCAGCGGCAACAGGGTCACGCTGGTGTCGATCAGCGGGATGAAGATCGGCCAGGTGCTGTCCGGCGATCCGGCGATCCCGAACAATGCGGTCGTCACCGGCATCGATGTCGCCACCAACACTGTCACGTTCAGCATCAATCCGGCGGTCGCCAATCTGGTCAAGGGCGGGTCGATGAACTCGCTGGTGTCGACCGGTACGGTCGGCAACAACGGTTCGGGCGGGCGCACGGCCAGCAACTTCAACGCGATCCTCAACGATGGTGAGGGATCGGCAGGCACCAACGGCTATAACGCCGGTGCGGGCAACGGCGCGGCCGGCGGCAACGGCGGAAGCGGCGGCAGCGGCAGCAGCGGCGCGCCGATCAACGCCGCGATGACGCAGGCCGTGATCGAAACGGGCGTCCAGTTCACGCTCAACGCGGTCAAGGTCGGCGCGGCGCTGGCCAACTTCCCGCCGGCGGCCGCACTGTCGGCCTCGCTGGCGGCGGACACGGCCTATACCGGGGTGCTGCTCGCCAAGGCGATCGCCGATCTGGTGACGTGGAACATCGACATGGCCAACGGCAAGGTCGCGTTCGGCGGCGCCGGTGGCGCGGGCGGTAACGGCGGTGCCGGCGCGACCTTCTTCGGCGGCGGTGCCGGCGGCGGAGGCGGCTCGGGCGGCGCGGGCGCGCTGTCGATCACCGACGGTGGCGCAGGCGGTCAGGGCGGCACGGGCGGTGCCGGCGGCTTCGGCGCGGGCGGCGGTTCGGGTGGTGCCGGCGGTGCCGGCGGCCAGGGCGGCCAGAGCCTCGACGGCGCGGCGGGCGCGGGTGGCGCGGCCGGCTTCGGCGGCGGTGTCGGCTCGTCGAACGGCCAGGGCGGCGGCGGTGGCTCCGGCTACGGCGGCGCGATCTTCGTCCGCGACGGCGGCACCCTGCAGATCAACGGCGATGCGCTGTTCGACGGCAACGCGGCGCTGGGCGGATCGAGCAACAACGGCGGCGCGGCCGGCAGCGCGGCGGGCAGCGACCTGTTCATGATGCGCGGGTCGACCGTCATCCTGTCGCCGGGCGCGGGCAAGACGATCACCTTCAACGGCACGATCGCCGACGACAGCGCGGCGAGCATCGGCAGCACCGGGATCGCCTCGGGCTACGGCGCGGACATCACGATCGCGGGCGGCGGGCTGGTCCGCTTCAACAACGTCAACACCTATACCGGCAACACGCGCCTGCAGGGCGGCACGCTGCGCGCCGACGACGGCGTCGGCATCCATGCCAACAGCCACATCCTGTTCGAGGGCGCGGGCACGATCGGCGGCACCACGTCGCTGGCGACCGCCAACGCCGGCACGCTGCTGACCTCGGGCACGGTGACACGCCGCGTCGGCGTGATGCCGAACCAGGTGTCGTGGACCGACTCGACCGGCACTGCCGGCGGCAGCGGCGGCTTCGCCGCGCTCGCCAACGGCCTGACGCTCAACTTCGGATCGCTGAACGGCGGCCAGGGCCAGGACCTGGCGTGGAACTCGGGCGGGTTCGTCCGTACGGCCGACACGTTGGTGTTCGGGTCGGACGCCGTGGAGGCGACCGGCGCGGTGCGGTTGATGAACAACATCGACATGCGCGGGCTGGACGGCAAGGTCGCGGTCTATGACAATCTGGTCGGCACCGGCGACTTCGCGCTGCTGACCGGCAATGTCACCAACGGCTTCCTGACCGTCAATGACACCAATTACAGCGGCAGCCTGTACCTGACCGGGCAGAACACGCTGCGCGGCATCACCGTCAACAACGGCCTGGTCTCGACCAAGCTGGACACGCTGTCGGGTCGCCTGATGGATGCGTCGGCGGGGGGCTATGTCACCGTCACCGGTGGTACGCTGCGGCTGGCCAATGCCGAGAAGCTGACGACCGTCAACGTCGCCGATCACGGCCTGCTGATCGCCGACAGCGCGACCAGCACCGGCTCGATCATCAACGCGGGCACGATCCGCTTCGCCACGACCGCCAACACCGGCAACATCACCAACACCGGCCGGCTGGTGTTCAACGATGTCAGCACCGCGGGCAACATCCTGAACGACCAGTCCGGGCTGCTGCTCCAGAACGCCGATCTCGCGGCCGGCGTGATCACCAACAACGGCACCTGGGCGATGACCGGCGCGATCGCCGCGTCGGGCACCGTGACCAACAACGGGCTGGTGACGGTGAGCGGCACGCGCACGCTGTCCACCACCGGCTTCGGCGGCAATGCCAACGGCGGCGTACTGCTGGGCGGTGCGGACGGTACCGCGGGCGCGCTGACGATCGACCAGTCGGGCAACAGCCTTTATGCCGGTGCCTTCGGCGGCGCGGGCGCGCTGACCAAGGCCGGACTGGGTCGCCTGACGCTGACCGGAGCGAACAGCTTCACCGGCGGGTTCGCGATCAACAACGGCGTGGTCGACACCTATGGCGGCGGCACGCTCGCCGACACGCTCGACGTGGCGGTGGCGAATGGCGCTTATTACCTGGTCGGCACCGCCGACACGATCCACAATCTCACCAACGCCGGTGCGACGATCGCCTCCCAGAATTTCGGGGTGACCGACCTGATCAACAGCGGGTTGATGCGCGTCGCCAACGGCTTCATCGCCGACGGCGCGGTGAGCAACAGCGGTCAGCTGTGGATGGATGCGCCCGCGATCGCGCATCTGCGCGGCACGCTGGCCAACACCGGCAGCGGCGATTTCCGCAGCAGCGGGCAGTTGCTGGTCGACGGCGCGGTGAGCAACGACGCCGGTGCGGGGATGATCCTGTATAGCGGCGGCGCGACACAATTCGCCAGCCTCGCCAACGCCGGCTATGTCGCCGCGCGGCACCAGCTGGTCGTCACCGGCGCGGTCACCAATGCGGTGAACGCGACGCTCGACCTCGGCGCGGGCGCGGCCCCGTGGCTGGGCAGCCTGACCAACGCCGGCACCGTCGTCACCAACGACGTGCTGACGATCGCGAACGGCTATACGCAGGATGCCGGCACACTGACCGCCAATGCCAACATTTCGACGGGTTCGCTGTCGGGTGCGGGTGGCGACATCGTGCTGAACGGCGCGACGCAGATGCTGGTCAACCAGAGCGTCGACGGCAGCTATGCCGGCACGCTGTCGGGCACCGGCACGCTGACCAAGACGGGCGCCGCCACACTGACGCTGGCGGGCGCCGTGGGCAGCATCACGCCGACCGCGCTGACCGTCGCCGAAGGCCGCGTGACCACCGCGAACGCCGACATCCTCGGCCATGCGCTGGCCGTGGCGGTGTCCGCACCGGGCACGCTGTCGGTCGAGGCCGACCAGACGATCGCTACGCTCGCCAACCTGGGCGTGACGCGCCTGAACGCCGACCTGACCACCATCGACGGCACCGTCAACGACGGTGGCATCGCGGTGACGGGCGAGCGGACGCTCCACACCTCGACCTTCGCGGGCGGCACCAACGGCGTCGTCGCGCTGGCCGATGCGGGCAAGCTGACGATCGACCAGTCGGGCAACAGCACCTATGCCGGTATCGTCACCGGCGCGGGCGCGTTGACCAAGACGGGTGCGGGCACGCTGACGCTGACCGGCGCCAGCGACTTCACCGGCGGGTTCGCGATCGACGCGGGCACGATCGACACGACGGGCGGCGGTACGCTGTCTGACGCGCTCGACATCGCGGTGGCGAACGGCGCGACCTATGTGGTCGGCACCAACGACATCGTGCGCAACGTCACCAACGCCGGGCAGCTGACCACCAATGCCAATTACGGCGCGGCGTCGCTGACCAACAGCGGCACGGCGCAGGTCAATGCGGTCCTCGTCACCAGCGGCGACGTGAGCAACAGCGGACAGCTCGACCTCGCCAGCACGTCGGGCACCCGCGTGATGGGCAAGCTGGTCAACACCGGCACCGTCACTGCGGCGGGGGCGCTGGTGGTCGACACCGATGTCGCCAACGCACAGGGCGGCGTGCTGTCGATGACGAACGGCGGCACCACCCAGCTCGGCAGCCTGACCAACGCCGGCACCGTCAATGCGGCGCACGCGCTGCTCGTGACGGGCGCGGTCGATAACGCCGCCAGCGGCACGATCACCTTCGACGCCACCTCGGCGCCGGTGCTGGGCAGCCTGACCAATGCGGGCACGATCGTCGGCAACGACATCGTGACCGTGGCGGGCGGCTATACCCAGAACGCCGGCACGCTGACCGCCAATGCCAACATCTCGACGGGTTCGCTGTCGGGTGCGGGCGGCGACATCGTGCTGAACGGCGCGACGCAGATGCTGGTCGCCCAGAGCGTCGACGGCAGCTACGCCGGCACGCTGACCGGCACCGGCACGCTGACCAAGACCGGTGCGGCGACGCTGACGCTGGCGGGGGCGACGAACAGCATCGCGCCGACGTCGCTGACCGTGGCGCAGGGCCAGGTGACCGCCGCCAACGCGGGCATCTTCGGCAACGCGCTGGCCGTGGCGGTGTCCGCACCGGGCACGCTGTCGGTGCAGGCCGATCAGTCGATCGCCACGCTCGCCAACGACGGTCTGGTGGCGCTGAACGCCGACCTGACCACCAGCGGCGGGACGGTCAACAACGGCCAGATCGCGGTGACCGGCGCGCGTACGCTCCACACCTCGACCTTCGCGGGCAACGCCACCGGCGTGGTCACGGTAGCCGATGCGGGCAAGCTGACGATCGACCAGTCGGGCAACAGCACCTACGCCGGCATCGTCGCCGGTGCGGGCCAGCTGAGCAAGGCGGGCGCCGGTTCGTTGGTGCTGACGGGCGCGAACACCTTCACGGGCACGTTCGCGATCGACGCCGGCACGATCGACACGACGGGCGGCGGCACCTTCGCCGACACGCTTGACGTAACGGTCGCGCAGGGTGCGACCTACGCCGTGGGCACCACCGATGTGGTACGCAGCGTCACCAACGCCGGCACGCTGACCACCAGCGCCGATTACGGTGTCACCACGCTTGCCAACAACGGGACCGCGCAGTTCGACGCGCGCCTCGTCGCGGGCAGCGTGCGCAACACCGGCACCCTGACCGCCAGCAAGGCGTTCGCGGTGAACGGCGCGATCACCAACGCTGCGGGTGCGTCGCTGACGCTGGCGGCGGGTTCGACCCCGACGCTGGGCAGCCTGACCAACAGCGGTACGATCGTCGCCAATGACGCGCTGACCATCACCGGTGCCTATCAGCAGGACGCCGGCTCGCTGACCGCCAATGCGGCGATGGCGACCGGGTCGCTGTCCGGCGCGGGTGGCACGATCACGATCAACGCCAACCGCCTGACCATCAACCAGACGGTCGACGGCACCTACAAGGGCGTGATCGCGGGCACCGGCACGGTGACGAAGCTGGGCGCGGCGACGCTGACGCTGGCCGGTGCGGTCGACAGCTTCGCACCAACGTCGCTGGCGATCGAGCAGGGGCAGCTGGTCGTCGCCAATGCCGGCCTGCTCGACAAGGCGCTGCTGGTGTCGATCGCGGCACCCGCCGCGCTGACGCTGCAGGCCGACCAGACGATCCGCGACCTGAGCGGCGCGGGCGCGCTCAACATCGGGGCCAACACCCTGACGTTGTCGACCGGCGGCAATTTCACCGGCAAGGTGAATGGCACCGGACGGATCGCGCTGACCTCGGGCGCGCTCGACCTCAACACCGCGGGCACCGTGGCCAGCGGCACCTTCGCGGTGCAGCCGGGCAGCACGCTGAACGTCGGCGCGACCACCACGCTGGCGACGCAGACGCTGAGCGCCGCCAACAGCCGGATCAACCTGGCCGGTGCCGCCACGGCGACCACCACCACGGTGACCGACAAGAGCACGCTGCACCTGGGCAACGGGCTGGCGCTCAACACCGCGGGGGCCACGGCGGGCCAGCTGACCAGCACCACCACCATCGTCAATGGCGGCGGGCAGGTCACGGGCAACGGCTCGATCAGCGGCACGACCACCGTCGGCGGCAACAGCCTCGGCGTGATCGCGCCGGGCAACTCGCCGGGTATCCTGACCTTCGCCGACCTGGCGTTCGGGGATAACTCGGTGGCCGCGATGCAGATCGACGGCAATGCCGGCGCGGGCGTGGCGAACGGGTACGACCGGATCGTCGTGACGGGCAAGCTGACGCTGTCGGGCAGCTCGGTACTGGCACTGGACAAGAGCGTTCCGGCGAACAGCTACGAGCTGCCGCTGGGCACCGCGATCCAGATCTTCCAGTTCCGCCCGGGCAGCATTACCGGGTCGTTCGGATCGGTGACGAAGGCGAACTTCGGCCAGAACCTCGCCTTCAACCTGTCGAACGGCACGGTGATCGGCATGGGTTCGTACACGCCGCAGACGCTGTCTGATGCGACCGCGATCACCACCGGCCAGAAGAACGCGCTGGCGGCGATGCTGGTCAAGACCACCGGGGGCGTGCCGCAATATTACGGCGGCAACCTGCTCCAGTCGCTGGCCGCCAATGTGGCGAACGGGCGCGACGCGACGCAGGCGAGCTTCGCACGCTGGTCGCCGGATGCCTATGCCGGCATCAGCGACGGGATGCGTGCGTCGATGATCGACGGTCTGGTCGAGGTGAGCGATTATGACGCGCTCACCCCGGGCAAGAGCGCCTTCACCGGCGGCATCCACGGCGGGCAGCTGCGCGGGCTGAACAAGGAAGGGGCGGCATACAACCGCTTCCGCGACGTCGCCTATCAGATCGGGGTCAGCCACGATCTGTCGGTGCTGCGCGCCAACCTCAGCTACGCCCATTCGGAGGGTGGCTTCCGCAGCACGAACATGGATGCCAAGCTGAACGGCAACCAGATCGCGCTGGGCGTGTCCGCGCCGCTGACGGGCGACCAGGCGCTGCGCCTGATCGGTCGGGTCGCTTATGGCGACTACACCAGCAGCGGCACCCGCGGGGTGATCGGCGGTAGCGCGCGCTTCCGCTCGGTCAATGCCAACAGCTTCGTCTATGGCGGCGGCTTCGGCTATTACCAGCAGTTCGGCGCCACGGTGCTGAGCGGCACGGCCGAGGTGCTGGGGATCAACCAGCGCGTCGACGGCTTCGCCGAAACCGGTGAGGCCGGGCTGGACCTCTTCCGGATCCAGCGCCAGCGTCGCGACGGCGGGATCGGTCGACTGAACGCCCAGGTCGGTTATTCGGTGACCCCGAATGCGCTGACCTACCTCAAAGTCGGTTATGTCCATGAATTCAAGGACGGGCTGACCCCGATCACCGCCGATGGCGCGATCGACCCGATCAACGTGACGATGACCAATCCGGGGCTGGCGCGCGACCGCGTCAATGCCGGGGTGGGCGTGCAGTTCGATGTCGGCCAGGGCGTGCGGATCGGCGTCGACGCGAGCGCGGGTAATTACGAAAGCTATCGCATCGGAGGCAACGTCCGCTTCCGCTTCTGATGCGACGCGCGCCGGCCGGGGGCGACCCCGGCTGGCCGCAAGCCCGGAGACGTCCGTCGCCTTCCCGCATGGAAGGCGGCGGGCGTTTTCGCATCGGGGCGACTTGCTTGACTATGCAGGTGGCCGGGCGCAGGCTGCCGACCGGAACAGAACCCGCCGGTGGATAGCTATCACCTTCAAATAACGGGAGTTTGCCGATGAACCTCTCTTCGATGACACGGCTCGCGATCGCTGCGGGCGCGGTGGCGCTGCTCCCGGCGGTCGCGCAGGCCGGGCCGGTGTTTTCGGGAAGCGGCGCGGTCGTTCGCGCGCTGCCCGACCAGATCGCCTTCACCTATCGTCAGGACCTGCTGGCCTTGCGCAAGGTGGCGTTGCTCCGGCAGCAGCGCGACGGCGGCACGTTGTCCGCCGACAGCCGCGCGTCGATCCAGACGCGGCTCGATGCGATCAACGCGCGCTACGCCCGCACGCTGCGCAACAACAATCCGCTGAGCATCGACAGCACCGGGCGACCGGCGACGGTGCGCCCGGGGGCGGACTGGACGAACGCCGACCTGTTCACGACCGGCCGTCAGTGAGGCGGCGGGCGGCGGCATGGTATTGACGTACCAGCCGAACCGCACGACATTCGCGGATCGGTCGCAGGAGCGGTCCGGGGAGATATTCTGATGCGCTACGTGGGTCTGGGATTGGGAGCCGTCGCGATGATGCTGGCGAGCGGCGCGGTGGCACGCGAGCGCAAGCCCGCTGCCGTGACCGATCCCGACAAGATCATCTGCCGCTCCGAGGAAAACACCGGCAGCCGCCTCTCCAAGACCAAGCGTTGCATGTCCGCGCGCGATTGGGCGGCCGAAAAGGCCATCAATCAACAGGATATCGAGCGCGTTCAGGCCAATCGCTACAAGAACAACTGAGGGTTAGTCGGTGTAGCCGAGCGCGTCGATCCAGGGCTTCAGGATCGGCATCACCGGCGCCAGCGGCTGGCGATACCGTTCCCAACGCGCCAGCGCGCGGGTGTAGAGCGGTTCGGTGATCTGCGCATAACTGGCTGTTTTTACAGCGCCACGCGCAAGGGCGCTGACGCGGTGGTCGGCGTAATGCGGCTGCCAGTCTAGCCCGAGGGCGTCGAAGAGCGCGCGCAGCTCCTGCTCGAGATCCGCGATCATCCGTTCATAGCGGACGCGGTGGACCGGCATGTCGGGGAAGAGACTGGTTCCGCGTGAGAAAATCGTGAAGGCGGCATCGTAGACGCGCGCGGTCTCGTCGAGCGTGGTGAAGCTGCGCATCGCGGTGTTGAGCCGGAAGTTGGCCATGAAGCAGCTGAGCACTGCATCGCACGGATGTCGTTCGACCAGCACGATTTTCGCGGTCGGAAACAGCCGGTGGATCGTGGCGATGCGCACCATGTGGAGCGGGTGCTTGTCGACGAGCAGCCGCGTGCCCGGCGGGGTGACCGCATCCGCCTGATCGAAATAGCTTTTCCGCAGCGCAGCCGCGCCGGCGTCGTCAAGCGTCGCCAGACCGTCCTCCGTCAATCCCAGCGACTGGGTAGCGAGCGCAAGGAACGGTTGTTCCTCAAGGACATGCACGCCCTCAACGTTCATCAGCAACGTGTCGAGCAAGGTGGTGCCCGACCGCGGGAAGCCGACCACGAAGACCGGCGCGGCGCGATGCCGGTCGGGGGCCAGCGGGTGCCATGAAGCGACCTGTCCGGGCGTCAACCGCGCCGAAATTACCCCCAGCCGATCACGATAGGTGTCGCCCGGTGCGGCAGGATAGAGCGATTCCGCCGCCGCGTTCATCGCGGTGAAGGCGGCGAAGGCTTTTTCGGACTGCCCCTGCCGGTCGTAGAGATCGCCGAGCAATTGATGCCGGCGCAGCGGGTGGATCGTCTCGGGCACGCGCTCGGCCAGCGCGAGCGCCTCGGCGACATGGCCGCGCCGCCGCGCGACCCACGCGCGCAGGAAGTCCAGCTCGATCGCGTCGGGCGCGCGCGCCGCCAGCGCGTCGACCACCTGCTCCAGCTCGTCGATGCGGTTGACGCTTTCGAGCAGCAGCCCGAGTTCGACGAACGCGCCGGTGTAGCCGTCGGCGAGCGCGATCGCGCGGCGGAACGCCTGTTCGGCGGCCAGCGGGTTCTCGCACGCCGCCTCGGCGGTGCCGAGTTCGAGCTGCACCTCGGGATCGTTCGGGAAGAGCGCGGCGGTGTCGCGCATCACCTGCTGGCGGACGTCGAAACGCCCGGCGTCGCGCAACGCCTGCGCAAGATTGAGGTACAGGCCGACCTCGTTCGGCGCGTAGCGTACCGCCTCGTCGAACGCCGCGACCGCGTCGTCCACCCTGCCCTCGGCCAGCCGCGCGCTGCCGAGGTTGTTCCACGCGCGATAGTCGCGCGGGTCGGCGGCGACGATCGTCTCGTAATCCGCCGCCTCCCCCGCCCCGGTCGCGACCCGCGCATGCGCGGCGAGCAGGCGCAGCTTGGGATGCGCATCGCCGTCGGCGACCGCCAGCGCCTCCGCGGCACGCCCGGCGCTCATCAAGGCGGTCGCGAGGTTGATCCGCGCCGAAGGATTGTCGGGCGCGAGCGCGAGCAGTCGCCCGAACAGCGCCGCCGCACGATCGGTCTTCCTGGCATGCGCCGCCAGCAGCCCGCCGAGTTCGAGCAAGGCGGGCTCATCGGGGGTGTGCTGCAACGCCGTTTCGATCAGCGTGAGGCCGCCGGCGGCATCATTGGCGCGGGCACGGGCGGTCGCCGCCGCGATCAGCTCGGAAACGTCTGTCATATCGGCAATCCTAGACCGGCGGGCGCGCGATGTCGAAGGCGACGGTCAGCCGCTCGCCGGCCGCGAACGCGTGCGTGCGGTGCCACATATAGGACGGGAACAGCACCAGCCGCCCCGGCTGCGGCGCGATCGTCTGCCACGGCGCGAGCGTGTCGCCGAGCAACGTCGGGGCATCGCCGAGGCTGAGCCAGCCCGCCTGCGGCGTGTCGTCCGGCTGCGCGTCGGGGAGCGCGACGTAGCAGGCCGAGCTGATCCAGCCCGCCGGATGGACGTGGTCGACATGATGCCCGCGATCGGTGAGCCGCACCGACCATGATCCGGCGAAACGCAGCGCATCGCGGCGCGGCGCGCGCAGCGGATGCGCGGGATCGGCGGGCGGCAGGTCGGCGACATAATCGGCGACCGCCGCGCGCACCGCGTCGCGCAGCCGCACGATCGCCGCATCCTGCCGCGCGAACAACGGGCCGTCGGTCTGCGTGCCGCCGCGCAGCGACTGGTCGAGCGGTGCGGCGATCGTGCGGTGGAGCATGCGCAGCGTCGCGGCAAGCTCGTCGACCGGGCCTAGCTGCGCCGAGAGATCGAAGACACGCACGAACGCCCCGCCCCGCTCCAGCCAGTCGCTGCGCGGGTCGCCGGTCAGCCGCCATGCCAGCGCGGCGAGCGGCCATAGATCGTGCGCCTCGCGCGTCAGCCGTCCTTCGAGCGCCGCGCGCGCGGCATCGGCGCGGCGCGCGCGCAGCAGATGACGGACGTAGCCGGGCAGCGCCTCGGCATCCGTGATCGGCAGGTGCGCGCGGTACAGGCGATCGGCCGCGGCGATCTCGCCGTCCTCGGACCAGCTACCGGCCTCGATGAGGTCGAGCGTGCGGCTCGCGCCGACCGCGGCGCGCGCCTGCGTCACGATGCGGCGTGCGGCGTCGGTCTGCCCGGCGCGCGCGACGGTCGCGGCATGGTCGCGCCACAGCACACCGTCGCGGGGGCGCGTCGCGAGCGCAGCGGCATAACCGGCGGCATAGTCCTGACGGTCGCCCGCCTGCCAGCGCAGCCGCGCGAGCGTGGCATGGCCGTCGTACCAGCCGGGATGCTGGCGCAGCACGCCGGCGAGGAAAGTGGCTGCGGCATCGCCCTGCCCTGCCGCGACCAGCGCGGCGGCGCGGCCGAGCATTACCCCGGCGTCGAGCGGCGCAAGCGCCAGCGCGCGGTCGAAGAGCGCGACCGCGGGGTCGCCCGCCTCGAGCGTGATGCGCGCCAGCGTGTGCGCGATCAGCGCGTCATCGGGTGCGAGCGTCGCGGCGCGGCGCGCGGCGGCGAGCGCGGCGGCGTGGTCCTGCGCCGAACGCTGCGCGGCGGCGAGCAATTGCCACAGCGCCGCATCGTCGGGGCTGCGGCCGAGCGCGGCGGTCAGCGCGGCGATCACGTCGGCCTCGCGCCACGTCGCGGTGGCGCGCGCGACCTGCGGGGCGAGCGTGGCGGCGGTGGCTGGCGTAGCGGACATGGTTTCGATCCGGTTGGCGGGGTGGGCGATCGTCCCCGTTTCGTCGCCCGGGGCTCCGCTTCTTCGTGGCGAGCAGGAGAAGAAGCGGGAGCCCGGATCAGGTCCGGGAGGACGGGGCAGTGTGATCCTTCGCGATCGAAACGCCACCGCGGCGAAGGCCGGGCGCTTGTCATCGGCGTCCCCCGACTGGACCCCGGCTTTCGCCGGGGTGACGGGGTTTGGAGCGGGTGGATCGACCTGATCCGTCATTGCGAGCGTAGCGAAGCAATGACGAACGAAGCGGCGGCAACCTCCCTCAACCAAAAAGGGGCGGGCCCGAAGACCCGCCCCTCTCTGTTTCGGCGCTGCCGGACCCTTACAGGTTCAGCGTCACGCCCGCGTAGATGTAACGGCCGAGCGCGTCGTAGACGCCCGGGAAGGTGTTGCCGTTACAGACCACGCCCGGGCACGCCTGCGAGCCGGTCAGCGGCGGCTCGCGGTCGAGCAGGTTGTTCGCGCCGAGGCGGAACGTGTACGCGTCGCTGACACGGAACGTCATCGCCAGGTCGAAGTAGCTCTGCACGCCCAGCTCGGCGAGACCCGGACGCGGAGTACCGCCCGGCGCCGGGCCGCTGGCGCCCGGGTTGTTGAGGTTCGAGTTCGGATCGGTCGCGTCGATCTTCACGTTGCCGAAGTAGCGCCACCGCACCGACAGACCCACGCCCGACGGCGAGCTGAAGCTGACGCGGGCATTGTGGCGCCATTCCGGGGTCGGCTGGAGACAGGTGGTGCCGAACAGGCCGACGCAGTCATACGAACCGCTGACGCCCGTGTCGGTGACCAGACGATCCAGCCACGTGCCGTTGAAGTTGAAGCCCAGCGAACCGAGCCCACCCAGCGGATACGAATAGCTGGCGCCGACGTCGATGCCGCGCGTCGCCAGACCACCGATGTTCTTGGTGGTGTTGGTGACATAGCCGTTCGGCGTCAGCCACAGCGAACCCGCCGCGTCACGATTGACCAGACCGCAGAACTCGGTGTTGAGCGTCGTGTTGCAGGCGTTGAGGATCGTGTCGGTGCCGATCGTGGTGACGGCGCCCTTCACCTTGATGTCGAAGAAGTCGACGGTCAGCGCGAAGCGCGGCAGGAACGACGGCTGCACCACCACACCCGCGGTGTAGGTGTCGGCAACTTCCGGCACCAGGTTAGGGTTGCCGCCGATCAGGCCGTTATACTGGCTCGACGGGTTCTCCGCGACGGTCTGCCCGACGCGCAGGCCCTGCAACAGACAGCCCTGGTCCGCCGCGGTCAGCACGCGGCCGGCGCACGGATCGCTGTTGCCGACGAGCGCGACGCGCTGCGGGGCGAACAGATCCTGGACGGTCGGCGCGCGGACGGCGCGGTTGTATCCGCCGCGGAAGCGGATGTCGCGGATCGGCGCGAACTCGCCCTCGATCTTGTAGGTGTCGGTCGAGAAGCCACGACCCGCCGAAGTCTTGTACGACGAGTAGCGATAGCCGCCGGTGAACGACAGGTTGTAGATGAAGCTGTCGAACACGACCGGGACGCGCAGCTCGCCGAACACTTCCTTGACGTTGAACGAGCCCGAGACCGGGAGCGTCGCCGCGCCCTGACCCGACAGGTCGCCGGTCTGGAAGGCCTGGTCGGTCTTCAGATCGAGCGCTTCCTTACGATATTCGGCGCCGATCGCGAGGCCGAGACCCTCGCTCGCCCACGGGCTCTTGATCCCGTATTCGCCGAGCTGGCCCGAGAAGCTGGCCGAGGCCACCTGCTCGCTGACGACGCCGCGCTGGAAGCCCGGGGTCGACAGATAAGCGACCGACTCCGGCGTCACGCTGTTGAGCGAGAAGACGTTGTAGGGAACGCAGTTCGGATCCTCACCGGTCAGCACCGAGCGGCAGACGGGTGCGCCGCCGTTCGGGTTCGACACGACGTCGAGCGCACGGCCGAGGCGCGTGATCGAGAAGTCGTTGAGGTAGGTTTCCGCGAAATTGGTGCGGCCGTACTGGTAGTAAGCGTCATACGACCAGGCGCTGCCCAGATCACCGCGCGACCCGAGCACGCCGCGGAAGCTGGTGTGCTGGAGATCGTCCTGACGCGCACCGCCCTCGACGTTGCGGCGGAAGGTCTGCAGATAGCCGCGGTTGTAGGCGGCACCCGTGGTGGGATCAAAGAAGGTGGCGGCCGTGGTGTCGCTGAAGACGCTCGGGTTGTAGATCGCCTGGCCGACGACGCGCTGGCCGGTCAGCTGGTTGGCGGCGCTGTTCGCGACGAGCAGGTTGTCGTTGCGGCAGACAAACGCGCGCTGCGCGGCGCCCAGCAGCGGGTTGTCGCAGTTGATCGAGGTGGTGTTGCCGAAATTGCCCGACGGCGCGATCTGCGCGACGGTGCGGTCGTCCATGAACATGAACTCGGCGTATGGCTTGATCGCGTTCGACACTTCGTAGTTCGCGAAGAAGCCGGCGGTGTAGCGCTCGTCAGGACGCTGGTAATAGTTCAGCGGGTTGAAGTTGAACGGCGTACGGCCCGCCGCGAACGTCCCGCCCTGACCGGGCTGGAAGAAGGTCGAGGTGAAATCGGCACCCGTACCGTCGAACGCGACGAACGAGCCCTGCGGCGAGGTCGCCGAACCGGCGCAGGCGTAAGGCCGGCCGGTGCTCTGCACCACCGACGCGGTGTTCGCGCTGAGCGAGCACGACGAATAGTCGCGGTTCGCCTGGAGCACGGCGTTGATCTTGCGGTAGCCGCCATAGGCGGTGATGTGGCCACGGCCGTCGTCGAAGCTGGTGCCGAACGCCGCGGTGACGTCGATCGTGCCGCCGTCGGTGGCCATGCCGCTCGGATAGCCGGCCGGCGCGCCATACGGCGAGCTGCTGTTGAGCGCGGGCAGAATGCCGCCGCCACCACGGTTGTTGTGGTTGAACAGCGAATACTGGCCGTCGAGGCGGAAGCCCTCGAAATCGGTGTCCATGACGAAGTTGACGACGCCGGTGACCGCGTCGGCACCGTACACCGACGAGGCGCCGCCGGTCAGCACGTCGACGCGCTTGATGATCGCGGCGGGGATGACGTTGATGTCGACCGCGGCCGAGGTGGGATCACCCGGGACGACGCGGCGGCCGTTGACCAGCACCAGGTTGCGCTCGGCGCCCAGGCCACGCAGGTTGATGGTGGCGATGCCGCTCGAACCGTTCGAGATGTTGCCGCTCTGCCCGGCGAACGCCTGCGGCAGCGAGTTGATCAGATC
Organism: Sphingomonas sp. NPDC079357; assembly: GCF_044901155.1. Lineage (NCBI taxonomy): Bacteria > Pseudomonadati > Pseudomonadota > Alphaproteobacteria > Sphingomonadales > Sphingomonadaceae > Sphingomonas > Sphingomonas sp. NPDC079357. The sequence goes on from NZ_JBJDOM010000004.1 coordinate 19,481, forward strand.
CTCGGTGCGCGTCGTGCCGGTCAGCTTGAACTCTTCGCTGTTAACGACGGTGACCGGGCTGGTCGCCTCGAGGTTCGGCGAGCGGATGCGCGAACCGGTGACGACGATGTCGCCGCCCTGTGCGGCCTTGTTGTCACCGTCGGCGTTCGCGACCGGTGCCTGACCCTCGAGCGGACCCGCGCTGGCGCCGGTCGGATCGTTCGCGACCTGCGCCGCGGCGGGCAGGCTGCCCAGCATCGCGCCGGCAACGATCGTGCTGGCGAGCAGTCGACGCCTCATCGAAATCGTCTTCATAAGACCCCCATTTTGGAATAGCCGTGTTCTATCGCGCCTTTAGATGGCAGCGCTTGGGTCGACGCTACGAACGGCGGAAATGATGGGCAATCTCAACTGGTCCTAAATGCAACGAAATTTTGCATCTGTTGCAGCCAAGTTACACTTTCTGACCTTTTGTGAGGGAAAAATGAGCAAATCCGCGGTGTCGCTGCCTATTTTTGGTGCAGTCCTGATGACTTGCGTGCCCGGCACGGCGTGGGCCGATCCCGCAATCGCCGACCGCAGCGGGGTTGCCGACGCGGTGATCCGGTGCCGCGCGATCACGAACGACAAGGAACGGCTGAAGTGTTTCGACGCCGCTGCGGGGGCGCTGAACGGCGCGATCGCCGCGCGGCAGGTGGTGGTGGTCGACCGCGCGAAGGTCGAGGCCGAGCGCCGCGCGCGGTTCGGCGAACGCCGCCGCGCCGCCGACCTGCCGACGTTGCAGGACGCCGACGGCAACCGGCTCGACACGCTGACCGGCAAGCTGGCGCAGGCCGCGCGGACCAGCGACGGCAACTGGAGCTTCACGCTGGCGGACGGGTCGCGCTGGGTCCAGACCGACGGGCAGACGTTCGCGGTCGCGCCGCGCGCCGGCGAGCCGGTGGTCGTCAAGCGCGCGGCGCTCGGCACGTACAAGCTGACGGTCGGCCGCCAGCCCGGCGTGCGGGTGCGGCGCCGGGCGTAGACAAATTCGACAGTAATACCGTTACATAGTCACGTCACATCACTTAATGGCACGTGTGTCCATCCGGACACACGTGCCATTTTATTGTTACTTTCGTTACGTCCTCAATTGCTTCCTACAACCCAGACTTCCTAGGATCATCGTGTCTGCTCTGAACGATAATTCTTTTTAGTGCGGGTTGTTTGCTCGATCCTGGGAAAGATCGGGTCAAATTGGGGGTTAACTGTATGAATATATTGAAAACACGTCTTTTGGCATCGGTATTGTCATCGGTGGTGGCCTGTGTCGCGTTGCCGGCGTGGGCGCAGACCGACGGCCAGGCCGATACCGCGGCGCCCGCCGCGGCAGATGCGCTGGTCAGCACGCCGACCGGCACGACCGATCCCAACGCCGGACAGGCCGGCGACGTGGTGGTAACCGGCACGCGCATCGCGCGCCCCGACCTGACGAGTTCGTCGCCGGTGCTCGTCGTCGGGCAGGATGCATTCCAGAACCGCAACTTCACCAACTTCGCCGACGTCGCGACGCAATTGCCGCAGTTTGCGGCGTCGTTCGGGTCGTCGCGCACACAATCGACCTTCTCGGGTGCGGCGACTTCGGGGCTCAACACCGTCAATCTGCGCAACCTGGGCGGCGGACGCACGCTGACGCTCATCAACGGCCGGCGCGTGCCGGGCGGCACGACCACGAGCACCGCGGTCGACTTCAACACGATCCCGTCGGCGAACATCGAACGGCTCGACATCCTGACCGGCGGCGCGGCGTCGATCTACGGTGCCGATGCGGTCGCGGGTGTCATCAATATCATCACCAAGCAGATCGACGGCTTCCAGGCCGGCGCGAGCTACGGGATCACCGAGCGTGGTGATAATCGCAACCCGAACGGTTATCTGATGTTCGGCAAAAAGTTCGAAAACGGCGGTGCGATAAACCTGACCGCGCAGGTCGACTATCAGGGCCGCGTCCAGTGCGCCTCGCGCGAGCTGTGCGCGCAGGACTTCTTCTGGTCGCCGCCGGCAGATCCGATCCGCGGCCCGGCTGCCTATTCGTCGGTCGGCCTCAACGGCACCTTCTTCCTTCCGGCGGGCAACGGGCTGGGTGCGGTCAATGCCACGCGTATCGGCAGCAGCACCAGCTTCACCGACGCCAACGGCAATCTGATCCCGTTCGTCGCCCGCCGCGACGGCTATAACCGCAACGGCACGCGCGACATCGCGATCCCGACGCGGCGCATCCTGTTCGCGGCATCGGCCGACTATCCGATCGCGAAGGGTGTCGATGCCTTCATGGAATTCAACTACGGCCAGAGCCAGACCACCGCGGCGTTCGAGGGGCATCCGTTCCAGTCGTCCGCGGCGGGCAGTCTGTTCGGCGGCGGGCCGGGTGTAACCGGGCTACAGGCCAGCATCCCGCTGCAGATCCAGTCGATCGCCGCGGACGGCGCGACCAGCACGATCGCCAACCCAATCATCCCGACCGCGATCTACAATGCGGCGCTGGCGCGCGGCGTCACGCAGCTCAACTGGCAGCAGCGCTTCGCGGCGTTTGACGATCGCGGGGCGGTGAACCGCCGCGACACGATCCGCGCGGTCGCCGGCGTCAAGGGCGACTTCAACGTCGGGTTCGGCCGCGACTGGAACTATGAAGTCTCGTACGTCTACGGCAGCACGAAGCTGGACTCGATCACCCGCGGTCTCGTCAGCACCCGCCAGCTTTATTACGGTCTGCGCACCCAGCAGGTGAACGGCACGCTGCAATGCGCCGACCCCGGCGCGCGCGCGACCGGCTGCGTGCCGATCAACCCGTTCCTCCCCTACACCGATGCGCAGCGCAAGGCGCTGACCGTGTCGGCGGGGCAGACCGGCGAGAGCGTGCTGCACGACGTCAACGCCTTCGTCTCCGGCGCGCTGTTCCGGCTGCCCGGCGGCGATCTGGCTTTCTCGGTCGGTGCCGAATATCGCACCTTCTCGGGCAATCTCGATTACGCCAGCCAGATCAACAACGCCGAGGTGACCGGCAACCAGATCGGCGACGTCGATTACGTCAAGACGCGCACCAAGGAAGCCTATGGCGAACTTTCGGCGCCGGTGCTGCGCGACATCACGCTGATCCACAAGCTGACGCTCGACGGCTCGTTCCGTTATTCGGCCCCGAGCGTCGGCGGCAGCTACCAGACGTGGCGCTATGGCGGCAGCTGGGAGCCGTTCGCGGGCCTCGTGCTGCGCGTCAACCGCGCCCGCGCGGTGCGCACCCCGGTGCCGGGCGAGCTGTCCGGCGTCGGCCAGGACTTCGGCACCGTGATTGATCCGTGCACTGCCACGGCGCGCACCGCCAACGCGACCCGCACCGCCAATTGCGCTGCGGACGGCGTGCCGGCCACCTATGCGCCGCCGATCAACGTCCAGCAGTCGGTCGCCGGCTTCGTCGGCGGCAATCCGAACCTGGCGCCGGAGCGCGCGACGACGCTGACCTATGGCTTCGCCTTCGCGCCGGACTTCCTGCCGGGCTTCTCGGTGACGGTCGACCGGTTCGAGATCAGCCTCGACGACATCATCAGCACCGTCGGGCGGCAGACCAAGGCCAACCAATGCTATGACACCACCGCGCGGCTGTTCTGCAGCGATCTGGTGCGCAGCACCAACCCGAACGTGCCGGGCGCGACCTGGGTCCTGACCGCGGTCAACGACCAGTTGATCAACGTCGCGGCGCTGAAGGTGAAGGGCGTCGACGTCACCGCCGCCTATACCGCGCCGCTGCTGGGCGGCCGGGCGGCGTTCAACGTGATCGGAACGCTCTACGACAAGGCCAGCCAGCGGACGTTGCCGGGTGAGCCGGAAGACGATCTGCTCGGCTTTGCCGGCGGCTCGACCTCCGACCAGGGCTATATCAAGTTCACCGGCAACGCGACGGCGAGCTGGACGAGCCAGGACGGCGTGGGGCTGACCTACAATATGCGCTATATCGGATCGGCGCGTAACAGCCCGTTCGCCGATCCGCAGATAGCGATCGGCGATCGCTTTTACCACAACGCCCGCGTGTCGTTCACGGTCAACGAGAACTACCAATTCTTCCTTGGCGTGAACAATATCGCCGATAGCAAGCCGCCGTTCTTCCCGAGCAGCACGGCGGGCACGCAGGCGCTCGACACGGTGCCGGCCTATTACGACATCTTCGGGCGTTCGTTCTATTCGGGTCTGCGCCTGACCTTCTAAGTGGCCATCCGCGCCAGATCGGGGGGAGCACGGGCAACCGTGCTCCCCCTTTTCATGCGCCGCTCACTCCCCGCTCGCCATCCCGGCGCGCTGCGCCTCGGCGAGCGTCGTCAGCTTCACGAACTCCTGCCGCCAGTAATCGCGCGGGCTGCCCGCCAGCCGGCGCGCGTCGGCGAAGGTGAAGCGGCCGAGATAGGCGTCGCCGCGCAGCTTCTGCCCATAGGCCGCGACCGCGGCGGCAAACGCCATGTCCCCGCTCGGCGCCCGCGCGGCGGCGAGCGCACTGGCCGGGATCGCGCGGGTCAGCTCGCGCGAGGTGGTGCCGTCGGGCAATTTGTAGCGCAGCTTGACGAAGCACGCCTCCGCCCCGCGCGGTGCGACCGCAGGCGGGCGGTTGGCGGCGTAGCGGCGCGCGGGCGTCCAGCCCGGCGATCCGGCCGGCACGACCTCGTAGAGCGCGGTCACCTGATGCCCCGCGCCCATGTCGCCGGCATCGACCGCGTCGTTGGTGAAATCCTCCTCGCGCAGCGCGCGGTTCTCGTAGCCGATCAGCCGATACTGGCTGATGCGCGCCGGATCGAACTCGACCTGCACCTTCACGTCCTTGGCGATCGTGACCAATGTCGCGGCCATCTCGTCGCCCAGCACCTTCTGCGCCTCCATCGCGCTGTCGATATAGGCGTAATTGCCGTTTCCGACGTCGGCGATCCGCTCCATCATCGCCTCGTTGTAATTGCCCGCGCCAAAGCCGAGCGTGGTGAGCGTGATGCCGTCGTCGCGGTTGCGCTTGACCAGTTGCTCCAGCGCCTTGGTATTGCTGACCCCGACGTTGAAGTCGCCGTCGGTGGCGAGGATGATGCGGTTGACCGCGCCCTTGCGGAAATGCGCGCGCGCGGTGGCATAGGCGAGTTCGATCCCCTGCCCGCCCGCGGTCGATCCGCCCGCGTCGAGGCACGCGAGCGCGGCGTCGACATACTTCTTCTGCGCGGTCGGCTCGAGCACGATCCCGGCGCTGCCGGCATAAGCGACGATCGCGACGCGGTCGTCGGGGCGCAGCCGGTCGGCGAGCCCGCGCAGCGCGGTCTTGACCAAGGGCAGCTTGTCGGGCTCCCCCATCGACCCCGAGGTGTCGACGAGGAAGACGAGGTTGACCGGCGGGCGCGTCGCCGCCGCCACGTCATAGCCGCGCAGCCCGATGCGGATCAGCCGCGTCGCCGGGTTCCACGGCGTGACCGCTACGTCGGTGGTAATGCTGAACGGCTGCGCGGCGTCGGCCGGGCGCGGATAATCGTAGCGGAAATAGTTGAGCAGCTCCTCGGTGCGCACCGCCTCGGACGGAACCGGCTGCCCCTTGGTCAGGAAGCGGCGGACATTGGCGTAGGAGCCGGTGTCGACGTCGACCGAGAAGGTCGAGACCGGGGTGGTCGCGGTGTCGGTGATCGTGGCGACCGGGCGACCGTCATAGCGCTCGGTGTTTTCGGGCGCGCCATAGGGGGCCGACGCGGCGGTGCGCGGTGACACGCGCGGCGCGGGCGGCGCAGCCGGCGCGATGGCCGGCGCTGCGGTGAAGACCGGTGCCGGGGTGGGGATGCTCTGTACCGACACCGGCGGCGGTGGTGGTGGTGGTGGTGGTGGAGGGGGCGGCGCGCCAGGGGCCGGCATGGCGATCCCCGACGTGCGGGAATAGAACCGTTCGGGCGCTACCGGCTTGCAGCGGACCGGCGAGCGCTCGGCGGCGCCGGCGCGCGCGGCGATGCCGGGCGGCGGGGCATTCGACAACAAGGCGGGCGCGATCAACAGCGCGATGACACGACGGACGAACATGGCGACTCCCCTTGCGCGAGCGCCTTGGCGGCCCCCGTCACCAGTCAGTCTAGGCGGGGCATGTGACGTTTCGCCAGTGGCTATGGGCAAGCGATATGGGTGGTCGATGGTCGCCACGGGCACAACAGCGCGCGCGTTCGCGGCATTGCTCACACTTCGATCGCCTTGTAGCGGAGGCGGATGCACGCGCTCCCCCGCCCCGCCTGGCTGATCGGCGCGCTGGCGCTGCTGCTCGGCGGTTGCGGCGGACGCTATCGCGCGGTCAGCGACACGCCGGTGACGATCGGGCGCCCCTATGTGGTGCGCGGCGTCAGCTATGTCCCCGCCGCCGCGCCCGATTACGACATGCTGGGGCGCGCGAGCTGGTATGGCGGCGAGAGCGGCAACCGCACCGCGCGCGGCGAGAAGTTCCGCCCCGGCTGGATCACCGCCGCGCACGCGACGCTGCCGCTGCCGAGCTATGTCGAGGTGACGTCGCTCGATACCGGGCGCGTGATCGTGGTGCGCGTCAACGATCGCGGGCCGTTCGCGCGCGGGCGGATCATCGATCTGTCGAAGGGCGCGGCGCAGGCGCTGGGCTTGCGCGACGCCGGGCATGGCGCGGTGCGGGTGCGCGTCGTCGCGCCATCCGAGCACGACCGCGAGCGGCTGCGCCACGGCAAGCCCGCCACCCCACGCCCGGATGCCGACCCGACAGCGCTGGCGTTCTGGCGATCGCAGCTGGCCGCATCGGGGATGTGAGTGAACCACCCTGTCGCCACGGCGACAGGGTGGTTGACCGGTTGCGCGTCAGAAACGCGCGGTCGCGCCGACGACGATCTGCCGCCCGAGCAGGTCGTAACGGAACAGGGTGTTGCTCCGCAGCAGCCCGAGCACGCTGCGCGAGTCCGGCAACAGCGGCGGATCGCGGTCGAACAGATTGTTCACCGCGAGCCGCAGCGTGAAGCGCTTGGCGACATCGAAGCTGGTCGAAAGATCGATGTAATCATAGGCGGGCACGCCGGTGTAGAAGCTGCGTACCTGCGGCTCGTTGCGCGGGATGCCGGTGTCGGCGGGTGAGTTATACCCGATCGTCATCGCCGAGGTGTGCCGCCAGTTGACCGAAACGTTGGTGGTCTTGTCGAGCGTCGTCCACGTCGCGCGCAACCCGTGCGCCCAGCGCGGCATGCTCTCGCCGCAACCCCCGCCATAATAGCCGACGCAATTGCGCGCCGTCGCATCGGGCGAGTCCTGGTTGCCGACGCGCGTGGTCAGCGACCCGTTGAAGGACGTGTCGAGCGTGCCGACCGCGCCGAGTCCCACCGTATATTGCGCCTGGAAATCCCAGCCGTGCGCCTGCGACTTGTAGCCGTTGCTGGTGCCCCGCGCGAAATAGCCGCTGGTGGGATTGCCGGTCGCGGCGCTGTCGAGCCGGAACGTGCCCGGGGTGCGAACGACGCCGCGGCAATAATATTGCAGCCCGGTGGTCAGACACCCGTCAAGGAAGTCGTTGACCTGGAAGTAGTTGATCGAATCATTCAGGTTGATGATGAAACGGTCGGCCGACACCGTCAGGCCCTTCAGAACACGCGGGCGCAGGATGACGCCGAACGTCTTGGTATAGGCCGTCTCCGGCTTCAGGTTGAACCCGCCGCTGCGGATCGTGCAACTGTTGTCGAGGCAGCTGAGCGCCGCGCTGCCGTACAGATTGTCGGGCAGTCCGGTGCGGCGGCATTGCTCCAGTGATGCCGTCGGAGCAATACGGACGTTCGGGTCCGATGAATTGGGGTCGGGCGTCGAGGCGCACGGGTCGTTACGGCCATTTCGATCGTAATAGATGTTGCTCGCCTGATCGGCCTCGATCACGGTCGGCGCGCGCTGCGCCTTGTTGAACGAGGCGCGGAAGCCGATGTCCGCGATCGGCCCCCAGACGCCCTCGACCTTCCAGGTGTTGAACGTGCCGTTCAGGCGGTTGTACTTCGACACGCGATAGCCGGCATTGACCTGTAGCTGATCGGTATAGGGCTTGTTCTCGATCAGCGGGACCTGCACCTCGATATTGGATTCGAGCACATTCTGCGTGAAGCGCTGATCGCTGCCGCCATTGGTCTGGCGGAACTGCGCGTCGGCGCCACTCTTGTAGAGTTCGGCGCGAAACTCGCTCGCGATCGCGACTGCGATCCCCTGTTCGGCGAGCGGCGAGGTGAGCCCGTATTTGCCGAGGTCACCGTTCAGCACCGCCAGTGCCTGCCACATCAGCGAGGTGCTGTTCTGCGTGCCGTCGACGCTGGTGTACAGATAATTGTTGAGCGCGAGATCATTGTTATACGGGCGGAAGGCATTGAACGGCACGCAGGCGCGATCAAGGCCGCTGACCACCGACGCGCAGGTCGGCACACCGCCGACGTTAACGACGTTGAGCGAACGGTTGACGCGGTCGAAATCGGGCTGCGCCGGATAGATCGACTTCGCCTTGAGCAGCGAATAGACACCGGCAATGTCGTAGCTCCACGCATCGTCGAGCACCCGGCCGCGCAAGCCGCCGGCAATGCGCGCGCCGCGGTTCTCGAAGCCGGTCGCAACCAGCGGCGCACCATCAAAGCGGTAGCGGAGGTCGAGCGGCACGAGCCCGCTGGTCGCCGTTCCACACAGCGTCGTACGCTGCGATGCCGACAGAAACGGATTGTCGCAGTTCACCTGATAGGGCGTGTTGCCATAGACGCTGTACGAATAGACGCGGTTGGGCAGCGTGTTGAACGATCGGTCGCGATAGAACATCGCGGTCGAATAGAGTTCGATCTCGTCGGAGATCCGCGCGGTGACGAACGCACCGGTATTGATGCGGTTGAAGTTGCGCTGGAACGCCAGATTGTCGAACGGATCGGTCGCGGTGCCGCGGCCGGAATTGTACGGCAGCAGCGTGCCCGAGCCGTTCGGGTTGTTGACGAGCGTACTGCCCCGCCCGATCCCGCCGGGGACGATCGTACCGACCTGCGTGTAGGTGCTGCGCGTGCAGCTGAGCGCGCCGGTCGCGATGGTCTGCGACACTTCGCACGCCGACAGCGAGCGATCGTCGAGGCTCACCTGATCCGAGCGGCGGTAATTGGCATAGCCCGAGATGCTGAGCGCACCATCGAGGAAGGTCTTGCCCGCCGACAGCGTGACGTTCGCGCGGCCGCCATCATTCGCCCAGCCGCGCGCCGACGGGAAGAAGGCGCGATCGGCCGCGGCGGTCACCGCATTGGCGTTGTTGTAATGATTGAAGAAGCTGTAGTTGCCGGTCAGCGAGACGCCGTTATAGTCCTTCTTCAGCACGAAGTTGACCACACCGGCGACCGCATCCGAGCCATAGACCGAGGAAGCGCCGCCCGACAGAACGTCAATCCGCTCGACCAGCTCGTTGGGGATCAGGCTGACATCCATGCCGTTCTGGATGCCGAGCCGCAGCCCGTCGACCAGTGTCAACGTGCGCTCGAACCCGAGGCTGCGCAGCTTGATGCGCTGGCGCCCGTCGGAATCGGCGTAATTCTGCTCGGCATTCGCCTGCACCTGCGGCAGGCGATTGAGCACTTCCTCGATCGTGGTCGCGCCCTGCGCCGCGATCTCGGCAGCGGTGGTCGTGGTGATCGGCGCGGCGGAGCGGTTGTTCGGCCGCGTGATGCGCGTGCCGGTGACGATCACTTCGTTCGTCATTGACCGCCCGGCATCCTTGTCCGTGGCGACATCGGCTGCCAGCTTGGCGGACGCGACCGGATCGCCGATCGCCGTATTCGGTGCCGTATCCGTCTGCGCCGTCGCCATCGACGGCATCGCAACCAATGCAGCCAAGCAGCAGCCGCTGGCCAGCAAACCCTTCATCACCATCATCAAAAGTCCCCCTTGCTTCCCGAGCGTCCGGGGGGACCTGCCTCGCCGCCTTTTCGGCTGGCTTGTTCGTCTGACTGGCTAATCCCCCCGGCCTCAGCAGCAAAAGGCTGACACCAGGCGGATGTTTTAACAATACCAATCTATTTTATTCGCAAAACCTTTTGATACGATTGGAAAATTTCTTCGCCCTTCGTGGATGTTACTGGTGTGTCGCCAACCCCGACGAAAAGCGGCGCGGGGATTGAGCCCCCGCGCCGTGATTCGTTTTACCGCGCGTGGGCCGATCGGCCCGCGTGCGCCCGGATCAGCCGAAGATGATGTCGGTGATCACGATCTTGTTGTTGGTCTGGATCGAGAAGTCGGCGATCCCGTCGCCGTCCACATCGCCTTCCAGATAGTTCAGGCCGTCGACGCGCACCGTGTGCAGCTCGCCGGCGGTCTTGGTGAAGGCGCCGTCGCCGAGCCACTTGAATGGATCGATCGCGCCGCCGGTCTTGGCGTCGAGCTGGCTGAGGTCGATCTTGTCGACGCCGCGCGTGAAGTCCTTGATCGTGTCCTTCACGCCCAGGCTGACGAAGCGGAAGACGTCCGCGCCATAGCCGCCGGTATAGGTGTTGTTGCCGCTGCCGCCGATCAGCAGATCGTCGCCGTCGCCGCCCAGCAGCGTGTCGTTGCCCGCGCCGCCGAACAGCACGTCGTCGTCGAACACGCCGTCGAGGATGTCGTCACCGTCGCCACCGTACAGCGTGTCGGTGCCGCGCCCGCCGTACAGCTGGTCATTGCCGGTGCCGCCGTCGAGCCAGTCGTTGCCGTCATGCCCGTAGAGGACGTCGTCGCCGGCGCCGCCGAACAGCGTGTCGTCGCCCCCATTGCCGAACAGCTTGTCGTTGCCGGCGTTGCCGGTCAGCGTGTCGGCATTGTTCGAACCGTAGAAGGTGTCGTCGCCGCGACCGCCTTCCAGCGCCTCGATGCTCACGAACTTGTCGCCCTTGGCATCGCCGACGCTGCCGGTGTTCGACATCAGCGACGCGGTGACGCCGATCGTCGAGGTGCGATAGCTGGCGGTGTCGAACCCGCCGTTGCCGATCAGCGTATCGGCGCCCGCGCCGCCGATCAGCGTGTTGGCGGCATTGTCGCCGGTCAGCGTGTCGTTGCCGCGGCCGCCCTCGATCCCCTCGAAATTGAGGTAGATGTCACCCTTGGCATCGCCCGCCGTGCCGCGCCCGGTGAGCAGCGAAACCGCAACCGCGTCCGCCGAGTCACGATAGCTGACGATGTCGGTGCCCGCGCCGCCGTCCAGCCGGTTGGCGACGCTGTTGCCGATGATCGTGTCGTTGCCGCTGCCACCGACCGCATTCTCGATGGTCGCGCCATAGGCGATGCCGACGTTGTCGGTCAGCGCCAGATTGCGCTGCCCGCTGATCAGCTGCGCATAGAGCCGGTCATAGCTGGCCTGATCGATCGGGCCATAGCCGAGCGCGGCGCGATTGGCGTTGACCTGAGCGAACGACAGCCGCTCGCGCACTTCCTCGATCGTCACGCCGCCGATGCTGCTGAGCGAGCCCGGGTTGAGGTTGATCTCCTGGTTGGTGCGATAGCCCGAGGCGTCGAGCGTGTCGTTGCCGCCGGCATCCCAGATCGTCACGATCGGCGCCTTGTTGATCGTGAAGTCGAACACCGACTTGCCGGCGGTCGAGTTGAAGCCATAGATCGTGTCGCCGGTACGCGTGGTGGTATCCGCGCCGTACATCTTCTGCACCGCCAGGATGTCGTGGATCATCGGCGTGCCACCATAGGCATAGGCCATGGTGTTCCAGTCGATGTCGCCCGCGCCGATCGCGCCCGGGTTCCAGTAGGACATGATCGAATAGTTGCGCGCGTCCTGGTAATATTCGGCGCCGTTGGCGTAGTTGACCGCGAAGCCGGGGCCAAAATTGTAATTGCCCGGGTGCGACAGGCCGATCGCATGGCCCAGCTCGTGGGTCAGCGTGTTGAGGCCGTAGCCGCCCGGCGTGAGCTGGAAATTGCTCGCCTGGCTGGCCGAGATCCACACGTCGCCGACCACGCGCTCGATATCGCCATTGACCGTCGCGTCACCGGCATAGACGGTGCCCTGCGGCAGATAGGCATAGGCCTGGGTGTTGGGGGCATTGGCGAGATTGCCGAACGCGATGTCGGCGCGATACGGCGTGTCGACTTCCTTGAACGACACTTTCACGACATCGTCCCAGAAGCTGATCGCCAGCCGCGCGGCGTCCTTCTGCTCGGCGGAGAAGCCGGCAAAGTTGTAATATTCGTCGAAATAATAGGTGTTGCCGTCGGTCCAGCGATACGAATAGCCGTTGTTCGCCAGCTCTTCCTGCGAGGTGTGGAAGCCGAAGGTGATCTCGTTGAGGTTGCTGTCGCTCTGCCGGCCCGGATCGCTGCCGCCGATCCAGCTCGCGCCCGAGCGGTTCAGATAGGCGGCGATCTGGTCCGCCGACCAGATCGCCTTGCCGTTCGCCGCGGTGGTGCCGGCGAGATAGTCGACCGATCCGTGCTCGGCGGTCAGCTTGAGCCCCGCCAGCGGATCAACGAAGCCGACGTCCTTCTGCACCCCGCCGGTGCACGCCGGGCAGGTGCAGGCCACGCCCTTCAGCAATTCGGTCTGATGGTCCGAATGCTGGATCAGCCGCTCGATCTCGGCCGCATTTCCAATCGCCATAAACCCGATTCCCCTCTTTTTGCTCTCAACGATGATGGTCTGGTGGTGAAGCGCCCCGCGTTACGATCGCGGTGGTCGGTCGTTGGGCAGCAGCCGCCCGCGCGGCTTGCTGCCGGCCTGCCAGGGCAGGGTATCGGCGAGCAGCGCCGCGACCGCCCGGTCGAGCGCCGCGGCATCGCCGCCCGCGACGATGCGCGGGGCGGCGGCGAAGAATTGCCCGGATTCTGCGGTGTTGCGGAACGGGCGCAGCGTCAGCGCGATCGCGTCCGCGCCGTTGACGGGCATGACGGTCGCCTGCACCAGCAACGTCACGCGCCCGGCCGCCAGCGTCGCGCTGCCGAGCGGCGCGGCGGCAACGGGCACCGGCGCACCCTTCGCCGCCTGGGTCGCGACCGCGGCGCACAACCGGTCGTGGAGCGCGCCGGTATCGATGCCGCGCGGTGTGTGGACGAGGCAGGTGACGCCAAGCGCCGTGATATCCTGCCAGAACGGCGCGATGTTAGCCGCAGCGGGCGCGGCAGGCTGGCCAGCGGCAGGCGGGCTCGCGGCGTCAGGCTGGGCGCCCGCCTCGGCCGCGAGCAACGCCAGCGACGACGCCGCTGCGATCCCTGCCCCCGACCGATACCCTGCCGCCACTCCCGTCTCCCCCAAGGAGGTTTCGACGGAGACTGTCCTGTCCTGGGGATAGCGTCAATGGGATTTTAACGAATGTCTCACCCGTATTTCACTTCGTTGAAATACGGGCCCATCCTTCCTCTGCCGGCGTCAGCGTGTCGAGGAACGCCGCCGCGCTGGCGCGATATTCCGCGCGCTTCTCCTCGGAGAATCGCCCCCACGTCCCGTACATGTTCCGCATCCGCGCATTGCCCGCGAAGCGCTGCTCGTGGCGCGCCAGGAAGTCCCAGTAGAGCGCGTTGAACGGGCACGCGCCCTCGCCGGTCTTCTTCTTCACGTCATAGCGGCAACGCCCGCAATAATCGGACATCCGGTCGATATACGCTCCGCTCGACACATAGGGTTTCGACGCGATCGCGCCGCCGTCGGCGAACTGGCTCATCCCGATCACGTTGGGCATCTCGACCCATTCATAGGCGTCGAAATAGACGACCAGATACCAGTCCGACACCGCCTGCGGATCGATCCCGGCGAGCAGTGCGAAATTGCCGAGCACCATCAACCGCTGGATATGATGCGCATAGGCCTCGCGCTTCGTCTGGCCGACGCTTTCGGCGAGGCAGCGCAGGTCGGTCTCGCCGGTCCAGTAGAAATCGGGGAGCGGGCGCTTCGCCTCCAGCGCGTTGCGCGTCGCCAGCCGCGGCATGTCCCACCAGTACATGCCGCGCATATATTCGCGCCAGCCGATGATCTGTCGCACGAACCCCTCGACCGCGTTGAGCGGCGCGTCGCCGCGTTCATAGGCCGCGACCGCCGCCTCGCAGACCTCGATGGGGCCGAGCAATCCGAGGTTGATGCTCGAGGACAGGCTGCTGTGGAACAGATAATCCTGCCCCGCGATCATCGCATCCTGATAGCGGCCGAAATCGGGGAGCGCGGCGGCAATGAAATGATCGAGCCCGCTCAGCGCCTGCGTGCGCGTCACCGGCAGCGCGAACGGCGCCAGATCGCCGAAATGATCCGCGAAGCGCTTCGCCACCAGCGCCAGCACCTCGTTGGTGATCGCATCGGGGGCGAAGCGTTCGGGGGCGGGATAGTTCACCCCGCGCGGCGGCGTGTCGCGATTGTCGTGGTCGTAGTTCCATTTGCCGCCCTCGGGCTTGCCATCGGCGGTCATCAGCAAGCCGGTGCGGCGGCGCATGTCGCGGTAGAAATATTCCATGCGCACCTCGCGTCGCCCCTGCGCCCAGGCATAGAAATCGGGCAGCGGGCAGATGAAGCGATCGTCCTCAAAGATTTCCACGGGCAAGCCGGTGCGCAGGCCCCAGTCATCCTGCGCCTGACGCACGCGATATTCGGCGCCCGCGACGGTGCGGATCACGCGCGCATCGTGGCGCACCGCCGCGCGCGCGACCTCGCCGGTAAAGCTGTGCGTGTTGTCGGCCGCGTCGAGCGCGACGTAGTCGACCGTCCAGCCATCGGCGCGCAGCTCCGCGGCGAAATGGCGCATCGCGGAGAAGATCAGCGCGATCTTCTTCTTGTGGTGGCGGACGTAGGTCGCTTCGTCCCACACCTCCATCATCAGCACCACCGCTCCGGCGCGGTCCGCGTCACGCAACGAGGCAAGCGTGTGGGTGAGCTGGTCGCCCAGCACCGGGATCAGGGTGGTCATGGGTCGGGAACGCCCGGCAGCGTTTTTGGGGCTCAGGCGTGACAGCGGTGATCGCAGCGCGGAACACGCCCTATTCCGCGTCGATGATGCACCAGGCGACGCGACGCTGGTCGAACACCTGCACCGTGGGTGAAGGAAAGTCGGCCGACGCAAATGCCCCTGCCGGCACCGAGATCATACCGGGACGCATCTCCACATCGTAAAAGACCGTCGCGCCGCAGGTCGGGCAGAAGTAGTAGACGTTGGTTCGACCGGCGTCGGTCACACGCGCAAAGCGATGGCGGTCGCCCACCGTCTTCACCGCCTCGGCAGGAAAGCTCGCATTCCACGCAAAGGCGCTGCCCGTCCGACGCTTGCAGTTTGTGCAGTGGCAAACGGAGACGCGGTCCGGCTTGCCGGTGCAGCTCGCTCGAAGCTGGCCGCAATTGCATTCTGCCTGCCATTGCACTCCGCTGCCCTCCTTCCTTACGCCGGCGGCACGCCGCCCGGCAGCAGGAAGCGCACCGATTGCTGCTCGCCCGAACAGGCCAGCGCGCCTTCGGGACGGAAGGTGCTGGTGTAGCGGGTGTCGCGGACCATGCCGGCCGCCGCCTCGTCGAAGATGAACGGCGGATAGGCGATCACGCTGCGCGGCGCGACCGTGTGGCCGTCCGCGGCGATGTCATACGCGATCCGCACCCAGCCCTCGAACCCCATCCGGATCGCCTCGGCGGGATAGCTGCTCGGGCCGAAGCCGGCGCGCTTCATCGCGGGTTGCAGCCCGAGCATTGAACATTGCTCGCCGGTCAGCCCGGTGCGTGCGAACACGCCGCTCGCCGCCGCCAGATCGCCCTTCGCCGCGAGCAGATTGGCCTGCTGCAACAAGGCGGCGATCTTCAGCGGATGCTGCGTCGGGAACGACGGTTCGTCGGCAACCGCGCGCAGCAACGCATCGGCGTCGGCGGGCGGGCGCGTGGTGAAGACCGGTTGCGCGATCAGCAGCCGCAGCGTCGCCGCGGTCAACGGATCGCGCGCCAGATCGGGGCGCGCCAGCAACGCGCGCAAGCGCTTGCGCTCGGTTTCGGGCTTGCTGCGGTCGCTGCTGGTGTCGTCCTCGATATCGATATAGCCGCGCACCGCCGTCGGCGCCGCCAGCGCGTCGACCGCGGCGCGGGCGGTGGCATAGGCGCTTGCCTTGTCGGCGTCCGCCTTCACCGGGTTCTTGCCCACCGCCAGCGCGGCCTGCAATTGGTGCAGACGGTCGCCGCTCGCGGTCGCGGCGGTCAGTGCGGCGCGCTGCATCGGCAAGGCGACCGCTGGGGCGCGATCCGCCCAGGCCGGCGCGCCCGCACCCTTTTCGGCCAGCCACGCCTCCGCGGCATCGGCGAGCGGCTTGATCAGTTCCGGCGCGCGATCGGCGACGACGCACCGGATCTCGACCCGCGTCGCCACCCGGAACAACGGCGGGATCTTCGCGGCATCCTCCGCGCGCCACGACCAGTCGCTGACCGCGCGTGCGAAGGCGAGCGCCTTGTCACGCCCGCCGGTGGCATAGATCGGCGCGACCCCCGAAACATGGCCGTCCTCCTCCATCGAGAATTCGACGATCGCCTCGTCCTCCGGCGTCAGCCCGCCCTCCCCGCACGTCGGCGGCTCGATCGCGCCGTGCGAGGTAAACGGCGTGTTCTGGACGCGCCCCGCGCCGGTATAGGCGAGGTACATGCGCGCATTGTCGCGGTCGTTGTTCTTGAGCGCGGCGATCGCGAGGTCCGATCGCGTCGCGATGTCCGATGCGCCGACGCGATTGGTGAGCCCGCCCTGCTTGGTGAGGCTGTCCTTCAGCAGCGCATAGGCGTCTTTCGCGCGCCCCTCGTTGAGCAGCACGCGCGCGCGGATCGTCTGCACCGCGGCGAGGTTCTTCTTGCCGAGATCGGATGCGGCGGCGAGCCGCAGCGCCTCGTCGGCCGCAGCCAGCGCGCGGCCGTCGTGGTCGAACATCGTCATCTGCGCCACCCGGAGCAGCGCCGCGATCCGCGCGGCATCCTTCGACTGCGCGGCGGCGTCGGCATAGGCGGTGGCCGCGGCGGCATAGTCGAAGTCGCGCTGCGCCCGGCGCCCGAGCGCCATCTGCGCCTCATAGACGTCGCCCGCGAAGTCCTCGCCCTTCCCGCGGAGCAGCGGCAACCCGCGCGCGAGCGCCGCCTTGCCCTCCGCGGCACGCGGCCCGTCGAGCAGGCACCGCCCCTTGCGAACGTCGACCGTCGCGGCGAGCAGCGCGTTGCGCTTCGTCGCCCCGCTCGCCTCGAGCTGGTCGAAATAGCGCACCGCCTCGGCGCAGCGCCCGTCGGAGGCGGCAGTGCTGCCTGCGTCGAACAAGGCCTGCGGGCCCGCTGGCGCCGCGGCTGCGGCGGGCGCGGCGGCTTGACCGGCGATCGCCAGCGCGAGCAAAGATATCGACATGAACCCTCCCGTTGCTCCGGCGAACACATCACGGCGCGTGCGCGCTGTCGAGGGGGGATGTAGCCCGCTGCGGCTGGCGGCGCTGGTGCTGGCGCTCGGGGCCGCCGCGCCGGTCGCGGACACGCCGCGCTATCCCGCCGACAGCGTGCTGCTGCTGATCGCGCCGTGGTGTGCGCCGTGCCATGCGGAACTGGCGCGGCTCGATACGATCGCCGCGGCGGCGCGCCCGCGCGCGGTGCGGGTGTTCATGGTCGAGGACGGCGCGCGCGCCGCGGCGATGTGGCGACGCGTGCCCGAGGCCTATCGCTGGACGCCGCCCGATGGCGAGGTACGCCGCTACCGCACCGATGCGCTGGGGCGGGCGGCAGGGCTGCCCTTTGCGATCGCAACCGATGCGCGCGGCCGCGTCTGCGCGACGCGCGACGGGGGCATGGATGCGACGCGGGTGGTAGCGCTGGTGAGAGGGTGCTGACCGCATCTCCCCTTCCTTTCAAGGGAGGGGCTGGGGGTGGGTGGCGTCCGGGTGGTACGGTTGCCGTGGGGGTGCCGGTAGACCGTACCACGAGCACGCCACCCACCCCCGACCCCTCCCTTGAAAGGAAGGGGAGAATCTTTGTTCCGTTTTTGTTCTTTCCTACATGCCCCTAACCTGCTGAGGTGGCAGCAGGAAAGGAGGTCGAGTCATGATGATCGACACGCCCGTGCTGCTGGCGGTGGCCACGATCCTCACCGCGTTGGCGAATGTCATCTGGTCGCTGCGGCGCAAGCCGTGACCGCGTCGTCGTTGCGCGCCGGTGTCGAGGGCCGGTGGGCAGCGACGACGGTCCGCCCCATCCCTCACCGCTCGCCGAAGATCTCGCGCTGGCGCCGGTCGAGTTCCTCGAAATAGCGGCGGCGCGCATAGACTTCGGTCACGATCCCCACCACGCGTCGTTCGTCGTCGACCACCGCGATCTCGTCGGCGACCTCGCTGTCGAACGCCTTGAGCAGCACGTCGATCGGGGTCGCGCGCGTGACCGCCACGTCCTGCAGCGTGAGCAGCCCGGCGAGCGGGGTCTCGGCGGCGACGTCGCTGGCGTGGCCGGCGGCCGTGGCGAGGATGCCGGCGTAATGCTCCTCATCATCGAGCGCGACGACCTTGGTCGCGGTGCCGAGCGGCACTGCGGCGCGGAACTGCCCGACGGTGAGGCTGGCGGGCACCGTGACGACGTCGCGGCGCATGATCCGCCCGGCGGGCAGGTCGCTGGTCCAGCCGATATCCCGCGGGCTGCGCACCCGCGAGCCGCGCAGGTGGAGCCGCCAGGTCGAGAAGGAATAGCCGAACAGCTCGCGCGTGACCGCGCTGGACAGCAATGTCGCGAGCAGCACCACCCCCATCAGCGCGAAATCGTGCGTGATCTCCAGCATCAGGATCGACAGCGTCATCGGCCCGCCGACGATCGACACACTCAGCGCCGCCATCCCGACCAGCGCGGCATCCTGCGGGTCGATCGCCAGCCCGGGCACCACATGGTCGAGCGCCGCCGCGAAGATCTGCCCGACGATCGACCCCAGGAACAGCGACGCGAAGAACAGCCCGCCGCGGAACCCGAACGCCAGCGAGATGACCGACGCCGCGATCTTGAGCGCCAGCACGGTGGCGAGGAAGGCGATCGTCGGGCGCAGCACGAGGTCGAGGTGCAACGCGCCATGCCCCGCCGACAGTGTCTGCGGCGAGACGAGCGCGAGCGGGATCAGCAACACGCCGCCGATCACCGGCCGCCACCTCGTCCAGCGCCCGAGCCGCGCGGTCGCCTGCTCGACCGCCGCGACCAGCCGCATGATGCAAATGCCGAGCAGCGCGCACGCGAGCCCCAGCACCGCGAAGGCGAGATAATGCGACAGCGGAAAGGCGGGCGTCGCGGTGGTCGCGATCAGATAGGGCGCGATGCCGAGCGCGTGCGACAGCGACACCGCGGCGAGCGACGCCGCCAGCACCGGCGCGATCGTCGCCGGGCTGTAGGTGCCGATCACGATCTCGAACGCATAGAAGGCGCCGGTCAGCGGCGCGCCGAACGCGGCGGCGATCGCGCTGCCCGCCCCCGCCCCGACCAGGGTGCGCAGGTCGTTGCGCCGCAGCCCGAGCCACACGCCCAGCAGCGACGCCGCGCCGCCGCCCATTTGCGCATAGGCGGCCTCGAGCCCGACCGACGCCCCCGCGCCGTTGGAGAGGATCGTCTGCGCCGACACGGCGAGGCTGTCGGCGGGCGGAATGCGCCCGCCGTGCAGCGCATTGGCCTCGACGACGTCGAGCGGCGCGGGCACGCGGCGGCGCAGCGCCGCGGTCAGCACGACGAGCAGCAGCCCGCCGAGCGGCAGCGCGAGCAACCGCCACGGATGGTGGATCGCGCCGAGCGCGCTCAGCCGGTTGACGCTGACGCCGTAGAACAGGCTCTGCAGCCCGTGCGCCAGCAGCTGCTGCGCGATCGCGAGCAGCCCGGCGACCGCGCCCGCGACCGCCGCCAGCGCGATGAACGCCGCCTCGCTCTTGCGCAACCGCCGGCGCTGGCGCGCGAGCAGCACGCGGAACGACGGGGAAGCGAACAGCGCCATGGCGTTGCTCAAAGCCTCCTGCGGCGCAGCGTCAATGGCCAATGTTCCGCCACTGCGGCGGCGCACAGCGATGGATTCATAAAAGTTATAGATTGGTGTCATCGAATCGTCGCAGGCCGGCTTTAACGCGACGCCGACGCGGCTTCTGCCGCCCATAAGCACATCATATCGGGGGTTCCATGTTCTCGCATCTTCCGCTGCCGGGTGTCCGGTGGTGTCGGCGTCGTTCGTCCTGCGTCCGTCAGCTGCTGACCTGTTCGGCGCTCGCGCTCAGCCTGCCCGCCGTCGCGCAGGAGCGCGCACCCGACGCACCCGACACCGCGGGACAGACGACCAGTGAGGTGCTGACCGGCGATATCGTCATCAACGGCCGCCGCGATCGCAGCGCGCTCGCCGAAGAGCGCAACATGCCCGGCGTGGTCGACATCATCACCACCGGCGACGTCGCGATCAACTCGCAGACCAACGTCACCGATCTCGCGCGGCGGCTGCCCGGCGTGTCGGTGGCGCGCGATCAGGGCCGCAACCAGAGCGCGACCGGCGAGACGCAATATGCGACGATCCGCGGCTTCGACGCCGGGTTCAACGCCTATACGCTGGACGGCGTGCGCTTGCCGCAGACCGCGGGCAGCGGGCGCGCGATCTCGCTCAACCTGTTCTCGCCGTTCGCGATCGGCGGGCTGGTGGTCGACAAGACGCCGGGCGCGGCGCGTGACGCCGATGCGATCGCGGGCATCATCGACCTGCGCACGCCGACCGCGTTCGATTTCAGCACCAATTTCACGCGCGGCCGCGTGCTGGCGCAGGGCGCGGGGCTCGCGCTCGACCGCCAGCAGGAAGCGTGGGGCGGCGCGATGGGGATCGACGCGGCGCGGCGCTTCGGTGCCGAGCAGCAGTTCGGCTTCTACCTCGCGGGCTATTACGAGGAGCGTGCCAATGCCGCGGAATCGACCGCGGTGCAGAACGATTACAAGACCACCAAGGTCAACGTCGGCACCGCGCGCGCCAATGGCGATGCGCTGTCGGCGGACGGCGTGCAGTGGAACTTCTACAACAACAAGATCAAGCGGTACGGCGCGAGCGGTTCGCTCGACATGCGCACCGACGCGCTCGACCTGTACGCACGCGTCAATTATGCGACGTACCTCAATACCAATACGATGAACCAGACCGGGCTGCGCAACGAGCTGACCAGCGGCCAGACCAGCCCCAACCCGAAGCAGGCGCACAACGGCG
The DNA here is from genome assembly GCF_044901155.1 of Sphingomonas sp. NPDC079357. Taxonomy (NCBI): domain Bacteria; kingdom Pseudomonadati; phylum Pseudomonadota; class Alphaproteobacteria; order Sphingomonadales; family Sphingomonadaceae; genus Sphingomonas; species Sphingomonas sp. NPDC079357. The sequence continues at coordinate 40,624 of NZ_JBJDOM010000004.1, forward strand.
GCACCACCACCGCCTATAGCGCGGCGGGGGTCTACAATCCGGTCGGCGTCAACCCGGCGAGCTATTTCCGCACCGAGGACGTCGAGCAGGAATTGTTCTCCGCGCAGCTCGGCGCCAAGGCGCATTGGAACGGCTTCACCGCCGCGCTGGAGGGGGCCTATGCCGACGGCCGCTTCGACCAGCCGAGCCGCATCGAGGCGGCGTTCCGCGGCATCGCCTACGGCAATGCCACGCAGAGCGGCACCGCGACCGAGGCGTGGAGCGTCGACCTGTCCAACCCGATCTCGCCGCGTCCGGTGCTGTCGACGGGCGCGCAGGCCTATGTCGCGTCGCTCGACCGCCCGACGCAGCTCTACGTCCAGCAGGGCTATGACTATCTGAGCGAGCAGAAGAAGACGTTGCGCGCCAGCATCGGGCATGACGGCGACGGCGTGCTGCGCCGGGTCGAGATCGGTGGGCTGTACGAGGATGCGGATCGCACCGGCCGCTCGCTCGCGCCCGACGCGACGCGCTACAGGTTCAAGACCCCGCTCCAGAGCGGCACGGTGACAGGCCCGACGATCAACGAATATCTGGGCTACGTCCTCAAGGACTTCCTCGATTACTATCCGGTCCGCCCGATCAAGGTGCTGTCGCGCGCGCAGCTCGACAGCCAGGCGCGGTTGCTGGTGCCGTCGGTCGCGGTGTCGCAAGCGACGATCAACCAGGGGCTGTTGCAGGGCGAGGAGCAGCGCAAGGCGCTCTACGCCACCGCGACGCTCGCCGCCGGCACGTTCGAGCTGGTGCCGGGCGTCCGCTACGAGGACAACAAATTCTCGGCGCGCTATTATCTGTCCGACGCGGACGGCGCGCGCTTCGTCAACGCCGGTCGCCGCTACGACCATGTCGATCCCAGCGTGCTGGCGGCGTGGCGCCCCGACGAGCGCTTCGTGGTGCGCGGCGCGGTGCGCTCCAGCTATGCGCGTCCGGCATTCGACCAGCTCGCCGGTCCGACGCGCATCACGCGCGACATCGATCCGACGACCGGCCAGTCGGTGATCACCGCGATCAGCCAGCCGAACCCGAACCTGAAGCCGGTGCAGGCGTGGAGCTACGACCTCGGCATCGAATATTACGGCGGCACCGGGCGCTATGCGCAGGTCGCGGTCTATCACAAGGATCTGACGAACATCCTCGTCCCCACCGCGGTGCGCAGCGCCGGCCAGACGATCGACGGCATCCAGTACACGCGCCCCAACAACGGCGGCACCGGCAAGGCGACCGGCATCGAAGCGTCGGGCCGCTTCACGATCGGCGACCTCGTCACCTCACCGCTGCTCAGCGGCGTCGGCGTCGGCGGCAACGTGACGTGGCAGACGACCGAGGCGACCTATCAGATCGCCGCCAACGACATCCGCACCTCGCGGCTGCCGCAGGCGCCCAACCTGATCTACAACGCCGAGCTGTTCTATGCCGCCGGGCCGATGCGCGCGAACCTGTGGTACAATTACACCGGCCGCGTGCTGGCGACCGTACAGGACACGCAGCCCGATATCTGGGTCCAGCCGCTCAAGGAGCTGAACTTCGGCCTCGCCTTCGCGGCGACCGATCATCTCGAGATCGGCGTGTCGGCGCGCAACCTGCTCGACAGCGCCAGCTATTGGACGACGGTCGGCAAGTCCGAGAAATACATCTCGAACGACCGCAACGGCGGCTATCTGAAGACCGGCCGCGTCTTCCAGATCAGCCTGACGATGACGCGGTAAGCGCACCCGTCACTTCCGCCCTCCCGTTGCCCCGGCCTTGCGCTGGGGCCCCGCTTCTTCTGCGACGTTCGGTCAGAAGCGGGGCCCGGCGCAAGGCCGGGGCAACGGCTTGAAGGACCACGCCATGACACTCGCCCGCACCCTGCTCGCCTTCGCCCTCGCGCTCATCCCCACCCTCGCGAGCGCCAGCCCCAGCCCCGAGGTCGAGCGGGTGGTTATGGTGATGCGCCACGGCGTGCGCGCACCGATCGACGGCGAGGTTCCCGCCGGCACGCTGACCGCCGCGCCGTGGCCGCGCTGGCCGGTCGCCGCCGAACAGATCACGCCCCACGGCGCACAGGCGATGGCGGTTCGCGGCCGCGCCGACCGCGCGTGGCTCGCGGCGCGCGGCGTGCTTCCCGCGACCGGCTGCCCCGCGCCCGGCCGCGTGCGGGTGTGGACCAACGTCAGCCAGCGGACGATCGACAGCGGCACCGGCTTCGTCGCGGGCTTCGCCCCCGGCTGCGCCATCGCGATCGGGCACCGCGCAGCGGGCGCGGTGGACCCGCTGTTCGAGGCGCTCCGGGCCCACACCACCGACTTCCGCGCCGCCGAGGCGATCGCCTCAATCGACAGGTTCACCGGCGGCATGGACCGGCTGGTGGCGAAGCACGCCGCCGAGTTGCGGCTGCTCGACCGCGTGCTGGCGTGCGCGCAGCCGACGTGCAGCCCCGGCGCGCCCGCCGCGGTGCGTGCCACCGCCGATGGCCGCGGGATCGAGCTGGACGGTCCGATCCGCCGCACCTCGGGGATCGCGCAGGTGCTGCTGCTCGAGGCCGCCGAGGGGATGCCGCAGCCCGGCTGGGGCCGCGCGACCCCCGACGTGCTGGCGCGGATCGGGCGGCTGCACGCCGCGCTGTTCGACGTCTTCACCCGCGCGCCTTATATGGCCGCGCATCAGGCCGGGCCGCTCGGGCGGCGCGTGCTCGCCTCGCTGACCGCGCCGGACGGCCCGGCGCTCGACCTGCTGGTCGGGCACGACACCAACGTCACCGCGCTCGCGGCGGCGCTGGGGGTCGACCTCGTCTCGCCCGGCTATGCGCGCAACGACACCGCGCCGGCGGGTGCGCTGGTGATGGAAGTGCTCCGCGACAGCGCGGGTGCGCGGTTCGTGCGCCTATCCTACCGAACCCAGACCCCCGCCGAGCTGGCGCGGCTGGGCAGGCGCGTGACGACGACGCCGATGACGGTACCAGGCTGCACCCGGCTGTGCCCGGTCGATCGCTTTGCGGCGCTGCTGGACGCGCGGCTCGCGCCGGCGTGGCGCGGCTGACCGCTGCCGCACACCGCAAGATGGGACAGTCAAATACTGTATAATATATTTGTCATGTAGCCCTTTATATGCTTGAAGAGACTCAGAAAAGATCTGGGGGGACTCAAGTGAGGGACTTTCGTTGCGTGCGGCATCTGCTCGGGGTGTCGATTCTTGCGTTGGCATGGCCGGGGATCGCTGCCGCGCAGGTGGCTGCCGATAGCGTTACCGCTGCGGCTCAGGACGAAACGCCCCCCGTCACCGGCGTCGCCGCCTCGACCGACCGGATCGATGCGAAGCAGGACAAGGTCGACCCGGCGGACGTCATCGTCACCGGCACGCGGATCGTCCGCCCCAACATGACCAGCAACGCGCCGATCGCGACGATCGACTCGACCTATCTGAAGGAGCGCGGGCTCGCGCGCGTCGAGGATGCGCTGGCGCAACTGCCGCAGGTCACCCCGATGCTGGGATTGCAGGGGCAGAGCTGGACGTCGGGCGCGGCGCCGGTCGGCTTGCGCAATCTCGGCGCGGGCCGCACGCTGACGCTGCTCAACGGGCAGCGGATGGACAATGACGTCAACATCATCCCCGGCGCGCTGATCGACCGGATCGACATCATGACCGGCGGCGCCTCGGCGGTCTATGGCTCCGACGCGATCGCGGGCGTCGTCAACTTCATCCTCAAGCGCAAGTTCGACGGCATCGCCTTCGACGGCGAGGTCAGCGGGTTCAGCCACAACAACGACAATCCGCTGCTGCAACAGACCGCGCAAAAGGCCGGTTACAGCTATCCGCGCGGGCCGTGGCTGGGCGGCGGCAATTACTTCGCGTCGCTGGCGGCGGGCAAGAACCTGCTCGGCGGCGCGCTCAACATCAGCGCGTTTGCGACCTACAAGCTGGCGCTGCCGATTGCCTATCGTGATATCGATACGGTCAATTGCCCGCTGCTGATGTTCGACCCGAACAACCGCGATGCGGGCAACACCAGCTATGCGTGCGACGGCACCACCTACAATCCGTACAATTATTTCAGCATCAACAATCAGGACCGCACCAACGCCCGCGACGGATCGCGCGCCTTCCGCCCGTATGACACCGCCGACGAGGTCCGCATCCAGCGCGTCGATTCGATCCAGCGGCGCAGCGAAACCTATAATGCCGGCGGTTTCCTGACCGCCGAACTGCCGCTCGGGCTGCGGCTCAACGGCAGCTTCCTCTACAGCCGGATCAACGAGCGCGGCGCGAACTCGGTCGACGGCGGCCTCTACACACCGAACGCGCCGGTCAATTGCGACAATCCGTTCCTCAGCGCCGCGCAGGCGCAGGAGATCTGCGGCGCCGCGGCCGGCACCACCGCGCTCAGCAATCCGATCGCGCTGTCGCTGTTCCGTCCGGGGATGATCCAGAACTTCCGCAACAGCACCACCGACTGGCGCGGCGCGCTCAACCTGTCGGGACGGATCGTCGACAACATCCGCTTCGAGCTGAGCTATCAGCAGACCCGCAACATCATGGAGGGGTCGTCCGACCATCTGTGGTTCGCGGACCAGGCCGACCGGCTGGCGAAGGGGTTGCAGGTCCGCAACGTGAACGGCGTGCCGACCTGCCTGTCGACGATCGACGGCACCGATCCCGCCTGCCAGCCGATCGACGCCTTCTCCTCGAATGCGACGATCAGCGACGCGGTCTATAATTACGTGTCGGGCGTCGGCAGCCGCCGCCAGCAGAACGATCTGCAGGTCTTCAACGGCGTCATCTCCGGCACGCTGGAGAAATACGGGCTCAGGAGCCCGTTCGCGACCAGCGGCATCGGCTTCGCGGTCACCGGCGAATATCGCAAATACCGCAACCAGTCGCAGGGCTTCGGCGCCTGGTCGATCTTCACCACCTTCGACGGGCGCACCAGCGTGAAGGAGCTGGGCGGCGAGATCGACATTCCGCTGATCGAGGACAAGCCGTTCTTCAAGGAACTCAGCATCAACGGCGGCTATCGTATCTCCGATTACGACGTCTACGAGAAGCTGATCCGCAGCTGGAAGGCGGAGGCGAGCTGGGCGCCGGTCGACGGGCTGCGCTTCCGTGGCAGCTACAATCGCGCGGTGCGCGTCGGGGTGCAGCAGCGGCTCGAGGGCGAGAACCGCTATCCCAATACGCCGATGCTCGATCTGTGCGCCCCGCCGCGCGCCGCCAGCGACGGCAAGGGTGCGACGCGCTATACGTTCGACCAATGCTCGATCGGCATGACGCGCGCGCAATATGACGCGCTGAGCAGCTACACAGGGTGCGATACCCAAGGCTTCTGCCCAACGACGTTGGTCAACGGCGGCAATTCGGCGCTGCAACCCGAACGCTCGCGCAGCAAGACGCTCGGCGTGGTGCTGCAACCGCGGGGGATCCCCGGTTTCACCGCCTCGGCCGACTGGTACGACATCAACATCCAGGGCGCGTTCGAATGGACGCGGATCGGGATGGCGTTCAACCAATGCTACGACAACAAGGTCGAGTTCTTCTGCCAGTTCTACCAGCGCGACCCGCAGACCGGTCAGCTGGTGGTCGCCGACGCGCGCTACAACAATTCGGGCTATACCGCGACGCGCGGCATCGATTTCAGCACCAGCTACGCGCTCGATCCCAAGCGGCTCGGCATCGCTGATAACATCGGCACCTTCGGGCTGAACTTCAACGGCACGCTGACCACCAAGTTCGAGCGGCAGTTCGCGCCGGGCAACACGCCTTGGTCGTGCCTCGGCTATTTCGGCTTCGCCTGCCAGGATCCGATGCCGCGCTGGCGGCATGTCGCGGGCGTCAACTGGCAGCTGCCGTGGATCAAGGGCGGGATCGGCTTCACGTGGCGCTATATCGGCGGCACCGATAATTCGAAGCTGTCGAGCAGCACGGTGCTGAAGGCGGCCGCGGGCCAGACCTATCCGCTCGCCAACCGCATCCCGGCCTACAGCTACTTCGACTTCAACGCCAACGTGACGCTGGTGAAGGGGATCGACGTGCGGTTCAACGTCCAGAACCTGTTCGACAAGGATCCGCCGCTGATCGGGCAGGACCTGACGTACGGGATCGGCTACGGGTACAACACCTTCCCGACCTATTATCAGGTCCGCGGACGGACGGTGCGGGTCGGCCTCTCGGCGCGCTTCTAACGCTTACGGATCGACGTACTGCTTCCCGAACCGCGCCGCGAGCGCGTGCGCGTCTTCGGGAAGCAGCGCGGCGGTCGTCGCGACCTCCACCGCGTCACGCGCGCGGTCGAACAGCGCGACGCAGCGGCGGTCGTTGAACCGCGACGTGTAGAGGATCCCGTCCGCGCTGCTCCGCGCGTGGATCTCCGCCCCGATCGCCTGCGTGCGGCGATAGTCGCTGCCGTGCAACTCGGTGAACGACAGCCCGTGCGCCGAGACGCCGGCATCAATCAGCGGATAGAGCCGTAGCGCGCGCCGCACGACCAGTTCGCTGCGCGCGCGCGCCGCCACGTCGCTCGACAGCACGTCGGTGACGGTCGGCACGCGCACCAATGTCTCGCCAAACGCAGTCTCCAGATCGAGCGCGAGATACAGCAGCTTATACCCGCCCGCCGGATCGTCGTAGCGTTGCAGCGGCACCGCGCCGCTCGGGCCGAAGAACAGCGCCGACAAGGTCTTGCGATGGATGCGGTGGAACACCGCGCCCTCGCGCATCCGGCGCAGCCGCAGCATCGCGCGGTGCGTCAGCCCGCCCAGCCCGCCGCCAGCGCCGCGAGCCGCGCGCGCGTATCGGCGTCCACACCCGCCGCCAGCAGCGCCAGCACCGAGGCCGGCGCCTCACCGAACCCGTCGAGCGGCGCGGCGAGCAATTGCAACTGCCCCCACGGATTCATGTCGCCCAGCGCATCGAGGATCGGCTTGAGCCCGGCGAGCGCCACGCCGTCGCGGAACTGCGCCGCCGGATAGCGGAGCTCATTGCCATAAGGCACGCCGAGAATCTGCCGCCGTTGCCGCTGCTTGTCGATCGCGGCGGGGGTGACGCCGAGCAATTCGGCGACCTCTGCGCGGTCGTACATCCCCCCGACCCGCGCCGCCAGCTCGGCGCGGAACCCGGCGGTGCGCGCGCGCGCCGCGCGTTCGGCGGCGAGCCGTTCGGGGGGCGCGGGGGCGAGGTCGCGCGGGGCGATCGCCAGCGCCTCGCGCGGGTCCTGCGCCCCGACGATCGCGGCGAGCGTCTCCTCGCTGGCGCTGTCGAGCGCACGCGCGACCGCGTCGGTCAGCGCCTGCATCGCGCGGCGGCGCAGCGTGTCAGGGGCGGCAAGCGGGCGGGCAAGCGCGGTCATGGAATTGTCCTTCCTGTCCTCGATATAGACGATATGGACAGATTGGACAAGGTCATACGGCAAGATAGCGGACGCCGAGCCGACGCGGGGCACTCGCCCGGCGCCGCAGCAGCGCACGCACGTAGCGCAACGCCTCGTCCTCGGCGGCGAAGCTGCGCATCAACGTTCGCCCCGGCGCGCCGATCCGCCCCCAAGCGGTCTCGACGGTGAAGCGCCCGAACAGGTCACGCGCCGCCTGCATCCGCCAACGGCGATGCACCCCGCGCACCGGGTTGCGTGCGACCAGCTCGATCGCGGTGTAGGGGAGCGTATTGGGCGTCATCGCGGCCTCCTGCGGTGTACGCCGGAAGGTAGCGCGACGGCGCGAGGCTGTCCGACGGATTTCCTGACTCACCGGCGACGCGGTGAGTCAGGCACTCGATCAATCGCGCTCGACAGGTACCGCGCCGTGGCTAAGCTATGCCGAAAGACGGGGGGACTTCATGGTACGAAACATCCTGTTGGTGGCGGCGCTCGTCACGACCCCTGCCCTGGCGACCGCGCCCGACGATCCCTCGCGGATCAAGGTCACCGGCCACGGCAAGGTCAGCACCGATCCCGACGTGGCGTCGCTGTCGTTCACGATCCGCGGCGAAGGCACCAGCTCCGATGACGCCGCCCGCGCCCTGTCGCGCAAGCGCGCCGCGATCGCCGACGGGCTGGCCGGGTTGCTCGGCCCGAAGGCGGTGCTGCGAACCGGCGACCTGTCGATGGCCGAGGTGCGCGACCGCGCCTGCTTCGGCACCGACGGTGACGACGAGCGTCCCAAACTCTCGTCGGGTGCGTGCGCGGTGCGCGGCTATATCGCGGCTATGGAGGGATCGCTGCGGATCAGCCCGGTCAAGGACGCGGGTACCGCGCTGAGCCTCGCCAGCCGGCTGGGGGCCGTCAACGCACGGCTCGGCGGCTTCTCGATCGGTAACGCCAGCACGGCGCAGCAACGCGCCGAGGCCGCGGCGATGGCCGACGCACGCGCACGCGCCGCCGCGATCGCCGCCGCCTCGGGCGCGCGGCTCGGACGGCTGCTGAGCGTAGAAGACCCGGAGGCACGATCGGGCGGGCAGGATATCGTCGTCACCGGAATGCGTAGCCCTGCCGTCTTCGCCCCCGCCCCGGTCGCGATCGACATCACACCCGAACCGGTCGACACAACCGCGACCCTCATCGTCACCTACGCGATCGCGCCATAGGTGACCCTTCTTCCCTCTCCCCTGGACAGGGGAGAGGGAAGAAGTAAGCAGAGCTGGAGGTCGATCCCCTCCCTCCCCCCTGTCACCCCACCACCACAGCCCCGCCGCTGTCACACCCGCGTAATCGAACCTCCCCGGTTCCGTCACACAACCCCGCCATGCGCATCCCCAGCACCGGCCGGCGGCCAACGCCGGCGCCACAGCGCTCAGGGGGAGCCACATGACCGTCACTCAATCCGGCGTCCGCGCGATCGCGGGCGTCTCGCTCATCGCCCTCGCCATCGCCGCGCAGCCGGCCACCGCCCGCACCGCGCCTGACGCCGCGCCCGCCGGCACCGTCGCCGCGGTCGCGGGGCCGAGCGTGTCGGGGCACGTCTATGACGCGACCGGCGCGGCACTGCCCGGCGCGCGGATCGTCGTCGAGGGGACGGGCGCACAGGCGACCACCGACCTGCAGGGCGGCTTCACGATCGCCACCCCCGATGCAACCAGCGCGGTGACGCTGCTGATCGACTATCTCGGCCGTCCGCAGGCGACGCAGGGCGTCACCGCCGCGGAGCGCGTACGCGACGTCGAGATCGTGCTGCCCGCCGCGGGCGACAACAGCGGCGACATCGTCGTGCGCGGCGCGTCGCTGTTCGACAATACCGCGCGCGCGCTCAACCAGCAGCGCACCGCCAACAACACGATCACCGTGATCTCGGCGGACGCGATCGGGCGCTTTCCCGATCCGAACATCGCCGAGGCGCTGCAACGCGCGCCCGGCGTCGGGATCGAGCGCGACCAGGGCGAGGGCCGCTACATCAACGTGCGCGGCGCACCGAGCGAATGGTCTGCGATCTCGGTCGACGGCATCCAGATCCCGTCGGTCGACCCGACGACGCGCGCGGTCGATCTCGATACCCTGCCGTCGGACATCGTCGCCAATCTCGAAGTCACCAAGTCGCTGCTGCCGTATCAGGACGCGGATTCGATCGCCGGCGCGGTCAACATCACCACGCGCTCGGCGTTCGATCGCAAGGGCTTCGCGCTGACCGGCATGGCGGGCGCGAGCTACAACCAGCTCGGCAAGGGCAGCGACTATCGCGCCTCGGGCTCGGTCGGCGATCGCTTCGGCGCGGATCGCCAGTTCGGCGTGCTGCTGTCGGGCAGCTATTCGCGCACCGACCGCCAGCCCGACAATGTCGAGAACAGCTGGACGCCGACCAATGCCGGGCTGCGCGTCACCGAGACCCTGTTCAAGGATTATGTGACGACGCGCGAGCGGATCGCGGGCACTGCGGCGCTCGAATGGCGCCCGACCGACGCGACGCGCACCTGGGTGCGCGGCACCTATGCGCGCTTCGAGGATAACGAATATCGCGACCGGATCGGCGTCACCTGGAACGCCGATCAGGCCGCGCCGGTCGCCGGATCGACCGACACCGCCGCGACCTGGACCAAGACGCGCATCGAGAAGGCGCTGCGCCACCGGATGCAGGTCAACGAGATCAAGACCGTCACCGGCGGTATCGAGCAGCAACTGGGCGACGGGCAGGTCCGCGCCGATGTCGCGTATAGCGAGACGTCGCAGACCTATCCGCGCCGCGACGAACTGGTGTTCCGCTCGACGCTGCGCCCGACGCTGTCGTACGATTTCGGACGCGACACCGATCTGCCGAGCTATTCGCTGTTCAGCTCGAACGAGCATCTCCAGCTCGATCGCTACGGATTCCGCGAGAACAGCTATCGCAGCAACACGACCAAGAACGACGAATTCACCGCGCAGATCCGCATGGACATTCCGCAGCCGCTGGGCAGCGGCACCGCGACGCTGTCGACCGGCGGCAAGTTCCGCGCGCGCAACATCCGCGCCGACGAGGAGCGGCTGCGCGACCAGCGCGCGACCGCCGCACCGACGCAGACGCTCGCCGGATTGCTGTCCGACGAGGATTCGCGCAACTTCGACTATGCGCTCGGCGACCGCTTCAACACCGGGCTGGTCGACAGCTATTTCGACGCGACCAAGAGCGCGGCGCAGCGCCGCCTGCCGCAATCGGTCAGCGCCGATTACCACGCGACCGAAAAGCTGCTCGCGATGTTCGGGATGGGCACGTTCGAATTCGGCGACACGACGCTGATCGCGGGCCTGCGCGTCGAGGCGACCGCGTTCCGCAGCGAGGCGCCGACCGTCTCGACCAAGGGCGTGATCGGCAGCGCGCGCGGCGACACCAGCTATACCGATTTCTTCCCCAATCTGACGCTGCGGCAGGCGTTCACGCCCAATCTGATCGGGCGCGTCGCGCTGACCCGCGCGATCAACCGCCCCAACTTCCCGCAGATCGCGCCGCGCGTGCTGGAAACGACCGAGGGCACGACGGTGCGCGTCGAATTCGGCAACCCCAATTTGCGTCCGACGCTGGCCAACAATGTCGATGCGGGGGTCGAATATTACCTCCGTCCGCTCGGCGTGATCGCGGTCAACGCCTTCTACAAGGACCTGAGCGACTATCGCTACAACGTCACCGGCTTCGGCACCTATAACGGTGTCGCGGGGGCGGTGCTCAGCCGCCCGGTCAACGCGCGCGAGGGCAAGCTCTACGGCGTCGAGGTCAATTGGCAGCAGCATCTGTCGTTCCTGCCCGGTGCGCTGGGCGGGTTCGGGGTGTTTGCGAACTACACCTACACCGCTGGTGACGCGCGCTTCGACACGCCGTTTGGCGGGCGCACGCGCTTCCGCCTGCCCGGCCAGTCGACGCACATGTGGAACGCCAGCCTGTTCTACGAGCGCGGCCCGGTGAACCTGCGCGTCGCCTATACCAAGCGCAGCGATTACCTCGACGAGATCAACGCCGATCTGCCGGCGCTCGACCTCTATTGGGAGGGTCGCGGGCAGCTCGATGCGACCGGCAGCGTGCAACTCACCAAGGAGATCAATTTGTTCGTCGAAGGCAAAAACCTCACCAACTCGGCCGGTGTGCGCTATTACGGGGAACGCCAGCGCGTCTATGAATATGAGAAGTTCGGTTACACGATCTTCGGCGGCGTGCGGGTGAAGCTGTGAGCCGCGCGCTTCCCTTCATGCTGTTGCTGTCGGCGTGCGCGACGGCGACGCCGGTCGCGACGCCGATCCCGGACACCGCGCCGACCGTCGCCGCAAGCGCCGAAACCGATCCGGTCGATACCGCCGCGGATGCCGCGGACGATCCCGCGATCTGGCGCAATCCCCGCGACCCGGCGAAGAGCCTCGTGATCGGCACCGACAAGCAGGCCGGCATCCACGTCTACGATCTGAAGGGGAAGCGCCGGTCGTTCACCCCGGCGGCGCGGCTCAACAACGTCGACCTGCGCGATCTCAACGGGCGCGTGATCGTCGCCGCGAGCGACCGCGCCGACAATGCGCACGGGCATGTCGCCTTGTTCACGCTCGACACCGCGCGCGCCACCCTGGTGCCGCTCGGCCGCTATCCGTCGGGCGAGGGCGAGGCGTACGGCATGTGCCTGTGGCAGCGCGCGCGCGACAAGGCGCTGTTCGGCTTCGTGGTGATGAAGGACGGGCGCATCGATCAGGTCGCGATCGACCTCACCGCCGCGACGCCGCGCGTCACCACCGTCCGCTCGATGAAGCTTGCGACCCAGTCCGAGGGCTGCGTCGCCGACGATCGCACCGGGCAATTGTATGTCGCCGAGGAAGACGTCGGGCTGTGGCGCTTCGCCGCCGATCCCGCCGCACCGACCACCGGCACGAAGGTCGCGTCGGTCGACGGCACGACGCTGGTCGCGGATGCCGAAGGGCTCGCGCTTGCGCCGCGCGGACGGAACGGCGGATTTCTCGTCGTTTCCAGTCAGGGCGACAGCAAATACACGCTCTACCGGCTACCGGACGTGACTTTTGCGGGGTATTTTCGCATCGGTGGTGGCACCATCGACGGCACAAGCGAGACCGACGGCATCGAACTGGCGCTCGGCGATTTCGGCCCTGACTATCCGAACGGGCTGTTCGTCGCACAGGACGGTGACAATGCGCCCGACACGCAGAACTTCAAATATGTGAGCTGGGCGGCGGTGCTGAAGGCGCTCAAACTGAGGTAGGCCGCGCTTGACATGGGATGGGCGGCGGGTGAGCCTCGCTTCATGACGGGTCCGCTGCTGCTCCTATTGGCGCAAGTCGCCGCTTCCCCCACCCCTTCGGAAGCGAAGGACGTGATCGTCGTCGGCCACCGCGCGGAAAAGGAACTCGCCGCGTGCCTCGCCCAAAATTGCCCGCCCGCACAGGAGGTTGAGGCATCGTTGCAGGCGTCGGTCGAACAATTCGCCGACGGCCGCTACGACGATGCGCGCAAGACGCTGCAACGCGCGATCGGCCGCAACAAGCGTTACGCCGCGGAGCTGCCGGGGCCGGTGTCGAGCCTGTATGCGACGCTGGCAACGGTCGCCGAGCATGAGGGCGACACAGGATTGTGGAAAACCGCATCACGCAACAACCTGCTGACATTGCGCGAACATCTGGGGGAGAGCGACGCCGCGACGCTGACCGAGCAATTGCACTTCGCCGACGATATGGTTGGGCTCGGCCAGCCGCTCGCCGCCGATGGCACTTACGCCAAGGTCCAGCGTCTCGCAGCGGCGAACCGCCGCTCCGATCTGGCGGCGGGTGCGGCGTTTCGCCGCGCGTGGCTGGCGCTCGCCCGCCAGCGCGATCGCGAGGCGCAGCGGTTCGCGGACGAGGCGGTGGCGCTGGCCGGCCCGGGCGATGCGATGATGATGCAATTGCGCGAGATCGTGCGGACGCGCATCGCGGTGCGCAAGGGCGACGATGGCGCGGTCGACGCGCTGGCGGCGCAGCTGCGCCAGAGCGCGGGCGCGCAACCGGTGCTGCTATACGCCCCGCCGATCACTGACGTGAACCCGCCGCGCGGCGATGTGGCATCGCCCTCGCAACGCGACGACGCGATCCGCTTCGCCGATATCGGCTACTGGATCCGCGCCGATGGCCATGTCGACGATGTCGAGATGCTGCGCACCAACGGACTGGGCCAGTGGAAGCCGGGCATCGTGCGCCACGTCACCGCGCGCCGTTATGCCCCGCTGCGCCTACCGGACGGACAGCCGGGGCTTTATCGCATCGATCGCTTCACGGTGCGCGGCACCATCGACACGCCGACCGGCACGCGCTTCCGGCAGCGGATGGGCAATCTGTCGGTGCATGTCATCGACCTGACCGAAACCGAGGCGATGAGCGAGGCCCGCCGGACGGCGGAGACGCAGGAAATGGTGGCGACGCAGCCCTAGGCTCAGACCCTGCCATCAGCCTGCATGAGCAAGGTGGGGAGCAGCAGGTCTCGCGGTCCTCGATTATCTGCTCTCAACGCCTTGCCTCTGGCGTCACGTCTCCCTCTCCCTCGATACAGCTCGTCAGGATCTGATCGGCGCGCCTGGCATCGAACCGTTCCTCGGCCAATCTGCGGCTCTCCGTTCCCATCCGCTTGGCCAAGCCCGGTTCTTCCAGAAACCTCAGCATAGCCTGGGTCAAGGCCTCGACATCGCGCGGCGGCACCAGAAATCCGTTGATCCCGTGATCGACCGTATCCCGACAGCCGACGTGGTCGGTGGTGATAATTGCTCGACCCAAAGCCATCGCCTCCTGAATGCTCCTCGGCACGCCTTCCCGATAAAACGAGGGAAGCACGAACACGTCGCACTTCCGTAACCAGTGCTGCACATCAGATACCCGGCCCGGCCAGACGATCAGTTGCTCATCAACCCACTCAGACAGTTCCGCAGCCTGCAGCGAGCCAGGATTTTCATCCACGTCCCCCAAGATGTAAAAAGTCGCCTCAGGATGCAGTTCCTTGACCCGGCGCGCCGCCGACACGAACTCGACGACGCCCTTTTCCCTGATCAATCGTGCGGCAAGCGCGAACGACACGCTTTGGGCTCGCACCGGCGGCACCTCGTAGCGATCAAGCTCGACGCCGATGCCGCCCATGTTCCGCGATCGAGCAACTGGGACACCGATCCCCCGAACCGCCGCCAGATCCTCCGCATTCAAAACGATGACTTGGTCGGCACCCCGCAAGGATAATCGCAGCAGCGATCGCATCGCCAACCCGACGGCACGATGGCGGGGCGACGCACCACGCTCGGGCGCAAATCCATACCCCAAGCCTTCGAGAAGCACGATCCTTCGCGGCACCCGGGCGAGGATCGCAGCGATCGAGCCATAGATCGCCGGTTTGATAAAATAACAAAGGACGACGTCAGGCCGCTCGTGGCGCAGCGAGCGATAGAGCGCCGCTGTCGTACGTGCTTCGGATATGGGGTTCGTGCCAGCGCGCGAAAGCGGATACCTTATCGCACGCGCGCCCAGATCCGCGACGTCCGCCATGCTTCCTGGCGTGTAATCAGGGGCGTAAGCTAGAACCGTATGCCCTCGCTCAACCAGATTTCTGATCAGTGAGGCCCTGAACAATAAAAGGGATTGGGCTCCGTTACCGATGATGGCGATGATCATGACCGGTCAGATCCACTTTATCCAAATGGCGTTCTCATATGGGATCCAGAATTCGGAGAACGTGGCAAAGAGCAGCCAGATCGCCAACTGCGCACCGTAAGCCACCATGATGATCGCCGTGAACGGAAGTTCGAGCGCTCTCGCCTTCCGATACAGGAATTCTGCAAGACCCACATAAGCCACACTTTGAAATGGCACTAGAAGGATTCCAATTCTGTCGAGAATTGTTCTCGATGGAAAAACAAAGTATAGTGGGAATAACATGAGCATTAATACGCACATGTTCCGATATAACGCAAACTTGTGCTCAAATATCGATACACGATCGCCATTCAAGAAAAACGCCGCACCCGCGATCGCCCCGACGGCTATTCGCGGCAAGGCACCGGATGAATCGATATCTCCTTCGAGGTACAAGGCAAGTGTTTCGCCTAGGCCCCGAGAGACGACCAGCACGACGACGGCTGCGGCAATTGCCCCTCCTACGACGATGGTTATCCAACGATTGTGCGCCGCCGCCAGAATAAAGGCAGGAAAAACCAAGATCGCTGATTTATGGAAAAGGACGGAAAGGCACAGCCAGGCCACCCACTTCCAGTGGATTGATCCGCGGAACGTGTGACATGCCATCATGATACAGCCGACGGCGACCGACTGGCGCGTGTATCCCATTGCCGTGATAATGATCAGCGTCGGCGTTGCCACCGCCAGTGCAAGGCCTGGTCGATGCAACGATCGACAGAATTGTATTAATCCGAATGAAAATATTCCTGCGCAGATGAGGTTCACGTCCCAGACCTGACCACCCAGACGTCCTACGATCCAGTTGATCAACGAATAGGCACTATCGCCTTGAGCAACTGCCTCAAGAAGTGGGGAGCGCACGTTATCCAAAAAGATAATCTCGTACGTTACCCAGTCAACACCAATTTGGTATCGATATCCCACAAAAAACGATATGAAAGCGAACGCAACCACAGGTATAACAATCTGGTCTTTACGAGACCAGATCTTAAGCATCGCTATCGTGGCGAATGAGAGAAATATCGCTATGTAAACAAGCAACTCTAATTTCCTTACCGATCTTCTCTCACGAAGAGACCCGCCAATAAGCCCTGGATCGATGCCGAGTACGCCGAAATACTGTAAATGCTTACTATACAGCCACTATTCAATGCGGCCAAATCCGCGCCAGGTTCCCGGCGAGCCCGACTGGATGCAGACCCATCCGACAAAGCCCTTTGCGGTCGGCTCGTCATTGAGCCATAAGGCGCCCTTTGCATAGGCTCCATTGACCGGGGGACGGGAACCAGCACCAACGATGCCGGACCGCCCTGTATCGCCTAGGGCAAAGCCCGCTGGCAGGAAAACGCGATTAGGGTCAACGTTGCCGGTGACCGCCTTGACCGGCAGTCGGAGCACTGGGGTCTCCCCGTTCAGAAGATCCAGATAATTCGACGAAAGCCGCTTAACGAGGCGTACCTGTTGCCCGTCCGCGTTGCTGAGCTCCACACCCGCGCCCGAAAGTCGCAAGTAATCGCCGGCCTTTCCCGTAACAGCGACAGTAGGATCCGGTCCAATTACCAGACCTGCCGGTGAAAATAGCTCACCGGTGGGTAGAGATGCCAGCAATGCGGGGCAATAACCGTTCGTATGCCCTAGCGGACCGATCACAATATTTCTCGGATTAAGATCGTACTTCTGACCCGGCTCCGCGTAACAGCCCACATACACACTGTGGTTTGGAAGATCGTGGTTGGAGACGAAGCCGCCCTTGCCATTACCATCGACTTCAGCGGCAATATAACTATTGCCAAGAAGACTGTTATCGTAAAACCCTACACCCCGGTTGTTAAAGGCACGCACGCCCATGAACAAACACGCGTTGGCGTTATTGCCATGTGCGGAAAATCCGTTTTGCCCGTTCAGGTAAGCCGAGCAATTGAGAAAGCTGCTGCCATTCGCATTGCCTTTGACGTGATCGCTCTCCGCCTCGATACGAAATCCGTCCTGTGGGAACGCGTGCACATCCACCTCCGATAGGTAGACGGGTGAGCTGATGAGCAAGCCATGAAGGCCTGCGTCCCCTTTTCCTGCCCAATGAGCCGAAAATCCGGAGAGTATGCTGCGCTGCGCTCCCTTGTTGCCGTGCAGCTCCGCACTCGAGGTATGCGGTAACAAAATCGCCGCTCGCTGATTGCCGATCGCATCGTAAGCGCCGTTGTCAAAAAGAAGCTTCGTGTCCTCCTTGGTGCCGCCCACCAGCATGACAGGCTTGTCGAAACGCAAGGAGCCCGCCAGCCTGTAAGTACGACCGGGCGCCAGCTGGATCGCCGTTCCTGGGACGACCGTGTCGAGCGCTCTTTGAAAAGCCGCCAGGTCGTCGTCGCTGCCGTTTCCGGTTGCGCCGAACGCCTCGATCGTCACGCGCGCTGACATTGCCGGACCATCAGCGACGGGCGGCGCAGCGGCAGATTTGCCGACCGCCGCACCGCCCACCGCTACACTCGCCAATGACGCCAAGACACTGCGGCGATCGTCCCGAAACTCGTCCATCCACCACCTCGCACGTGGACACGCACACGCCTTGGCGCTCTGCGGATGGATCAACCTTGACGCAAGGTGGAAATTGTACCGCGCCTGTCGCCCGCCCAGGTCGCACGGCTGATGATCTCGACCGAGCACAACGCGGGAAGAAGCGCGGTTGCCGTCCGGCGGTGGTGGAGCTACATTCTTGAAAGTTGCGAGTTCTTACACTTATGCGTTCCAATGCACATGCATGTACCCGAAAGCATTTTTCGATCCGGAAGACTACAGGTAGCTCATGAAATCGATAGTTTTCCTGTGCGATGATGCACGAGAGGTCGGCGGTGTCCAGCGTGTTCTCGCTACCCTTGCTCACGAGTTTTCACGTCGTGGATATCACGTCGTTATCTTGTCGCTCGCTGAGCGGGCAGCCGGTGGGTTTGATTATGGCAATGCCGAGATAGGGGCTCTCTTCACAGAGAGCCGTCTTCACCGATTCCTGCAACGACCAGCGCTTGGGAACCTGCACTTGCGGGGTCGCAGACTCTTTAGATTGAGATCGATCGCCTACCGGCGAGCACAAACAAAGCTGCGCAATCTCGTCGACCGATTGCGTCCCGACGCGATCATCGTTTTTGACACCTTGATGGCGGAGATTGCCACCGAGGCGCATCTTAAAGACAGCAAAATCATCGTTCAATTTCACAATAGCTTTGCCTCGATTGCCGATGGACGCGTTATCTCGGCCCTGCGTCGCGTGAGCGGCAGGGCGTCTGCGTTCCTGGCGTTGACGGAGGAGGATGCTGAGCAGTTCGACCGAGCTGGCGTTGCCCGTGCCACAGCCATGCCCAACCCGGTAAGCTTCTATCCCGCGGCGGTCCCGGACGTGGAGGATCGCGAACGCCGCGTCGTTGCGATCGGTCGGCTTCACCCGCAGAAGGACTTCACGATGCTCGTCGAAGCGTGGGCGACCGCGGAGCGACCAGCGGGATGGCACCTCGACATTTATGGCGAAGGCTTCGAGCGGAGCGCGATCCAGGACGCGATCGAACGTCATCAGCTGACGCACAGCGTCACCCTTCATTCCCCCAGCCGGGAAGTCGAGGCGCTGCTATCACGTGCCGCCATTTTCGCCCTCTCCTCACGCTACGAAGGCTTGTGCATGGTGGCCCTGGAGGCATTGGCATGTGGGTTGCCCATCGTCAGCACCCGATCAGGCCCAGGCACAACCCAATTGGTCGAGAATTGCGGCCTGCTCTCCGAAATCGGTGATGTTCACGGCTTTGCTGCCAATCTGACCAGATTGATGAACGAGCCGGAGCTGCGACGCATGTTCTCGACAGCAGGCAGGATGAAGGCGCGCCAGTACGATGTCGACGAAACAGTGACGCGATGGCAAAGGTTGATATATGACCTTCCCTACGCCTGCTGATCCGTTCACCGCCGTCGGCGTCTTACTTATTCGTTCTATCCCATTGCGACGGGATTCTCGATCAACCAAGATGGTGACCGCCTATCGTGATCGCGGCTATCATGTCACGCCGGTGACATGGTCGCGCGGCGAGGCCGCCGACGCCGATGAGGGTTTCGTCTGCACGGTTCGAGCCGGCTATGGCGACCAACTGAAGAGCCTTTCCGCGCGCCTGAAATGGATGGCGTTCATCGCGCTTACGATGATCAAGACGCGGAAACGGTATCGGGTTATTCACACCGTCGACCTCGACACGGCGATCGTCTCGGTACCGCTCGCGCTTATCCTTCGTAAGAAGGTAGTATATGATGCCTTTGACAGCATCTCGGCCATCCTGGGTGCTGGCCACCTCGCCACAATCCTGAAAAAGATCGAGCGCTTTCTCATCGCGCGATCTGACGTGGCGATCTTCCCCGATCCGGTTCGGCTGGATCAGTACGGCATTTGCAAGCGCGACAACGTCGCCATCGTCAGCAATATTCCAGACACCGACATCGCTCCGGTCGCGATGGATACCGGACACGCCGCCCGCCCCGATAATCATCGCCTTCGATGCGTTTACGTAGGAACGCTTGAAGCGCATCATCGCGGCTTGGAATATATCGCGGAAATCTGCCGAGCGCTTCCCGACCATGTCGAATTTGTGATCGGCGGTACCGGCCAGATCGAGCGTCAGCTCATCGAAGAATCAGAGTGTGTCGAAAACCTCAGCTATTTGGGGCGGATGGATTATGCAGATGCGATTGCACTCATGACATCCGCTGACCTTTTATATGCCCCATACCTACTGTCGGCGCCGGCCCATAGGTTTGCTTCGCCAAACAAGATCTTTGAGCATTATATGCTTGGGAAGGCGCTTTTTACCAACTCGGGCATTCCGCCGGCGGCGATGGCGAAACAATCCGCATCGGGCTTCTTCTTTGATGGAACGTTGAAGTCGGCAATTGCCACCTTGTCGGCTATCGACAAGGCCGATTGTATGGATGCTGGACAGCGAGCCCGCCGCTTCTGGGACAATCACTATTCCAATCTTCGCGCACGCCAGCTTGATGGCTTTTTTGCCAAGGCTGCGGGCTTCGGGCCGAACAAACCCACATCGATCGCGCATGGGTGACGGTAAGGACGCCGCGCATGCTGACCATACCGTCTATCTCTCCGGTCGCTTGGCGAGAAACACGCTAGCATTGGTCAGCCGCGTCCATGCGGCATGGGCAATCGACTGCAACTCGCGTCGATCTGCCCGGCCGAGCGAAAATCGCCACAGGAATCCCAATGCGAAGCCGCAGCAAACGGCCGCGGTAACGATGGACGCCGCATAGGGCGAGAAAGCATCAAAACCGACGCATGAGGCAATGACTGCCGGTGCGGTCGCCATAGCGGGAAGCAGAATGCCAAACCGAAGATAGCGTCGCCGGGAGACGTTCACTGAGTCAATCAGGCGGACGCTTACCGTAAGATGGGCGATGACCCCGGCGAGTGCACCGGCCAGGCCAGCAACCGCAACACCCCAAGCGCCATACGACCTCACCAGAACGAGCGACAACACCGCCGTTGTCGTTCCTTCGACCAAAATCGCGGGCACCGTTCGAAGTTGCTCCCCTGTGCCGGCAACGGCCACCCGGTAGGGATGCATCGTGAGACCGATGAATTGCGCCAAGACGAGCGGGATTGCCAAGGGCAACACTTCCTTCGCCATCGCCGGACCTACCCACAGCCCGAGAAAAGCCGGGGCGATCGCCACCAATCCGCTCGTGATGCAGGCGAGCGAAATACTGGACAGAGATGCCAGCTTCAACAGCAGGCTTTCCATCAAGTCCGGGTCATTAGAGCGGCTGCGCTCCGACATTCTCGGAAGAACCACCCAAAGTATCGCCGACTGCGGTATCAAAAGCAGATTTGCATAGATCGCCGCCAGCGCGTACCTTGCTACTCCTCCGAAGTCATATGTGGTGATGATTGGTATTGCCACTCCAACGAGTAGAACAGAACAAACCGCTAGAAGAAAGCTCGACCCGGAATATGCGCCAAAGCTTCTGACGATATCGCTGCGCGCCGATCGCAGATCAACGCGATTTACCTCTCTTAGAGATCGCCAGCTGCGAATATAATAGATCACTGTGACGACTATTCCAGCCACGAAGCAGCCAGCAAGCGAGACGATGCCTCCACCCAGCTTTACGGCCACGACCATCAAGCCAACCGACACGATCTTGGCCATGACGGTCGCGATGGTGACGTTACCGGATCGCTCCAAACCCAGAAAAGTACCTAACATCGCCGTAAACGGGAGCGACGCGGCCAGACCAAGTAGCATAATGGTTGCAGAGACACGGGCCTGCCCCGCCAAAGCGTCCGGGATCGCCGGAAACAGAGCGTCGATCGATAAAGTGCCCCACAAAGCCGGGCCGATCAGAAGAGCTGTCAACGCCAACAGGAAGAGCATGACGCTGGCGATCGTGTCGTTCAATTCCGCCCGGTCGCCGCTTGCCGCCGACCTCGCGATAAACCGCGCCGCAGCGGTCTGAATATGTATATCGATCATCGAGTAGTAAGCCGCGATCTGCAACACGATTGTCCATGTCGCATAGCTTTCCTTGCCAAGATCCCTGATAATCAAGGGGGGAATGGCAAGTAGCGCAAGCCAATTGACGCCGTAGCGCAGGAGCGTCCACACCGCGTTCGTTGCGATACGCGCGTTTCCTGGCGCGTGGCCCGGCCCTCTATCGCTTTCCGCCGACATTCTTCTATCTACTTCCACATTAGCGAGAGGCGCTCGCCGCAGCAATCACGCGCGATTACTTTGCACCATGACCCGAAATCATTGTCATTATCGTTCTCAAAACGATAAGCATGTCGATCCAAGGCGAAAGATGCCTGATATAGTAAAAGTCGTAGTGAAGTTTTGTCGTCACATCCTCAACATTAGTGACATGGCCCTGATTAATTTGGGCCCAACCCGTCACTCCGGGCATCACGATATGCCGGTAACGATAGAACGGTATCTCCTTCTCGTACCAGGCCGAGAGGACCGCAGCCTCCGGCCTCGGACCAATGAGGCTCATTTCTCCGCGCAGAATGTTGATCAGCTGCGGAAGTTCGTCAATCCGCGTCTTGCGGAGAAAGCGGCCGATCCTGGTGATACGCACGTCATCCGTTTGCGTCATCGCGGCCGACCGACTGTCGGGATCCGACGAAGCGACGTGCATCGTACGAAACTTCTGCACGACAAAAGGCCGCCCGCGAAAGCCGATGCGAGTTTGTCGAAAGATTGCCGGGCCTGGCGAGTCCATCCTGATGATCACAGCGACCGCGATCATGATCGGGAAGGCGATCAGAAGAATGAGACCAGCTATCAACGTGTCAATAATTCGCTTGCACAGAATGTAGAGGTATGGCGGTGCCAAAGTGCCGTAGCTGGTCTCGGCGAGATGCTCGAGCTCCACCATCCCCGTCAGAGATTCTCGCAGATGCTTGATATGATAGACTGGCACTCCGACCAACGCGAGTTCGGTAATCCTGCGCTCCCACGCGTCGGACAGGTCGGCGCGCAGATCGACAGTGACGGCATCGACGTCGATAATCGGCTCAGCAGGATCCGAAACGGTGATCCACGCGATATTCGATGCTGCGAAACGCCGCGCCGTTCCCTGCTCAAGAATGGCGATGCGCATCTGGCGCCGCGCTGATCCGGCGACCTGCTCAGTAAACAACAACGATACGCAAAGAAGGTAGTTTCCGATCAACACCGCACGTACATAGTCGATGCGACCGAACAAGAACGTGGCAGCAATAGCGCCATAGATCAACGAGGTGATTGATAGAATGGAGGATACTGCCTCCGTGCCCGGATACCGTATGAGGTTGCGCAGCGAGAAAACACTGGCGAGCCCTCCACATATCGCGGCAACCAACGTAACGTGAAGACCGGTAAAATCCTGCTGTTGCTGATCGATGAACAGTAATCGGACGAGGTACGGCAGGATTGCACTGATCAGGACGGCACAAATTTGATTACGCAGCGAATGGCGGATCCGCCGGCTCTGGACAGGTTGGGACGACATCGTGATTTCCTAGGCCCGAAGAGCTTCGCACGGACCGTTGA
Source organism: Sphingomonas sp. NPDC079357 (assembly GCF_044901155.1). NCBI lineage: Bacteria > Pseudomonadati > Pseudomonadota > Alphaproteobacteria > Sphingomonadales > Sphingomonadaceae > Sphingomonas > Sphingomonas sp. NPDC079357. The sequence goes on from NZ_JBJDOM010000004.1 coordinate 63,802, forward strand.
GCGCATTCATGCTCCCGATGCCGCGCTATCATGCGCCATCAGTTCAGCCCGCTGCAGGTCACGCAGCGTCGGCGAGCAGGTCGGCGATCCGCAAAGCGGATTGTCCGTCACCAAACGGATTATGAGCGCGCGCCATCGCGGCATAGGCTTCAGCATTGTCCAAAAGCTCGGTCAGGCCGGCCACGATCTGCTCGGTTTTCGCCCCGACCAGCTTTGCCGTACCGGCCACCACGCCCTCGGGACGCTCCGTGGTCTCGCGCATGACCAAAACCGGTTTGCCCAACGCCGGAGCCTCCTCCTGCACGCCGCCCGAGTCCGTGAGCACAATATGCGCCTCGGATAGTGCGCTGACAAAGCTTGGATAATCCAGCGGTGCGACCCGCAGGACATTTTCGTGATCCCCCAGCATCTGTTCCATGACCGCAGTCACCCCGGGATTGGGATGGACCGGAAACAGAACTGCGAGATCGTCGCGTCGTGCGATCTGTGCAACAGCTTCAGCAATCTGCCGCATGCCATCGCCGAAATTCTCACGTCGATGCGTCGTCACCAAAACGATCCTGCGTCCAGCCACCCGCTCACGCAGCGTTTCAAAGCCTGCAGCCAACGACGGCTGCGCCGCGATGCGCGCCTTCGTTGCATGCAAGGCATCGATGACCGTGTTGCCCGTCACATGGACACCGTGCGTGATCCCCTCGCGGCGCAACGCAGCCGCAGCAGTCTCAGTCGGCGCGAAATGAAAATCGGCGATCGGAGCGATCATCCGGCGGTTCACCTCTTCCGGCCAGGGATGGTAGATATCACCCGAGCGCAGCCCCGCCTCGACATGTGCGACGGGGATTTTGCGGTAATAAGCGGCCATCGCGCCGACCAGCGCCGTCGCGGTATCGCCCTGAACGATCACCCGGTCGATCGGCTCCTTATCAAGAACGGCACCGACCCCCGTCAACAACCTGGCGGTCAGTCGATCAAGGCTCTGGTTCGGCTCCATGATGTCGAGGTCGTGATCGGGTATGATACCCGCCACATCGAGTACCTGATCCAGAAGCCCACGATGCTGGGCGGTAACACAGGTCCTGACCTCTATCCCGGGTCGGGTTGCGAGCGCACGCACGACCGGAAACAGCTTTATGGCCTCGGGACGAGTTCCGAACACGATCAGAATGCGATGCGATGTCATGATAGCGCCTTAAAGGAGGCCGCTGGATGCTCGCAACCGCGATTGTGCGCCAGCCGCCGGATCAATGGATTACTCGCAAGCGTTTCGTGATCTTCACGGTCTCGGTCGAAATCGCGGTCAACTTAACATTCTTCTTCAGCGCCTGGTACGCTGTGAAGATTTTATCTGATCCGCTGCGACTTGTAACGATGAGGTAGAGTTTGAGCTCGGATTATAGAACCTGTCCAAGCGATTACGAAGCCTGCTCTCGATCCGATTGGTTATACGTGTCGATAGGCGGCTTGTCGGATCGAGTTGCGCGGAGGGCGTTAAGGATTGCCGCTGCCCCACTTGCCCGTTCGCGGTATCGATGGCGCGTCCCGCTGCTTCGTTCTGCGCAAATGCAGACGTGGCGCCCACCAGACCTGCCGCAACACCGGTGCTGACAACAAGTCTGCGCAGGAAATGCAATTCGGACCGACGCGCGGGCATCATTTCTCTCCGCCATGCTGCTGCGCAGAGACAAGCCGGACCTGAACAATACGACCGGAAACGCCACCGATCGCGTCGGAAGGCCGGGTGACGAGCTGAAGAAGCTGTAACGGGCAATTCTGCGGTACGGTGAAGTAGCCCTCGAAATCTTTGGCGCCCTCGGACGGCGTGAGATCAAAACGGCCAAATTCAGCCTTGGTTGCCTGACAGCTCAACGTCCAATAAGGTCGCGAGCCTTCCGCTGCTGTAAGATCCTGGCTGATGCCCTTCAGCCTATACCGTCCAGCAGGCAATAACAGGCTCTGCTCCAGCACCGGACCGCCAGCGCCCGACGCGACAGCGAAGTCGAACACACCTTGTTTGCCATTGGGCTGTATGGAACTGTTGATCCCAACATCATTACGCGGGCGCCAATCAAATACCGACCGACTATCGAGCGCAGCGACAAATGTTGGATCATGTGACTCATTGCGCTTCGCACCCGGCCGGATCATGCGATAGTAGGACCATGCCTGGTCAAACTTGCCTGCTTCCACAAGGCCATCCACAGCTGCCCGCTGCGCATTTGGCGATACCACCACCGATGCACGGGCAAGCGCAATGAACAAGTCGGCGATGGATTGCGGATCGGGACCATGCCCCGCGACATAATCGACGAAGAACCCGTTCCATGCCGGCTTGGCCGCCAGGGTCCGCACCACGGCACTCCTGATCTGCGGATCGGCAATGGCCGCCGCAAGAACCGGGAAAAGCAAGTCCGGCGCATAGCGCGAGGTACGTAGCGCTATATCATAGTGACGCAGCGCTCCTGCAACATCGCCACGCGAGACCGAGTCCTCGATCGCCCACAATTGCGACTGCAAGTCGCGACGGCTGAGCACCATGGCATAGTTAAATGCGCGGCGGGCTCCCCGCATGTTGCCACGCAACTGCGCCTCGATCCCCAGCGCCGAAGCCGCCGCGACTGCGGTCGGATCCTGCTTCAATGCTGTGGCGGCCAATCGCCCCGCCCGGCGAAGTCCGGGAACATCCGGGTTCGTTGTCGAGGCCAGCGTCAACGCATATTGCCCTGTGATCCGCCCATCGCTCCTCGCAAGCGTATGTGCACGGGCTGGATCCTTACCGCGGATTACGTAACCGAATGACGACGTGATCGAAACGATACCGGCAACCGCCGCGATCATCGCCAGTGCGACGCGCACCATCCATTCGACGGGAGAGCGCTGTGCACGGCGACGTCTCATTTGGCGTCACCTCGGCCATAGCCATAGCCATATTCATAGCCATAACCATAATGCGCCTTGCGCGCCTCGAACTTGGTCAACACACCACCGATGATCCGCGCATTCGCACTTACCAGGCGAGTCAACGCCGTTTTGACCATGCTCGAGCGGATGCCATGTGACTCCACCGCGTAAATAACGCCTTCGACCCGGCTGGCGATGAGCGGAGCGTCGGCCAGCCCCATCACCGGCGGGGAGTCGATCACCACGTGATCGTAGGACTCCAGCAGCCTTTCGATCAACGTCCGCAGCCGGGTTCCCGTCAATAGTTCGGCAGCGTTCGGCGGGATCGGCCCTGCGGTCATTGCCATAAAGCCCAATTCGGTCATTTCGAACACCAGGTCTTCGATCGTGTCGTGGCCGGTCAGGAAGTTGCTGAGACCCCGGTCATGGTTGACCCCGCCGAGATGATGGATCGACGGCGAGCGCATGTCGCCATCCACCAGGATCACCCGACGCTGGCCGCGCGCCAGCGTTGTCGCCAACGCCAGTGCGGTCGTCGATTTTCCTTCGGCCGGCCGGGTCGACGTGACGGAAAAGGATCTCGGCACGCCGTTTTCGGTCGTGAAGGCGAGGTTCGTCTGGACGGCAAGATAGGCATCCACCAAGTCCGACTTCCGGTCCTGCAAAGCATCCTTGGGCGTCCCCGACGTGATTTTCGGTATCGACCCTAGGAACGGCAACCCCAGCCGGCGCTCAACCTCAGCCGGATCAGCGATTGCCTCATCGATCTGCTCAAGACCCAATGCGACCAGCGCCCCAAGACTAAGGCCAACGAATATTGCCGCCGCGAGGTTCAGCAGAAGTCGCGGACTGGACGGCCGCTGGGGCACCTCAGCAGCGTCGACGATCGAGACATTGTTGACGCCGACGCCGCCAGCGATCCCAATCTCTTTGTAACGCTGCAACAGACCGTCGTAGAGCGACCGGTTGGTATCGACTTCCTGCTGATAGATATTGTACTGAATGCTTCGGCGACGAAGATCCAGATAGCTTGTCTTAAGCTGATCGACCTTACCCTTTAGCGCGCGTTCACGCTCAACGGCCTGCCGATACCCAGCCTGCAGCGCTCCGGAAACCCGTTGCTCCTCACGCGTGATTGCACGGTCGATTTGGCCGATCTGGGACTGAATGGCTTGGGCGGCAGGATAGCCGGGTTCAAATTGCAACATCAGCCGCTGATAATCGGCGGCCAGTTCGGCGCGCCGCTGTCGGAGTGCGTTGATGGCCTGATTGCGCAATGCCTCCGGGGATGCCCCAGCCCGTCCCACCTGCTCATATTGCGCCTCTGCCTGGATACGGTCAGCCGTAGCCTGAGACAGCGAGGCATTCAGCGCGGCGAGATCGTCCGCGACGATCGATCGTTCCGACGTACTGCGCCCATCTCCAGACTGCGGGGGAAGATTGATGATGCGCTGCGACGAGGCGTAAGCGACGAGCTGCCGCTGTGATTCATCCAGACGCTCCTTGAGCTGCGACAGCTGCCGCTGGAGAAGATTGCGTCCGTAAGACGTCGCCTGGACCTTGCGCTCCAAGTTGGTTTCGATGAAATTCTCTGCCCAGGCGTTTGCGACTTTCGCCGAAAGATCCGGTACCGGGCTGGTGAACCGGATAACCACCAGGCGTGACAGCCGGGCCGGCGAAATCTTCAAATGATCAAGCAGGATCTCACCGGCACGGCGCTGCCGTGCACTGCGTCCCGATGCCGGGTACCGGCCGCTTATCGTCTGAAATTCAGGATCGCTGTCCGAAACACCGAACGCTTCAAAAAATTTGGGATCGTCAATCAGCTTCAATTGCGCAGCCACGCGCTCGGACAAGGCACGCGATTCCAGTAGCCCGTATTGCGTTTGATAGAACTCCTGATCCCCAACGCTAGCATCGCGGGCGACACCCTGCAGATCGGTGACCTTGTTCGCCTCTCGCGCAATTTCGAGAGTAACTTCGGCCGTATATTTCGGCGTCATCAGCAACGTGATGATCAGGCCAAGCAAAATACACGCGGCGGTAATGCCCAGAATTATGTAACGCCACCGGGCCGCAATCCGTAGGTACTGACGGATGATCGGAAGTCGATCGCCTTCAAAGGTTTGCGGATTGGCTGAATTGGGACGGGCTGCGACAATGCCGCCAGGCAGGCGATTTGACGTAAGACTGTTCATATAGCTGCCTATTGCAAAATCGCGATGAGCGGGGCTGCGATCAGTGGCGTGGCCGAGACAAGGTCACGGAACAGGCGACGCTGCGGTGAATCGCCGACGATGATCACGTCGTTGGCATAGATGGACGGGTCATCGTAGGCGCCCCGTCGGATCGCAGCAACGTTGTACAGTCCCGCCATTTTCTTCCCGTCGACTGTGCGGAGGATCACCACATCGTCTTCACGGGCATATTCGGAAAAGCCCTTTGCGGACGCGATGGCTCGCATAAGGGTCATTTGGTTGGTGACAGGGTAAAGCCCGGGTTCGACCACTTGGCCATCGATGGTGACGACCTGGCTGACCGAAGTCTTGATGTTGATCGTCACTTCGGGCTTCCGAACGTACCGCGCACGCAGGGCGGCCTCGATCGTCCCGGCCAATTCCGTCGCGGTTCGGCCACGCGCGTCGATCATGCCGACAAGTGGCATGGTGATACGTCCACTTGAGTCCACCTGGATCTCGCGGCTGAGTTCGGGCACGTTGAACACATCGACCTGGATGGTGTCGAGCGGGCCGATCAGTGCCGGCCGGTCGGCCGCCACCAAGTCCGTCCGTACCGGTGCCGGCAGGGCAGTGCTCTCCACCACCGTGAGGCTCGACGTGCTTTGCAGGGGCATCCGACCACCGCAAGCAGAGAGAGAGAGCGCCATCAGGCCGACGATGAAATTCTTACGCATGCGATTATATGATCCAGGCCGACAGCTCGCGGCGGCGCTATAGATGGTGCTCGTCGCCGGGTAAAGCTGAGCCACGGACCGAACTGCGGCTCCCGATGCTCAACCAAGTCGCCGCCATGATCAACAGCGCCATGATTATCGGTGTTCTCGCCGGATAATCGAAAAGGCTGGCAACCATGACCAGCAACACGATGGCAGAACCGACACGAGCCAACTGTGCATCCTCGTTCCTGCCGGCTCTCCAAGCAGCAATCGTTGCCCATCCCCACCAGATCACCGCCGCCAGCAGCAGCGCCAAGCCGAGCAATCCACCGTCAAGAGCGACCTCAAGCCAGTCGTTATGCGCGTGATTGAAATAGGTCAGTTTCAGCAAGGCAAAGGGTTCGTGGATGCGGAAGATGGGATCAAAGCTGCCAAAGCCGGTTCCGACGGGAAAATAGGTCCGGATCATCCCTAAAATGGTCGGCATGGCCCGATGCCGCATGTCCTGGCCGATTTCTACCGAAAACACACGATCGATCGCCACGGCTCGATCTGCGTTCACTGTCAGCAATACCGCGACTACAATCATGCCGACCGTGCCGACCGTCAGCGCAGGGAGCACCCATGACGGGCGATGCCTAAGCTCGCGGCGAATGCCGTCACGTGCCAGGAACAAGCCCAGCAAGATTGCCACGCCCCCCAGCAGCAGACCCGCACGCGATCCTGTCGCGATGATGGTCAGCACGAAAATCAGTACCAGACCAAGCGCGGCCGGCGCGCGCCAGCTCGCGCGACGGCGCCCGGAAAACGCCCACGCCGGACAGAGCAGACATCCCACCGCAAGCATCAGTGCAAAGTGATTGCGGTTCGCCATGGGTCCGCTGACCTGCCCGACCGAATCATTGATGAAGGGGTTGTTCAGACCGGCACCAGCGAATTGCAAAAGCCCCAAGAGCATCGAGCAGGTGATCAGGGCGACGAGCGTCGGAATGGCCCATCGACGCCCGATGTCACCGGCTTGCAACACCAGCACGAAGACGGCGACGGGGACGAGCAGCGAGGCCGCAGCATTGAAGGTGGCACCCGGAACAATCGCGAGCGGTCGCCATGGTTGGCTATCGCCACTCAATCGGGCCGCTTCAAGCAAAATACCTCGGCCCGGCAGGCCGCTCCACCATGCTGGCGGCAGTGGCACTAGCTGCAGCAATGGCAGAGCGATCGCGCAGGCCAGCAAAAGCGCCACCGGACGAGCGTTCGCCACTGACAATCTTGGACCGAACAAGGCCGCCGCCACCAACACGCCAGCCGAGACTCCGCGAACGACCACCTGCCCCAAAGCGTCGGCACGCGAGGCTCCGCCTGCCAGCCATAGGATGCAGAGAAGGCCGATGAGCCAGATAGGATACGCGGTAAGAGGACTGAATCTTCGCGAACGTGATGGGGCAGCCATGTGCCGGCACTTACGCGATCTATCGGTTTGGGGGAAGAACACGAAAGAAATCAGAAAAGCGGTCGATGCCGATCGCGGCCGGAGCGAGGCACCGGCACCTCCGGGGTCACCAAGCATTGCCGTTGCAAGCTAAATAGATAGAACGTCGCCATGGTCACTCCCGCTGTACAGCGTGTTCTCGTTACCGGCGGTGCGGGGTTCATCGGTTCAGCGCTGGTGCGACAGCTCATCGCGGCAACCCCGTATGAGGTTCTCGCGCTCGATGCCTTTACCTACGCCGGATCACGCGGCTCGCTAGATGAGGTAAAGCACCATCCGCGGTGTCGTATCGTCATGGCGGATATTCGTAACAGACAGAAGGTGTCCGAGATTTTGGCGGCCTTTCGCCCCACCTGGGTCTCACACCTTGCGGCGGAAAGCCATGTGGACCGCTCGCTCGATGCGCCCGGCGATTTCATCTCGACGAACATAGTTGGTACATTCGAGTTGCTGGAGGCGGTCCGCGCATATTGGGCAGCATTGCCGCGTCAAGACGCTGAGAGGTTCCGCTTTCATCACATTTCCACGGATGAAGTGTTCGGTTCATTAGGCAATGTGGGCCGGTTCAGCGAGACAACGGCCTACGACCCGCGTTCACCTTACTCAGCGAGCAAAGCCGCATCGGACCATATCGTTGCAGCTTGGGGGCACAGTTACGGCATACCCGTACTGGTCACCAACTGCTCGAATAATTACGGGCCGTGGCAGTATCCCGAAAAGCTCATTCCGCTCACGATCACCAAGGCCTTTCGCGGCGAAACCATACCGGTTTACGGTCGGGGCGAACAGGTGCGTGACTGGATACACGTGGAGGATCATATTTCGGGCTTGTTGTCGGTCTTGCAAGACGGTGTCCCAGGACGACGATATATGATCGGTGGCGATAGTGAGCGACGCAACATCGATCTCGTACTGGATCTTTGCTCGATTCTCGATCGACATATTCCACGCCCGTGGCCACATGCAGACGCAGTGGCCTTTGTGGCCGAACGGCCGGGCCATGATTACCGTTATGCGATCGATGCGACCCGAATACGTCATGAGCTCGGTTGGCGGCCACGCCACACATTACAGAATGGCTTGGAAGACACCGTGCAGTGGTACCTTCAACATCAACCATGGTGGCAAACCATGACCACGGCCACTATTCGACAAGGCCTGCCGAGATGACGAACTCGCCATGGCTCAAAGCTCACCCGTTTCCGATAAAGGCGCCACGCCCGAGCCGCCAGTCAGCTTCGCATAGAACCGAAGGCAGGAGAGAAGAATTACAGACGCTCTATCCGCGTGCCTGTCACGCGAGAAAGGCTCCCTTCCGGAGCCTCTTTCAGGCCGAGAAACATAAAAAGCCAGCATGGCTTGAGCTTCATGGCTCTCGCCTGCTAGTTTGGCCATCGTGCGACAAGCTCGCAATTGACAAGAACGTGGTGGACAATGTCGCTTAGTGAAATCATCTTCGCACGCATCGGTGATGCGAGGCGCTTTGGTCTTAAATTTGCCGCCCGAACGGTTTTGCGCAGGATTGGAGTTTCAAATCTCACGGTTAAGACAATAGGCGGGCCTATCTCTGTTCGCTTATCCGAAAGTGATTCAGAAGCAGTCAGGCAGGTATTTTCTAACCTCGACTATGATCCTCCTGTTCCTGAAGTTAGAATTAGGATCAATAGACGCATTGATGCCATTGTATCATCCGGAAAAACTCCCGTGATTATTGATGCCGGAGCTAATATTGGCGCGGCCACTGTATTTTTCGCTCATACTTACAAGCGGGCACATGTTGTCGCGATAGAGCCGGATCCATCAAATGCCGAAATGGCGAGAAGAAACTGTAGAAATATTTTGAATACGCACGTAATTGAAGCGGCAGTTGGTAGCCGCGCTGGTTATGTCGACATTATGAACGGCATCAGTGCCGCGGGGCGCATCACAATCCCCTCGGAGAGTGGGTGCCCCATGATAACGATTGCAGATGCACTCGCCACCGTCCCCAACGGAGAGCTTGTTTTTTGCAAGATTGACATCGAAGGTTTCGAGGACAATCTCTTCTCAGAAAATCTCGATTGGCTGGACGAAGTGTCTGCAGTCATGATTGAGCCGCACGAGTGGATGCTGCCCAACAAAATGAGCACCAGAGGTTTTCAAAAAGAGCTTTCCTCGAGGAACTTCGACCTCCTTATCTCGAACGAAAACCTTATTTATTTGCGCTGATGTTACCAACTCGCCCTATTTCGAGTAGGATGGATGTGTCGCGATAGAAGAAGTCGGGAAGCGTCGGCGAACGATGGACTGGGGCGAGCCGCCGATCTGGCAAGAGACTTACATAGCCGCTTCGAAAACGCGCGGCCATGCGGCGCGCTGATCAGACAGTGGCTTCAACCGGCATCACCGCCGATACGAACGAGCGCAGCCAACAGTTTTGATCGGTAGTCTCGCCGCAAGGCCGCAGCGCGCTTGTCTCTTGGCGTAGAACCTGCTTTGCCGCCGGCGATGGATCGATCCGGATTAAGGGGTGTAGCTTTGTTCCAGGCGTCGAGGGGCTCGCGCGCGGTAATTTTGCCCGTCGCCGCGTTTACCGCGCTGATCCTGCTTGCCTGGGCGTCTTCAGCGCGTGGCGCCATGTACGAAAGCTGGGCTCAGGATATCTTCGTGCCCTTGGAGGGCGTCATCCATCTCAAGCATGGCCAACTGCCGCACCTCGATTTCGGCACTCCAGTTGGCTGTCTTTATTATTTCATCCAATATTTACCGACGTTAATTGCCCCACTTTCGGCGCGCACTGCGATCTGGTCGAACCTGATCGTCGCGGTGGTAGCGTTCAGTTTCACTGCTCGGATCGCATACGGCCGGCTACCTGCCTGGCTCGCAGCTGTCACCAGCCTGTATACCGGCCTTGTCGCGCTCTCAACGCGTCAGCTGGGCGAAAAGCTGATCATCGTTACCAATAATGCCAGTTATAACCGCTGGTCGTGGGCGATATTGGCCGTTTCGGCGTTGCTACTCGCTCTGCCTCACCCACGGGCGACGCAAAGGACTACCGTGATCGAGGGTAGCGTCGTCGGGCTGCTGCTCGCCGCGTTGTTCATGATCAAGATCACCTACTTCGTTGCCGGCGTTGGTCTGCTGATCCTGGCGTTGGTCACAGTCCGCCGTACGACACCCTTTCGCTTCGGCGCTGCGGCCGCGATCGTGCTCATAGTCGTACTCGCGTCGGTGCAGATATCGACAGGGATGATCAGTGCGTATCTTGCGGAAATGCGCGCAACGGTTGCGGTACAACCCACCAAGCTGCGGCTCGCCTCGGCCTTCAACCTAGCACTGGCTTTCGCGCCGGGCGGGCTCGTCGTCGTCCTTCTTGCACTCTGGGCCCCACGGCGGCCATCCAAGCGGTGGTCGACGCTCTCGCCCATCCTGCTCGCGCTCGCCATCTTTGCCATGGGCTGGGCGGTCGCGATCCAGAACCATCCCGAACCCGAAAATCCAATGCTGCCGATTGCGGCGCTCGTCGCGTGGTACGGTGGCCGATCTTTCGATGATGACGAAACCGGCACCACCTTGGTGCCCGACAGCGATGGCCAGCTTCTCGTTTTGCTGCGCCGACTGGCAAGCCCCTTGGTGATCATCGGAGTATTTCTGATCCCTATGGTGCAGGACATCGGCACCCTGGCATGGACCGCACGCGGTGCGACCATCGCCGATCCAAAGCTTGCGTGGCTGCAGTCGACCCCGATGCGCGATCTTCGCATAATGGCGACCCCGTGGAGAACGGAACAATCAACATCGCCGAACGCGTTCGACAACGACGTCCAATACCTCGAATCTTTGGGCGAAGGTGTCTCGTTGCTAAGAAGCCATATTGGCAAACGACACGATGTCACCGTCTTGCCACTCACCTGGAACAATCCTTGGCCGACACTTCTTGGGCTCAGGCCCGTCCGGCACGAGCTGGCCTGGTGGCACGACGGGCGCACCTTCAATTCACAGATTCATCCTGATGCTGCCCAGCTACTCGGCGCGATCGACTATGTTTTCGTACCAAATCGCTATTACATGTACGACACGACCATCGCGATGAGCGCCATCTACAGCCAGAATTTGCGTCGCGACTTCCATCCCGTCGGAAAAACCGGGAACTGGACGTTGTACGCTCGAAACAATTGCGCTGGGCGTGCACTGTGCTAATCAAAAGCAGCGGCTATTGCCCCGATGAACAGGGGCAATCGGCCCATCGCCCTGCCCGGCTACATCACTTCGCTATCCTTTCCGGTATCGGTTGGCTGATCGATTTCTCAATCTTCAATCTCCTCGTCTATCTTGGCTTGTCACTCTTTGTAGCGAACGTCGTTGGGGCCACTTGTGGGGTCAGCTTCGTGTTTGTCACCGGTCGGCGGTACATTTTCCGCGACGTTCGGACCAGGCTGTCGACAGCTGTTTTCGCCTATGCGATCTGGAACGTCGTTGCGATTGCCGCGATGTCATGGGCGATCGCCGGGCTGGGAGATATCTGCACGACCATTCTATTGCCGCTTCTCTCCCGCTATGGTCAGCTCAGCCCTGATGCCACGTCACTGCTCCACGCCCTGATCCCGCCGGCAGCCAAGATCGCGCTGACGCCCATCAGCATGTACGCCAACTTTGTCGCCATGGGCTTGATCGTCGAGCGGCGCCTGCATCTCGTTTGAAGGACAAACGATGAGTTCCAGATCGACCACCACCGACCGCTTTCTCGTGTTCGTGCCCATGTACAATTGCGCACCGCAGATCGGCCGCGTGATCGCGCAATTCGAACACCTGGCGGACGTGCCGGGCGAGGTCGCGGTCGTGTGTATCGACAATCGCTCGTCCGACGAAACCTTGCAGGCTGCCGAGCGGGCGCTGGCCTCCAGCCCGGTCACCGAGAAATATCTGCTGCGAAACGACGACAATTACGGCCTGGGTGGTTCGCACAAGGTCGCCTTCGAATTCGCCAAGGCCCATAACTTCGATTATGTGATCGTGCTGCACGGTGACGATCAGGGATCGATTACAGACCTTACCCCGCTGCTGATCGATGGCCGCCATCGCGATCACGACGCGTTGCTCGGCGCGCGCTTCATGAAGGGGGCGACGTTGGCGGGTTATTCGCCGCTCCGCACCTGGGCCAATCGCGCATTCAACCTGATATTTTCCGGCGTCGGCACGCACCGGCTCTACGACCTGGGCTCAGGACTGAACCTGTTCCGGCGCGCCTATTTCGACGACGGCTTCCATCTGCGCTTCGCCGACAATCTCACCTTCAACTACTATCTCATCCTCGCGCTGGCGGATCGTAAGGCCCGCTTCAGTTTCTTCCCGATCAATTGGCGGGAAGACGATCAGGTCTCCAACGCGAAGCTGTTTAGCCAGGGTCTCCAGATGCTGCGGCTGCTCTCGTCGCGCGTCACGTCGAAGCACGGTTTCTATTCTGCCGATCACCGCGAGAAGCGTCGCGATCGCTATCCGGCGACGATCGTGCGCCAGTGGCCGGCACCGTGACGTCGCGTACCAGCATCCGGTTCGTCCCGATCATCCTTGTCGTGATCGCCATTGCGGCGATGCGGACGCTTGCGCCGGTCGACGCACTGCACAGCTGGACCACGCTTCCGTTTCTCGTTGCGGCAGCGACCCTCTATCTGCTCGCCCATATGATGCGCGCGGCGCGCCTGGCGGTCATTGCGATGCCGATGCTCGGGCTGAGCTTCCGGACCGCGTTTCTGCTCCACCTTTTCGTCGCGCCCTGGTCGCTCATCATGCCCTTCAAGCTCGACGAAGCGATCCGCCTGTATGAGCTGCGGCACACCGGCAAGTCATGGTCACGCGCGATGATCACGCTGCTCATCGACCGGTCGATGGATGGATTGGTGCTCCTAACGCTGGGTCTGACGCTGCTGCTCTCAGGCCGCCCCGGGAACATCATGCTGCTCGGTCTGTCGGGCTTCGTCCTGACGATCATCCTGATCATGCTCTTCACACTGCCGATCCTCCTGGAGGCGGTGCAATCCTATATCTTTCAGCATCATTACGGGGCCCACGCGCTCCGCTCGCTGCGGGTGATCGATTATCTGCGCCGGTTGTTGACGGCCGGACGGACGACGATCAATCGCACGGCATTGTTTCTGGCGATCATCACCTTCTGGATCTGGATCGTGGAACTGGCGGCGGTTGCAACAGTGCTCGCAGGGATCGACCCCGCGACCTCGATCTTCGATGCGATCGACCTGATGCTCGTGCGCACGGACATCAGTTGGCGGATTCTGTTGCTCGGCGACATGTCGCACCAGCGGGCCGCGATCCTGACCATGACCTTCGTATGGGGGCTGGTCGCCGCCTTCGTCCCGGCGGCCTTGCTGTACGGGCGACGTCGTGGGAGCGAACCGCTCCGTACCCTGGCGGCGACACGGCCCGCGCCCATCCTAACGCGGCTCTGAACGACAATGCTATTCGTATATGATGACTCGGGAGCGATCCCCCCGTCGATCCGGCAGATGATCGGCGCCGATCGCTTCGGCGATGTGCTGAGCCGGAAGCGGCATCTGGCCGATATCGTCGAGGATGTCGTGCTGAACTGCGGCACCATGATGCATTTCGTCCGTATCGGCAGCGCGGGCGAGCGCCGCGCATTGATCGAGCGTCTCGAACGGCTTCCCGACGACACCCCGATCTTCCGCTTGCCCAGCAGTCTGATGCCGAGCGATCGTGAACGCTTTTCCGCGACACTGCGCAAATTGCCATATGCGCTCGGCGCGGCGGCCTTCGGCGCGCGTTTCGATGACGAACAGGTCGCACTGCTGCCGCCCGCCGATCTCGTCCGCCTGCTGACAATCGAAGATGTCAGTGAACGTCGGGCGTTCTTCGGCACGTTCGGCGATACCGCACTTCAGGTTGCCGACGTCATGGGCGTGACCGATCTTCGCCAGATCGGCGCTTTCCTCGCTTACATGAGCGGCGCGACCGAGGCGCGCCACTTCAACGCCGTGAACATCGTCGATGGTGTGTTCAGGAAGTCGTCGAGCGACGTCGCAAAGATGCGTGGCGAGTATCGCTACTTCCACGTCGTTCCGGAACCGATGCGCCGTTTCCTCATCCCGACGTTCGGCTGGGAAGAAGCGGATGGGCGCGCCAGCTATGCGATGGAGCATCTGGCGGTGCCCGACGCCGCGATCCAGATCGTCCACGACAGCTTCGATCCCGTCAGCTTCGCCTTGCTGCTGGACCGGTTTTTCGACTTTCTTCGGACGCGTGCGACCGTTCGCGCCGACCGGGAGACCGTGCGCGGGGCGGCACGCTCCGCGGCACTGGAAAAGACTGCCCGCCGCCTGTCCGATCTTCTGGAAACCGACATCGGCCGTCGCCTGGACGCGTTGATGGCCGCGAGCGGCCCTTATGGTGGCATAACCGCCATGGAAGCGCATGCCCGCATCCTGATCGAGCGCTGTCTCGACACCGACAAATACGAGGAAATGGCGGTGAGCCACGGGGATCCGTGCCTGTCCAATATCCTCTTCAACCGCGACATCGGGTTGTTCCGGTTGATCGATCCGCGTGGTGCAACCTCGATGGAGGAAGCATTGCTCCATCCCCTCTACGATGTCGCGAAATTCAGCCACTCGATCCTGGGCGGCTATGACTTCATCAACAACGGGCTGTTCGAGACGCAGGTCGACGACATGCTGCAGCTTCGCCTGATGCTGGATAATGGCGGTCCGCCCGATTGGATGCGCGCCGCTTTCCTCGCCCGGTTGCAGGCGGAAGGATATGAGCCGCGCCTGGTGCGAGCGTTCGAATTGTCACTGTTCCTGTCCATGCTGCCGCTGCATGTCGACGTCCCGCGTAAGCTGCCGGCCTTCTGCCTGACGGCCTGCATCATCATGCGCGAACTGGAGGATGCGCTTTGATACATAATCATCAAGTTCTGGTCGTCGATATCGACGGCACTTTGTGCCCGATCAAGCAGAGCGGTGAGGACTATCGGGACCTGCCGGTCGACGTCGCGATGCGCGACCGCCTGGCCGAGTTGCGCGCGGCAGGCTGGCGCATCATCCTATCCTCATCGCGGGGCATGCGTACCTACGACGGCAACGCGGGAGAGATCCTGCGCAACGTGTTTCCGACGCTCGTCGAGTGGCTCAAGCGCCACGACGTCGGTTATGACGAAATCTGGATGGCCAAGCCGTGGCCGGGGCACGACGGCTTCTACATCGATGACAGGACGGTTCGCCCGCGCGAGTTCCTGACCCACAGCATGGAAGAGCTCAAGGCAATCTGCGACCGGGACCGGAACATATGACCATGATGCGACCGGGGACCATCGGGATCACGATGGCAGGGCTTGGCAGCCGCTTCACCAAAGCCGGTTACACCTGCCCGAAATATGAAATCGAAGTGCTCGGCCGCCCATTGTTCGACTGGTCGTTGTGCGGGTTGAACGCCTTCAAGGACGCGGGGTGGGAATTCACCTTCGCGACGCGCCGTGAGGAATCGGCGATACCGTTCGTCACGCAACGCTGCGCAACGCTCGGCCTTACGATGGGTCCGGTCATCGAACTCGACGGCGTGACTGACGGCCAGGCGACGACGGCGCTCTATCTCGCCGAACGGAGCGACCAGGATGCACCGTTTGCGGTCTTCAACATCGATACCTTCGTCGCCCCCGACAGGCTCCGCCCCGAGCTGATCGACAGCGAGCTCAAGGGATGGGTCCCGTGCTTCGATGCGCCGGGTGACGGCTGGTCGTTTGCGCGCGTCGGTGAGGACGGATACGTCGCCGAATTGCGCGAAAAGGTACGCATATCATCGCATGCCACGATCGGCTTTTACTGGTTCGAATCCGCGCGAGCGTATCGCACGCTATATGATCGCCATTTCGCCGACGGTGCGGGTGTAGAAAAAGGCGAGCGCTATATCGCGCCGATGTACAACAGCCTGATCCAGTCCGATGGCCGGGTCCGCATTCTGGATGTGCCGTTCGAGATGGTCGGCATGCTGGGCACGCCCGATCAGGTTACCGCCTTTGCGACGCACCCACCCGCAAGCGCGCTCGCGGCGTTGCCGACCGCTTCGTGAGGTCGGCAGTAGCGAGCAGGTCGCCCAGGCGGGTCACACTTGGCCCCCCCCCTGTGCGACCTGCTGGCGGTCCAAAGGTCAGAGCCGGGACAGAACTAGTCTCGCTGCCCCGCCCCCAGCGCCTCACGCGATGTGCAGCAATTCCATCCCGCTGTAGCGCGCGTGATTGCCCAGCATCCAGCCGGCACCCGTGTCGTCGCTCCACGCATCGGTGGTGAGCACCGCCGGAGCGATGTCCTTGCCGAGCTTGAACAACGCGAGCTGCGGGTCGTGGTCGGTCGGGCGATCGCCGCCGAATTCCGCGTTGAGATGCACCGCGTCGAATGACGCGCCGTCCAGCAACCCGCCGGTCACCAGCATGTTGTCGAGCGCCTGCGCATTGCCCTGGAACATGTAGCTGTAGCGTTCTTCCTCGGGCAGCAGCGTGTTCAGGTTGGTGAACTTTCCGCCCTGCGCCGGATCGGTGAGCTGGGTCTGTGCCTGTTCGAAATAGAAGCCGTTCCAGTCGCCCATGATCGCGATGTTGAGCGACGGGTCGGCGGCGAGCTTGTCGTTGATCCATGCCTTCACCCCCGCCGCCTGTGCGGTGCGCGCGGCGTCGCCGGCGTCGAACGCCGGCTGGTTGGCGCCCCACAACGGCTCGCTGCCGCCGCGCGAGGTCAGGTGGACGTTGATCGTCGTCAGCTGCTCGCCGTGGAAGTCCCACGTCGCGGCGAGCGGCTTGCGGCTGTTGGCATAGGCATCGCCGGTGATCAGCGTCGCGCTGCCGTCGACATAGCCGACGCGGTCGAGGTTGTAGAGATAGCCGTTGCGGATGTTGCCACCCGGCTCGCCGCCGGTCGACCCCGCAACAGTCGGCGCGATCTCGACATAGGCATAGCGCCCGCCATTGATTGCCGCGATCGCATCGATCAGCCCCTGCGCGGTCTTGACGCCCGACAGGTCGCTGCCCTTGCCCGCGCCGTCGGCGTCCTGGATCTCCTGCAACGCGACGATGTCGGGCGCGCGGAGATTGTAGACGATGTTGCCGGCGAGCACGTCGAACTTGCCGTCGCTGCTGTCGAGATTTTCGACGTTATAGGTCGCGATCGACAGATGGGTCGCATCGCCCTTGAGCGCGCTCACTTCCTGCGCGAGCGTCACGTCCTTCGTCACCGACACCGCCTCGGTGACGATCACTTCGTAAGTGGCGTTGGCGTAATTGACGATGCCGGTGACGCTCGAGAGCTGGTCGCCGATGCTGTAATGCGGGTCGAAGCCGTCGAACACCGCGCGATCGGCCTGCAACTGGATCTTCTCGGGATTGTAGTCGCCCGGCGAAATCGTAATCCCACCACGCGCGTTCAGCCCGGTCGCGCCTGCCCCGCCCGAGACGACGACATCGGTTTCGCGCCACTGATCGTCGGTGGTGTTCGAGACGACGTGCGGCGCATCAAGCGTGACGCGCATCCCCTCCAGCGCTTCCCAGAAAGCGATGCCATCAGTGATCTTCTCGGTCGGGATCGTCAGCCCGCCCTTTCCGATCAGCACCGCGTCGGGCAGCGCATCGCCGAAACTGTCGACGGTGATCGCGGTCGGGTTGAGCTGCGTCACGGTCAGCCCGCCGGTGCCGGCGCGATATTCGCTGACCCGGCCTTCGATCGTCAGCGTGTCACCGACGAACACGTCCTGCGGCGCCGAGGAGGTGAAGACGAAGATCGCGTCCGAGGTGCGCGCGTCGCCGTCGCCATAATCCTGGATGTAGAAGCCGTTGCTGTCGATCGCGGTGACGACGCCGGTGGTGAGCACCTGCTGCCCCTCGAACGCCGACTTCGCAGCCGTCCCCTGAATCGCGCCGATCGTGCGATAGCCGATATCGTCGTTGAGGATCGTGCCGGTCGCGGTCGCGCGGTCGAGCGTCGCGCCGCCGGTCACGCCCGACAGCGCGACCGAGAAGCTCTCGTTGCCTTCCAGCACCGTATCGCCGACCACCGGCAGGCGGATCGTCGCGCTGGTCTGGCCGTCGGCAAACTGCACCTTGCCCGAAAAGACCGTGCCCGCCGCGAAATCATCGGCGCTCGCGCCGTCCGCGCCGCCGGGGAGCGTCACGCTCCAGTCCGCCGCGACCGCGCCGCTGCTGCCGCCGACGCGTGAGACGGTGAAGGCGATGTCGTGCGTCCCGCTGTTGCCCTCGGTGGTGGTGGCGTCTGCGATCGACAGCGCGCCTGGCTGCGGCGCGCCCGCACCGTTGCTGGTGACGCGGATGTCGTCGATCCCGACCCATTCGTCGCTGCCGACCGCGTTGGTGGTGATGACGCGGATCTGCAACGTCGCGACGCCGTTCGCCGCCTCCGGCAGCGTCACGTCGATCTTGCTTTCCTGCGTCGCGGTGCCGCCGGTGGTCGCATCGGCGATATAGGCCGACGGCAGGTCGACCCACGCCGACGTGTCGTTGAGCCGATACTGGACCGCAACCTGCTGGATCGCATTGTCCGACGTGCCGTCGATGTCGCGGACCAGCGCGGTGAAATGGACATCGCTGCGCCCGCTCGCATCGAGATAGAAGGCGAGGTATGGCGCGTCGGCGGTCCCCGATCCCTGCAGTGCGACGACCGGATTGGTGATCTCGAATTCGGCGACGCCGCCGTTGGTGATCGCGGTGCTGATCTGGTTGGCGATTACGTCGACGACGTCGCTGCTGCCGGTGATCGTGCGCGGATCGGTGCCGGTGCGCGTCGTCAGATCGTCGCCGCGAAAGCCCATGATGCTCGGCACGCGGCTCCAGTCGTCGTCCTTGGTGATCAGCGACGCGTCGCTCCAGTCCTGGACCAGATCGCCGGTGCCCAGCTTCCAATAGTTCGTGCTCATGAGACGACGCCCCCGTTAACCCGTTTCGTTCGTGAGCGGCCTACTCAGTCATCATGACAGTCGGGTTGCAGATCAGTGGCTTCGACCACTTTCGCCATGTCGCGCGACTGCAACATCGTGCTGATAGACGCCGCGGCGTTTACGAAGATTAACAGGGGGTTGTGGATCATGAAGCGGGTGATGATGGCGACGGCGCTGGCCACGGCAGGCGTGATGGCGGCACCGGCGCAGGCGGTGACGGTCGTGCAGGACGCGGGCGGATCGCGCGGCACCAGCATCTTCCAGTACGGCCCGGTCGGCCAGTCGTTCACGATGGTCGGCACGTCGCTGGCGTCGTTCGGCTTCCAGTTCCAGACGATCAGCACCGCGCAGACCAACGCCGCGCTGACCTTCTCGCTGCTGGACGGCAGCACGCTGGGCGCGACCTTGCTCAAGCAGGTGACCGGCACGCCGGTCGCGGGCGCGGCGCGTCAGAACTTCTGGTATGATTTCGATCTCGGCGGCTTCGCACTGACCGACGGCGCGACCTATACCGCGGTGGTGAGCGCGACCACCGACCGGCTGGGGCTGGTCTACGGCCCGGCGGCGAACGCGACCGCCGATGGCTATGCCGGCGGACAGCTGCTGACCAGCAAGCCGACGTTCAACGCGGCGAGCAATTGCACCAAGGGGATTTGCGACGCGAACTTCCGCTTCACCAGCAGCGGCGCGAGCGGTGGCGCGGTGCCCGAGCCGGCAAGCTGGGCGATGCTGCTGCTCGGCTTCGGCGCGGTCGGCTACTCGCTGCGCCGCGCGCGTGGGACGCGGGTGGCGCAGCAATTGGTGTGAGACAGAGGGGGGTCGGCATCACCGCCCTCCCTCCCGGTACCTTCAGGCGTGCGGGACGAACGGGTCGCTGATACTGTCGCGGCCCGGCACGTCACAGCGTCCGGCGAGGCGGCGGACGTAGGAACCGGCGCGATCTGCGATGGTGATGTCGTACCAGCCGAACACGTCGCGCGTCGACCAGTGCTGATCGCCGTGCATCAGCGGGGTCGACACCGACTGACCACCCGGCAGCAAGCGGCTGACCGTCGTCCCGCGCTCGTCCGGCAGGGTCGTGACATGTAGCGACACGTCCGACGCGCCGATCTGCCACGTTAGTTCGGGCCGTCGGTCGCGATGCCCGGCGAACCGGCGGTGAAAGCCATTCGGCCCCAATACCCACAGGTCGTAGCGGCCCTGCTGGTCGAAGCGCCACCGGCCGGTCAGCCGGCCGCCCGCCGCGATCATATAGCGCCGTGGCGTCTGCCCGAGCGCGTTTCGGTCATAGACGTGGAAGACCGTGCCCTGCCCGTCAGCCATGAACGACAACGCGATGTCGGTCGCCGAGAGATGGTCGACCACCTCCAGCCGGTAGGGCAGCGGTCGCGAGCGGCGGACGCCCGGCTCCTGCCATGGCGCGCGCCCGAGCGCGGCGGGTGCATCCGGTGCGACCTGATGCCGCACGATGGCGGCGCGACGGGCCGCCGGCCGTGTATCGGGCGGGGTGGTGAGGGAAAGGTCGGGCTTGGTGAAGTCGAACGCCGAGGTCAGATCGCCGCAGATCGCCCGCCGCCACGGCAAGATGTTCGGCGCGTGAAAATCGAACCGTCGCTCCAGAAAGCGGATGACCGAGCTATGGTCGAACACCTGCGAGTTGACCCATCCGCCGCGGCTCCACGGCGAAACGACGTACATCGGCACACGCGGCCCCAGCCCATAGGCACGGCCGCGATAGGCGGGCAGGTCCAACTCGTGGTCGCCCGCGCTCGGCACGAGATGATAGGCACCGGTCAGATCGACATCCGCCTCACCCGCCAGCGTGCCGTCGGGCGCGCGCGACGGCGGTGCGGGAGGCGGGACGTGATCGAAGAAACCGTCATTCTCATCGAACATGACCAGCAGCGCAGTGCGCGCCCAGATCGCCGGATTGGCGGTCAGCGCGTCGAGCACCTGCGCGGTATAATCGGCGCCTTGCGCGGGGCTGGAAGGACCGGGGTGCTCCGAACCGGCCGCGGTGGCGATGACATAGGATACCTGCGGCAACCGTCCGGCGATTGCATCGGCCCGCAACCGGTCGAGGCCGTGGGTGGTCAGCGCGCGCTCCTTCAGCGCCGCTGCGCCCTGCCCCCGGTATGCCGCGCGGAAGGCGGCGAAACCGACCAGCGGGTTATCCGTGAAATTGTCGTCCATGTCCTGATAGATGCGCCAGTCGATACCGGCCGATTGCAGCGCCTCGACGACGGTCTGCCAGCGATAGGGATCGGCGGCACCGCCCTGTTCGACGAAACTGTCGTGCGAATTGCCGATCGCCGGGCCGCCGGCCTGCCCCAGCGGATCGTTGGTGCCGCTCCACAGGAACAGGCGGTTCGTGTTGGTGCCGGTCTGCGCCGAACAATGATAGGCGTCGCACAGCGTGAACGCCTCGGCCAAGGCAAACTGGAACGGCAGGTCGGCGCGCCGGTAATGCCCCATCGCGCGCTGGTGCTTGGCCTCCGGCCAGTGCGCCATGCGGCCATCGTCCCACGCAGCCTGCGCATCGGGCCAGGCGTGCGGCGTGCCCTCCATGCGCATCAGGTCGAAGTTCGCGCGGGTATCGAGATGAAAGGGCGACACCAGGCGCGGACCGCCCGGCGCAGTGCGGTCATATTGCTGCCAGACGGTTCGCGGCGGACCGTCACCGTCCACGGGTGCGAGCGGGATGGGGAAACGGTCCGCGAAGCCACGCACGCCCCGCAACGTGCCGAAGTAATGATCGAAGCCGCGGTTTTCCTGCATCAGGATCACGACATGGTCGATATCCCGGATGGTCCCGGTCCTGATGTCCGGGGCGATCGACGCCGCGCGCGCGATCGCCGGCGGGATCAGCCCGGCCCCGCCGGCGGCCAGACCGGCCGAGAGCAACGAGCGGCGGGAAAGATCGACCATTGATGGTGTCCGGGGCAGGAGGACGGGGGCAGGAGGACGGGGCGGACGCGCCGCCCCGTCCGAACGTCAGAAGTCCAGCGTCAGTGCCGCCGTCACCGTGCGCGGCGCGCCGAGGAAGGCGGAACCGCCATCCGCGCCGGCCAGATAGCGGCGATCGGCGAGATTGTTGGCCTGAACCGTCAGCGCCAGCCCCTTCAGCGTGTCGTTCACCGCGCCCAGATCGACCCCGGCATAAGCGTCGATGGTCACGAAATTCGGCGCGACCTCGGCGCCACCGCTGTCGAGGAAGCGATCGCCGACGAATTTCGCCGCACCGCCCAGCTTGAAGACGGACCGGGCATAATCCGCCGCCAGCACCCACATGTGCCGTGGCGAATTGATGACCTGCCGCCCCGGCGTCACCCCGATATCATCGTCCTGCGCGGCATTGCCGGTGCCGATATAGGTGGCGTGGTTCAAGGTATAGCTGCCGGTCAGCGTCAGCGCGGGCAGCACATGATAGGCCAGCGCCGCCTCGATACCCCGGCTCTTGATGCCGCCGACGTTCAGATACACGCTCGACTGTTCCTCCAGATAATCGATACCCGTCACCAGATTGGCGGAAATTGACTGAATGTGGTTGTCGAACTTGATGTCATAGGCGGTCACCGACGCCTGGATGCGGCCGGTGTTGTAGCGTGCACCGATCTCGAGATTGTTCGCGGTCTCGGGCTTGATCCGCGCGATCACTTCGCGCGGCTCGCCCAGCGGGCCGTTACCGATCGCTGCGAAATTCTGCGAATAGCCGGCGAACGCCTCAAGCCCCGGCAACGGCGCGTGATAGACGATGCCGGTCGAGATCAGCGGATTGCTGTGCGAGGTCAGCTTCGTGCCGCTACGATCGTTCAGCAGCTCGCGCCGCGTCTGGTCGAGGAAGAACTGCTTGACGCCAAACCGCGCGGTCACCGGGCCGAACGTCAGCGCGTCCTCGGCATAATACATCAGCTCGTCCAGCCCGTAGTCGGTGCTGAACTGCACGTAATAAGGCTTGCCGTCGAAAGCCGGGCCGACCAGCGGATTGGTGACCTTGTGCCAGTCGCGCAACTGGTTGGCGCGACCGCGCTCCCACCAGATGCCGCCGCGCAACACGTTCTGGACGCCGCCGAAATCATGCGTCCACGCCGCATCCGCGGTCATGCCGCCGCGATCGTTCTCATAATGGGTGTGACGGTACGACATGACCGCCAGCGACCCGGCCGGATAGCAGCTCGCCGACGATTCCGGCGGCACCACCGCCGTGCCGCTGCAGCCCGCGATCCGGGTCGCGGCCACCCCGGCCGGGTCGACGAAGTAGATCTTGCCGAGTGGCGAACCGCCAAGCTGCGTCGGCTGCGCGCCGGTGAATTCGCTCTCCGGATTGCCCGCGCCGTCGGTGCGGACGTTCACCAGATACGGCGGCGCGAAATCGCCGCGGCCGCGCATCCGGTGATAATAACCGTTCGCCGACAGCTTCACCTCGCCAATCTCGGTTTCGGCGCGCAGGTAGCCGAAGAGGTTGCGACGCAAGGCGCGCGAGGTCGAGCGATAGGCCTGGTCGATATAGGGGATGCCCGTCCACTGATCGGTATAGGCATCGTGGTTCGGATCGTTGGCGAACATCGCCGGGCTCACCGACCCGAATTCGGATTCATCCGCATCGTCATAGCTGACCCAGCCGGTCAGTTTCACGGCATTGATCTGGCTGACGAGCTTGGCGTCGACATGATCGCGGCGCGTCTCGCCCGATCCGCCGATCCAGTCCTTCACCCGCGAGGTCGAGGCACTGACATAGGCGGTGGTATTCGGCGCGATCTCACCGGTGTCGAGCCGGCCATAGGCCTTGCGCGCGCTGAAATCGCCACCGGCCAGCGTGAACCGCACCCGTCGATCCGCCGTCGGGTCGCCGGTGACGTAGTTGAGCGTGCCCCCCAACGCCTCGTTCGACCGCGAGGAAATGTCGGCGGTGCCCTGCGACACGACGACGGTCTTGAGATCCAGCACGTCGAGATAACGGTTCGCGCGCGACCCGCCGCCATAACCCGAGCCACCATTCGGCAGGCCATCGATCGTCGAGCCGATCTGCTGCCCCCCGCCCCCGCCCGAGCTGAAACCACGAATGCTGATCGACGTCGCCCAGTCCGACGAACCGAAAGAGTCGCCTTCGGCAATGAAGACGCCGGGCAGTTCCTTGATGACGTCATTGACGCTGCTCAGTGCGGATTGCCGCTCGACCATCGGAGCCGTGACCTGCGCGCTGGCGAACACTTGCGCGCGGCCCGTAACGACGATGTCGTCATTGGCGGCCACCGCGTCAACACTTGACACATCAGCCGCAGGCGGCGTCGTCTGGGCCCAGGCATGACCCGTCCCCGCCGCGATCGCAAGGATCGCAGCGCTGATCTTCCACTTCATCAATGATCTCCCCACGCCGTAAGGACTCAATCGGTCTTCGGCACGGGCGGGCCCCTTACATAGCGGAATGACGGATGTGTGACATTTCACGACGTATCATAACGATGACTGCCACATCATTTTGGCTGCATCATACGTCGATTGGACACTTCCGGTTTTCATGGTGAACTGTGAGGGCGAATTGCCTGCTCGCTCCAGCCGGGGATGAGGAACCCCGAAGCGCGCTGTCCGCGCGCCATCCGGGGCCGTTCATTTCTGCGCTCAAGCGAAGTCGCCAAGATCCTCGGCCTCATCCTCCGGCAGATCGGCGGGCGCTTCGTCTTCGGTCGGCAGATCGTCGGGGTCGGTCATCGCATCGGGCTCCGGCTGCTCTCCCCGGTCAACGCCCCTGCCCGTGTCGCGTTCAATCGCCGATTGGGCTTTCGCCATGTTTGCGCAGCACGTCGTTGAATGCCTCGGCCATCAACGCCTGCAGGCTGCGGCCCTGCCGGCGGGCGAGCATGTGCATCGCCAGCGACATGTCGGGCGAGAAGAAGCCCGCGATCTGCTTGCGGCCCTCGCGGCTCACCGGGCGGGTCGACACCGGGACAGGTTCGGGCGACGGCGCGGATACCGCGGCCGGGGCCGGCGCGGGGGCTGTCTTGACGCGCGGCGCGGGGGCAGCAGCAGGCGGCGGGGTCGCGGTACCGCGCAGATTGGCAAAACTGGGCTTGCGGCTCATGCGGCGACCTTCTTGCGAAAACGGGGGGCAGGCATGTCGAGCTGTCGACATACCCATTTGTAGAGGTCACGCACGTCCTGCGCGGCGCGGCCGTTGGGCTCGGCTTCCATGACGGTGCGCCCCTCGGCGCTGGCGTGGCGGAAGGCGGCGCGGTCGGGGAGCAGCACCGGGCACGCCGGCGTGCCATAGCTTTCGACAAGCTCGGCGGCCTCGGCATAGACGCGCGGCGCGTTGGGGCTGCCGGCGCTGAACACGACGAATGCGGGCTTGCGGAGCAATTGCACCAGCTTGGCGCTGGTCTGGATCGCGGCGAGATCGAAGGCGCTCGGCCGACACGGGATCAGCACCAGATCGGCGACCTCGACCGCGGCGCGCGCCGCGCTGTCGGCGTGCGGCGGCGTATCGATGACGATCACCTGTGCGCCTTGCTCGCCGGCCTGCTTCACTTTGGCGGCGAGCCGGGGCGGCGGGCTGTCGATCACCTCGGGCGGGGCGTCCTGCCGCCACGCGGCCCATTGACTGGCGGTGGCTTGCGGATCGGTATCGATGATGAGCGACACCGCGCCCGCATCCTGCGCCGCGGCGGCGAGGTGCAGCGCCAGCGTCGTCTTCCCCGCCCCGCCCTTTTGGCTGATGATGGCAATCGTCGGCATGTCGCTATCCCTACATGTCGCAGTGTCGACATGGCAACATGAATGCGCGTCGACAGTGACGATTTCGCGGCGCGACTGATGACCGATTAACCATTCGCCAAGCCCTGCGCGCTACAGTGAGCGTGAGGCGGCTCGTGGTCGGGCGGCGACGAGATGGCAGGCGCATGACCAAGGCGGCGACGATCAACGCGACCATGACCCGCTGGACGCTCTACGACTGGCTGGGGGTCGGGCTGGGTGTCGTAATGCCGGTGCTCGCCGCGCTGCTCTATCCGACCTACATTCACCGCGTCGATCCGGGCTGACCTGCTGGTCGGAGACGCGCGCGGCTGATGCGGGTTGCCGTACTGAGCGCACTGGCAATGGGGCTCGCATTGCCGTTACTGCCCGACCATCCCGATTTCCACCTCTATGTCGCCGGAGACGGTCAGGATGCCAATATGGTGACCGGCGGGCGGCTCGCCTTGTGGCATGCGACCTTGGCGCGCTGGCGGGACGCGCCGCTGTTCGGCTGGGGATCGGGCTCGACCTTTTGGGAAGTCTATGTCGGCTGGACGCATACCCAGCCGCACAACGTCGTGCTGCAGTTCCTGATCTCGTGGGGCTTGGTCGGTGCGGTGGGCGGACTGTGGCTGCTCGGGCGCGCGATCGGCGCGACGCACCGCACGGGCATCGGCGACGCGCGGCTGCTGCCGCTGACCGGGATGCTCTACGCGCTGCTGTTCATGAGCCTGCTGGAGGGCATGCTCCACTACCCGCGCTTCATCATGATGATCGCGGTCGGTTTTGCGGTGCTGTTCGCGGCGCGGGAGCGGGCGACGGCCGGCTGAATCGCGAGGCGGCGTCACAATCCTGTCCGGCAGATATGCTGTGCCGGCCTAGGACGTTGAGACACGATTAACGGCCGTTCATAAATTTATAACCAATCTGGAACCTGTGAGTCACCAAAGAAGGCCAATGGCACACCAACGCCGGTAGCAAGCCGGTCTTCTGAGGGATTTATCGATGAAGAACGACGACGATCGCGGCGCAGGCCGCGTCGCCGACCGCCGCGCCGTGTTGCGCAACGCGGTTGGCTTCTCGCTGCTGCCGCTGGGCGCGGGGATGTTGAGCGGCTGCGGCGCGGATCAGGCCGGCGGCGCGTCCGCCGACGCCGGCCGCGTGCTGGTCGCCGACGCCAATGGCGCGCATTTCTCGGGGCTGGCGACGACCAGCTTCGCGATCGCGGTGCTGCCCGACACGCAATTCTACTCGCGCTACGCCACCAGCGCCGAGAACAACCAGTTCATGCGCAAATATGGCAGCGAGCCCTATGCCGCGCAGACGCAGTGGATCGTCGACAATGCGGCCGTCGCGAACATCCCGTTCGTGATCCACCTCGGCGATGTCGTCGACCAGGTCGGCAAGCCCGACCAGTGGAAGGTCGCCGATGCGGCGATGAAGAAGCTTGAGGATGCGAAGATCCCCTATTCGATCCTCGCCGGCAATCACGACGTACTGGTGGATTACGACTATCGCGGCGCCTGGGATCAGGGCGCCGGCACCGACGCGCAGCGCGACCTGAAGGCCGAACCATATCTGCAATGGTTCCCGGCCAGCCGCGCCGCGCAGCAGACGACGTTCCGCGAGCGCGACGGCAGCGGCTTCCACGAATATCACACCTTCACGAAGTTCGGCGTCACCTTCATGGTGCTGTCGCTGTCGTGGCGGATCTCGGACGCCGGGATCGCCTGGGCGCGCGACGTGATCCGCCGCAACCCGACGCTGCCGGTGATCCTGTCGAACCACCAGTTGCTCAACATCGACGTCGACGCGGTCAGCCCGCTCGAAACCGAATATGGCAAAATGCTGTGGGAAAAGCTGATCCGCGACAACGATCAGATCTTCATGACGCTGAACGGCCATCACCACGGCGCGGCGCACCTGACCAAGACCAACGACTTCGGCAATCCGGTCGAGGAAATGGTGGTCGACTACCAGATGGCGTATCAGGGCGGCAACGCGCTGATGCGGCTGTACGAATTCGACTTCACCAACAACAAGATCGACGTGATGTCCTTCTCGCCCTGGGTGGTGCAGAAGCCGGCGAACACGCTCAACCAGTTCGACCGCGCGGTGCTGACCGAGGCGAACGAGAAATTCTCGATCGCGATCAACTTCAAGAAGCGCTTCGCAGGCTTCACCAAGTGGAAGCCGACGCTGGCGACCAGCGGCGCACCGATCCTGCCCGCGGTCACGTCGCGACTGCTCGCCAATTACACCGACCCGGTCGTCGTGCCCCCCGTGCCCCCGCGCGACACCGACGATTATCCCAAGCAGGCCGATACCTATGCGCACTGGCGCCCTGCGGGCGTCGCGGGCGCGATCGTGCAGGTCGGTGACGTGCTGCCCGACGCGACCGGGCAGTTCCCGATGAAGCGCGTGCCGTTGGTCGCGCCGGCGCAGGTCGAGGACGTGGTGTGGTCCGACGACAAACACTATCTGTCGTCGGCCGCGGGCAGCGTGCGCTTCCTGAACACCGACAAGGTGACGGTGCGCAACAGCAGCTTCTCGACCGACGTCGGCGCGGCGATCAACAATCGCAGCTTCTGGGACGGCTATACCGTCGAGGCGTTCATCAAGGTCGACCCCGACTGGACGCGCGAGAACCACCGCTGGGGCAATATCCTCGGCCGCGTCGGCAATCGCGGCAACCTGCCCGGGTTCAAGGGCGGCGACAAACAGGCGTCGTCGGTGCTGTTTGCAATCTCGTCGCTGCGCGAGGTGCAGTGGGAGGTCGTCCCCGCCAGCAACGCCAGCTATCCGCAGACCAACTGGTCGGGCGAGATCATGCGCAACACCTGGTATCATATCGCGATCGTCTGCGACCCCAAGACGCGCGAGACGACCATGTACGTCGATGGCGCGCCGGTGCTGCGCAACGTGATTGGCGAGATCGGGATGCGTTCGCAAGGCCTCGACAAGCCGTGGATCCTCGGCGCGTCGTGGTGGGACGGGCTGCGCAAGGACGGCTTCTTCGGCTGGATCGGCGAGGTCCGGCTCGTGCCGCGCCCGCTGACCCCCGACCAGTGGCTGACCGCGCGCCGCGCGTCGTGACCTCCCTTCCCCTTTCTGACGGACCCATGACCATGAAATTTTATCTGATCGCCGCGAGCGCGCTGCTCGCGGCCGGCACCGCCGAGGCGCAGCAGTTCACCGCCTCGCCCGACATCTTCACCGGCAGCGGCTATGCCGCCAGCTATGTCGGACCGGGCGGCAATGTGCAGCCGTCGAACAAGGCGCTCGGCTCGGTATGGGGCGGCGGCGCGGACACGTTCGACGCCTTCGGCTGGTACAATAAGGGCACCGGCGGGCTGGCGCTGACGCGGCAGGTCGAGCTGCTGAGCGGCAACACCTTCCGCTTCTTCGACACCTTCACCAACAACGGCGGCAGCGTCGCCAACGTGACCGTGAACTTCTTCGGCAATCTCGGCTCGGACGGCGACGAGCTGGTCAGCCATGATCGGGGTGGCCTGATCGTCTCGTGCCAGGACGATGGCGCGGGCGCATGCATCGAGGATGCGGTGATCGCACTCGTTTCGGGCAACAACGGGCTCGGCACGGCGGCGATCACGCCCGACCGCTACAATGCCAGCTATCTGCTCAACGTGCTGCCGGGGCAGAGCGTCAGCCTGCTCAACTTCGCGTTTCTGGCGCGCGACGTGAACGGCCCGACCGCCGACGACGTCGCGCTGGCGACCAGCACCGGACAGGCGCTGCTCGCCGCGCCGCGGCTCGAGGGGCTGAGCACGGAGCAGGTCGCGCGGATCGTCAATTTCGCCGCGCCGGTGCCCGAGCCGAAGACCTGGGCGATGCTGCTGCTCGGCTTCGCGACGATCGGCGTACTACTGCGCCGCCGGCGCGGGGTCGCGGCGGCTGCGTGAGGGTGGCGGGAGCGACAGTCCGCATCATCTGCGATCTTCCGTCATCTTGGACGTGATCCGGGATCCCGCTTCTTCTCACCTCTGCCGCCAAAAAGAAGCGTCGCCCCGGATCATCTCCGGGGCGATGACCGCAAGGACATCGTGCATGTCGATCAGCGCCAGCGACCCTCACGATACGCAGAGGCCGCGCCTCGCGCTCCGCACGGCCACGGCACTCGCCGCGGCGCTGGGGGTGGCAGCGTGCGGCAGCGGTGCGGGCGTCGCTGCACCGGGGACCATCGCCCCCTCCCCGGCACCGACGCCCGCACCCGCTTCGACGCCAACGCCGGCTGCGAGCGTCTCGGCAGCACAACGCGCCGAGGATGACGCGTCGGCCGCGGCGGTGCTGGCGCAGGCGGGCACGGCCTATGACCGCGGCCTCACCGGCAAGGGCGTGACGATCGCGGTGCTCGACAGCGGCGTGGCGCGCGCATCGGCCGAATTCGCCGGTCGTCTCTCTCCCGACAGCACCGGCTTCGCGCAGACGGTCGCGCGCTGCGCAACCTGCGCGCCCGAGACGGTCGCGCCCTATCCGATCGACGATCGCGACGGGCATGGCAGTGGGGTCGCCGCAATCGCGCTGGCGGCGCGCGACGGCAGCGGCATGCACGGCGTCGCGCCCGGGGCGACCCTGCTCGCGCTCAAGATCGTCGCGCCCGACTTCACCGCAAACGGCACCTCCTTGCCCGAAGGCCATGCGCCCAACCCGCAGCTGATCGCCCCCGCGCTGCGCTATGCGGTCGACAAGGGCGCGTTCGTCAGCGTGCTGGCGCTGGGCGGCGGGGCGTCGACCACGCTCGCCGCCGATCTCCATGCCGCGATGGACAAGGTGCGCGCCGCCGACCGGCTGGTCGTGCAGGCGGTGCCCAATCACGACGACGGCACGACCAACGACATCGCCCAGGCATTGGTCGGCAGCGAGCGCGGCAATGCGCGCTGGTTCCTCTATGCGGTCGCGCTCGACGCCAACGGTCGCCCGCGCGACGGCAACGGCGATCCGGGCCCGCTCGCCGACCGGACGCTGGCGGTAGCGGGCAATGGCGTGCGCACGATCGACGCCAACGGGGCAGCGGTGACGGTCAGCGGCAACAGCTTCGCGGCGCCCGCCGTCGCCGGAGCGGCGGCGCTGCTCAAACAATATTGGCCACAGCTCGGCGGCGCGACGATCGCGCGCATCCTGCTCAACACAGCCGACGATCGCGGCACGGCCGGGGTCGATCCGGTCTATGGCGCCGGAGTGCTCGATATCGCGCGCGCGCTGCAGGCCCGGGCGCCGGCGAGCGCCTTTGCCGCCGCCCGGCAGTTGCTGGGGCGCTTTTCCGCGCTAGCACTGTCGGCACCGTTCGGCGGCGCGCCGCAGCTCGCCGGTCGGATCGGCGCGCTGAGCGTCGTCGATCTTTATGGCCGTGACTTCACGCTGCGCGGCCCGGACTTGCGCAGCAAGGGCGCCGGGTTGCGTGTCGGCGGGCAAGCGACGGCATGGCTGCCCGATCCGCCCGCGACCGGGGCGTGGGCCGGCGTGCTGCCGCTGCGCCCGGCGACGCTCGCCTTCGCGCCGGCCGGTGGGCAGCGCGTCACGATCGCCGCGCAGGTCGCGCTCGACGATGGCGACGGGCTGAGCGGCGGAACCTTGCGCGGCGCGGGGATCACCGGGATCACGACGGCATGGCAAGGCGCGGGCTGGTCGGCGGCGCTGGCGCACGGGCAATCACGCGACGGGCGCGCCGCGCTGCACCGTCTGTCGCTGGCGACGCCGTTCGGCTTCGGCAGTGAGGTGGCGCTGCTCGACGAGCGCGGGCAGGTGCTGGGCGCGACGCTCGGCGCGGCGGGCGCACGGACGATGCTGGTGACGCTGAACGCGGCGGGTGCGATCGCCGGGATCGACTGGCGCGCGCGTGTCACCGCGAGCCGGACCGAACCGCGCGGCGGATCGGCGCTGCTCCGTCTCGATCGACGGTTGTCGGGGAGTGCGGTCGCGGTCGAGGGGCGTCGGGTGGTGCGCGGCGGGATCGCGACGCTCGGCGTCTCGTCTCCGTTGCGGCTCGACCATGCGGCGGGACTGGCGCTGGTGCCACTGTCCTACGACCTGATCGGCGGCACGCTCCGCGAGACCGTCCAGCGGCTCGATCTGACCCCTCAAGCGCGCGAATGGGATGTCGAACTCGGCTGGTCCGCTGCGGTGGGCGAGCACGGCGCGATCCGGCTCGGCATCGCGCATGCGGTCGACGCGGGCCATGTCGCGGGCGCACACGACACCGCGGGGTTCGTGAGCATGACGTGGCGCTAGCCTCGGCAGACCGGCGATCCATCACGTGTTGCCTTCCCGATACCTGCCGGATCGAACCGACCCGCATCCGTCCGACGCTCCGTGCAGCAGTGGGGTAAGCGCGATTTGTGGGACGTCTGTCACACAAGTGATAGTACTTACTCCTTCCTGCACTCCCTTCCCCCTAGGTTAAGGCCGGCACGGAAGCATCCCGTTCGCGCTGCGTCACTGCACCCCTCCCGAGCCGCGGAACCCCCACAGGCTGCGTGGCAGATCGAGCTGGTCGACGCGGGCCTTGGCGAGCATGCCGGCGAAATAGGCGCCGGTGGTCACCCGTATGTCACCGCGCGCCTGGCGTTCGGCGGTGATGAACATCGCGATCGCCGCGCCGTCGCGCCCCAATCGCTCGACCGCATCGACCCAGGTATCGGTTCGGATGCCAAGATCGTGGCGCAGCCGCGCCGCGGCAGCGTGGAGATCGGGCCAACCCACGCGTGATGTCGTGACGTACATCGCCGCACTCGGGAACATCGCGAGCAAGTCGGCTGGCTTCGCCTTGAACACACTTCCCGACGGCGACGCCGAAAGAACCGGCGCGGATCGATCGGATCGCTGCGGCTCAGGACTACTCTCTCGAACGCCTGTTACATTGTTAGGGAAGGGATTGGTTTGTACATGTATGACGGGTGCGGATTTTGACCCCTCGGCGTTAGTTTCCTCATAAAACATATAGGCATCGATCGTCTCGCCAGTCTGCCGCTCGAGTATCGGCAGCCGATCCAGTGCCGCCTGATAGGCATTGCTGTCGCGTACATGCCGCGCCGCTGCCGCTTGTTCGGCGATGTCATCGATCGCCTCCTGCAACGCGAGCCAGTGCGCACCGGTCAGCCGCAGGTCGGCGGCCTGCGCGAGCACCTGCCCGACCAGCCGCCGCGTCCGCGCGATCGCCAGCCGGCCTTCCTTGAACAGTCGTGACTGCGCGGTCTGCGCCTCGGCGAGTGCGGCCAATTCGGCGAAACGGATCCTGAGCGGCGACAGGTCGAGCCCATAGGCCGAGGTGATCGCCCCCGAGGCGTCACGGCGTCCGGTGCGGCGCCCGTGCGCGCTGTCGTGCGCGGCGACCAGCCCCAGCCCGCGCAACTGCCGCAGCCGCGCCTTGATCGCGCTTTCGGTCACCCCCGCGAGTTCCGCCAGCGTGTAATTGCTCGGCCAGGCGAGCGGGGTGCGCCCCTCCTTCCAGTCGTCGGGGCGGGTAAAGCCGATCAGATGCTTGAGCGTCTCCAGCGCGGGCGTCCCCAGCCCCAGCGCGACCTTCGCGCCCTCCAGCACCGGGTAGAGCCGGTTGCGCTCCACTGCGCCCGCGTCGGGCGCGCGCGCTTCCAGCTCGCGCACCAGCCGGCGCGACCACGCGGTGATCGGCCGCGCCCCCGTGGCCCCCGTAAAGGCCGTCTGGGTACAGGTCATCGTTCGTCCCCTCACACAAGGGGCCGTCAGCAGGCAAAACTCGAGCGTGGCGCGAAGCGCGCTCCCTTGAACCGAAGCTCGTAAATCGCTAAATGGAAGGTCGTTCGTTAGGACCTGTCAGCGTTTGGCGACGCTGCCATTAGCAATCTCGGGTGCCCGGCCTTCGTGCCGGGCATTCGTTTATGTGCTCACAGCCATTTTCCCCATCAGCGGCGCGACCGCGCAACCGCCTCCTTCCTGTCTTTTTGTCGGACGCTCCTGATGTAGGAAAGCGCGAATATTCGTGCTTTCGGGCGGAAAACCGTACGAATGCTCGTGCTTTCGGGCGGGAAACCACTGGCGCCGCGCAGCGCCCTTCTCACCACCAGCCAGTGATCATTCGTGCTTTCGGGCGGAAAACCCCCGGTCCGGGGCGGTGAAAGCGCCGTCGGGCCCGCGAATCGCGGCTCCGAAGGTGCGGGGAGTGGCGACGACAGCGCCGATCGCGGCGGAATAGCCCCGAAACGCTGCCACGGGCGGGCATTGTTGCGCCTTCGTGCTTACGCGCGGAAAACGATCGGGCGGGTTCGTGCTTTCGGGCGGGAAACCCCTGCCCTGCTCTCGCGCGCGTCAGGCGTCGGCGGGTGTGGGGCCGCTCGGCGCCGGCGCGGGCGGGCCGACGAAGTTCAGTGCCTCATCGTGCGTGATCGTGACCATCGTCGTCAGCCGCGGGCGCCCGCCGTTGGGGCCGGGCTCCTTATGGTCCGCCAGCGACAACAGATATTCGGGGATCGACTGGTTGCGCACCACCTCGCGCAGCGTGCGGCGGAAGTTCTCGAGCGAGCGTGGCTCGAGCGAGCACCCTACCCTGCCCGCCAGCTCGACCGCGTCGATCTCGAAGCGCGCGCCGTCGACGCAATTGAACTTTGCCAGCTCGTACAGGCGCCGCTCGATCGGGCCGAGCTTGAAGAAATCGTCATGATAGGCGGCGATGCGGCGATCGGTGAGGATCGCGCGGTGCAGCCAGTCGCACAGCATCACCTCGATATGCTTCACGCGGCGTTCGCCGTTGGGAAGCTTGGTATATTTGATGTCGGCCTTGAGCAGCCACGAGAAGGCGCTGTCCGACCCCTCCCCGCCCGTCTCGATATTGGTGATGATCTGCGTGCCCTGCAGCCGCGACAGCGACGCCTTGAGCGCGCTGTACGAGCGCGCCGAGGCGTTGGTGCCGGTCATCCGGAACAGGTCGTTGGCGGTGAAGCTGAGCGTGCGGTCGACCGTCTCCCCCGCCTCGAGCCGCCCGACCATGATGCTGGCGATATAGAGCAGGATTTCCTTGTCGTAGATCGTCGCCACCCCGGTCTTGCTGGGGTTGATCTCGATCCGCGCCGACGGACTCTCGAAGGTCATCGGCTCCATCTGCGCGCGCTTGGTGAGCGCGAAGAACGGGAACTCGGCGACGGTGCGCTCGCCCTGGATGTCGCCGAGCAGCGGGCTGTCGAGCCGGAAGAGATCGCCCTGCGGCGGAATGACCTTGGTCATGGACGAGGCTCCGTGCGGATGCGTTCGTGCTTTCGGGCGGAAAACCCCTGCCCGGCCGAGCCGGTCGTCGCGGGCCATGGCGTGCGCATGCCGGCGATTTACCGGGCGCCGGCCGCGCGTGTCAAACCGGCGGTCGGAGCGCCCCGCCGGCGCGGATGTTTGCGAAGTTGGTGCAAAACGGGGGTTCAGCGCCGTGCGCGTCGACATGTCGGCAGATAGACGTGTCGACGTCGCGCTTTGCGGATGTCGCCTGTTTATCCGTCAGCGCTTTGTAAGTCACGGCGAAGGCCATGTAGACACGTAGGCCTGACGACACGCTCCCCCCCGTATCGAAAACATGTCGATACGTCGACATGCCGACATGTCGGCTATAGCGGCAGCCCGAAGCGCGGCGCGAGCCATGTCATCGCCATATAGAGCGCGATCGTCAGCGCGCAGCCCGCTGCCAGCGCCGGCCAGAAGCCGACACCATGTCGCAGCAACGCCGGGATCAGCAGGAACATCGGCAGTGACGGCAGCACGTACCAGAAGGTTGCGCCGGCGTGCGCGGCCATGTTCGCGGCGTCGGGCTTTTCATGCCACAGCCACATCATCCCGAGCACCGAGACGAGCGGCAGCGACGCGACCAGCGCGCCGATCCCGGGATAGCGCTTTGCGAGCGTCGAGGCGGCGGCGATCAGCAGCCCGGAGACGGCCGACTTGAGCAGGAACGGGACCATGGCCGGCTTTTAGAGCCGTGGCGACAGGAGAGGGAAGGGGGTGTCGGCTTGTCGAGCTGTCGACATGTACCACGCACGATGGCGTCCGCCGGTCCGATCGGGGAGGGGAGCGGAGGCGGTCCGGTGAGGCCAACAGCGGATTACCTTTGCGACACCTCGACATGTCGACAGGCAGCGGCGGCGGAGCGCGGAGACAGGCCGGGCGCTACGAACCCGCTGCGGCAGTCGGGAGCCTGGATTGCGGACCGTTCGACGACAGGCGACGATGACGTGAGCCACCCGCTGCGATCTGGTTGTTACTCGCGCTGGTCTACATGCCGACAGGTCGATACGTCGACGTTCAGACATGTATCATGCTGCGCCTGATGCAGGAGACATGGTCCGACGCTGTCGAACAGCGGTGGTCGGGGATGTCACGAGCAGTGCCCGGGCGTATGGCCTTGCGGTTCGTCCGGTTTCCGTCACCATCAGCCACTTTCCGATGTACGGGGCAGGGAACGCGTAATGGACTGGCCGATTGCAGCGATCGCCGCGCTCCTGTCACCCGCCAGCGCCGCTGGCCCGTCCGTCGCAAGCCTCGACTGCGTCGGAACGGGCCAGTCGAGCGGCTACCCGTCTGGCGTACAGCAGCGTGGCGAGACGCGGTACCGGGTGGAGGGCAGGGGGCCGCAGACCCACGTCTGGACGCGGGGCGGCAAGGATCAGAACATCTGTCCGCCCGGCGCAACATGCACGATCGAGGTGAGCAAGGAGCTCGTGCACGTCAGCGTCAGTCGGATACCAAACGCCGATCCGCTTTATTCAACGTCGTTTCATCTCGATCGCGGCACGCTGACCTTCGATGCGCACGGCGGAGGCCTCGATGGCGGATGGTCCGTCAACGGGACGTGCGCGCCTTCCGCGCACTGACGGCGGCTGTCGCGCGCGGCGCACATCGTCGCGACGTTCCAGGAACGACGTAAAACCGACAAGTCGATGTGTCTATTTGTCGGTATGTAGACATGTCGATACGTCGTCGTGTCATCATGTCGATCTTCAGCGCGGCTTGGTGTAGATCGTGAAACCGTCACGTCCGAACGAGGCGAGCGCAATCTCCAGCCCGGCGGCGTGCAGCCGATCCGCCAAGGCGCCGCCCTGCAATTCCTGCATTGCGACATTGACATTGTCCATGCTGGCACCCGCCGCGAAGCCGCCATGGATCTCGCACAGCGTCGTCGCGCAGCGCACGCGCAGCTTGTCGCGATCGAGATAGGGCACCTTCACCAGCCCCGCGTCGATCGCGCGCTGCATCGGGGCGTTCGCCGCCGCGTCGATCGGCTCGGCACGAATACGGCGATACAAGGCCTCCGGTTGCAGCGCGAGCTCGAACAACGTTCCCTGCACGTCCCTATCCTCGGGAATATGCGTGGCTGCTCCGGTCGCAGATGCCGCGGGTGTCATCGGCGCGACGGGCGCATCGGCGCGCCTGTTCTCCCGCGCCGGGGCCGGTGCGACCGCCTGCGCCGCGACCACCTTCACGCCCTCCGCCGGCCGGGCAAGGGAGGGCGCGCTATGCCGACCGAGCAGCCAACCCGCCGCCAGCAACACCAAGCCCGCGCTCACGCCCCAGACAATGTTCGCCCGCATCTTCGTCCTCCCCGCTGCTTGCCCAGCCCAGTCCGGCACGACCGGACCACAATCCGACGACCCTCAGAGCGGGTCAGCAACAACGCGGCGGCGCCCCCTTGCCGACGCCGTAGCGGCGCTCGATCCGGTCGCGGTGGAAGTCCGCGCGGTTCAGCACCGGCTCGCCGGGATGATGCGCGGCACGGTGCGCGAGGTAAGCATCATAATCGGGGACGCCGACCATCAGCCGCGCGGTCTGCGCCGCCTTACGCCACCACGACATCCCCGACCTCCTGCCCGATCTCCTGTGCGGTCGGGCGGTCGCTGGCGAGCGCGCGACGCGCCACCGCCACCCCGTACACCACGATCGCGAGCACCAGCACGACGAAGAACGCGCACACCGCCGCATCGACACGGTCGTTGAAGACGATCCGCGCCATGTCGGCCGGGGTCTTGGCGGGGGCGAGCAGGCGGCCTTCCGCCAGCGCGGTCGCGAACTTGTCGGCGTGCGCCAGGAAACCGATGCGCGGATCGGGGTGGAACAGCTTCTGCCACCCCGCGGTGAGCGTGCAGATCAGCAGCCAAATCGTCGGCGCGATCGTCACCCACGCATAACGCTGCCGCTTCATGCGGAACAGGATCACCGTCGCAAGCGTCAGCGCAATCGCGGCGAGCATCTGGTTCGAGATGCCGAACAGCGGCCAGAGCGTGTTGATCCCGCCGAGCGGATCAGTGACGCCCTGATACAGAAACCAGCCCCATGCCCCGACCGCCAGCGCGGTCGCGATCAGGTTCGGCGCCAGTTTCTCGGTCGCGCGCATCGCCGGGATGACGCTGCCGAGCAGGTCCTGGATCATGAACCGCGCGACGCGCGTCCCCGCGTCGACGGTGGTCAGGATGAACAGCGCCTCGAACAGGATCGCGAAATGGTACCAGAAGGCCATCAGCGCTTGCCCGCCGATCACGCGGCTGAGGATGTGCGCCATCCCGACCGCCAGCGTCGGCGCGCCGCCCGCGCGGCTGAGGATCGTGCCCTCGCCGACATCGCGCGCGATCTGCGCCAGCGCCTCGGGCTGGATCTGGAAGCCCCATTGGCCGATCGCCTGCGCGGCGCTGCCGACATCGGTGCCGATCAGCGCGGCGGGCGCGTTCATCGCGAAATAGACCGCCGGGTCAAGCACGCACGCCGCGATCAGCGCCATCACCGCGACGAAGCTCTCCGTCAGCATCGCGCCATAGCCGATGAAGCGCAGGTCGTGCTCGGTCGCGATCATCTTCGGCGTGGTGCCGCTGGCGATCAGCGCGTGGAAGCCGGATACCGCGCCGCACGCGATCGTGATGAACAGGAACGGGAACAGCGCCCCCGCGAACGCCGGGCCGGTGCCGTCGATGAAGTGCGTGACCGCCGGCATCTGCAGCGTGGGCCGCACGATCAGGATGCCGAGCGCGAGGCCGGCGATCACGCCGATCTTGAGGAAGGTCGACAGATAGTCGCGCGGTGCGAGCAGCAGCCACACCGGCACTACCGAGGCGATGAAACCATAGGCCATCAGCGCGAGCGCGAGCGTCGGCCCGGTCAGCGTGAACAGCGGCGCGAGGGCAGGGGAGGCGGCGACATGCTGCCCGCCGAAGATCGCCGCCATCAGCAGCACGAAGCCGATCCCCGACATCTCCGCAATCCGGCCCGGACGCAGGAAGCGGCTGTACAGCCCCATGAACAGCGCGATCGGGATCGTCGCGGCGACGGTGAACGTCCCCCACGGGCTGTCGGCGAGTGCCTTGACGACGACCAACGCCAGCACCGCGAGCAGGATGACCATGATCGCGAGCACCCCGACCAGCGCGATCGTGCCGGGGACGCGCCCCATCTCGGTGCGGATCATGTCGCCGAGCGAGCGCGCGTCGCGGCGGGTGGAGCAGAACAGGATCAGGAAATCCTGCACCGCGCCCGCGAACACCACCCCGACCAGCAGCCACAAGGTGCCGGGCAGATAGCCCATCTGCGCCGCGAGCACCGGCCCGACCAGCGGCCCCGCCCCGGCGATTGCGGCGAAGTGATGCCCGAACAGCACGTTGCGGTCGGTCGGCACGAAGTCGAGCCCGTCAGCGCGGCGCACCGCCGGGGTGGCACGCGCCGGGTCGACCTGAGCGACGCGCGTGGCGATAAACAGCGCGTAGAAGCGGTAGGCGACGAGGTAGGTGCACAGCGCGGCGGTAACGATCCACAGCGCATTGACCGGCTCGCCACGATGGAGCGCCACCACCCCGAGCGCCCCGGCGCCGAGCAGCGTCACCGCACCCCATAGCAACCACTCACGCGGGGTTTGCGGTGTGAGCCGTTGTTGCGCCGCCGCCATGTCGATCCTCTCGCCTGTATGGTCGGGCGAGCATCGCATTCCGGCACGTGGCGCGCCAGTGCGGTTTTGATCTCTGGCCGGCGTGTCGACAGGTCGACGCATCGACATGGCTATTGAGGATCGGGTCGGGGCTGAGCCTTCAAGCATCCGCCGTACGACTTGGCCGACGATGCTATTCGTGCACTGACGTTGTCGTCCGTATCACCCGATCCAGAGGCCCGCGCGGCGCGGCGCCATCGGGTGCCACCGTCTCTGGCAGCAAGACCGCCGATGCATCGGAGATACGGCGGACCCGGGTCGCGATGTCGTCGAGCGTGGCGGTCGCGGCGGCCTGATAGTCCGGCCAGCGCGCGGTATTGTCACCGTTGCTCCAGTGGAGCACATAGCCGCTCAACAGGTCATGCACGGCATCGACCGCCGCGATCAGCGCCGCCGCCTGCCCGGAAGTCTCGGTGACGCGCACGCACGGTGCCAGCGCGGATTTGATGAACCAGCGATAGTTGCAGACGGCCTTGGTCAATTGCCATCGGTGACAGGCGAGCATCGCGACACGGGTTGATGCCGTGGGCGCGCGCAGCAATACCTTCTTCTCCTCGACAATACGAAAAATGCCCGCAGTCAGGGCGGCCAGCCGCTCCGATCTGGTTTGTTTGGATACCCCCGTCATCAGCACAGCACTACCGGGATTTGTTTACCGGTACGTGATCGGCGACTCATCAGTCGAGATTAATACCTTTACATGTGTCAAGAACATCGCTTTTTAGCATCTTTTTGCTTCGACAGACGGCCTCGCTGTTACCACTATAGTACCGGCGCGCCCGCCCGCTCTGGTTCCGCGCGGCGATCGATTGCCCGGCGGGGCGCCGCCAGGCAAACAGCGAAGCACCCGGCACTGAGCATGATGAACTGCGCGAAATGCAGCATGCCATCAAGCAGGCTCATCAGAAGAAGACAATCGAGCATCAGGACGAAGGGCAGCAGCGCCTGCTCGCTCCGTGCCCGACGATGGACGGCCATGGTCCCGCCGACGAGAAGCGTCAGGGCGGGAAGGGTAGGGATGATGCCCCAGTTGAGAAGAAACTGGACGACGGCGTTATGCGGCTGCACGTGATGCTGTTCGGCAAGCGGGACAGCCCACCAGGACGACCCGGCGCCGGCGCCGAGCAGGGGATAGTGACGCGCCACGTCGAGCGAAGCGCGCCAGAACGTCAGCCGTCCCGACGAGAAACTGTCCGCCGACCTGTTCACGTCCGGATTGAACGCGTCGAACAGCGTGAAGGAGGGATGGTGATAGGGCTGAAGCCAGACGGCCATTACCGCGCCCGCCAGAAGATAGACCGGTAGCACGGTCGCCATGGAGCGTGATCGTGGCGCCCCCGCCATCGCCCAGGCGACCGGCAATATGCAGAGCCAGCCGAGCAGCGCCGCACGCGTCGCGCTCCAGAAGGTCATGCCGAAGGCAAGTGCGAGCGCGAGGTACAGCAGATGGCGACGTCGCGGATCGCCGTGCTCGTGCCACGCCACGCCGGTGAGCAGCGCCAGCACCGCCCCGCACCACGATCCGAACAGCCGCACCGAAATGAAGCCGGGTATGGCATTGCCCCAATCGATGCTGTGCTCCTGGCCGCGCAGCGCAGCGGGCAGCCAGACGAAATGCACCGCGATCACGAGCGCGAGCGCCGCGAGCCCGATCGCGAAGCCCGGCCAGATCTCCTCGAGCCTTGCGACCGGAACGTGCGCCAATCGCTGCGACAGCGCCGCCGCGAACAACAACTGGATCGCCCAGCCGACCGTCAGGCCCAGCGAAAAGCCGGGGTAGGGCGATACGAACGCCGAGCTGATCCAGAAGCTGAGCAGGAAGAGCGCCACCGCGATACGCGCCCAGCGCGGCAGCCCCGCCCAGACGTCGTGCAGCCTGAAGCCGTGTCGCATGGCGTGGAAGATGAAGCCGATCTCCGCGAGCAACCACAGATATCCGAGCTGACGCGTCTCCTCCAGCCATGGCGAGCGCATCGCTATCTCGTAGGTGGCATAGAGCGCCGCCGCGATCATCGGCAGGACAAGTCCGCCGACAAGCCCCAGCCGCCATGGCAAGCGGTCCTGCCCGGCGCTCGCGGGACTGGTGGAAGACAAGGCGAGCGGGATCGCGTCGGTCATGACGCGCAAATCTAAACGAGGATGGTAAACGAACGCTTTCCGGCCGGCGCCGGCACCACCGACGCTCACGCCGTCATTCCTGCGCCGGCGGTGCGGCGCTACGCTCCAGTTCGACGATCTCGAACACGTGATCGCGCCA
Source organism: Sphingomonas sp. NPDC079357 (assembly GCF_044901155.1). Classification (NCBI taxonomy): domain Bacteria; kingdom Pseudomonadati; phylum Pseudomonadota; class Alphaproteobacteria; order Sphingomonadales; family Sphingomonadaceae; genus Sphingomonas; species Sphingomonas sp. NPDC079357. The sequence continues at coordinate 105,953 of NZ_JBJDOM010000004.1, forward strand.
GCCGCGCTGGCGGGCGGCGTCGGCGAGCGGGGCGCGCTTGCGCTTCGCCTCGGCGAGCGACGCAGTGTGGCCCCAGAAGACCTCGGTCCTGCCGTTCTCCAGCGTGGCGACAATCCGCCAGTAATGCGTGAACGGCTGTGCGGTCGGGCCGATCGTCTTGACATAGCCGTCGGGCAGCCGCGCGGTCAGATAATGGCGGCGTTTCGCCATGTTGCGGGCCGGGTGTTACGAGAGAAAGGGCCGGGGCTCAATGCCCGTAGGTCTTGATGCCGCGGCGGCGCAACTTTTCGCGGCGGCGCTTGCGCGCGATCACGATGCCAGTCGGCACCGCGACGATCACCAGCACGCCGATGATCGCATAGGCAACCAGTTCGCGGGAAAGCTCGATCATGAATTTCCTGTGGCACGGAAGAACGCCGCTGTCACGCCGTTCGGATGTGCCCGCGATCAGACCGGGGCGACGGGCTGCTGCCAGGCATCGAGCGCGCGCGCGCGGATCCAGCGCGTCGCCAGCCATTTCGCGCCGCTGCGCACCGGCAGTCCGGCATGGCGGGTCGCCGGGTCGGGGCGGCCGTCGGGCAGGGTGTTGAAGAACAGCAGCGCATCGCCGCCGCGCGGGGTGACCGTCACGCCGGGCACGGGAAAATGCGTCTCGCCGCCCGCGAACCCGCCGTTTAGATAGACGAGCATCGTCGCGACGCGCTGGTTGTCGGCACCCTGGATCGTGTCGAGATGCGGGCGATATTCCTGTCCGGGCGCGTAGCGGAGCACGGTCAGCGCCTCGCCCTGCTCGATCGCGGTGCCGCTGGCCGCCGCAATCCGCGCGTTGATCGCGCGGACCACGAGGTCTTCGTGCACCGGGCCGATCGCGGCGCCATCCGAGGTGCGGACCGGGTGCGCGACCAGCCGACCAGTCGCCGGATCGATGATCCGCGCCGGCTCGAGCATCGCGCCCGCGACCCTCGCAACATGCGCGCACTCCGCCGCGGTGAGGAAGCCGGGAAAATGCGCGAGCCGCGGGGTCGTCGCGAGCGGGGTGCCGGTCAGCGGCACCGCCGGACGGCCATCGGCGTCGAGCGCCATCGCCGCGATCAGCGCCAGTTGCGCAGCCGCGACCGGATCACCCCGGGCCGCGATGCGGAGCAGCGCCACCGCCGCCGGCCAGTCGGGTGCGCCCCCGCTGCCGTTCGCGGTCAGCGCTACCTCCATGAGCGCGGCGTCGACATGGCCGATCTCGACCGCCCGGCGCAGCAGCGCGCGCGCCCGCGGCAGGTCGCGCGCGACCGGCGTACCGCGCAAATGCCAGACGGCCAGCAGCATCGCCGCCTCGGCATCGCCGCCCGACGCACCCTCGACCAGCAGCGTCACCGCCGCATCGACCTGTCCGGTCGCCGCCAATTGCCCGGCGCGACTGGCCCGCCCCTCGGTCATTCGGTCATCTCCCTCAAACAAAAAGGGGCCGGACACCGTCCGACCCCTTCCCTTGGCACGACCCGGCCGGATCAGAAGCGGGCGGTGATGCCCGCGTAGAAGAAGCGGCCACGGTTGTCGTAGATGCCCGAACCGAGACCGATGCCGGTCAGGCCGTAGGGCGGATTGACGTCGCCGACGTTGTTGACGCCGCCGTAGAAGTCGAACTTGTCGTTGACCGCGATGTTGAAGTTGATGTCGTTGTAGACGACCGCGGGATACTTCTCGATCGGCGCATAATCGGTGTTCTGCGCCGGCTGACCGTTGACCGCGTTATAATCCTCCCAGGTGTTCAGGTACATGCCGTCGATCCAGCGCAGCGTGTGCCCGATGCGGACCGGCCCGAACGTCAGGTTCGACAGGATGTTGAAGCGATCCGACGGCAGGCCCAGTTCGTCGGTCTGGACGTTGCGGAAATCCGGCCGCGACGGATCGGTGAAGCGGTCGAGCTGGATCATGTGGTTCCACACGCCGCGCAGGTTGGCGCGCACGAACCCGAAATCGTGAGTGTAGACGATCTCGGTATCGATGCCGCGCGTGCGGAGCTGCGCATAGTTCTGCGGCACGTCGCGATACGAGCCCTGAAGGATCTGGTACGGCACTTCGCCGGCCGGACCACCATCGGCACCCGCACGCTGGAACAGCGCGCAGAACTGGTTGTCGAGCGTCGGCGAGTCATAGCAGGCGTCGAGCGCTTGCTGGACGGTCGGCCCGGTGATGACGTCCTTCACCTTGATGTCGTAATAATCGACCGACACAGACAGGCCGGGCAGGAAGGTCGGCTGGAACACGCCGCCCAGCGTCAGCGAGTTCGACGTCTCCGCCTTCAGGTCCGGGTTGCCGCCGCTGCGGATCTCGATCGAAGAGGTATAGGCGAAGTCGTAGGTCGTCGGGATACCCGCCGCGGCGCAATTGGCCGCGCGCGTCGCCGAGCCGGTGCCGATGTTGCGCGCCGAGCACGGATCGTTCGGGGCCGGGCTGAAGTTCTGCCCGAGCGGCGAGTAGCTTTCGCCAAGGTACGGCGCACGCACCGCGCGCGAATAACCGCCGCGCAGCAGCAGGTCCTGCACCGGACGCCATTCGAGGCGGCCGTCCCATGCGTAGACGGTGCCCGCACCGCCCTTGTAGTCGGCGACACGGCCCGCGCCGCTCAGGCGCAGTTCCTTGAACAGGAACACGTCCTTCAACAGCGGGATCGACAGCTCGCCATAGGCTTCCTTCACCTCGAAGGCCGGGGCGCGGAAACTGGGGATCGCGTTGTAGAAGTTGTAGCCGGCTTGGGTGAGCGGATCGAGATCGTAGCTCAGCGTCTCGCGGCGATATTCGGCGCCGACCGAGAAGCCGACCGGGCCGCCCGGCAGCTCGAACAACTGGCTGAGATCGCCCGCGACGAAGCCGTTGACGACGAACTGCGTCGCCTTGCCGCTCGCGGTGGTCGGGGAGACCAGATAGTTGCGCGCCGCATCGCTGGTCGAGCCCTGCCCGAACGGGTTGAGCGGAACGCAGGCGGCGACGTCCGCCGCAAGACGCGTCGGATCTCCGCCGACATCGTCGCCGGCATAGGCGCCGTCGACCTGGGAGCGGCAGACGATCTGCCCGGCGGCGTTGACGGTCGTGTCCTGCGCCAGCAGGAACCGCTGCGTGTTGACGTTGCCGGTGATGACGCTGTTTTCCTTGTGCTGGCCATAGTTGGCCGACACTTCGTAATTCCAGTCGTCGTTGAAGTTACCACGAACGCCGACCACCGCGCGGAACGTGTCGCGCTGCAGCCGCTCGTCACGCGTGCCGAGGTCGACCCAGTTGCGACGCGACGAGAAGCGGTAGGTGCCCGCCGCGACCTGCGCCAGCGCCGCGGCCTGGTTGGCGGCGGCCTGTGCGGCGGTGTTGGTGGCGGTCTTGAATGCCGCGCCGGTGTTCGGGTTCACGCCCGAGTTGATGGCGGCGACCAGCTGCTGCGAGATCGTGCCGCGCGCCGCGGCCGACAGGTACGGATTGTCGAGGCGGATGCCCTCGCGGTTGACGTTGCTGGTGCCCGCGTTCGAGTACGAACGGTCGGTGAAGCCGGCGATGGTCGCGGCATCGCCCAGCGTCGTGCCCTGCGAGAAGAACGGGCCGCTCTGCGAACCGAACGCCTCGGTGCGGACGTACTTGGCCTCGATGAACGGCTCGAACGCCGGCGTGACCTCGAAATGGCCGAGGACGTTGACGACGTAGCGGGTCGTGTCCGGCGACAGGACGAGCAGCTTGCCGTCACGCCCGGTCGCGCCGTTGCCGCCGACGAAATTGCCGTTCGGGCCGAGGCCGACGCGCTCGCCGGTCTGCGGCACCAGGCTGCCGTCGGGCTGGAACAGATAGGCGCAGGTGAAGGCCGAGCCGACCGCGTCCGAGCCGCAGCCCGGCGCGCTGTTGGCGTAACGGAAGCCGAGCTGGCCGCCGAGCCCGATCGTGGTGCTGCGGATGTCGCGGTAGAATTTGCGGTCGAACACGCCGTCCGACGGCGCGCTGGCCGGATCGGTGTCGACGACGACGAAGGCGTCGTTCTGGCGCAGGTTGCGGCGGCCCGACGCGTAATAATCCTGCTGGTGCGCATATTCGGCGTTGATCGCGATGTTGCCGCGACCGTCGGCGAAATTCTTGCCGGCGAGCAGCGAGACGAGCTGGTTGCCCGCGTCGCCCTTGTCGCTGATGCCGCCCTGCGCGCGGATCTGCGCGCCTTCATAGTCGCGCTTCAGCACGAAGTTGACGACGCCCGCGATCGCGTCCGACCCGTACACCGACGACACGCCGCCGGTCAGGATGTCGACGCGCTCGATCAGGTCGGTCGGCATCGTATTGATGTCGACGGCGTTGCCGTTGTTGATGATGTCGGCGGTAACATGACGGCGGCCGTTGACCAGCGTCAGCGTGCGCGCACGGTCGAGGTTGCGCAGCTCGAGGAAGTTGAGCCCGCGCGTGCCCAGACCCGAGGTCGAGTTCTGCGAGCCCAGCGACGGACGCAGCTGCGGCAGCTGGTTGAGCGCGTCGCCGATCGAGATGCGCCCGGTCTGCAGGATTTCCTGCGGGGTGATCGTGGTGATCGGGATCGCCGAATCCTCGTTCGGACGGCGGATGCGCGAACCGGTGACGACGACGTCGCCGCCGAGGTCTTCACCGGCGGTTTCGGGCTGGGCGGCGAGCGCACCGGTCTCGGTCTGCGCGCTGGCGACGGACGGGATGGCGGCGAAAGCGCCGATGATCGCCGTGGCGCAAAGGTAACGCGACAACTTCATGGTTTTAACCCCTTTTTCATATGGGGTTCATGAAGACGGCGGATCGCATCAGTGACAAGCCGCGAGCGGGCTTCTGCCGAACTGTAATAAATGTTTCTTAAACGATAGTCACATAAAAGTCACAGCGCTGACATGGCCGCTTCGTACCCATGTGCAGCTATCTGCCAGAAAATTACAATTATGCCCTATTTTAGGCATTTGGCTTGCCCGCTGGTCCGCGCTCACGACTGAAAATTGCAAGACGATGCCCGCGCAATTAAACAATCACTTTGCGCAACATATTAATAGTTCGGCGAAATAATCATCCGACTGTTACGGCTGCGTCATGCTATCGCAACTTTGCAATCGACAGCCCGTCTTCCTTCGCGCGGTCCTTGACCGATTCTTCGCTGCGGGTCAGCGCCTTGGCGATCGCCTTGAGCGCCATGCCCTTTTTGGCGAGCTGGTGGAGTTTCTGGATCTCGTCGGGGCGCCACGGCTGGCGGTGGCGTTCGAAGCGTTCGGCCATGACTTACCTCAGTTTGTTGGGATCGAGCACGACGTGGCGAATGCGCGTGCGGTTCCATGTATAGGTAATGTGGATACGCCCGTCGCGCGACTGGATCACCGCCGGATAGGCGTAACCGTCCCTGATCGGCCGGCTTTCCAGCGTCAGCACCGCGCGCCAGTGGACGCCGTCGTCGGACAGCGCGACGTTCAGCGGCCAGCGCGGGCCATCGCCGGGGGTGGCGGGATCGTGCGCGGCATGGTTGTAGACGATCAGCTGCCGCCCGTCCGCCAGCGTCACCGCGTCGGTGCCGGCATTGGGGTTGGGCAAGGCGAGCGCGGCGAGCGGCGACCATGTCCGGCCGCCGTCGTGCGAACGGCTGGTGGCGACCACGCCCTGCCGCGTCCGCGCGACCAGCGCGAGCGTGCCGTCCCTCAAGGTCAGCACGCTCGGCTGGATCGCCTCCAGCCCGACCGGCGAGGCGATCTCGGGGCCGGCGGTCCAGGTCCGGCCACGATCGGTGGAGCGTTCCATGCGCAGGAACCAGCGATTACGCTCAGGCGTGCCGACCTCGCGGCTCGACGGTGCCAGCCAAGTGCCGTCGGCGAGCACGACCGGCTTGTTCTTGATCGGGCCGAGTACGCCGTCGGGCAGCCGGGTCGGCGCGCTCCAGTGGCGGCCGCCGTCGCTGGAGGTGATGACCATTCCCCACCAGTCGCGCGGGTTGGGTCCGACCTTGTAGAACAGGTGGAGCGGCTGGCCGGGCGGCTGGAACAGCACCGGGTTCCATGTCGGGAAGCGCGCGTCGCGTGCGACCGCGATCGGTGTCTCCCAACCCCTGGCACCGCGGCGCGCGAACCAGATCGCGACATCGGGACGCCCTTCGCCCGAGCCGCCGAACCACGCAGCCGCAATGGTGGCGTCGGCCAGCGCAACGATCGTCGAGGCGTGCGCCTGCGGATAGGGTGGGGCGGGGTCGATGAATTCCGACGTCACGATGGCGGACGGCACGGCGGCAGTGAGCGCGAGCAGCACGGGCGCGGCGAGCAGCAGCCGGCGGGTAGGGAAGGGGAGGGGCATTGCGCGCCGGCTTAGCGCAGCGCGGCGGGGGGCCCAAACGCCTTTGCGGGTGGGGGAGGGGCCGCGACCGTCATTGCGAGCGCACGCGAAGCAACCCAAGGCCGGATCAGGACGCCTGGATTGCCGCGCTACGCTCGCAATGACGGGGTTACGCCGCCGCCAGCCAGCGCTTCGCGTCGTCGGCGTCGAGGAAGGTGCGGCAGTTGGCGCCGACCAGATAGCGTTCGGTCTGCAGCTTCGCGAGATTGTTCGCGACCACCGCCGCGATCGGCCGCGACGTGACCCTTAGCGCGCGCGGCATCATCGCGGCGAGCGCATCGACGACCTGCGGCGGCTGGATCGCCGCGGCGCGCAGGTCCGCGAGCACCACGAACGGCCCGTGCCGCAACCGGATCGCGGTGCCGCGCGCGAGCAGCTCGGCGACGAAGGCGGCGGTGACGCCGGGCGTCCAGAACCCCTCGGTCACGATGTGCAGCGTGCGGGTCGCTGCGTCATAGTCGATGGTGTACATGGAGGCGGCCAGCTTTCTCGTCGAAGCCGACCATCGTACTATGTAATTGTCGATGAACGATTAATCATCGCCGCGACTGTCCGGTGCGATCAGGAGGCCGCCCGCGCGCGCTGTTCCTGCCTTTTCCACTCCGCGGTGCGCAGCGTGACATAGTCGCGGAGGAGCTGCACCCGGCGCGGACGGAAGCTGACCGCGCCTCGCTCCAGCGCCTCGATGCGCGGCACCTCGAAGGTCCGATAGCCGGCGCGCAACTGACACCATGCGACAAGCATCAGCGTTCGCGGACTGTACGACATGCCGAGCGGCAGGATTTCGCGGTCGGTCCGCCGTTCCTTGGCATCGCGATAGCTGATGCGGACACTCACTTCGTCCCAACAGGCCTGGCGCAGCTGGTCGAGATCGATCGTGACCGCGGCGCGCGGCTCGGGCGGTCGCCACGACCGGATCGTCACATGGGCGGCCTGCCGTGCCTGCCGGTCGGGAAGCGTCGCGACGATCCGCGCCAGCGCATCGCGTCCCGCCGTCGTCAGCGCCGCGTCGCCCAGGTCACCGAGGCCGGCGACCGCCAGCATCAGCGCCTCGATCTCGAGACGTGAGAAGCTCTGCGGCGGAAGGGTGGGGTCTTCGGTCAGCGTGTAGCCATAGCCCGCGGTGCCGTCGATCAGCACGCCGCCCGCCCGCAAGGTCGCGATGTCGCGGTACAATTGGCGCGGGGAGACTTCCGTCTCCGTGGCGAGCCGCGCCGCCGTCACCGGCTTGGGAAGCCGCCGCAGCGTGTCGAGCAAGCGCATCAGGCGATCCGAACGTGCCATCCCTGCTGCCCGAAATTGTCAGGAGGCCGCTCGTAGATCGAGCACCTCATCAAGCACAAGGAGCAACCCGATGCCGATCCTGTATTTCTCTCCCAACTCGCGTTCGGACACGGTCGTCACCCTCGTCAGGATGCTGTCCGCCGACGTCGATCTGCGCGAAGTGACCATCGTGCGACAGGACGGGTCGGGACGTCGCGACCCCGCCAATCCGCATCCCGAGGGCAAGGTGCCCTATCTGGTCGATGGCGACGATGCGGTGCGCGAGCGCGGCGCGATCATGCTTTATCTGACCGACGCCTATCCGGATGCGGGGCTCGGCCCGTTGCCCGGAGAGGCGCAGCGCGGCGACTATCTGTCGTGGCTGTTCTATTATCAGGGCGTCATCGAACCGCTTTGCATCCTGAAGTGGGCGAACATCAGCCATCCCGCGATCACCGCCGGACTGCGCGATTTCGACACGATGATCGAGCGGCTGGCCGAGCCGCTGCGGCGCGGGCCGTGGCTGCTCGGCCAGCGCTTCTCCGCCGCCGACATGTTGTGCAGTTCGCCGTTCTTCTGGTTCACCGAGATGATGCCCGCCGACCCGGCGATCCGCGACTGGGTCGCCCGCTGCCGCGAGCGGATGAGCGCCGGGTGACATAACGGCCGGTCGGAGAGGCGGCGGGCAACGGAGATGGGCACCGCCTCACCCCAGCAAAAACGTCCCCGCCAGCCCCTCGGCCTCGGCCGAGGGCGCGACCCACAGGCGGAAGGCACCGGGTTCAACGGTCGGCTTCAGGTCACGCCCGATGAAGGCCAGATCGGCGCGGGTGAGCGTGAACTCGACCGTCCGGCGCTCGCCGGGCGCGAGCGTGACGCGGGTGAACGCCTTCATCACGCGCACCGGCTGCGTCACGCTGGCGACCACGTCGTGGACGTAGAGCTGCACCACCTCGGTCGCAGCATTGCGGCCGGTGTTGGCGATCGTCGCGCGGATCGTCAGCGGGGCGTCGGTCAGCGTCTTCGCGCTCAGCCGCAGGTCCGAATAAGCGATCTCGCCATAGGTGAGGCCGTGGCCGAACGGGAACAGCGCGCTGTTCGGCACCCCGCGATAATGCGCCTTATAGGGCTGGAGCGCGCCGGGCGGGTTGGGGCGGCCGGTGCTGCGGTGCGCGTAATAATAGGGCACCTGCCCGCCGGCGCGCGGGAAAGACACCGGCAGCCGCGCCGAAGGTGATACCGCGCCGAACAGCACGTCGGCGATCGCCGGGCCGTCCTGCGAGCCGAGGAACCACGTCACCAGCAGCGCGGGCGCCTTGGCCACCGCGCCGGCCAGCGCGAGCGCGCGGCCGGTGCGGAGCAGCACGACGTACGGCTTGCCCGTCGCGGCGATCGCCTCGGCGAGCGCCTGTTGTTCGGCCGGCACGACGATCTCGGTGCGCGACTGCGCCTCGCCCGACATGTTCTGCGTCTCGCCGATCGCGAGCACCACCACATCGGCCGCGCGCGCCGCGGCGACCGCGCGCGCCACGTCGCTGCCGTCGTCGACGGTCGCGCCCGGCGCGATCGCGCGCACCGCGGTCTCGAGGTCGACCGCCTCACGATCGGTGCCATAGACGTTCCACGGTCCGATCAGATCGTGGCCGCCGCCCGCGAACGGACCGATCAGCGCGATCTTCTTGCCCGAACGGGGCAGGGGGAGCAGCGCGCCCTCGTTGCGCAGCATGACGATGCTTCGCGCGCCCGCCTCGCGCGCGAGCGCCAGCGTCTCCGGCGTGCGCAGCCGCGCCTTTTCGCGCGCCGGGTCGATGCGGCGGAACGGGTCGTCGAACAGCCCGAGCGCGACCTTGAGCGCGAGCACGCGGCGAACCGCCTCGTCTAGGCGGGCGAGCGGCACCTCGCCCTTCTCGACCAGATCGGGGAGGTATTTCAGGTACAAGCCGCTCTGCATCGACATGTCCACCCCGGCGAGGAAGGCGAGCCGCGCGGCGTCGCGACCGTCCTCCGCCAGCCCGTGCGCGATCAGCTCCTCGTCGCCGGTGTAATCGGAAACGACCAGCCCGCCGAAGCCCCATTCCTTGCGCAGGATCGTGTCGAGGAGCCACGGATTGGCGGTCGCAGGGACGCCGGACAGGTCGTTGAACGACGCCATCACGGTCGGCGCGCCGGCTGCGAACGCCGCCTGGAACGGCGGGAAATAGACGTCGCGGAGTGTACGTTCCGACATGTCGACACTGTTATAGTCGAGCCCGGCCTCGCCCGCGCCATAGGCGACGAAATGCTTGGCGCAGGCCGCGACGGCGTCCGGCGACGCAATGCCGCTGCCCTGGAAGCCCGCGACACGCGCCGCCGCGATCAGCCGGCCGAGCAGCACATCCTCGCCCGCGCCCTCGACCCCGCGCCCCCAGCGCGCATCGCGCGCGATGTCGACCATCGGCGCGAAGGTCCAGTCGATCCCCGACGCCGACGCCTCGACCGCCGCGGCGCGCGCGGTGCGGCGCACGAGATCGGGATCGAAGCTGGCCGCCTCGGCGAGCGGGACCGGGAAGACGGTGCGCAGGCCATGGATGACGTCGGCGGCGAACAGCAGCGGGATCTTGAGCCGCGAGCGGCGCACCGCCTCGGTCTGCATCTGCCGCGCCATCTCCGCGCCATTGCCGTTGAACACGCCGGTCAGCTCGCCGCGCCGGACCATCTTCAACTGCGCATCGAAGCTGGACGCCGCGCCCGCCGGGTTGAGCGAGATCGCCGCGCCACCCGCCCAGGCGGCGGCGAGCAGGTTGAGCTGCCCGGCCTTTTCGACAAGCGTCATCCGCGCGATCAGCGCCTCGACGTGCGCGGGGAGGGGACGCGCCGCGATGGTCGCGAGCAGCGCGCGCGCCGGGCTCGCCGACCATGCCAGCGCCGCGCCCGCGCCGGCCAGCCATGCGCGCCGCGATATCTGCCGGTCGTGTCCGCTCATCCTGCTCCCTTTCCGTTTCGTCCACGCGCCATCGTCGTTTCGCGCATCTACGCCGTCGCCCCGGACTTGAGCCGGGGCGACGGGTGGGGGTGTCGCGTCACACAACGTCTGCCCCCCTTCGTCATTGCGACCCCGGCGAAGGCCGGGGGAAGCAATCCAGGGCGTCCCGGTCCGGCGCTGGATTGCTTCGCTGCGCGCGCAATGACGATCAATGGCTACCCGATTGATTATCACCTGACGCTCATGTAAGCGGTTTCTGTAAGCGGTTACAAGCCCGTGTTACCGAGAGGATGCTTCGCCGGCCATGTTGCCTGCCCGACCCGACCCCGTTCCCGCCGCCGCCCCCTCGGTGCGTGGTGCGCATGCGACGATCCATGATGTCGCGCGCGTGGCGGGGGTGTCGGTCGCGTCGGTGTCGCGGGTGTTCAACGGGCGCGACCACGTCCGCGCGGCGATGCGGACGCGCGTCGAGGAAGCCGCCGCGCAGCTCGGCTACGTGCCGCACGCCGGCGCGCGCAGCCTGAGCATGGCGCGGACCGGCGCGATCGGGGTGCTGCTGCCCGACCTGCACGGCGAGTTCTTCTCCGAATTGCTGCGCGGGATGGACCGTGAGGCGAGCACGCGTGGGCTGGGGCTGTTGCTGACCGTGCTCCACGACGGGCGCGGGCTCGACACGCTGGCGGCATTGCGCGGGCAGGTCGACGGGCTGGTGGTGATGGCGCCGCAGCTCGATCCCGCGGTCGTGGCGCAGCATATGCCGCGCGGGGTGGCGACGGTGTTCCTCGCCTGCGCGCCGCAGGACGGCAGCCCCAGCCTGCGGATCGACAATCGCGCCGGGGCCGCCGCGGCGGTCGCGCATCTCGCGGCGGGCGGGGCGCGGCGGATCGTCCATCTCTCCGGCCCGGCGACCAATCTCGACGCGCAGGAGCGCCGCGCAGGCGCCGAGGCGGCAGCCGAGGCGGCGGGCGTGACGCTGAGCGTAGTCGAGGGCGACTTTCGCGAGGGCAGCGGCGCGGTGGTCGGCGAATGCGTCGCAGCGGGGACGATCGAGGCCGACGCGATCTTCGCGGCGAACGACATGATGGCGATCGGCGCGTTGATGGCGCTCAAGCGCCACGGCGTCGCGGTGCCCGATCAGGTGGCGGTCGCCGGGTTCGACGATATTCCGCTCGCCCGGCTGGTGTCGCCGGCGCTGACCAGCGTCGCGATCGACATCGCCGCGATGGGCGCGCGCGCGGTCGCACAGCTCGCGGCGCGGATCAGCGCGGCGCGTGACGGGTTTTTGGAAGGTGCATCCAGCGGAGCGGACGAGGCGATCGTCCCGCATCTGGTGGTGCGCGAAACAACGATAGAAACAAGCAGGCAGGGACTAGGGATATGAAGAGCAACGCTTTCCGGCTGGCGCTTGCCGGCGCGACGATGCTGGCGGGGCTGGGCACCGCGATGACGTGGAGCGCGCCCGCCGCGGCGCAGGCCGGGCAGGCGGCACTGCGCGGCGTGATCCGCACCGCGCCCGACAATCCGGTGCAGGACGTGACGTTGGTCGACGTCGGATCGGGCTTCCGCCGCACCGTCGTGCCCGGCGCGGACGGCAGCTACAATTTTCCGTCGCTGCGCGCGGGCACGTACCGGCTGGAGATCCGGCTCCAGAAGGGTACGCGCAATTCCGACCAGTTCACGCTGCGTGTCGGGCAGAATGCCGGGCTCGACCTCGACCTGACGACGCCGCCCGCGGCCGCGCCCGCCCCCGGGCAGCCGGCGCCCGCCGACACCAATGCCGGCGAGACCGCACCGCCCGCGGGTGATGAGGTGGCGGCCGGTGGGCAGGAAGGCGACATCATCGTCACCGGCACACGCATCCGCTCGCTGTCCGGCGGACAGGTCGGGATCAACATCACCCCGCGGCTGATCGAGCAGCTGCCGCAGAACAGCCGCAACTTCCTCGCCTTCGCCGATCTGGCGCCGGGCGTGCGCTTCCTCGAAAGCTCCGACGGCAGCTCGCGCATCCAGGGCGGTGCGCAGGGGTCGAACTCGGTCAACGTGTTCATCGACGGCGTCAGCCAGAAGGACTACGTGCTGCGCGGCGGCCTGACCGGGCAGGACAGCTCGCCGGGCAACCCGTTCCCGCAGCTCGCGATCGGCGAGTATCAGGTGCTGTCGTCGAACTACAAGGCGGAGCTGGATCAGGTCAGCTCGGTCGCGATCATCGCCGGCACCAAATCGGGCACCAACGAATTCCACGGCGAAGGCTTCTTCGACTTCACCAACCAGAGCCTGCGCGAACGCCGCCCGACCGAAATCTTCCCGAACAAGATCGCCAAGATCGCCTCGGAGGACAAGCAGTTCGGCGCCGCGCTGGGCGGCCCGATCGTCAAGGACGTCGCGCATTTCTTCGTCAGCTACGAAGGCAAGCGCCGGCAGGTGCCGATCGACATCCTGCCCACCAACGGCGTGGCGGTGTCGAGCCTGCCCGCGCAATATCAGGGCATCTTCGGCTCGGCGAACTCGACGTTCAGCCAGGACCTGTATTTCGGCAAGATCGACCTCGAGCCGACCGACAAGGACCTGTTCGAGCTGACCGGCAAGTACCGCAACGAAACCGGCGTGCAGATCGGCAACGGCAACGCCGCCTTCTCGACCCGCACGCTGAGCAAGGTCAACGAGAAGCGCGGGATGCTGCGCTGGCAGCATACCGAGGAGAAGTGGATCAACGACCTGCGCGTCTCCTATGAGGATGTCGCCTGGTCGCCGCAGCCGGCCGAGAACGGCATCGGCCAGCAGTTCCGCACCACGACGCGCAACGGCACCAGCACCTCGACCTTCGACCTGTTCCGCACCGGTGCCGGGCTCGGCTTCCAGGACAAGGGGCAGAAGGGCTGGACCGTCCAGGACGATTTCACCTGGACCGGGGTCGAGAACCACACGTTCAAGGTCGGCGCGAAAGCGAAGTGGGTGACGCTCAACTCGCTCGAGCAGAACCTCATCAACCCCTTGTACCTGTACGACACGACGCTGCCGACCGCGAGCGGGTTCAACGACCAGATTCCGTACAGCCTGCAATTCGGCGCGAACGGGCTCGGCGATCCGCGCATCCGTTCGAAAAACTTCCAGCTCGGGCTGTACGCGCAGGACGATTGGGACGTCACCGACCGGCTGACGCTCAACCTCGGGCTGCGCTGGGATTACGAGCGGACCCCCGCGTTCCTCAATTACGTGACGCCCGCCGAGAACGTGAACGCGGTGTCGCCGGCCAATTACCCGAACCTCGTCAACGCCGACTATAACATCAACGATTACATCACCAACGGCAGCCAGCGGAAGGCGTTCAAGGGCGCGTGGCAGCCGCGCGTCGGCTTCACCTATCGGCTCGACGAGCAGGGCCGGTTCGCGGTGTTCGGCGGCTATGGCCGCTCCTATGACCGCAACCAGTTCGACTTCCTGCAGCAGGAGCTGTCGAACGGCCGCTTCCAGCGCCGCGAGTTCCTGTTCCAGAACGCCGATACGGTGAATCCCTGCACCCCGGGGCCGAACTGCATTCCCTGGGATCCGGTCTATCTGACCGAGGCCGGTCGCCAGCAGCTGATCGGCAACGGCAGCCCGGGCGGGCGCGAGTTCCGCTTCATCAACAACGACCTGAAGGTCCCGTATTCGGATCAGTTCAGCCTCGGCGTGCGCGGGCGGTTCAATCCGGTCGAGGTCGAGGTCGGCTATACGCGGATCGTCAGCAAGGACGGGTTCGTCTATCTGCTCGGCACCCGCCGCGCCGACGGGTCGTTCTTCGCGCCGTCGCCGACCGACGGCACCCCGCAGGGCCCGAACACCAGCTTCGCGCCCAGCGGCTACGGCGCGATCATCCTTGGCGACAACGGGCTCGAGACCAAGGCGGACTCGGCCTATGCCAAGCTGACCAAGGCCTATTCGGCGGCCTCGCCGTGGAGCATCGACGCCACCTATACCTTCACCGCGGCGGTGGATAACCGGCCGAACAACGACCAGTCGTCCTACTTCCTGCTCGATTTCCCGAAAGCCTCGGATTACCCGATGCTGCGCTCGGGCGTGGTGCCGCGGCACCGCTTCGTCGTGGCCGGCAGCACCGACACGCCGCTGGGCGTGACGCTGTCGGCGAAGTTCCAGATCGAGAGCCCGACCTTCCAGCGCGCGTTGCTCAACACCTCGACCCCGTATCAGCGCACGCTGGTCGGCTCGGAAGTGTTCGGGCTGGGCGATCGCTGGGGCCGGCGTCAGCTCGACCTGGCGTTCACGAAGTACGTGCCGCTCGGCTTCATCAGCGACGACACGCGGATCCGCCTCCGCGTCGACATCATCAATGCGATGAACGACCGCAACTACGTCGACTACAACAACGACCCCGGCGACACGACGCGTACCGCCGGCTCGCCAAGCGTGTACCGCGAGGTGTCGACCTACAGCATCGGCGGCAATCCGCCGCGCACCGTGAAGCTGTCGGCGGGGTTCAACTTCTGATGACCGGGCTGGGAAAGGCGGCGTGACGATCAGTCGTTTCGCTCTTTCCCGGCCCCGCCGGGCTGCGCGTCGCGAGGCGCCGGCGTGTTCCTTCTTCCCGTCACCCCGGCGCTGGCCGGGGTCCGGAGCCACGGGCGCTGACTTTGCCTGGCGCTGGACCCCGGCTTCCGCCGGGGTGGCGGTGAGACCGCAGGGATGACGAGAAGAGGATGGGGATGACGGAAAGGACCGCATGACGTTCGACCGACGCGACCTCCTGCGCGCTGGTGCGCTCGGTGGGGCGGGGTGGCTGGCGGGGTGCACCGCCGGCCCGCTCGCGCCCAAGCAGGCACCGCGGCTGGCCTTCCCCGGCGTGCTGCCCGAGATCGGCACCACGCCGGCCAGCGCCAGCGACCCGCTGATGGACGACATCCAGCGCCGCACCGTCAGCTATTTCTGGAACACCACCGATCAGGCGACCGGGCTCGCCCCCGATCGTTGGCCGACGCCCAGCTTCGCGTCGATCGCCGCGGTCGGCTTCGCGCTCACCACCTATCCGATCGCGGCGACGCGCGGCTGGATCACGCGGGCCGCGGCCGCGCAACGCACGCTCGCGACGCTACGCTTCTTCGCCAATGCCCCGCAGGGACCAGCAAAAGAGGGCACCAGCGGCTATAAAGGCTTCTATTATCACTTCCTCGGCGTCACCAAAGGGCACCGTTTCGCCAAAACCGAGCTGTCGACGATCGACACCGCGCTGCTGCTCGGCGGGGTGCTGTTCGCGCAAACGTGGTTCGACGACGAGGCCGACCCCGCCGAACGCGAGATACGCGCGCTCGCCGACCAGCTCTACCGCGCGGTCGAATGGGACTGGATCACCCCGCGCAAGCCTTTCGTTTCAATGGGATGGCATCCCGAGAGCGGGTTCATCGGCTCCGACTGGAACATCTATAACGAAAGCCTGATCCTTTACGTGCTGGCGCTCGGCTCGCCGACGCACGCGCTGCCGCCGACCACCTGGGATCAGTGGACCGCCAATTTCGACCCGTCGTGGGACGAGAATTACGCCAATCCCTTCACCGCCTTCCCGCCGCTTTTCGGTCATCAATACAGTCAGGTATGGATCGACTTCCGCGGCCTGATGGACACCTATTCCAAGCGGCGCGGGTTCGATTATTTCGAGAACAGCCGCCGCGCGACCTATGCCCAGCGCCGCTATGCGATCAACAACCCCGCCGGCTGGCGCGGCTATGACGAGAACGTCTGGGGGCTGACCGCGTGCGACGGGCCGGGCGATTTCGTGCGCGAGATCGACGGGCGCAACCGCGAGTTCTTCTCCTATTCGGCGCGTGGCCCTGGCGACCGCGACGACGGGACGATCGCGCCGACCGCCGCGCTCGGTTCGGTGGCGTTCGCGCCGGAGATCGTGCTGCCCGCGGCGCGCGCGATGTATTCGACTTACGGCACAGCGATTTACGACCGCTACGGCTTTCGCGACAGCTTCAACCCGACGCTGACGCTGCCCGACGTCAAGCTGCAGCATGGCAAGGTCGTGCCCTATATCGGCTGGGTCGCGGACGATTTCCTCGGCATCGACCAGGGGCCGATCGCGTGCATGATCGAGAACTGGCGTAGCGGGCTGATCTGGAAGACGATGCAGAAGAACCCGTATATTCGCGCCGGGCTGGAGCGCGCGGGCTTTGCCGGCGGGTGGCTTTCACCGACATAAGTGAATGATTTCGAATGTTTAACCGTTAGAGGATCGCGGATGACGCCTCGCATGTCCTTTGACGTCGACCCCCAGCGTGATCTGGTCCGCATCACCCTGGCGGGCTTCTTTTCTCCCGACGACGTCGCGCGCTTCGTCGCCGCGCGCGACGCCGCGCATCAGCAATTGCGCTGCGCGCCGAACGCGCATGCCACGCTGGTCGACATGCGCGCGATGCAGATCCAGTCGCAGGAAACCGTCGCCGCCTTTCAGCAGGTGCTGGCCGATCCGCGATATACGTCACGCCGGCTGTCCTTCGTCGTCGCGCGCTCGCTGGCGCGCCTGCAGATCAAGCGCGCGGCGTCGGAACGCGAGGCGGCGTATTTCACGACGGTCGAGGAAGCCGAGGCGTGGGTGACGGGGCGGTAGCGCCGGGTTTCACAGGAGCCTTGATCAAGTGAATTGGCAATCAACGCGCCGTAGGGCTTAATGCTTTTGGCCTGGAAAGCGTCCTTGAACCAATCAGCGTCGTAGCCGCCGTTGCCGAGCAGCCGCTGCGCTTTTTGGTAGGTCGTCCAGCAGCGCTGCCGCGCCAGTATCGTCACTGATCCGCCCGACGATCATGAAAAAGCCGAGGGGGTGGCCGTTCGCGTCGACGACGGCCTGAAGCTACGTGTTCATGCCGCTTTGCGTGCGTCCGATCAGGCGGCCGATATTCCCTTTTCAAACCGCAGGCTCGATGCCGTGCGGTGCGCCTTGAGGTGGGGCGCGTCGATCATGACGGTCATCGGCTCGGCATCGCTCGCAGCCAGCCTCCATCATGCGCGTGAATACGCCTCGCTCCCCCCGACGCTTCCACCGGTTGTACAGCGTCCTGTGAGGACCGTAGATGCGGGTCGCATCTCGCCAGCGCAGCCCGTTGTGGTTGATGAAAACGATGCCGCTCGACACCCGCCGCTCATCCATCCGAGGCTTACCATGGCTGGTCGGAAAGAAGGGCTGCAGCCATCCGACCTGCTCGTCCATCAGCCAAAAAAGTCATTTATCCCGGTCTCCTCGCGGAGCTTGGATCAGATCGCGACGATCACATCAATTGGCCCTGACCCTTGGCGAGGACGAACACGCCGAGCCACATCAGGATCGGCAATTTGGCCCCCTGCAGCCACATCAGCACCTGAGTGTTCAGGAGCTGCGAACCACGCGTGAAGTTGCCAGAATTGCGGGGGAGCTCACCCCGTGACGAATAGTGTTCCTGAGGGATGGGGCGGCCGTCATTGCGGATGTCACGCCGTATGCCCTTGGGCTCAACGCGCGCCATGATATTGCTCCATCCGAAGGTCGGTCTGGGCGATCAAATGGTCACGGAGATCGGGGTAATCTTGGCGGATGATCGCGTCCAAGGCGATCTGCGCATACTCGGTCACGCGCATGTGGCGGAGGTGGCTATCGTCGGCACGCTTCGCACCGGTGACAAATTGCTCGATCGCCAGTCGGATCACGTCTGACGTGCTGCGATTTTGTAGTGCCGCTACCGCGTCGACCTGGTCGCGCAGATCCCGCGGGATCCGGACCGTGCAGTGTGTTTTGGTACTCAAAAACCAGCTCCCTAGCAGGGGGGCTGGTGGGCTCTTCGTCACGTCGGCTTTTAGCGGACCTGTGACCCGCGTTCAAGCAACTCGTTTATTCGTGGTCCGATTCCGTGGCACGTCGTAACACGAAAAAGGCGCGGTTTTCTGCGGTTTTCGGAGCGTGTTACGTTGTGCCACAAGACGTACCACATTGTGACCCTCAATTGGCGGCTGCTAGTGATCTGTATTTCCCCGGAAAAAGGGAAGCGCAGCTTGCGTTCGGTGTGCACTACTGTAGTCCTGTTTCCTCCGTGTTGTTTTGGATGTTTCGCTCCTCATAGACGGTTCGGAATCGCCTCAGGTTTCCGCCGGGACCCAATCCGCCGCTAGGCGGGAAGCAGCTGCCTGAAGGGCGCTGCGCGCCGGGGTCAGGGTCCTCTGGCTGGGGGAGAGCCAAGGGTGTCGCTCCATGGTCGTTCGAGTGGCTTCCGGTGCGATCCGTAGACGGCTATATCGATCCCGTTCAGAGCCGATAAGCCGTACCGAAAAGGACACACTATGGCGAAGTCACTGGACGCTGAACTGGCCGCGATCGTGGCCGAGGAACGCAAGCTCGCCGAGCGCCGTCAGGCGCATCAGGCGAAGGTGCGGGAGGCGGCTGTCGTAGCAGTCGAGAAGGCAGGGCTGTTCAAGGTCCCGCTTGATCGATTGGAGGGGCTGATGAAGGCGGTGAAGACGCTGGGCGTCGACGAGGTCGAGAAGCGGCTCATGGCGGAAGCCTGAGCCGGTTCGAGGCCGATGGTCACGGCGATGGCCGCATGGGGCTGCTACCTCATGCGGCCATTTTCTTTCTGGTCAGGACGCGGCACAGCCGGCTTGAGATTGGCCGACAAAAAAAGGGACGCGCCAGCCGATAGGCTGGGCGTCCCTACGGGTCGCTGAGCGTGGCTCGCTGGGCCGTCAGGCCCATGCGAGGTGGTATTCTCCCTCGACCGGTTTCAGCGCCGCCATGGTGGTCAGCGCCTCGACGTAACGAGACATATGGGGATCCTCGTCGAGCCGTCGCCGGATGCGGGGATCCATGAGCCGCTGTCGGAGCTGCGACAGCGGGATTGCGCCGCACGATTCCTCGTCCAGACCGAGGCTGGGGAGGAGGGCGAAGGCGTTCCCGTTTGCGACCTCAAGCTCGGGTGCGCCATCGGGATTGAGGCCAAGCCCAAGCCGCAGATCGCCGGCCGGTTCCTGTTGCCAGATGCGGACGCGGCGTGCCCAAGACTGGGCCTCGTCGATGACGGCGATCACGGCCGGGTCGTGGTCGAAGAAGCGCGCGATCGAGGCGAGCGCGAGCGGGCACACGCGGACCTCGATCTCGAACACCCCGGAGGCCGGTTCGCCGTGGATCGGGATGACCATCGCATCGCCTGTTCGGGCGGTATGATCGCCAAGCAGATCGCGGAACGCGCCAAGCTGATCGGGCGTGATGACGGCAGGTGATGGCGACAGGACATGGTGGCCGTCGTCGACCCGGAACGTGATAGTCATTTACCACGACCAGCGCGGGATGAACGGTGATGTCCTCTGCCATCTGCATAGTCGCAATATCGACGAGCGCATCTGGAACGACGACACCTATCTCACCGCATGGTGCAGGCCGAACGGCAGCCCAGCTCCGCGTTGCCGCCTACCATCGTCGAACTTTCCTATGGCTCGACCTGGCTGGTGCTCCCCCTAAGGGCGAGAAGGCCAACAGCGGCTTGCTGGATGACATGATGCACCGCCTGCCCGCGATCGAAGCGGAGGCTTGGCGTCCTCGCCGTCGCCTGCTGGTGGGGAGCCCGACGAGCGCCGGACATCGGAGACGGCCACCTACGTCTGCTGCTCAGCGATGAGGAAACCGGGGCTCTGAAAGTCGCGCAGGAACGCACCAAGACCCAAATATTTACATAAGGTTGCTTATCGCGTTTCGGATCCCACCCGGGTGGATTCTAGATCGAAGTGCGAAATCCTAGGATTTATAGGGGTTTGATCTCCTTTCTAGGAAGGCACATGATGAACGGCTATCAGCATCTGGATTTGGATGAGCGGCGACAGATTTATCAACTGGCTGCAACCGGGCGGTCCGTGCATGAGATAGCAGCGTCGCTGCAGCGACATCGTTCGACCATCTATCGTGAGCTCAACCGTAACCGGCATCTCGATGACGAGCCAATGTTTCGTGGCTATTTCCCGACCGCCGCACAAACGATGGCGGACAGACGTAGGGTACGTGGCGGCAAGATCTCCAGAAGGCCCGAGCTCGCTGCTTATATCGCTGACCGCTTGTCGGCAGCCTGGTCGCCGGAACAGATTGCGGGATATCTTCGACGCTATCGCGGTATTCGTGGAGCCGTCTGTCATGAGACCATCTACCAGTTCGTCTATGGTCCGGACGGACGAAGCCAGGGCCTGTGGCGCCTTCTGCCTGTTGGCCGTCGATCTCGACGGCGACGCTATGCTCGCAAGCCCCGTGGTCTACATATCCCCTTGGCCAACACAATTGGCAAACGCCCTCCCGAAATCGGTAATCGTAGCAGCTTTGGTCATTGGGAAGGCGACCTTCTGATCTTCAGATTGGAATATGGCAAAGCCAACCTCACCTCGCTGGTCGAGCGCCGCAGCCGGTTTACTATCCTTGCCCGCAACCCCAGTCGGCATTCCGCCGGCGTCATGTCGGGAATCCAGCACCACTTGCATATCCTGCCCCCTTCCCTGCGTCAGAGCATCACCTTTGACCGGGGAACGGAATTTGCTGCCTTTGCGACACTCCAGAAGAAACTCGCGATGACGAGCTATTTCTGTCTGCCATCAGCACCTTGGCAAAAGGGCAGCGTGGAAAACAGCAACGGTCGCATACGGCGCTTCCTGCCGTCTGACACGGACCTGGCGTTGCTATCGGATAAGGAAATCCAGGCCGTTGCTGATCGCATTAACAGTACACCTCGCAAGTGCCTGAACTATCGCACCCCGCATGATGTTCTTGCAGAGCAAATCACCCTCCTCAAGGCCCGATAGATTTTTGCCATCCAGGGTGGGGCTCGCCCCACCCTGGATGAAATGCTACGCATCCCATGGATGTCGCGCTTCAAATCGAAACCGCCAGGGAACAGAATTTTTTAGGGGTACGTGCGTGATTATGATGCGTTTCGTGCTCAATCCTCGTCGCGTTCAAAGATCAGCTGAGCAACTGGCCTTCAATGCTTCAAACAGGCGATGATCGCCGACACGACGGCGGCGGTTTCGGCGACGTCGCGGACCTTCACCGTATCCACGCCGATTTCCGCCGCCGGATAGTCGTTGCCGCCGGGGTAGATCGCATCGCCGAGGAAGAGCATCCCGGCCAGCGGCACGCCGCTTTCCTTGCTCAGCCGCTTCAGTCCATAACCCTTGTCGACGCCGGCGCGGGTGACATCGATCGACGTGGTGCCGCCCAGGTTGATCGAAAGGCCCGGCAGCACCGCCCGTAGCGTCTTCTGGATTGCGGTCCGCTTGGCGCGATCGCGGTCCCAGCCCGCCTTCGCTTCCAGCGGTGCATCCTGGCCGAGGCCGGAAAAGGTGATCTGGCTTCCCCGATCCTCGATCCGCTCACCCCAAATGCGTTCGTCAGCAAGCCCCGCTTCCGACAGCGCGCGATCAAAGGCCGTGCGGATGCTCGCCTTTTCCGCGTCATCGAACAGCTCGGCATAGATCGCGCGCCATGCACCGTCGACAAAGCGGTAGAGCTTCGTGCCGGTGGTCGGCATCAGCCATAGCCGCTCGCGCGCGGCGTCGATCGGCAAGCGCGAGGCGACTTGCCGGTCGAATTGCGGCCAGTCGCCGCCCGAGATCACCGCGACATCGACCACGGCCAGCAGACGCGCGAGCGTCGCCGCCATCTCGGCCG
This sequence comes from Sphingomonas sp. NPDC079357, assembly GCF_044901155.1. NCBI lineage: Bacteria > Pseudomonadati > Pseudomonadota > Alphaproteobacteria > Sphingomonadales > Sphingomonadaceae > Sphingomonas > Sphingomonas sp. NPDC079357. Next base: position 128,182 of record NZ_JBJDOM010000004.1, read on the forward strand.
ACAAGGGGCGCTTGCTCTCCGCAAGCGTCCCGTCGAGGTCAAATACGATCAGCCATTTCACGACGCGGTGCCCTCCCCGTCGCGGTTGCGCAGATCGTTGTGGAGGGCGGTCGCGGCGATTGCCGCATGGCCCATCGCGACGCTGATCTGATCGAGCGACATGACGATATCGCCCGCCGCATAGACGCCGGCGACGCTCGCGCGCTGCTTGGTATCGACGACGATGCAGCGATCGTCGCTCAGCTCGACACCGAGCTGGCGCGCAAGCGCGTTGTTGCTGTCCGACCCGAGCGCCGGATACACCGTGTCGACGTGCAGCTCGCTGCCGTCGGTCAGGTGGAGCGCGACCCGATCGCCTGAAAAGTCCATCCGGGCCAGCGGTCTCGCCGCGACCTTTATCCCCGCCGCCGCGAGCGCTGCGCGATCGTCGGCACTGAGGTCGATTGTCTCATGCGCGACCAGCGTGATCCGGTCCGAGAAGGTGCGCAGGAACAGCGCCTCCGCGACGCCGTGCGTGTTCGCGCCGATCACCCCGATCGCCAGCCCGGTCGCTTCGTAACCGTCGCAGACCGGGCAATAGCGCAGCACTCCCCGCTGCAAGGCGTCGCGGTGCGTATCGGCATCGAGCGCAGGGCGACGATTCTCGACCCCGGTTGCGATCAGGACGGCGCGCGCGGCGATCGTTACGGCCGATCCTCGCACCTCGAAATGATCGGCCTTGCCGGCGATCGTCTCGATGCGATCCGTCAGGATCGTGGCGCCGTAGCGTTTGGCCTGTTCGCGCATCCGCCGCAGCAGCTCTTCGCCCGCAATCCCATAGGGGAAGCCAGCATGGTTATGGGAGAGCGGTATCCATTTTGCGCGGCTGTGCCCTTCGTCGACCACGACGACGCGGCGGTGATAACGCGCAAGGTAGATCGCCGCCGTGAGGCCCCCGGGGCCGCCGCCGACAATCAGCGCGTCGTAGCGATCCGCGGTCATGCCGCTTGCTTCGCCGGATCGCGGTAGGCGAGCAGCCGCAGCGCGTTGAACACGACGAGCAGCGTCGAGCCTTCATGCATCGCGACCGCCGGGCCGATGCCCAGGCCGAGGATCGTCGCGGGCACGAGGAACGCGACGACGCCGAGGCTGACGAACACATTCTGCCGGATGATGCCGCGGGTGTGGCGGCTCAGCCCCACGGCGAACGGCAGATGCGCAAGATCGTCAGCCATCAGCGCGACATCGGCCGTTTCCAGCGCCACGTCCGAGCCAGCAGCGCCCATCGCGATGCCGACCGTCGCCGACGCCATCGCCGGCGCATCGTTGACGCCATCGCCGACCATCGCAACCTTGTCCTCGCCGGCGAGCTTCTTGATCGCGGCGACCTTGTCCTCCGGCATCAGGTCGCCCCAAGCCTCGTCGAGCCCGACGTCTTTGGCGATGGCGTCGGCCACCTTCTGGTGGTCGCCCGAAATCATGATCATCCGGGTGATGCCCATCTCGCGCAGCCGCTTGAGCGCAACCTTGGCCGCTTCACGGGGCGTATCCATCAGCCCGATCGCGCCGATGTCCTTATCGCCCTTGCGGACCACCATAGTCGTCCGCCCGTTTTCGCGCAGGGTGGCGATGGCGTCGGTCGCAGCGGCATTCAACGTGGGGATTCCCTCCACACCGAACATCTCGGCCTTGCCGATCCATACCGTGTCGCCATCGACAGTCGCGGTAACACCGCGTCCGGTCAGGCTCTTGAGATCGGTTGCGGCCGGCAGCTCGCGCCCACCCAGGCGCTCGCGGCCGTCCTTGACGATCGCCTGTGCCAGCGGGTGATCGCTCAAGCCCTCGACCGCGACGGCAAGCGCCAACAGATCCTCTTCGCTCGCGCCATCGACCGGCACGACATCGGTGATGCGAGGCCGACCTTCCGTCAGCGTACCCGTCTTGTCGAACGCGATCGCCTTGAGGGAACCAAGGTTCTCAAGCGGCGCGCCGCCTTTCACCAACACACCGCCGCGTGCCGCCCGCGCGACGCCGGACAGGACCGCGCTCGGGGTGGCGATCGCCAGAGCGCACGGGCTGGCGGCGACCAGCACCGCCATCGCGCGATAGAAGCTGTCGCGGAACGGCTCGTCGACCACGACCCACGCGAACAGCAGGATGAATGACAGCGCCAGGACCGCCGGCACGAAGACGCGCTCGAACCGATCTGTGAACCGCTGCGTGGGCGATTTCTGTGTCTCCGCTTCGCTCACCATCTTCACGACCTTGGCGAGCGCGCTTTCGTTGGAACGTCGCGTCACTTCGATCTCGATCGCCGCGCCGCCGTTGATCGTGCCGGCGAACACCCGCGACGTCGCCTCGACCGCATCGGGCTTCGCGCGCGCCGCCTCGACATCGGCGACAGGTTCCTTGTCGACCGGAATGCTCTCGCCGGTGACGGGGGCCTGGTTGATCGCGCTCGACCCCTTGATGACGAAGCCGTCGGCGGGCAGGCGTTCATTCGGGCGCACGACCACGATGTCGCCGACCACCAGCTCCTCGACCGGAATCTCCGTCGTCTGCCCGTCACGGCGCACCGTCGCCTTGTCGGGCGCGAGTTCGGCCAGCGCCTCAATCGCGCGCTTGGCGCGACCCATCGCATAATGCTCGAGCGCATGGCCGAGGCTGAACAGGAACAGCAGCAGCGCGCCTTCCGCCCAGGCACCGAGCGCCGCGGCGCCGGCGGCCGCGACGAGCATCAGCGTATCGATCTCGAATTTCTTGAGCTTTAGATTGTCGATCGCCTCGCGCAGCGTGAAGAAGCCGCCGAACACATAGGCGCCGACATAGAAGGCGGTCGGCAGCCAGTCGGGCGCGCCCGCTACTAGCTTCTCGATCGCGAAGCCGATCGCCAGCAGCGCGCCGCACGCTAGCGCGAAGATCAGCTCGGTATTAGGGCCGAGGAAATTGGCGTGCGCGTGATCGTGACCGTCCCCCGGTCCATGCTTATCCGCGCCTTCGGCATGGCCGCCCGGCCCGTGATCGTGCCCGGCATGATCGCCGGCATGATCGGAGCCCGTCCGCTTCCCGGGCTTGACCTTGAGCCTGCCCAGCGCCGCGACGATCGCGGCTTCGTCGACGCGCTCCTTGTCATATTCGACCCGGACGCTGCCCGAGGCGCTGGCGTCGGCCTGCAGCACGCCGGGCATCTGGCATAAGGTTTCGCCGACGGTTCGGGCGCGGCGCTCGTGCCCGATTCCTTCGACCTGCCATGTCGCATGGCCGTATCGCCCGCTGATATCGGCGCCCGCCGCCCGCACCATCTCGCGCAAACGCGGCAGCGGCAGCGCCGCCCCGTCGAAATGGATGCAGAGCTTCGCCGGCGTGTCGCCATCGGCAGGCAGGACGTGCGCGCGCTCGACGCCGGGCTTGGCGCTGAGCGTCGAGACGAGGCGCCCGACACAGGCATCGGCCGCGTCGGGAACCTCCGGCAGCAGGACGGGAATATCGAGTTCGAGCTTTTCGGTCATCACGCCGTCTCCGCCTTGGTCTTGGTTTCTGCCCGAGCATCGCGCAGGATTTCGATGCCGCCCTTGATCGCGATAAGAGCGGTAGCCAGGCCCACCAGCAGATCGGGCCAATTCGTCCCCAGCCAAAGCACCAGCGCGCCCGCGATCAGGATGCCGCCGTTGGAGATGAAGTCGTTGAAACTGAACGTGGTTGCGGCACGCAGGTTCACATCGGGCTGCTTGAGCTTCTGGAGCAGGCGCAGGCAGACATAGTTCACGACGCCTGCGATGGCCGACATCACCATCATCGTTGGACCGATCGGATCGCTGCCTTGGACATAGCGGCGGCCGACGTCGATCAGGATGCCAACCGCGAAGATCAGCAGCATGACGCCCGACGCGGTTGCCGCCCGCGTCTTCCACATCCGCCCGTGGCTGAGCGCAATAAGGCTCAGCGCATAGACCGCGGTGTCCGACAGGTTGTCGACGCCGTTGGCGATGAGCGCGCTGGAATCGCCGATCAGGCCCGTCACGAAGAAACCAACGGCGATCGCCGCGTTGAGCAGCAGCACGATCCAGAGCGTGCGGCGCTCGGCCGCGACCTTTGCGTCGGGTGAAGCCGTCATGCCATGATTTCCTCGATCAGCAGGAGGATGAGGAAGCCGACGAAGAACATCGCGCTGATCAGCGGCGAATCCGGTTTCTCGTGGGCCTCGACCAGCAGCTCTTCGGTGACGAGATAAAGCAGCGCCATCAAGCCGAAGCTCAGGAATGCGGTGATCCATATCGGCGACAGCAACGCCACCGGCTGCGCGACCAGCGCGCCGATCGGCACCAGCACCCCCAGCGCGCAGGTCAGGCCGATCGCCTTCGCCTTGCGATACCGCCCCGCCAGATCGTTGGTGAGGGTCAGGGCCAGGAACAGCACTTCGAGGGTCAGTGCGACGGCCAGCAGCGTGCCCGCTTTCTCGCCGGCGATGAAGGCGAGGCCGAGGACCAGGCCGTCTATCGCCAGATCGAGCCCGATCGCGGCAAGCAGCGCCACCGGCCCTTCAAAACGGCTTTCCGCCGCCTTGAGGCCGAGCATCACCGCGACGCCTAGCGCCCCGCCGATCAGCGTCGCGGTCGGGGAACCGCCATGCATCACCAGCGGCAGAATCTCCGTCGCAGCAGCGGCGAATACCACGCCGGCCGCTAGATGCTGCATGGCCGCTACCAGCTTCTCGCCGGGGGTGCGCCATCCGGCGATCAGCGCGCCGATCACGATCGCGATCATCGGGATCAGGGAGAATTTGAGCGCCGCCATCGTCAGCGCCCCTCTGTGCCGGGTGGGTTCGTCACAAGCTCGTATCCTTCCTGCACAAGACGGGGGGCTTGTCCCCTTCCTCGATCTTGAGTTCGTTGCCCGAGAACATCGCGCTCATCGTGTCGCCGACATATTGAAGCCCGGCCGCAGGCGCGGTCAGGACAACCGGCGCAGCGTTCCCGTCGCGGCGCAGTTCAAGCGTCAGGCCCTCATTTTTGAAGTCGACCAGGAGCGGGCGATCGTCGTCGCAACGATAGGGGTGGCGACCGGGGATGCCGCTGGCATCGCCGCTGTCTCCAGCGTGGATTTCCTGTTCCGTGGGTTTCGCCTTGCGAGGCTGTTCCGAACAGCCCGACGCCAGCACAAGGGCTATGCCGGCGAACCCAAACCGAACCGGCGTCATATTACCTCCCGGGAAGAGCCTGTTCATCCAAGCCATTGGGCAGCTCCCACGACACTGGCGATCATGACCATGACGCCGACCAGGATCAGTTTTTCAGGGCGCGGATCTGCCACGTTGCGTATGCGCGCCGCGACCTGCCAGGCAGGCCGCAGCGGGACGCGCCAGGACCCCGCCGCGATCCGGTCCAGCTCGGCATCCGAAAGCTGGAAAAACGCTCTCACGTCGCCCCGCGAGCGTCCCGCAAGACCCGTCACGCGAAACACCGGATCGGCCCAGGCGAGATCGACGGCACTTGGACTCGCCGCCATCGGCGCGATGTCTTCCCCGGCTGCCCATGACGGACGCAGCAGCGCGACAAGCTGGTGCGGATCGCGTTCGAGCAGAGAAGCCCACCGCTCCAAGCGCGAACGACGGTCGTCGCTTGGAGGCGGCGACACCGGCTCGAATTGCCCGCCACTCTTGGGCATTCGCCGCGTCGCGCGCGTTTCGGAGGGACGATTGTGCCTCATTGTCGATCAGCCGGCTCGGCGCGATCCTGGGAGGCGCGCTTTAGCGGATGAGAGAGGTGCAACGTCAGGAAGGTGGTCAGGCTGAGGATCACCGCGATGTCGTAAAGACCATAGCCGACCGCGGCGCCCAGCGCTCCGGTCGCCCAAAGGCTCGCAGCGGTCGCGGTCCCGGATGCTTTTCCGGCGTGCTTCAATATGGCGCCGCCGCCGATGAAGCCGACGCCGGTAATCAATCCTTCGAGCAGGCGCGCTTGGGCAGGCGATGTGCGTCCGAGAATGGCGATACCGACCAGCACGAAACCGCAACTGGCGATGGCGACCAGTGGAAAGGTCCGGATGCCGGCGCTGCGTTCATCCTTCTCCCGGTTCCAGCCAACCGGAAGCGCCAGCGCATAGGCCAGCGCGAGACTGACGATATGGGAAAGCGACTCCTCCCATGACGAGATCGTCATCATGCGGCCGATCCTCCGGCCTGGCCGCTCGCTATCCCGTCCGCTGAATCCCGATAGGCCAGCACCCTGTTACAGGCCAAGGCCGGCACGCCGGGGCGCTTGAGCGTGATCCGGTCGCCGCCTGAGATCGACACGTTGAGGTTGCGGCCGACATAGGTCCGCCCGCTCGCCGGCGATGTCACCCGTTCCGGAGCGCCGTTCGGTCTGGTCTTTATGTCGAGGGTCAGGCCATCGCCGAGGAAGTCGACATCGAGGCGCGACCCATCAGGACATGCGTAGAAATGCTCGCCGATGAAGTTGGGCAGCTCGCGATCACGCGACGCTTCGGCCTCGTTCTTGTTGGTGGCTGGCGAGCAGCCGAGCAGGCCCGGCGCCAGAGCAAGCCCGGTCGCGAGGATGATCCCCCGAACCGGGCCGCTCCGGAGACGCCGAGCCGCTATTTCCCCGTCTTTCCACGATCTATCGCCATGGGCGCTACAGGGGGCACGCCCATGGCGCGGGCCGTTCTCACACGGACACCCGAAGGACTCGTTGTGTGGCGGCCGATCCATAGCAGTCAGTCGAACAATTCGCTGAAAAAGCTCTTGCGGCGCCCCTTATGGCCCCGCTCATAGCCGTGCTTTCCGCCATGATCGCCATGGCCGCGATCGTCGGATATTCCGAGACGGACGCCGCTCAGCGGCCGCGCGCTGTCATCGCCGGCGCTGCGCTCGATGATCTTGTCGAGTTCGCCGCGATCGAGCCAGACCCCACGGCATTGCGGGCAATAGTCGATCTCGATGCCCTGCCGCTCGCTCATGACGAGATCGACGCGGCACGTCGGGCACAGCAGCCCTTGCGGGCGAGGGCTATCTACCATGATGGGTTCCTTTCTTCGGAATATCGCCCCGTCAGTCGTTCGCGGCGCCGCGAGGAGGAGGCGGCGGTTTGATGGGGCGCCGATGATGCCGCATGGACCGCCCTGGCAGCCGCGATTGCCGGCGCAGGAGGGCGAGAAAAGCCGCATCCTGCAGCCGCATTGTCCGCCTCAGACCCCTGCGCATCATGCGGCCGACCAGGCCGCCGAAGATGCCCCGACATTCGACCGAATGGTGAATCGAGACGCCGTTCGCGATCGGCTCGATCTCGTAGCGTTCGTCGAAGGTGAGAAATCCCTTCACGCCCATCTGCCACCCGATGAGCTGGGGCTTGGTCAGGCGGTTGATGACCATTTGCGTCGTCATCTTCCGGTCGCCTTTGAACAGCAGCCAGGTGACGTCCATTTCGGCATCGCGTTCGGCATCGCCCGCGATGCGATAGATCGGGTGCCATCGTGCGTAGCCCCTCAGATCGGAAATCAGCGACCAGACCCGCAGCGCCGACATATTGAAATCGAAAGTGGTCTCTTCCTTCATGGCTGCCTGTCCTGTCCGGCCAAGGCGCGGCGAAACCGGAGGCCGCGCGAAGGCGGCCCCCTCCCCGATTGGACGGGGGATTGATGGGAGCTGGGGCGCTGGAGAGGGCTTGCATGGCGCAAGCCCTCTCGCTTGCCGGGCCGCAATTCATCGGCTCAGGCTTTCCAGCGTTTTGCTTGCCTTCCCGCCGATGACCTCGACGGCTTCGAGCGTCATCAGCCCAATGTCGGGCACATCGCTCAAGGCCGAGACGAACGCGCGCAAGGCGTCCTCGAAATCGACGATCTCGATCACCACCGCCCGATCGCTTTCAAGCACGTGGCGTCGATGGACGTGCGCGGATGCCCCGAACCCGATCAGTGCCTCAAGCACTGTCAGGCCCGCCATCTTGCGATCACGCGCCAGCGAGGCGACATATTCGAAGACCTTGCGGTCGCCGATGTAAGCCGCTTCATCCGTGTAGATCCGCAGCAGTTTTCGGACCGGTTCTCCCATCATGCTTCTCCTTTCAGCGGGGCGGGTTCATCGCCATGCGGCGTGTCCGCCTCTTGCTCGTTTTGACGTTCGGTCCGCCCGAGGATCACCTTCGCGATCGCCGGCAGCACCAGCAGGGTCAGGATGGTGGCGGCGACGAGACCGCCGATCACGGTGACGGCGAGCGGCTTCTGCACCTCCGCGCCGGTTCCGTGTGCGAGCGCCATCGGCACGAAGCCGATCGCGGGCACGAACCCGGTCATGATGACCGCTCGCATCTTCTCGGCCATGCCGTGACGGATCGCTTCCACCACCGGCATCCCGGCTTCGCTGCTCTCCCGGATCGCGGACATCACCACGAGGCCGTTCAGCACCGCCACGCCGGCAAGGCAGATGAACCCGACCGCTGCCGACACCGAGAAGTTGATGCCGGTCAGCAACAGGGTGAACACGCCGCCAGCCAGTCCCAGCGGCACGGCCAGGAACACCGACGCGGCCCTACCGAACCCGCCTAGCGCCATGTAAAGCAACCCGAAGATGGCGAGGAAGCAAAGTGGAACGACGATCGACAGGCGTTTTGATGCCGCCGCCAGATTCTCAAATTGACCGCCCCATTCGAGGTAATAGCCCGCGGGCAGCTTGACCTGCGCAATCTTTGCTTGCGCCTCCTGCACGAACGAACCGGCGTCGCGTCCACCGAGGTTTACCTGAACGACGACGCGGCGCTTGCCGTTCTCCCGGCTGATTTGGTTCAACCCTTCTGTCAGTCGGATTTGTGCAACTTGCGCAAGCGGCACCTGAGAACGCTGTCGCCCCTCGACTTCAGGCAACAGGATTGGAAGTGCCCGAATGTCATCGAGATTGGCCCGTGTGGCTTCAGGCACGCGCACCGTGACGTCGAAACGCCGGTCGCCCTCATACACAAGACCTGACTCGCGGCCGCCCAGGCCTGCCGCTACCGTATCCGCAACCTCGCGGACGGTGAGACCGAGCCGGGCGATCGCTGCGCGATCGAGCTTCACGTCAAGCGCTGGCGCGCCACCGACCTGCTCGGCCTTTACGCTCGCTGCTCCCGGGATCGTCTTGAGTACGCGCACCATTTCATTCGCGGTCTGCGACATCTTGTCGAGGTCGTCACCGTAGAGCTTGATCGCAACGTCGCCACGGACGCCGGCGATCAGTTCGTTGAAGCGGAGCTGGATGGGCTGACTGACTTCGTAAAGATTGCCTAAGAGTCCTCCGGTCGCCTTTTCGATCTTGGCCACGACATCAGCTTTGGTCGTGCCTTCGGCCCATTCCTCCTGCGGTTTCAGGATAACGAAGCCGTCCGAGACGTTCGGTGGCATCGGATCGGTTGCAACTTCCGCGGTGCCTGTTTTGGAAAACATCAGGGCGACTTCCGGAATCTTTGTCACCGCCTCTTCGACCTTCCGTTCCATCGCCAGCGATTGTTCGAGGCTGACCGAGGGCACTCGTGTCGATGCAAAGGCGAGATTCTTCTCGTCTAGCTGGGGAATGAATTCCGAGCCTAGCAGGCCAAACGCGGGTATGGCCGCCACGAAGAAGGCCAATCCGCCGAGGATGAATGGCCACGGGCGCGCAATCGCCTTGTCGAGCAGCGGCAGATAGCGTTCCTTGGACTTGCGGATCAGCCACACATCCTTTTCCGCGACCTTGCCCCGGATCATGATCGCGACCAGTGCTGGCACCAGTGTTATCGCGAGCACGAACGCCGCCACCAGCGCGAGCATGATCGTGATCGCCATTGGCGAGAACGTCTTACCCTCGGTGCCTGTAAACGTGAGCAGTGGCGCAAAGGCGAGCAGGATGATGGCCTGACCAAAGACGGTCGGCTTGATCATTTCCTGCGCCGCCCGCATTGTTTCCTCGAGCCGCTCGCGAATTGAGAGCAGCCGTCCTTCATGCTCTTGTCGATGCGCCAACCTGGCGAGGCAGTTTTCGATGATGATGACTGCGCCATCGACGATAAGGCCGAAATCAAGCGCTCCCAGGCTCATCAGATTGCCCGGGACGTTGAAGGCGTTCATGCCCATCGCCATCATCAGGAACGAGAACGGGATAACCAACACAGCGATCACCGCAGCGCGCCAGTTACCCAGCAGCAGAAACAGAGCTGCTGCGACGAGGATTGCGCCTTCGGTAAGGTTGCGTTGAACGGTCGCAACGGTCGCGCCCACCAGTTTGGCGCGATTGAGCACGACCTGGACCTGAATGCCGGGAGGTAACGTCTTGGTGATCTGATCGAGCTTGGTGGACGCCTCTTCCGCGACGACCCGGCTGTTCTGGCCAATCAGCATTAGCACCGTGCCGATGACTGCCTCCTGGCCGTTCATGCTGCCCGCACCCGTGCGCAGGTCGCCACCAACACGGACATCGGCGATCTGCCCAACCGTAATCGGCGTGCCGCCGCGCGTCGCGGCGACGGCGTTGCGGATTTCGTCAACTGTTCGCACGCGAGAGTCGACGCGCACTAAATAGGCTTCGCCGCCCTTATTGAAGTAGTTGGCGCCTACCGCGAGATTGGCGTTTTCGAGCGCCTGGCCCAGCTCGCTATACGAGATGCCGAAGCTGGCGAGCTTGGTCGGGTCGGGCTCGACGACGAAGGTCTTGGCGAAACCGCCGATGGAGTCGACGCCGGCCACGCCTTTCACCGAGCGAAGCTGCGGGCCGATAATCCAGTCCTGGACGGTGCGCAGATAGCCCGCCTTCTCGATGGCGTCGGTCAAACGCTCGCCCTCCGGCGTCAGGTAGCTGCCATCGGGCTGCCAACCGGGCTGGCCCGCCACCTTCTTCGCGCCCTTCCCATCCGGATTGGCGTAACCGACCGTGTACATGACGATCTCGCCAAGGCCGGTCGTCACAGGTCCGATCTGGGGCTGAACGCCGTCAGGCAGGTTCTCCGTCGCTTGTCGCAGGCGTTCGCCGACCTGCTGGCGTGCGAAATAGAGATCGGTGCTGTCGGTGAAGATTGCGCTGACCTGGCTGAAACCATTGCGCGAAATCGACCGTGTGGTTTCGAGGCCGGGGATGCCGGCGAGCGAGATCTCTACCGGATAGGTAACGAGTTTTTCGATTTCCACCGGCGACAGCCGGGGATCGACCGTGTTGATCTGTACCTGTTTGGTGGTGATGTCGGGCACCGCGTCGATCGGCAGCTTGGTGAGCTGCCAGAGGCCGAGGCCGCCGATGACTAGGAAAAGGGCGAGTACCGTCCAACGCATGCGGATGGAGAGCGCCATGAGATTGGCTATCATGGTCTATTCCTCCTCGCCCGCGCCCTTGCCGAGTTCGGCTTTGAGCAAAAATGCGTTTTTGGTTGCGACTTGGTTGGCTGCCGCGAGACCCTTCAGGATCTCGACCCGGCCGTTGCTGCGCTGGCCGATCGTGACGGCCTGAGCCTTGAAGCCCTGCGCGGTCCGCACGAAGACGATGTCGCGCCCTTCGAGTGTCTGAACCGCATCTTCCGGCACCACAATCGCGTTGGACGTGCTGCCACGGCTCGGCATCAGCCGCACCCGCACCGCGAGGCCGGGCTGAAGACTGCCGGGAACGTCGAGGACCACCGTCGCCGAGCGCGTGTCGTTGGCAAGTCCGGGTGTGACTGCGCGTACGCGCCCCTCCACCGTCCGACCATCGGGCAGTTCGACGATGGCTCGATCGTCAGGCGCGAGCCGCTGCGCGTCGGTCGGCCCGACCGCCGCCTCTATTTGAATCTTCGACGCATCGGCGACGCGCATCAGCTCGGTCTCGGGCTGGACGAAGGCGCCCAGGCTGACATTCTCCGAGGTGACGCGACCCGAAATCGGGCTCGACACGGCCACACCGCGACCATCCGATGTCACGCGCGCGGCGCCCGCCGCAACACTCGCGCGGCGCGCTTCGGCCGCGGCCGAGGCGGCTTCCGCCTCCGCCTGTTCCAGCTCGACGCGCGCCGAGACCTTCTGGCGGAACAGATATTGCTCACGGGCGAGCGCCTTTTGCGCGAGCGTCGACTTGGCCGCCGCAGCGGTGCGATCGGCGGCAAACTGCGCCGCGTCCCGGCTCTCCACGATCGCCAGCGTCTCACCGGCGCGCACCGGATCACCGAGGCGCTTCATCAGCCGCGTGACCGCGCCGGCTGCGCGGGCGGTCACGATCGCCTCGCCTTGCGGCGATGCGCTCACCGTCGCCTGCGCAACGATCTCCGCGCCGAGCCCGCCGGGATTGATCGTCTCTGTAGCGATGCCGGCCTGCTGGACCGCCTGCGCGGTCATCGTCACCGTGTTGGGGGCCTTTTCCTCTTCTGCCGGGGCAGCGGCGTTGCCGCTTGCCGCTTCGGTCGCGGCAGGTTCGCTCGCTGTCCAGCGGGCGATCCCGAAGCCGCCAAGTGCGGCGACGATCGCGACAGCCGCCGCACCGCCAAGAAGGCGCTTATCTTGAATCATCGATCATCTCCGGAAATCATGGGGGCCGGCGTCGTGAGCCGGTCGAGCCGGGCCTGTGCGTCGTGATAGGCGGCGAGCGCATCGACGTAGGTCTGGCGGGTCTGTGACAGCGTGCGCTCGGCATCGAGGAGCGCGATCTGGTCGAACTTGCCCTGCGTCCAACCGATCCGCGCGATGCGGGCGGCTTCCTGTGCCGCCGTCAAAGCCGGTCCGCCCGCCGCCCGCGCGGTCGCAGCGGCGTTCGCCACTTCGGTTTGCGCGCTGGCGATCTGCTGGCGGGTATCGATCACTGCGAGGTTGCGCAGCGCGATCGCCTGCGTCTGCTCCGACCGCGACTGCGCCACGAACGCGCTGCCGTTGTTGAAGAACGGGATCGGGATCGAGATGCCGACGACCGCGGCGGTATCGTTGGTCGCCTCCAATCGGCGGGCGAAGGTGCTGACGGTCAGGTCGGGCACGCGCAACGATCGGGCGACGCGCACTTGCGCGTCGGCGGTCCGCACGTCCGCTTCCGCTGCCGCCAAGGCCAGCGTCCCTTCGACCTCGATCGGCCGTGGCGGTCCGTAGCCATCGATCCGCTCGAACCACGCGCGATCGAGCGGCCCCGTCACCGGCGCCGACAACAATGTCTCAAGATTAGCCCGCGCCGCCTGTGCCTGGCGGGCGGCGCTGCCGGCCGCGACCTGCGCGTTGATGCGCAGCACGTCGGCACGCTGTTGTTCGATCGGGCCGACGTCGCCGGCCTTGACGCGCTCGCTTGAGACCCGGAACGCATTATTGGCGATCCCGGCCTGCTCGCTCAGCACTTCGGCACGGCGCTCGGCAGCGGCGGCTTCGATATAGAGCTGCGTGATCCGCAGCCGGAGATCCGCTCGCGCGATTTCCGCCTGGACCTGCGCCCGAGTGAGGCGGGCGGTCGCGAGCGCGACACGTGCCGGCCGTTTGCCGCCCAGCTCCAGCGGCAGCGCCACGCCAACGGTCGTTTCCGAGCTTCGTAGCCCCTTATAGACGCCGGTGCCGGCGACATTCTCGACCTGCGCCTGCACTTCCGGATTGGGACGCAAGCCGGCCACACGCCGTGCCGCTGTCGCGGCGTCGACGCCGGCCGAGGCGGCCGCCACCGATGGGAGCGGCGCTGAACCACTACTCCCCGACCCCGAAGCCGTGCTGTTACCCGTGGCGGCCGATGGGGATGATGGCATGCCTCCGGCAGCAAGCGCGTTCTCGAGCGAAAACGAGCCTGCCGCTTGTGATGATGTGGTCGCCGCCGGGATACCGGGCGACGGTGCTGTCTGCGCCCCGGCCGGACTGGCCAGGGACGCCGCGACCAAAACGGCCGCGATTGTACGATGCATGGATGATGTCTCCTGACGAACCGGGTTCGCCCCGCACGGCAACAGCCGGCGGGGTCAGCGGATCGTCAGGCTTGGGGGGGCCTCAGCGCCGGATCGGCGGTAGAGAGCGGGCGCATCGAATGGCTCGCGAAAATGGGAGCGAGCCGAAGATCGCCTAAACATGCGGCGCTGGTCGCCTTGACGGGCGCTGCGACATGATCGCCGTGGCAACCGCCATGATGATGGGGATATCCCTTGTCACCATCGGAGGGCACCTGATCGGCGTCGCCGGGCGCATGACCCAGCGCAATTTCGGTGACGCCCGTTTCGGTTGATGCAACGACGATATCCGGCCGCTCCATCACATGCGCGGTCGCCGTCGTCCCCAAGGAGAGGGCGATCGCCAAATACGCAAGGATGTTCAGCAGGCGTCGCACGGATCACGCTCTAACAGGAACGCAGGTAACGGGCTAGTCCCGCTCGTCGCATGAAGAAATAAAGCCGTCATCGGAGAGTCTGCAATAAAACAGGACGCGCGTCGTGCCATGCCGGGATCGCCTCGGCCAGCGCCCACTCCCCGGGCGCAGCGAGATGATCGCGATGACACCGCAAACGATATCGGCTCAGTTTACCGGCGTCGCCGTGACTGCGGGCGGACATCTATGCTCCTTTTGGCAACTACAAGTTCGTGGAGGCCAACGTCTGTTGTGCCTCGACTTGACTTGCCGGTTTCGGGCGTAGCTCTGCACGGGCCTGATTGATGATCTGCAGGCCGCCCCAGATGCCCAAGGCCGCCATGATCAAGGCGACAGCGAGATCGGGCCAGGCGGTGCCCGTGCCGACGACACCGGCGGCAGCCAGAAGGACCGCAAGATTGCCGATTGCGTCGTTGCGCGAGCATATCCAGACCGAGCGCATGTTGGCGTCGCCACTGCGGTAGCGATAGAGCATGAGTGCAACGCTGCCGTTCGCGATCAGCGCGATCACCCCGACGATCCCCATCGTCTCCGCCTGCGGCACGCCGCGGCCCAGCGCCGCAAGCACCGTCGTGACGAGGACATAAAGGCCGAAGGCGAGGATCGTGCCGCCCTTAAGCAACGCGGCACGGGACCGCCAGCCCAGTGCCATGCCGGCGACCCCAAGACTGATCGCGTAATTGGCGGAATCGCCCAGGAAATCGAGCGCGTCCGCCTGAAGCGATCGCGATCCCGAAGCGATGCCCGCGACGATCTCGCCGAGAAACATCGCCAGATTAATGGCGAGCGCGATCCAGAGCATGCGGCGCCAGCGCGGATCCGGCGTCGGCGGTGCGTCGGACTGACAGCTATTACAGACCATGATCATACTCTCGAACAAGCATCATGGAATCTCTATGCACCCTCTAGCAACTAGAGGGTCAAGGCAAATCGTCGTCGTTGTTGCCGGCTGCATCAGCCGACCGCCACAGCGGCACGGCGCCGGTTCAGGAGGAAGCCACCAAGCACTGCGATGAGCATCAGGAGCTGCGCGCCCATTGACTGCAAGGTCGGGAAGATACCAAGCATGGAGACGCGGATGCCGCCGCCAAGCGGCGCGATGTCTATAATGCCGGCTTCCTGTAGCGCCGACACGCCCTTGCCGGCGAGGACGATAGTAAGGATCGCCATCAGCCACGCGCTGTAGGCGAAGAATTTCGCGATCGGCAGGTCGCGGCTGTAGCGCAGCATGGCCCAGGCGATGAGTCCCAGTAGCAGCACCGCCGAGCCGGCGCCTGCCAGCATCGTGCCACCATTGCCCTGGGTCCAGAGCGCTGCGTAGAAGAGGATCGTCTCGAACACCTCACGATAGACGACGATAAAGGCCAGGCCGAACAGGAACCAGGCCGACTGCCGCGACAGTGCGCGCGACATCTTCTCCCTGATGTAGCGTTGCCATTGGTCCGCCTGCGCCTTGCCGTGCATCCAGATTCCCACGGAGAGTAGGACGACGGCTGCGAACAGCGATCCGAACCCTTCGGTAAGCTCCCGGCTCGCGCCGCTGATCCCGATCGCATAGGTCGCGATTCCCCAGGTCAAGGCTCCGGCCGCCAGCGCCCCGATCCATCCGCCATGGACGTAGCGCAGCACCTCGGGCCGCTCGGCCTTGCGCAGGAAGGCGATCATCGCGACGACGATCAGCAGGGCTTCGAGTCCCTCGCGCAGCAGGATGGTGAAGGCGCCCAGGAAGGTCGATGCAGTGCTCGCCGCGTCCGGGGACAAGGCCGCCTCGGCGTCGTCGAACAGACCGTCGAGCACCTGGATGCGCGTGGCGATCTCGTCGGCGGGGCGACCTTGCTGGAGCGATGCCCGGAACTCGCCCATGGCGCTTTCGATGTGCCCCATGAGCGTAGCATCGCGCGCGGTCAGCATCGGCTCGAGGGGTTCGAAGCCATCGAGATAGGCCGAAAGCGCAAGTTCCTGGGCGGCGTGGCGGTCGCCACCACGATAGGCGGAAAGGCTCTGTGCCAGCTTTTCGCGCGCGATGGTCAGCGAACCGGGCGCTTGCTGGATCACCACGTCCGGATGGCGGCGCAGATAGGCGATCACAGCGTCGGCCTTGGCAACCCCAATCGACTTTGCCAGCACCTCAGGCGTCAGCCCCGCGAGTGTCGTCAGGTCGGGGATCATTTGCCGCAGGCCGGGATCGGATTTCCACAGCCGCTCGCCTTCGTTCGCGAGAGCTTCGGGAAAAGCGAAGCGGCCGGCATAGAAAGCCAGCGCCCAGCGATCGTCGCTCGGCAAGGTCGCAAAGCTTTGCATCGCGGTGCCATCGATGCCCTGATCGATGACCTGATAGAGCGCGAAGGGACTGCGCTGCCGCGCGCGCACGATCTCACTAAAGGCGATTGGCGGCGTCGAGAGCTTTACGGCATCGGGGCCATGTCCATCCCCGGTCATGCCGTGGCAGCTCGCGCAGTTCTGCGCGAACAACGAGGCGCCGCGAGCAAGGTCAGGCGCCTTGCTCGGCGCGAGAGGCACCGGATAGGCCTTGAGGAGGTCGGCAGCGAGGCTATGGGCGATGCGCGCGACCTCCTTCGGTTCGCCCTTCGCGGCAATCACACCCCGGAGTTGGGTAGCTCCCGTGATCAGCTGTCCGCGCGCCGGCGTGGGTGGCAGGGCCATAAGGCGGGCGGATACCGAAGCCGCGAATTCGGTCATCTCGGCATATTCCGAGACACTCTTGATCCGGCCACCGCTGACGGCACCGCCATAGTCGACCGCCATATAGTCGAGCAGCCGCCAAGCTGTCTGCACGTCAGCAGTTTCGGCGTGGGCGATGGTGCTGACACCAACCAGACAGAGAAATACTGCCAGGACCGCCATAGTGCGGCGGATCAACGGCGCCGCGCTATGGCGGACGGCAGAAATGGTGCTGCGCGATTCGGGATGATCGGGGAATGACATCCCCATCAAATACACCCTCTAGCAGCTAGAGGGTCAAGCGTTTTGCGACTTAGTTGCAACAATGCCCTATATCGATATCGCGTCTCTTTCCGGCCGCTCGCTCCGGCGCGATATCCAGATCGTTCGGATCGGAAAGTGCAACTCGCAATGCAAATCGCGATCTCGACCGGCAGGTTTCGTCGTCCTATATGCGCTCTATAGTAACTAGAGGGTTCTGTGATGCAGATTGGTGAATTGGGGCGGGCGACTGCCACGAAGGTTGAAACGATCCGCTATTATGAACAAACCGGCCTGCTGCCTCCGCCGGCGCGAACGCAAGCGAACTATCGCCACTATGGCGAGAACCATCTTGCCCGACTGTCGTTCATTCGCCGCGCGCGCGATCTTGGCTTTCCGATCGAGCGCGTCCGCGCGTTGTTGGACCTTTCGGACGACCGCGGCCGCGATTGCGCCACGATCGACCGGATCGCAACAGAGCATCTGCGTGAGGTTGACCGCAAGATCGCCGATCTCAGCGCGTTGCGGCGCGAATTGAGCACGCTCATCGCTTCATGCGAAGGCGGAACCGTCGCTGAATGCCGCATTTTGGAGGCGCTCGCTCCTGTTATGGGAGACGCTCATGCGGACGTTTGATGAGAATCTGCAGCGGACCCTCCAGCTCATGGCGCATAAAATCAAGCAGAGTGACGTCTAATGCCTACAGCTTTCGCCTATATTGCCGCCGCCTTCGCGGAGATCGCTGGATGCTTCTCCTTCTGGGCGTGGTTGCGGCTTGGCAAAACGCTGCTGTGGACGGTGCCGGGGATGGCCGCCCTAGCGCTGTTCGCCTGGCTGCTGACTCTGGTCGATAGCAATGCGGCCGGTCGTGCTTATGCTGCCTATGGCGGGGTTTATATCGCCACATCCTTGTTCTGGCTCTGGGCCTTCGAAGGAATCCGCCCAGATCGCTGGGATGTCATCGGCGCTGCGGTCTGCCTCTTAGGTACCGGCATCATCATGCTGGGGCCGCGCAGCCTTCCAGCCTGAAGCCATCGCTAAATGCGCGTGCCCATGCCGGTGGTGAAGTCGGCATAATGGGCGCGCTGAGCGTGCCGGCGATGATGGGAGACACGGCTTCCGACCCTGCGTGCCGAGGTGCCGGAAAGCGAGGGGAAACAGTTCCTGTCTGGCACCCTGTCGTGCGCAAATTCAGTCCATTCCGACCCCGCTACAAAGCTGGGTGGCTTCTCAATGCGAACCGTCGCGTCGAAAACGCGAACGCCGCAGCCCCGGCCAGCACATCTGCTCCGAGCATAATATCGGACAGCCAAAGGCGGCCGAGGCCGCCCCCAAGTCTGCGATTATCGCGAAGGCAGGACGCGCGCATAACCGCCCTACGTCACCGCGACATCGCGGACCAGACGAACCGATGTCGAGCACCGCATCGATTGCTCGGCCGGACACCGTGGCCGGCACGATTAGAGTGTCGCCGGTTAGTCTGCCTTTCAGCCTAGCTATCCACCAAATTTATTGGAGACGCCCCCTCACGCCGCCACAACCTTTATCGGTGGCTCCTGGATACCTTTCCTTTTCGCCAATAACCGGAACATTAGCGCCGAGATCGCCGGTAGGACGAGCAACGTCAGCGCCGTCGACGTGATGAGCCCCCCGATCACTACAGTCGCAAGCGGTCGTTGCACCTCCGCTCCGGTTCCGGTGGCAAGCGCCATTGGGATGAAGCCCAGGCTCGCAACGAGCGCGGTCATCAACACAGGCCGTACTCGTTCCATCGCGCCACCAATGATCGCCCCGTCGATCCCCTCGCCATCGTCAAGCCGCTTGCGGATCGCGCTCATCATGACAAGGCCGTTGAGAACCGCCACGCCGGAAAGCGCGATAAACCCGACCGACGCCGTAATGGAGAAAGGTATCCCGCGCAGGGCCAGAGCGAACACACCTCCGGCCAGCGCCATGGGAACGGCCGTAAACACGACCAGCGCCGGCCAAGCGCCGCCCAGTGCCATGTAGAGCAGCGCGAAGATCAGGACGAAGCAAAGCGGCACGACGATCGCCAACCGCTCGGAAGCGGACTGAAGGCTCTCAAACTGGCCGCCCCATTCGGTGAAGGTTCCGGCGGGCAGCTTCACATCGGCGATCTTCGTCTGGGCTTCCGCGACGAATCCGCCAAGATCGCGGCCGCGCACATTGGCCTGGATGACGACCATCCGCTTACCGTTCTCGCGGCTGATCTGGTTGAGCCCCTCGGTGTAAGTGAAGCGCGCCACTTCGCTGAGCGGGATGGAACGCGCGTTCCCGGCACCGTTGGATGGTAGCATGACCGGGATCGATCCCAAGGTGTCGATATCGTCGCGCTGTGCGTCGGGCAGTCGCACCACCACAGCGAAGCGTCGATCGCCTTCGAACAACAAGCCCGCTTCGCGTCCACCCAGGGCGGCCGCGACCGTACTGGCGACCTCCTCGACCGACAGGCCGTAACGGCCCGCCGCCTGGCGGTCGACCTTGATGTCGAAGGTCGGCGCGCCGGATGTCTGCTCCGCCTGCACGTCCGCCGCGCCGGGAATGGTCCGCAGCGCGGTCGCGATTCGGCCTCCCGCCTCGCTCATCGCGTCCAGGTCGTCGCCATAGAGCTTGACCGCCACATCAGAGCGAACGCCCGCGATCAGCTCGTTGAACCGCATCTGGATCGGCTGCTGGATCTCGGTACGGTTGCCGATCAGCGGCTTCATCCGTTCCTCGATCCGCCGAAGGATATCCTCCTTGGATTTGACCTCGGCTGGCCACTCCTTTTCAGGCTTTGGGATGACATAGGTATCGGACGCATTAGGCGGCATCGGATCGGTACCCAGATCGGCATTGCCGTTCTTGGAAAAGACCAATGCCACCTCGGGCAATGTCTTGAGTGCATTTTCGATGTCGAGCTGCATCGCGGTCGACTGGTCGATCGAGGCGGATGGAATACGAAAGTTGGTGACCGTGATGTCCTTCTCGTCGAGCTGCGGCATGAACTCCTGTCCAAGCGTACCGAACAGCAGCACCGCTGCCGCAAACACGCCTGCGCCGCCGAGAATGAACGGCATTGGCCGCGCCACGGCGCGGGTGAGCGCCGGTTGATATTTCTCCTTGAACCAGCGGATCGATCTGACCTCGGTCTCGCTGACCTTGTCGGTCACCAGCAACGCGACCATCGCCGGCACGAACGTGATCGACAGGATGAACGCGCTGGCCAGAGCCAGCATCAGCGTGATCGCCATCGGTGCGAACGTCTTGCCCTCCACGCCCTGGAAGGTGAGCAAAGGTATGAACACGAGGAAGATGATGGCCTGGCCATAGACGGTTGGCCGGACCATCTCCTGCGCGGCGTGAGTGGTTTCGGTGAGGCGTTCGAGTCGGGTTAGGAGTCTTCCTTCCTTGTGCTGCCGCTCGGCGAGGCGCCGGAGCGCGTTTTCGACGATGATGACTGCGCCATCGACAATCAGGCCGAAATCGAGTGCGCCGAGACTCATCAGATTGCCCGAGACACCGAGCTCATTCATGCCCGCCGCAGTCATCAACATGGTGATCGGAATCACCGCCGCCGTGATGAGCGCGGCGCGGATGTTGCCGAGCAGCAGGAACAGCACGACGATGACCAGCAGTGCGCCTTCGACCAGATTCTTCTCGACCGTGGCGATGGTCGCATTGACCAGCTTGGAGCGGTTATAGGCTTGGCTTGCAACAACGTCCGGCGGCAACGTCTTGTTGATTTCGACCAGCTTGTCGGCGACGCGATTGGCAACGATGCGGCTGTTCTCGCCAGTGAGCATCAGGATAGTCGAGATGACTGCTTCTGACCCGCCGACGCTGCCAGATCCGGTCCGCACCGCGCCCCCGATGACGACCTGGCCGACGTCCTTCACGCGCACCGGGACGCCGGCACGCGTGGCGATCACCGCCTCTTCTATGTCGGCGACCGAGCGCAGCCGCGCGTCGGCGCGAACGAGAAAGGATTCGCCGGCACGGCGGACATAGTTGGAGCCCGCCGACAGGTTCGATCGTTCGAGCGCGTCGGCGAGGTCAGTGACCGAGACGCCATAGGATGCAAGCGCGGTCAGATTGGGCTCGACGACATATTGCTTCACATAGCCGCCGTTGGAATCGACACCGGCAACACCCTGCACGGTGCGCATCTGCGGCCTGATGATCCAATCCTGGACCGTTCGCAGATAAGCGGCCTTGGCAACCACCGTGGTCAGTTTCTCGCCTTCGGGCGTCAGATAGGAACCATCGGACTGCCAGCCGGGCTGACCGTCGACCACCTTAACGCCCTTGCCGTCGGGATGGTCGAACGCGACGCTGAACATGAAAATCTCGCCCAGACCCGTCGTGAGCGGCGCGAGTTGGGGTTGAACGCCGGCAGGCAGACTGTCCTTGGCCTGAGCGACCCGTTCGGTAACCTGCTGCCGAGCAAAATAGATGTCGGTGCTGTCCCTGAAGACCGCGGTGACCTGGCTGAACCCGTTACGCGTGAGTGAGCGGGTCGTCTGCAGACCGGGAATACCGGCAAGCGCTGTCTCGACGGGAAAGGTGACCTGCTTCTCCATGTCGACCGGTCCGAGGGTCGGCACGAAGCTGTTGATCTGGACCTGGCGGTTGGTGACGTCCGGGACCGCGTCGATCGGCAGCAGGGTGATCTGCCAGGCACCGAACAGGACGACGAGGAAGGTGATGAACACAACGGCCCATCGCGCTCTGACCGAGAGCCCTAAAATCCGCGCGATCATTCCGCCGACCCCTTGCCAAGCTCGGCCTTGAGCAGGAAGGCATTGGTGGTGGCGATCACCGTGTTTGCAGGGAGGCCCGAGGCAATCTCGACCATGCCGCCGCTGCGCGTTCCAACCCGCACGGTCTGCGCCTTAAACCCCTGGCGGGTTCGCACGAACACCACCGAGCGATCCCCTAGCGTCTGGACCGCATCCTGCGGCACATTCACGCCGGAGGCCGCATCGCCGCCGCTGGCGAAGATACGCGCCTGGACGAGTTGGCCGGGCGCGATCAGGCCGCCGCCTCCGCTTGGCGTCACGACCACCGTCGCTTGCCGCGTCTGCGGATCGACCACGCCGGTCGCCGAGCGGACCTGGCCTTCCACTTTCTGGCCGTTGTTGGTCGTCAGCTCGACCCTGTCACCCGCCTTCACACGCAATGCGTCCGCTGCCGGCATGCTCGCCTCGATCTGAAGGCGGCGCGGATCGGCGACACGGAACAGCTCGGTCTCGGCCTGCACGAAAGCGCCGAGATTGACGGGTGCGGATGTTATACGGCCGGAGATCGAACTGACCACCGCAACCGACCTGCCGTCGCGCGAGACCATTGCCGCGCTGGCGGCAGCGCTGGCTTGCCGGGCTTCGGCCTGAGCGACCGCCAGATTGGCTTCGGCGGTCTCATAGTCTGCCCGGGGCGACACCCCTTGATTGAGCAGTATTCGCTCGCGCGCCAGTTGTCGGCTTGCAAGCGTAACCCTTGCGGCAGCCGTACTGCGATCGGCGGCGATCGCCGACGCATCGCGGCTCTCGACAAGGGCAATCGTTTCGCCGGCGCTGACCGGATCACCGATCCGCTTGAAGATCCGGGTAACGGTGCCCGCTGCCCGGGCAGTGAGCACCGCTTCGGCATCTGGCGTTGCCTCAACGGTGGCACTGGCGAGGATGATGCCGGCGACGCCACCGGCTGCTGCGGGTGCGACTCCGATCCTCGAGGTCTTGATACCGTCCTGGGTGATCACGACGGTGTCGGTTTGAGCAGCATCGGCCGCCGCCTCCGTCTCGGCTGTCGGTGCGGATGGGCCAGTCATTCTGGCGACACCGAAACCGGCAAGGGCGGCGAGGAGGAGACCCATCGCGGCCCCGGCATAAAGCTTATTGCGTTCGGGGTTCATTGGATCTCACCTCCGGAAAGGGTGCGGCCCTGGAGGCGGGCGAGCTGCGCGCGCGCCTCGAAACTGGCCACTTTGGCGTCGAGGACGATCCCGCGTGCCGCGCCAAGGCCTTGGCGGGCGTTCAACAATTCGACGAGCGGGGATTTGCCAGCCTCATAGGCGATGCGAGCGAGACGATAGGTTTCTTCCGCGGTGCGTTGCGATGCCTCCGCTGCGGCAACCCGCGACTGTGCGGCCGCAATCTGCGCCCCGGCCGCGCGGGCTTCGGCAATCGCATCGTTACGCGCCATGGCCAATCTTGCAGCGGCGGCCTGTGCCTCTGCTTCCGAGGCGGCGATATTGCCGCGGTTGCGATCGAAGATGTTCAGCGGGATCGAGACGCCCGCCGTGAGAGCGGTCGCATTCTCATAATCGAGACGCCGCACGCCGACGATTGCCGTCACATCGGGGATTGCCCGCTTCTGTTCGGCGGTCAGGCGGCGCTCGGCAGCCTCCCGCTCTGCCTGCGCGGCAAGAAAGGACGAACTCGTCATCGGATCGACGGGGCCATAAGCCGGTGCCGCGACCGGCACGGTCAGGAGCGATTCCGACAAGCCGGTGAAGGTCTCGTCGACGCCGGCGAGTGCGGAGAGACGGGCATAGGCCGCAATGCGATCCGCTTTCGTCCCCTCAAGATCGGCGGTCACGGCGTTCAGCGCGGCCTCTGCTTGCAGGGCGCGCAGCCGCGCTTCCTTGCCGGCATCGACCAGCACGCGAGCGGCGCGCAGGATATTCTGCGCTTGCTCGACCTCGCCTTCGACGAGCATTATCCGCTGGTCTGCGACGTCCGCCGCTGCATAAGCGCGTGCAAGATCATAAGCGTAGCGGATCTTCGCATCATGATCGCGGGCGCGGGACGCAGCGACGCCGGCCTCTCCGGCTGCGATCCTCGCCGAACGCTTGCCGCCGATTTCGAGCGGCTGGCTATATTGCAGCGTCGTCTCGGCGCGATCGACCCCGCGATAGGGAGACGATCCCGCAACATTCTCGGTGAGCACGCCAATCGTCGGATTGGGTCGGGCGCGCGCCTGGCGTGCTAGACCCTCGTACCGGCGAACCTCGGCTTCGCTTTCGATGCGCCGGGGCGCATCGGCGGTCTGGCGTAGCAGTGTAGCAAACGGCGGCGCCACTTGCGCCTGTGCGGGTGCGCACAGCGCCGCGACGCAGGTCGCGCCCATCATGCCGGACACCACGCGACGCGGCAGCCGGCTTATAAAGGCTCTCATATTCTTATCCCCAAAAAAGGCTGCAATGACGGCACGCGCTACGCGCGTGAATTCAGCCTCGCGGGGGACGCAGAATTGACGAAGGTGCGATAGACCGCGCCGCTTCGGCAGGTTCGCGCGCCCAGATCGCCGCGACAGGTTTCAACAGCGCAACAACAACAGTCTGTGCAGGCATGTCGATTGTCTGGAGCACCGCATGAGCCGCCAGATGCATCAGGTCGGGTGTGTCCGGCTGCTCGGCCGGGGCGTGATCATGATGATCCCGATCGACGCTGATGCCATGCGCGGCATCATGGACGTGCGGCATAGCGTCATGCCAGGTGGCAAGCGCCAGCATCCCGAACAGCGCCAGAATCGCCGAGAGCGCAAAAAGGCGCAAGCGGGCACAGGCCCGCACCGAAGAGCGCAATCTGACCGACGATGCCGTCATGTCGATACGGGTATCGCGAACACGGTCGGTCCACAAGCGCGCCGCAAGACAGGGATCATGACAGTCGAGATGAAAGTCATCGGCGTGGCCAGCGCTGATGGAGATCGTCGATAACGAACGCATGCTCCCGCGCCTTGCCGTGATCACCGCGCAGATGGGGATGATCGGGCGCGAGATCCGCATGGTCATGGTTCACCGTATCGGGATCTGCGCTGGGCCAGAGCCACAAGGCGGCCAGGGTTCCGGCGGCCGCAATCGCCGCCATTGCCGCAAACGCCGCCGTCTGCCCGATACTGGCGCCCAACAGCCCCACCAGGGGATAGCAGATCAGCCAGGCGCAGTGGCTGAGCGCGAATTGCGCGGCGAACAAGGCCGGGCGGTCGTCGGCATTGGCCGACCGTCGAAGCAATCGGCCCGATGGCGTCACGCTCATCGAATAGGCGATACCGAGTATGAACCAGCCGATCAGGACCATGCGCCAATAACCGGGCGCTGCCCCAAAGCTTGCCGTGAGCATCGCCAGAAGGGCGAGACCGATCGTCATTGCTGCCGCAGCCCCAATCATGATCGTACGATCGGCGACCCGATCGAGGATACGTGGCAGGGTCAGCGCGGCAAGGATCGAGCCTGCGCCAAAAGCCGCAAGGGTGAAGGCAACATCGCGCTGCGTGAGGCCGAGATTACCACGCACGATTACCACCGTGTTGACGATGACCATCGAACTGGCCGCAGCTGAAGCGAGGGTCAGCGCCAGCAGCCCCCGCAGGCGCGGCGTCTTCAGATAGATGCGCGTACCCCGCGTGGTCTTGGCGTAAATCCCGCCACTTCTCGGTTCTGATTTCACCGCGCGCGGCAGGACCGTCGTCACGACGAGCAGTGCCGAGCACAGAAACCCGATCGCCGTTCCCGAGAATAGCCAGTGGAAGTTGATGACGGTCAGCAGCGCGGCAGCGAGGATCGGGCTGGTCAGGCTCTCCATGTCATAGGCGAGCCGCGACAGCGACAGCGCGCGGGTATAGTCGCGCTCCTCTGGCAGGATATCGGGGATGGTTGCCTGGAAGGTCGGCGTGAACGCCGCGGAGGCCGATTGCAGCACGAAGATCAGGACATAGATCTGCCAGACCTGGCTCACGAATGGCAGGCAGATCGCCACGGCCATCCGCACGAGATCCATGCTGACAAGAAACGCGCGACGTGGCAGGCGGTCGGCGAAGGCGCCAACGACCGGCGCGACACCGATATAGGCAACCATCTTGATCGCGAGCGCCGTGCCGAGCACCGCGCCCGCGCTGCCGCCGGCGATGTCATAGGCTAGCAGACCGAGCGCGACCGTTGCGAGCCCCGTGCCGATAAGCGCGATGACCTGAGCCATGAAAAGATGGCGATAGGTGCGGTTTGCCAGGACGGAGATCACGTCGCGTTTGTTCCGATTGATTTGCGACCCTATCCCCCATGGGGGATATCGGACGCGCTTGAGTTATCCTCCCCTGGAGGATATGTAAAGCCATGTAGCGCGTTGCAGGAGGTCTTGCGGATGACGGAACACAGGCACGAAAGTCATCCCGCGATCGTCAAGCGATTAAATCGCGCTGGTGGCCACTTGCGCAGCACTGTCGATATGATCGTGGCTGGTCGACCTTGCGTCGAGATCGTCCAGCAACTTCATGCAGTCGAAAAGGCAGTCGCCAGCGCGAAGAGAGCGCTTATTAACGACCATATCGATCATTGCCTCGTCCATGCCGACGGCACGGAGGCCGTTGGCTCGGCGGTAGAGGAGTTCAGGATAATATCGAAATATCTATGAGCGGCTACGTCTGACGTTGATCGGCTACTCGACCAGACGCAGTCTGCTAGCGTGTGCTAATAGAGCGGCACTTCCCCACCAAAATGCTTGTCCGACGAACGATCCTTTGACCTGCGTCCGCCAAACTTATCAGCGTTCAGGTATGGATGTCACGCCGCCCGCACACCGCCGAGTCTTGCCCGAATTCGGCGCCTTCAGCGCGTTACCCATGCGCAACCGTCAACCACTTTGATTCGGAAGCCCGCCGTGTACAGTCAGATCTGAAGGGCCTTTCAGATGGTTGTGGTTAGGTCATGATCCCACATAGGAAAAAGACCCGAGCGCTTAATAGCCTATGGCCGCTCTAGTGGCAGCGTCATGAAAGGCTGATTCGCGCCAACGTCTCACCGCAAACTTCAACAAATTCCCAAAGTTCGAGAGCAAAGAAACAACGTCGGTGCCCAAGGCGAAAAGGGCTCCAACGATCAAATTATGGGCGAGCCAAAATGGAGCCCCCACGAGGAACAGACCCTTCATACGCGTCGTCGATGTCTGCAAGCGGGCTAGACTACCCAGCGAACTGCCGGTCAACGCCAGCGCGGATGGTATTCCGTGCCATGTTATGACCGATAGGAAGGACAACACAATGAGGCTGGCCCCATAGAGTCGCACGACGACATAGCGGTCACGCACTGACGCTGAGACGAGGAGTTGCGCGCAAGAAATGAGGCATGCCACCGCCGCAGTGGGCGATCCCAACATTAGAAAATATGTCGCAAACGCAGCAGCGCCCGCGCTCTGAATTTTTACGACCGTCTTGTAGTCGCTGAAGAACGGCCAGATAATGACACACAGAAGCGCCACGCAACCGAAGGCGGTGGCAATCACGACTGCCACCGCTCGGTTCTTCCAATCTTGATCTGCGTTTCGCGCCCAGCTCGTTCTTTTTTCATCACTGAAGCGTGAAGGAACGAGGTTAATTAGCCTTTAATGGGCCTTATAAAATCCCCTGCTTAAGGCTTCTTTTGGATCGCTGTTACCTCACCGGCGCTGCCCACAAGCGTGACATCAAAATCGACCTTGTCGCCCACCTTCGCCGCGTCGGATATCGCAGGCGCGGCCTTGAACGCCATGGTCATTGCCGGCCAGTTGGCTTCCGGGATCGGGCCATGGTCGAGCGTGATCGTGCCAGCGGTCTTGTCGATCGCGGTGACCGTGCCATGACCCTTGGCCATGATCGGCGCAGTGGCAGCTGGTGCCATCGCCATATTGCCCATGTCACCGCTCATGGCGGCGGCGGGCGCCGCCTGGTTGGTCTCGGCCGCAACCGGCGTTTCCGCTTTCTTACCGCACGCAGCGGTCAAGGCGGCGAGGCCGAGGGCAATAGTCAGTCGTGCATGCTTCATGGTCTTCTCCTTCATGAAATAAGAGGTTGAGGTGTGGGCTTGCTCTTCGGCCGCCGGAGCAGAAGATAGGCCGCAGGAAGTACGAACATGGACAGGAGCGGCGCGGTGAGCATGCCGCCGATCATCGGCGCGGCGATCCGGCTCATCACTTCCGAGCCCGCGCCAGATCCCAATAGGATCGGCAGCAGGCCGGCGAGGATAACCGCGACCGTCATCGCCTTAGGCCGGACGCGGAGCAGCGCACCTTCGCGCACCGCAGCCTCGACCTGAGTAGCATCGGGACCGGCGCCGCGTTCTTCCAGTGCGTTCTTGAGGTAGATCAGCATCACCACGCCGAACTCGGCCGAAACGCCGGCGAGCGCGATAAACCCGACGCCGGTCGCGACCGATTGGTTGAAACCTAGCAAATAGAGAATCCAGATGCCCCCTGTGAGCGCGAACGGCAGCGTGCCCATGATCAGCGCGGCTTCATCGAACCGGCCGAAGATCATGTAGAGCAGCACAAAGATGATCAGCAGCGTTGCAGGCACAACCAGCTTCAGCTTGTCGACCGCACGCTCGAGATATTCGAACTGGCCGGAATAGGCGATGCTGACGCCCGGCGAGAGCTTGACCTGCTTCGCCACCGCGCGCTGGAGATCGCCGACGACGGAGGCGAGATCGCGCCCGCGAACATCGACATAGACCCAGGTGGAGGGGCGCGCATTTTCGGTCTTGAGCATCGGCGGCCCTTCAGCGATCGATATGTTCGCGACCGTGCCGAGCGTGATCTGCTGCCCCGATGGCGTCAGGACCGGGAGCGTGCGGAGGCCTTCCAGGCTGTCGCGCACCTCGCGCGGGTAGCGCACGCTGATCGGGTAGCGGGCTAGGCCTTCGACCGTTTCGCCAATCGTCTCGCCCCCGATCGCACCCGAAACGATCGCCTGCACATCGGTGATGTTGAGCCCGAACCTGGCGGCGGCAGCGCGATCGATGTCGACATCGACATAGCGCCCACCGGTCAGCCGCTCGGCCAGCGCCGAACTGACGCCGGGCACGGTCTTCGCCACCGTCTCGACATCATGGGCGATCCGGTCGAGCTGGACGAGATCGGACCCCGACACCTTGACCCCGATCGGGCTCTTGATGCCGGTCGCCAGCATATCGATGCGGTTGCGGATTGGCGGAACCCAGA
Source organism: Sphingomonas sp. NPDC079357 (assembly GCF_044901155.1). Lineage (NCBI taxonomy): Bacteria > Pseudomonadati > Pseudomonadota > Alphaproteobacteria > Sphingomonadales > Sphingomonadaceae > Sphingomonas > Sphingomonas sp. NPDC079357. Next base: position 157,357 of record NZ_JBJDOM010000004.1, read on the forward strand.
CATTGGCGAGGCCGGGGAGTTTCACCGTACGATCCAGTTCTTCAACAAGCTTGTCGGGTGTCATCCCCGCCCGCCATTGGTCGCGGGGTTTGAACTGAATGGTCGTCTCGAACATCTCCAGCGGCGCCGGATCGGTGGCGGTCTCGGCGCGTCCGGCTTTGCCGAATACGCTCTCGACTTCGGGCACGGTCTTGATCAACCGGTCGGTCTGCTGGAGCAGTTGCGACGCTTTCGCCGCCGACAACCCGGGCAGTGCTGACGGCATGTAAAGCAGGTCGCCTTCGTCCATATTGGGCATGAACTCACCGCCGAGGTGGGTGAGCGGCCAGGCCGTGGTCGCGAACACCAGAGCCGCGATAAGCAGTACCGTCTTGGGCCGCCGCATCGTCCAGTCGATTGCGGGCCGGTAGATGTTGGTGAGCCAGCGGTTGACCGGGTTGGATTGCTCGGGCGGGATCTTCCCGCGGATCAGCAGACCCATCAGGATCGGCACCAAGGTCACCGATAGGATCGCCGCCGACGCCATCGCGTAGGTCTTGGTGAAAGCGAGCGGCGCGAACAGCCGCCCTTCCTGTCCTTCGAGTGTAAACACGGGAATGAAGGAGAGCGTGATGATCAGCAGGCTGAAGAACAGGGCGGGGCCAACCTCTGCGGCGGCTTCGGTGATGACAATCCAGCGCATCTCGCCCTCGAGATGCTTGCCCGGATGATCCTGTTCCCAGTGCTCGATCTTCTTGTGGGCATTCTCGATCATGACGACGGCCGCATCGACCATCGCGCCGATCGCGATGGCGATGCCGCCCAAGGACATGATGTTGGCATTCACCCCCTGGAAGCGCATCACGACGAACGCCGCCAGCACCCCCAGCGGAAGAGTGAGGATCGCGACCAGCGCTGAACGGACGTGCCAGAGGAACAGGCCGCAGACGATGGCGACGACGATGAACTCTTCGACCAGCTTGTGGGTGAGATTCTCGACTGCGCGATCAATGAGCTGCGAACGATCGTAGACCGTCACCACCTCGACGCCGGGTGGCAGGCTCTTTTTCAGTTCGGTGAGCTTGTCCTTGACTCCGGCGATCGTTTCGCGCGCGTTCTTGCCCGAACGCAGGATCACCACGCCACCGGCGACCTCGCCTTCGCCGTTCAGCTCGGCGATGCCGCGTCGCATCTCCGGGCCGATCTGGATGGTGGCGACATCGCCCAACCGCACGGGCACGCCACCGGCGCCGGTCCTGAGCGGAATCGCCCGGAAATCGTCGAGCGTCTTCAGATAGCCCGAGGCGCGAACCATATATTCGGCTTCGGCCATCTCCAGCACCGAGCCGCCCGCTTCCTGATTGGCTTGGCTGATCGCCTGGACCGCTTGCTGATGGGTGATCCCATAAGCGGCCAGCTTCACCGGATCGAGCAGCACCTGATACTGCTTGACCATGCCGCCCATGCTGGCCACCTCAGCGACGCCGGTCACGGTCTTCAGCTCGTAGCGCAGGAACCAGTCCTGAATCCCACGGAGCTGCGACAGGTCGTGGCGGCCGGTGCGGTCGACCAGCGCATATTCATAGACCCAGCCAACCCCGGTGGCGTCCGGTCCGAGCGCGCTGCGGGCGCTTGCCGGCAGCCGTCCCTGCACCTGATTGAGATATTCGAGCACCCGGCTGCGCGCCCAATAAAGGTCGGTGCCGTCTTCGAAGATCACATAGACGAGGCTATCGCCGAAGAAGGAATAGCCGCGCACCGTCTTCGCGCCGGGAACCGACAGCATGGTGGTGGTCAGCGGATAGGTGACCTGGTTCTCGACGATCTGCGGCGCCTGTCCCGGATAGCTGGTGCGGATGATGACTTGGGTATCGGAGAGATCGGGCAGCGCATCGATCGGGGTCGAACGCACCGCCCACAGCCCCGCCCCGACCAGCGCAAGCATGCCGATCAGGACGAAGAACCGGTTACGGACCGACCAGCGGATGAGATGGGCGATCACTGGCCCGCGACCTTCGCCATGCGCCGCACAGTGGCTCCGGCGGAAGGTTGATCGAATCCAAAACGGACCCGATCGCCGGTCTTGAGGCCGCGCGCGATCTTAGGATCGGGTAGCTGGAAGGTCATCGTCATCGCCGGCCAACCGATCGCAGGCACCGGCTCATGGCTGAGCGTCACCGAATTGGCGGTGATCTGCTCGATCTTTCCAACGGTCTCGTAGAGTCTGCCAGTAGCAGCGGGTTTGGCGGCTATAGGCGCGCCACCCCCGATCGGCCGCGCCTGGACTCCGGACAGGCTCGCCTCGGAGTCTATCAGGAACTGGCCCGACGCGACGATCTTCTCACCCTCGCCCAGGCCCGCCAGGATCTCAGTCTGGCCCCCGGATTCCCGCCCGGTCTGGACCTCGGCCGGCCGATAGCGGCCCTTGTCGAGCGCGAGCATCACCAATGTCCGCTTGCCGGTACGGATCAGCGCTTCGGAGGGCACCAGCAGCGCCGGTTGCGTGGCTCCGCCAAACGACACGGTTGCGAACATGCCGGGACGCAGGCGTCCGCTGCGGTTGGGCAACTCGATCCGCACGGTCAGCGTCCGGCTGTCGGCTTGCGTCTGCGGCAGGATCGCTGAAACGCGGCCCGACAAGATCCCGCCGGGAAATGCCGCGAGCGTCGCCCGCACGGTTTGCCCGGGTTTGAGCGGTCCGGCGATCGCCTCGGGCACGGCGGCATTGAGCCAGACAGTGCCGAGACCATTCACCTCTGCGAGCGTCTGTCCTGCCGTCAGTGTCATGCCGGCTCGCACGTCCAATGTTTTGACAACGCCGCCGATCGGCGTGGAGATCGTGATGACATTGTGCGGACGGCCGCCGCGCTCGACCGACGCGATGGTGCCAGACGGCATGCCAAGCAGCATGAGTCGCTGGCGGGCCGCCTGGGTCAGTGCTGCGTTGCCGGTGCGGCGCACCGCGAGAAACTCGGCCTGCGCCCCGCCCCACTCCGGCACCAGGATATCGGCGAGCGGCGCCCCCGCGCCGACCACGTCACCCGGCGCGCGACCATAGACTCGCTGCACGAAGCCCCCGGCACGTGCCTGGACGATCGCGACATCGCGCTGGTTGAAGTCGATTGTACCGGTCGCGGTGAGGCTGCTAGCCAGCTCGCCGCGTTGCACCGTGGCGATCCGCAGACCGAGCGCCTGCGAGGCGGAAGCGTCGACCGAAATGCCCGGCACCTGCGCGCTTGCTCCGCCCTCGTCCGCATAACGAGGGATCGTCTGCATACCCATGGATGAGAGACCCGGACCCTCATGGTGCTCGGCCGGTATCATCGGATCGTACCAATAAAGAATCTTGCGCGCTGCCGGCTTTACGGCCCCACCATCTTTTGTGCCCTGGAAGCCCGCTAGAGCGAACCCGAGACCGCCGGCAGCAAGCGCAAGAGCAGCAGCTGCGCCAAAGAGCCACCCGCGGGCTATCATAACCTGGCTCATCGATTTGCGCTCCGGTAGGTGAGTGTCAGCCGCGCACCGTCCGCGGTGACCAGGGCTTCACGATCAAGAGTCGTGATGGTGGCATCGGCCAGCGCGGCATAGGCGTCGGCGATATCGACGAGACTGGCACGACCAGCCGCATAACTGGCGGTTTCCAATTTCACGCGCTGCTCAGCGAGCGGTTGCAGTGTGCTCTGCGCACGCATCCATTGCTCATGGTGCATGACATGGTCGGCGATATCCGCATCAAGGTCGGCGGCGAGCGCGCGCCGCGAGGCCTCGCGTTCAGCCATCACTCGTCCGGCATTTGCCTGGGCTGCCGCGATCCCGGCATTCTGGCGACTGCGCGTGAAGAACGGCAGGCTGACCGTCACACCGGCCGAGACATAGTCGCCGAACCGGGGATCGCGGCGCTGGTAGGCCAGGTTGACACCAAAATCGGAACGCCGGCCGGCATTGGCTACGCGCACATCGGCATCCGCCTGCCCGGCCTGGGCATCGATCATCTGGATGGTGGGGTGGCGGTCGAGTCCTGCGCGCAGACCCGCTGCGTCGACCGCAAAATCGGGGATCGGTCCGGCGATCTCCGGCGCGGGGTCTCCGGTCCACCGGGTTAGCGTCGCGCGTGCCCGCGCCACGTTCGAGACCAGTTCACTGCGGCGATCCTGCATCGCGGCGACGGCTTGGCGCCCTGCAAGGGTCTGCGCCGGGCGCGCGCCTCCCGATGCGACCGCACCTGGCGTCGTTCCCACCACACGCTCGAGACCGGACAGAATATCGTCGAGCACGGCGAGCCTGCGCTCGGCATAGGCCAAGTTGATCCAGGCTAGCGCGGTGCCAACCTCGACCGTGCGCGCCTGGACTGCGGTATCAGCCTCGGCCGCCTTTATGTCGCTGTCGGCGCGCGCCTGTTGCGCATGGCGCTTGGCGAGATTGGGAATGTCCTGGGACACGCCGACCCGCGCCATGCTGAAATTGTCGCGCTGCGGCTCGAACGCGAGCGGTCCCGATACCGGGAAACTGTCGATCCCAACTGCAAGCGTCGGATCAGGCAGGGCGCCGGCCGCGCCGCGCACGGAACGGGCGGCGTTGGCACCGAGCGCCTTCGCCTTGAGCGACGGCGCTTCCTGCCGGGCGCGCTGGAGGGCCGCGTCGAAGGTGAGCGGCTCGGCGAAGGCAATGCCGGGGATTGCCGCTAACAGCGGCATACACAAAAATAATCGCATGGAGATCTCCTGATCGGAGGTTCAGGCAAGCGTGGCACACCAGGCATGTCAGTGGCGGCAGGAAGGGGTATCCCGCCGCCACTGCTGGCCTAGCCGTCTATGCGACCTGAAGCGGCCAGAACCTGCTGCTAGCCAGCCGAGGCGCCGGACGGAGACATCATGCCATGCATCTCCTTCATACAATCCGCGGAGCTCATCTTCATCATGTCGCAGTCGCAGTTGGCCATCTTCGCGGTATCAGGCACCCAGACGCGCCGCTGAGCCGGTCCCGTGGCGCGCGGGCCATATTGGGGAACCGACTTCCACTCATAATGACCGGATTGTTGGCTGTGGTCGGGCTGGCCGGCGAATGCGGCGGCAGGCGCGGCAAGGGCTACGCCCAGCAGGGCGTAGAAAACACGGTTTTTCATGACTGTAATCCTTTGGCAAATCATCGTGGTAGCCGCAGATCGGACAGGATGTTTGAGTGCGCGATAGGCGCACCGATCCTGTCAGCCTGACGGCTGTGGTCGATCAGCCAAGGATAGTCGGTGGTTCAGGCTCGGGGGTCAGATCACTGCCATGCAGGGTCGACGTCGTGGTCCAGAATGCCATAGCTCCGTGAGCCACCGGCGATGCCGGGACGCGCGGCGCGTCGCGCAGAACCATCGGAACGACACAGCCCATTGATGCGACGCAGTCGAGCGTCAGCCCCTTGCAGGGCTTGCCCGAGGGCTGTTGTTTCTGAGCCATCGCATTCATGCAATCTGCGCTCATTCCCGAAATCGCCATCGGCGCGGAAACCGGGGCCGGGTTAGAGGCATAGGCCGCCGCTTGGCCCATGAGGCCAACCAAGGCTCCCAGCAGGAGGAAGAGATGCAGTACCCGTTTCACAGCCGTTACTTCTTACACCCGTCCTTATCGTAGAACAACGACATCATCGTCCGCCATGACGCGCAAAGACATGCTGTCCACCTGGACCGAAGGCGACGACATTATAGGGGTCCACGTGTTGCCCCGGGACTTCCATCCCCGGCGAGCCCATCGGCATCCCGGCAACCGCAAGTCCACGCACGCCGCGCGGCTTCTGGGCAAGGACGCGCTTCATGTCGGTAATCGGGACATGACCCTCGAATGCCATGCCGTCTACAATCGCTGTATGGCAGGATGACAGGCCCGAAGGAACGCCTTGGGTCCGCTGGAAGCTGGAGCGCTGGCGATCGTCGATGATGGTTACTTGGCGCCCGAACTGCTTACGCACCTGCGCCGCCCACTGCGCGCAGCAGCCACAGCCCGGATCGCGGTGAACCACGATAGGCGTCGCCGCCGCGCTGGCGACCGAAACCGACGCAAGGACCAACGACAATGCGACTTTGAGTTTCATATCGTCCTTCACCGCACCCATTCATCAAGGCTACCACTCTTCATAATACGCGCGACCGCCGCCTACCCCTCAAAAAGTGGCAGACGGTCGCAAGATTACCGTAGCGATCACGAACCGACATTCGTCGATGGGCAATCCAGGGTCGTTGCAGACCTCTCGCACTCGCGTCGATTTATGCAGTCGAAAAGCATTATTGCACCCGAGCAGGCCGCATTTCACATCTCAGCGACCCGGTCGCACGGCCGTAAGTTGACCGTTCGGAGTCCCGCATTCCCAACAGACGTGACGTATCTTTTCCTGTTCAATTCCACGTCGAGCAGAGCGACCCTCAGATCACATATTTGTCCCAGCTCGCATAATGTTCAGCGCTGCGCTTGCCGCGCGGAAGGCTGAGACCGACGAGGGCGAGCCCTATGATCACCGAAACGATCGTTCCCAGGTGGCCGGCCCCCGTCAGCAGGAAAGGGGCAGCAACCAGCCAGGCGCCGAGCGCGCCATTGATGAAGCGCACGGCGCGGGCAACTTCGGCGGTGGCGATGATCGCGACGGTGATGACCAGGGCACCAATGACATGGTCGCTGTTCGCCATGGCGCCCTCATTGCCCAGTGTCACCCGCGTGAGCATGAGGAATGCGCCGAGCGCGATACTGACCGCCAGCGTCCACGGCAGGGTCAGCCCCCGCTTTGCATCGGCCCAAAATGCGGCAGGCGACGACATCAGGTCGGAGGCGTCCTCACTGCCGGCCTCGCTCGCGTCGCCCTGGAAGAAGGTGCGAATCAGCGGCTTGCCGCGGCATTTCGCCCACACAAGGAACTGACCCATGGCGATGACCTCGTCGAGCGCGAAAGGGATCATGATCAGCATGGCGAGGGCGGCGATCAGCGCCAGCGTGCTCCAGGTGCCAATGACGATGGGCTGGCTGATGATGAAATAGATGCTGACCACGCCGAGTGGAATGACCAGGATGCCGAAGAAGGTCACCATCCACGGCATCGTGCGCCAGCGGTCGCGGGTGCCCATCACCGCCATCAGGATCTCGAGCACGTAGCTGATGGTGCCGAGACCGCCGTCGGGAATCGGCCACGCCTTTGACATGTTAGACGTGATGATCTCCTCGGTACCATTGCGCGGATCGCTCAACGAGCCGACAAAGAAGGGTTCCCAGACGCTATCGATGTGGCCCAGTTGGTATGCCGTCAGGATGCGCGAGGTAAGAAGACCTATCAGACCCATCACGACGATCGGCAGCCGCTGGGCATCGGTAGACGGGGAATAGGTCCAGCCGGGTGGGATGTTCTTGGGGTCCATCATCCCTGCCATGCTCATACCCGGCATCATCGGCACGAGCACCGACAGCGCGATCACAGCCGAGCCGATGAGCAAATCGTTGTTGTACTGCGCCGCGCTCGGGCTCCAAAAGATCAACGGCGCGAACAGCAGCCAGATCCCAACGAATGCGACCGCCCACTGAGCCCACGTCTTGGTGCGTGGTACAAGCGACAGCGCACCGAACAGCGCGATGGCAAGCCCGCTGACAAGATCGCTTACGGCCAGCGCGCTTGCACGCCACTCGATCGACGGCAGACCGCGATCGACCGTTACGAACCGCGCCGCCTCACCGACGCGCTGCGCGGTCATGGAGTCGTAGATGAGCGGGCTCGAGGCGAGCCACAGACCGAGGCCGATGTTGGCGTAGAGCGCCCAGCGCGCACGGCGCTCGTCGCGGTCCATCATGGCCATGTGATCGCCATGTGCACCGTGGCTGGACATCGCCATGTCCCCAGCCCCGTGCCCCACAGCGGCATGATCCATGTTGCCATGGTCCTTAGCTCCGTGCTCCATGCCGGGCATCGCGCCGGCTGCCGCTTCAGGCGGGTTATGGTCCAGCTCGGCCGGCTTCGGATCGGACTTGTCGTTCCAGGCGACGAGGTTTTCGTTGAGCTTGTTGTTCCGGTACCAGGCGCGCGGGTGGCGCTTCAACGCCGCAACGATCGTCGGAAGCGTTTCGCGAAGACTGTGCTTCGGCTCCCATCCAAGTAGCGACCGTGCGCGCGAGATATCGAGAATGTAGTGGTCGTTGCTGCTGTCGATCATCCAGGGCTGGATGAAATCGTCGTCGCCGAGTGCCTCGTTCTGAAGAACGATACCAGCCTTCGCGAGCGGCTGCGGGATGCGGATCGTCTTCCAGCCCTCGCCGTGGAGCGCCTCGCCGACGATGTCCTGGATTTCGGCGTAGCCGGGGGCATCGGGTTCGCCGATGAGCAGGGGCAGTTCAGACGGAAGATCGTGCCGCCGATCGACCAGGCGCACCACGGCTTCCGCCAGGTCATCGCGGTGCACCGATGATTGCGCCGCGCACAGCATGCCAGGATAGAAATGCGAGATCAGGCGGTGCTCGTAGATCTGCGATATCTGCTGTGCGAGGAACGCTGAGCGTCCCTCGTCGGCATAGACTCCTGCGGGTCGCAGGTAGACGACGGGTATCCGTCCGTGACGCTCGTGCAGCAGCGCCTCTGTGTCGACTTTGGACTGCGGGTACGCCCAGGAGGCACCGATCGGCGATTCCTCGTTGATGCGCTCCTGCGGAGTGGCGGTCGGTTTATGGACCAGCATCGTGCTGGCGAAGACGAATTGCTCGACATCGAACGACTGGAGTCCGTCGATCAGCCGCCGTGTCCCTTGGACGGTTACCTTGTCGTAGAGCGGATTGGGATCGCCAGAAATGTCATAATACGCGGCGAGATGAATGACGGAAGCAATGCGGTTGCCGTATCGCGCGCGAACCTCCTCGAGCGCAGCGTGAACCGCTTCATCCGAGCCGACATCAATGTCGATAGCGGCGGCGGGCGGTGGTGGCTCGGGCGGACCGGCGCGATCGAGACCGACGACCATGTAGCGCTCGCCGAGCCGGGCGATCAGGGCCGCGGCGATAAAACCGCTCGCTCCGGTGACGAGGACGATCTCAGAAGCGCCTTTGGCGCCACTCGGACCGCTGCGCTCGATGTCGGTCATACTTCCACCATCCTGCTTCTTTCGCGAAGAGCGTCGATCGCTGGATATTTGAGCAAGATGCGCATGACGAAGCCTTTCCGACAGTACCCGATCATGTGCCCATCCTGTTTACTTCGAAGAACACACCTCAGGAAATCGGCTTTCGTGTATCTATTCCGGTGCTTTCGTCGGTTTGCGGTGGCGGGGGCGACGCACCGCGATCGCGATAGGAGGGCAGGTCCGGAGCGCCATCCGGCGCCGGGTTAGCTTGCAGGCGCGCGATCATCTGTTTCATTTGGGCGATCTCGCGTACCTGCGCGTCGATGATGCCATCGGCCAGCTTTCGAACCTCGGGGTCCTTGATGTGCGCGCGCTCGCTGGTCATGATCGCAATCGAGTGGTGCGGGATCATCGCCTTCATGTAGGAGACGTCGTCGACCGTTTCCTGGCTCCGCACCAGCCAAAGCGCTAAACCAAAAATGGCAGCGCTACCGAGCAGGATGCCGATATTGAGGCGGGTGTTCTTGTACATGCCCCACATGAAACTGAGCATGATCACCGCCATGACCGCGCCCATGACGAGCGCCATCCAGGTGCGCGTCTGGCTGAACTGGACATGGCTCAGCGCATAGGTGTTGAGATACATCAGCCCGAACATCACGACCGTAGACGTCGCAATCATCGCCACGAACCGGCCATAGCCCATGCCTATGCCCATGCCATTCTTCTTGTCTTCCATTGACCGACTCCGTCCTACCTCTAGGCTCCTCACCCTCCTCGGCTGCCAAGGGGGCATGCCTGCAACTCACTTCATACCCAAAGGGATCCAAGATCACCTGGAGTATGACCGGGAGGATGGACATTCAACTTTGATCATAGCCGGGTTTCCGCTGCGCCGTACCTCTGCATTGTTCAGCCAGGCTCTTGGGCGGCGACGCTTAACCGGCCAAGTTCTGAGGGCGCCCTGATGTCGACCGGCTTTGTCGCTATCAATTCCTTGAGCGGCCCGAGCAGCTATGATGATCCTGTTGCATACTGCGGGCGTGAGTGATTTGATCCTTGTACCGCCCGACGGCACCCTGGACCGCGAGAATCGCCCTAATTTACAGGCCATCGAGTACGCGTACCCCTTATCGCCAGAGCACAACCCGCTAGTAGCGGGAGCGTATCAAAAGATGCGATTAGTGCGACGACGTTTTGGCACGGGGTTTGCCCGGAGCTTTGATGGGGCTTCGTAACATTACGCATATTGAGTCGGGAGCCGGGTCCATAGTCTTGGTGGCGAAGAAAGGTTCTTCACCGCCAGTTTTCCTCGGCGGGTCTTGTAAACTCAGCCAAGGAGGCTTCCACCATGTTGCTCAAGAAGAAGATCACCATCGCGCTTGCAGGCCTCGCCGTGCTCGGCGCCGCGCCTACCTACGCCCAGGGCATCGGCCACAGCTTTTTCATGCGTGGATCGATCGTCGGCAAGGACACGACCGGAACGGTCGTTTGTGTGGGTAAGGCCGACGGCGCGACCGTAGGCCAGGTCCTCGAGGTCTACCGTGTGGAAAGCACACCTGGACCTTCGAAGACCCCCGGCGCGGGCTTCCGGCGCGTGGCCGTCGGGCACGTCAAGATCGATCACATTTTCGATGACCATTTCGCGCATGTGAGCATCGCCGACGGCACGCCGAAGGTCCACGACATCGTCGAACTCCGCAGGAAATAAGTCGGCAGCGGGGACGGCGACCGCCGTCCCCACCATCAACGCCACCTCGCTGCAGAACGAGACCGGCACGATCGCTCGCAACCAAGCGACGAACACCGGCCTGGGTGCACGAGACATGAATTGAAAGGAATCGAGATGCGCTTCAAGAAGTCAATATCGATGGCCATGGCGAGTATCGCCCTCGCCGGCGCGGTCCCCGCTCTGGCGACCGGCATCGGCCACAGCTTTTTTATGCGTGGATCGATCATCGGCAAGGACACGACCGGAACGATCGTGTGTGTCGGCAAAGCAGATGGCGCGACAGTCGGACAGGTGCTTGACGTCTATCGCGTGAAGACGCTGCCCGGCTCCGGCTACAAAGGAAGCGGCCCCGCTTATCGCCGAGACCTCATCGGCCACGTCAGGGTCGATCATATATTTGACGACCATTTTGCGCATGTGAGCGTCGCCGACGGCGCTCCCGCAGTTCACGACATCGTCGAGCTCCGCAAGAAATAAGGGCGTGCCGGGGAGGGGCTTGCCGCTCCCCATGATGCCTGATGGCGGCCGCAAGCGACGAAAAGTCGCGCGGCCTTTGAGCGGACAGGAGAGCGGCGATGATCGACCGACGTCCAAATATTTCTCTTGACCCTGGACCTAGGTCCAAGCGGCACTGTGCCTCCGAGACTTGCCATGTCACGGCTTAGAATCGGTGAGCTGGCCGAGGCTGCCGGCGTTCGAAAGGACACCATACGTTATTATGAGCGCACCGGCCTGCTCCCCGCTCCGCAACGGACCAGTGCAGGATACCGCGTCTATCATCCTGCAGACGTCGAACGCATCAAGTTCGTTCGCGCTGCACAGGGGCTCGGTTACACCCTCACCGAAACGCACGCGCTCCTGCTGGTGCGGGCCGGAGACGCCCTCGCCGGGTCGGATATCCTCGCCGTCACGCGGGTCAAACTGCGCGAAGCACTGGTCAGGGTGGAACAGCTCAAGCTTATCGAAACAGGCCTTGAGCAGCTGGGTGAAGCGCCCTCGCACGAAGCCGAAAGCGACCCTTGCCCGATCCTCTTTCTGGTTCGGGACGGGCGGCTGTCTCAATTGGCCGCAGATCAGCCAGAACAAATGTCCGTGGGAGAGGACCACACCACCTGCACAGGGAAGGACTGAACATGAAATACTCTATCTCGCTGGGATTGCTACCACTGGCGCTGCTCGGCGCTTGCGCGACCCTTCCGCCGACTAGCGCGCAGATCGCGAGCTGCAAGGCCATGGAAGACAATATGGGTCTCGCGACGCCCCATGATCACAACGAGATGAAGGGACAGGGGCGCAACCCGATGAATCTCTCGCACGATCGCTGCCTGCAGATTCTCAAGCAGCAATGACACCCTGATCTGTCGGTCGAGCACGCTTATCAAGCTCGTCCGACGGGATTTGCGTTCGACCGCTCACTCTCATTCGGAGACACATCATGAAGACTCACCTCACGAATACGTCCGGGAAGATCGTCTCGGGGCTCACAGCCCTTGCGCTTCTCGGAACGCTTGCTGCGTGCGGCAAGAAGACGGACGGCACGCAAAACCAGGCTGCCTCCAATGCCTCTGCAAGCGCGCCCGGCGCTCTTGAAAACGACACCGCCGCCGCCACGGACTCTGTCGGGACCGACAACACGGCGGCCGATATGGATGAGCGCCACCGTCAGGATATGGACCACAGCGACATGCGCCGGGGTGGGCCGATGATGCCCAATGGCGCCCCGCCTACGAGCACGCCCGACAACAGTCAGTCCGCCCCGATGAAGGATATGTAAGCCGAGCAGGCTGAAAACCCCGGCACTGCCCGACCTGAGCAAGACCAATTCGAAGGAATAATGCCGCGACCTTTCGAATGGTCGCGGCAACGGAGACGCGCCATGACATATTTCACGATCGGAAAGCTGTCGCGTGCGCTCGGCATCCGTCCCGATACCATCCGCTATTACGAGCGCAACGGTCTGCTTCCTCCGCCCGCCCGGTCTTCTGCCGGTTACCGCACCTATGGCGACGCCGATCTCGAGCGCGTGCGGTTCATTCGCAAGGGGCAGCAGCTGGGTTTCACGCTTCGCGAAATCGGAAGCCTGCTCGATTTGCGCGCGTCCGACACCGCGACAACCGCCGATGTCCTGGCCATCACCGAGAGCAAGATAAATGAAGCGACCACCCGTATCGATGATCTGACCCGCATCAAGACCGCCCTGTCCGCCCTGTCCGCCCAATGCTCGATCGACATTCCCATCGCGGATTGCCCGATCCTCGCGCATCTCGCGAGCATTCCCAGGGGAAGCCCACCTGGCGACGGCGACCCTCATGCCGCCCGCGCAGTGAAGGCGTCCATATGAGACCTGTTTTGCAGCGTTTGGGTTTACTGCTGCTTTGGGCAAGTCGGCGCCAAGCGCGCGCGCTCCTCAGCCGAGCAAGTTTAGCCTTGGCTGTTATCGCTGCGGTTGGCGGCCTGGCCCAGCCTTCTGTTGCCGAGCATCTGCCCGGTCAGCATTTGGGCTCGAAGACGGATCTCATCGGTATCTGGTCATTCGACGCCCGGTCCGGGTGCAAGACCGGTACAGCCTGGGAGTTCCGGGCGGATGGATCTTATAATGAGATCAGTTTGCCCGACCGTGCACCGCAGGCCACCGGGACGTGGTACGAACGCGGTGACATCATCTTTTATTCCCTGGCGCGGCCAGAGACAGTCGCCCCGGGGCGGCCTGACAAACGCATGGTGATCATCGAACGCGAACCCGATCGCCTCGTCGCATTGGGAGGTCGCAGAGTTCGCCACGTGATGCACAGGTGTCCGTGATGACCGAGAGCCTCATTGTGGAGGGCATCCACTGGATCACGCGTGCCATCGAAGTCACCGGGACGGCGATCATCGTCGTGGGCGCCGGTTCTTCGCTGATCAGATTCCTGCAGCAATCCCTGAAAGGTCCGATCGACCAACATGTCGTCGGCAACTTCAGGTCGAGCCTCGGTGAAGCCATTCTTCTCGGACTCGAATTCCTGGTTGCGGCCGACATCATCAACACTATCGCGATCCAGCCAACGCTTAGCAGTCTCGCGGTCCTTGCCGGCATTGTGCTGATACGAACCTTCCTGAGTTTCTCGCTAGAGGTCGAGATCAAGGGTCGTTGGCCCTGGCAGCGGGCGACGGGAACCCCGCGCGATGATTGAGCATCGGCGCCGGCTCCGGGCGCCCGGGCGACAACGCCGGGGAAACAGGAAACTACGTATATTGGCGAAAATCGATTTGTGGTCCCTCGGGGCCGTTGCCAGCCGGATGTTCGGCCGGTCATAGCAATGGAGTATTGATCATGATCATGACGCGTTCTTCCCGCTTGCGCGCGCTCGCCCTAGGGGGTGCAATCGTGCTGTCGCCCGCCATCGCCTCGGCCCAGGGGCAAACCACCGGCCATCCGTCGACCCAGTCTGCGCCCTCCGCCAACGGGTCGATGCCGGCAGGCGGCATGGAGAAGCACGACGCGATGCCAGGCATGGCCGGCATGCCGATGCAGGACGACAAGATGCCTGCGGCCATGCCTCCGATGGCAAAGAAGGCCGGATGCTGCGGCATGAAGAAGATGCCGATGGCCAAGCACAAGGCAGCCCCGCACCGCCGCCATGCGAAACCCGCCACCGCGAAGCCGGCGCCGATGCCCGCGGACAAGCCGATGCCCATGAAGGATGACATGTAAGGAAGTCCTCAGGTGACGCGCCCTCACAACAACATCACCGGCCTCAAGCTATCGCGGGCTTTGAGGACGAGCGGTATCGCACTCGCGCTGGCGATGATCTCCGGATCACCGCCAGCGTCGGCGCAGATGGCCGAGTCAGAGCACGCGTCGCATCATCCAGCGGGCGGAGCCGCCGCGCCAGCGGCGATGCCAGCGGGCAACGTGATGGGGGCAGCAGCTCCGGCCGCGGCGAAAGCTGCCGATCCCATGGCGGCGATGATGAAAGGGATGATGGTGCCGTCGCCGGGTACCAAAATGGGCGCGGGACCGGCGGGATGCTGTGGAAACGGCGGCGCCAAACCCTTCTACCCCTCGCTGATGGACTGGCCCGTCCTGACCGATGAGGCACGACGGACGGTACGCGCCGCGGCTCTCGCCCGCCTGGGGTCGGGCGCCGAGGTCCTGACCGCGGAGCAAGCCCGGCTTCACCACGCTCTCATGTCGAACGACACGAAAGGAGCCCAGGATGCGATCAGGGGCGCCCGCGAAGGCCTCGCACTCGCGGACAGCGGAGCAGGCGCGCTCAGGGGCCTCGAAGAGGGCCGCCCTCCCCGGCAGATTGCCCTGAGCTGGTTCAAGACCCAGTCGGGTTTTGCCGTCAGCGACCAGATGGCATACGGAAACGAGCTGGCGGGCCTTTCCTGGTGGCACCTGATCGCGATGGCGCTGCTGGCGGCGGCTCTGGTTGCGGCGCTGCTACTCCGATGGGCGCGGCTGCGCCGCATCGCAAGCTTGGTGGAGCGGCTCGCACCAGGCGGGGCTACACCACCGGCCAGTCCGGCCACCTCTCCGGCCCCGGCCCCCATCGTGCCGGCGCCCGCTGCTCCTGCAGGCGCAGCTACGCCCGGCAGCGCCACGCCGGCAGCGCCGCGCCTGTGGAAAGGCGTCCTGCGGATCACCGCGATCTTCGACGAGACCCCGAGCGTCAAGACGTTCCGGCTCATGGAACCGAACCGCGGGCCGATGCCGTTCACGTTCCTGCCCGGCCAATATGCCTCGATCACCTCGGAGATCGAAGGCCAGAAGGTCCGACGATCCTACACGATCTCGTCGTCGCCCACACAGCGCGACTATATCGAGCTCACGATCAAGCGCGAACAATATGGGCTGGAATCGCGCCATCTCCATGATCATGCCGCTACGGGCGACCTTCTCGAGATTGCGGCGCCCGCGGGCCGGTTCTTCTTCACCGGCAAGGAAGCCGAGGGGATCGTCCTGATCGCCGGCGGAGTCGGCATCACACCGATGATGAGTGTGCTGCGCAGCCTGACGGACCGCTCCTATGAACACGACATCTACCTCCTCTACGGTGTCAACACGCCGACGGATCTGATCTTTCGCGAGGAATGCGACTATCTGGCGCGGCGCCACCACAAGCTTCACATCGTCTCCATCGTCGCAAAGCCCGAAGGGACCGACTGGGCCGGGCCTTCCGGTTATTTGACGGCCGATTTCATCGCCGCTTCCGTTCCCGAAATCGCCAGCAGGCGCGTTCACCTGTGCGGCCCGCCGCCGATGATGGACGCGGTGAAGGCGGCGCTTGCGCAGCTCAAGGTGCCGGCGGAGCAGGTAAAGACGGAGGAATTCGCGCCCCCCAAGGGCGGACCCGTCCTTGAAGATGAACCGGCGGAGACCGCGACCGACAGCTCGGCATCGGCCGCCCCGCAGACGCCGCCCGCCATTCCTTCCGCGCAGGCGACGATCGCTTTTTCGAAGTCCGGCAAAAGCGGTGCACTCGCACCCGATCAGTCCGTGCTCGAGGCGGCGGAGGCCATTGGCGTGGCCATCGACTATGAATGCAGGGTCGGCATCTGCGGAAGGTGCAAGGTCCCGCTGCGGCAGGGCCAAGTGACGATGGAAGTGGAAGACGCTCTCGCCGCCGACGAGAAGGCCGACGGTATCATCCTCGCCTGCCAGGCAAAATCGGTGGGCGATCTCGTGGTGGACGCTTGAGATGACCGAAACCGAGAAAGTAACGGTCGGCGCTCTCTTGACCGCTCTTGCGCTGCTGGTCCCGGCCTTCCTGCTGCATTCCGCGCCGCGGTTCCCCGGGAGCCTGGCGGGAGGCCTGTTCGGCATCGCCGCCGCCCTGCTTTTCGTGCTCCTGCTCGTCTACAGCATCGTGAAGCGGCAGGCGTGGGTCAAGCAGCGCACGCAGCGTCTCGTCTCGCTTGGCGGACTGCTCAGTTTCCATGTGTATGCCGGCGCGATCGGCGCGCTGCTCGGGATTATCCATTCAGGGCACAAGTTTCAAAGTCCGATCGGCATCGCCCTCGTGATCGCGATGCTGACAGTCGTCGTCACGGGCTTCATCGGCCGATATTATCTGGCGCAGGTCGGCCAGGAATTGCGGTTTCAGCAAAAGGAACTCAAGGTCCTGCGCGACCGCTATGACGTCCTGGCGGCCGTATCGGCCGATCTGCACGGTCAGAACATCGTTGATCCATCAGGACTGCCGCTGGACTCGCTGCTCGGCGCGATAGCCGATCTCGAATTCACGATTACCGCACGCGACGTCATCAAGGCCACGCTCGACAGGTGGATCGTCGTGCATATCGTCGCGGCGATCATCATGTACGGATTGCTGACGATGCACATCTGGAGCAGCATCTACTTCGGCCTGCGGTGGTGGCCATGAACCGGACGACCATCGTCTATCTGATCCTTGCGACGCTCGCGGTGGCCGCCGCGATCGCCGTCCCCCTCACCATCTACCGCTCGGGCAGCACCGCGCTGCCGCAATGGGCGTCGTCGGTTCGACCCGGGCCGCTATCGAACGCCCATGCATTTCTCGAAGGCAAGTGCGAGAGCTGTCACACGCCCAATCGCGGGATCAAGGCCGAAACCTGTATTGCCTGCCATGCGTCGGCGCCGGAATTGCTTATGAAGCCGGAGACCGCCTTCCACGTTAACGTCACGGAATGCGCCGGCTGCCATGTCGAACATCAGGGGAGAGACATTCGGCCGGTCCGCATGGATCATGCCGTACTCGAGAAGATCGCCCAGCGTGGCATGAACCATCCCGCGGGGCTCGACTGCCAGTCCTGTCATGCCCCCCGGGACACGCATAAGGGCTTCTTCGGCACGGACTGCGCCAGCTGCCATCTCACGAGCAGCTGGAAGATCAGCGGATTTCTCCACCCCAGCCCCAAATCAACCGAATGTTCGCAGTGCCACAAGCCGCCGCCGAGCCATAACATGATGCACTTCGAAATGATGGACAAGACGATCACCGGCGAGAAGAGCGCCCGCGTGGAGCAGTGCTTCGCGTGTCACCAGACCGACTCATTCAACAATATCAAGGGTGTCGGCATGGTGAAGGTCCATTGACCCGTCATAGGGGTGTACCGGCAACAGTCGCTACGCGCGCTTTACTCCAGCCCGAAAGAGCAATTCGAGGATTTCCCGGAGTTGGAAAGGGCGCTGCCCGACAGCTTTTCCTCGCGCCACGTCCGTTCGCGCGAAAATGCCGCTGCCCGCAGACCACATTCACGAAACCGAACTCAAGGATCCGTAACCGGCCGACCAAAGAACTGGAAAAATGGGACCAGCGTGCACGAGAACCCCGTTGGCGCGCGAGCCGGATTCCCAACAGGACGGCCCTTTGATGAAAGCTCCACGCCCAAAGGCGTCTCGCACCCGCCGATTGCGACGCATCCGCCAAATATTTGGCCCAGGATTTATTGCCGGAGCCGCCGACGACGATCCCAGCGGGATTGCAACCTATGCGCAAGCCGGCGCGGCTTATGGATATATGCTTGGCTGGACCATGCTTCTCACCTGGCCGCTTGCCGCGGCCGTGCAGGAGATCTGTGGTCGAATAGGGCGAAGTACCCGCGCCGGGCTGGCTGAAACCATTCGTCGTCGTTGTCCATCACCCGTTCTAAGGCTCGTTGTCCTCCTCCTGTTCATCGCAAATATCATCAATCTCGGGGCCGACCTGGGTGCAATGGGCTCGGCGATGTCTCTCATAGGCGGCGGTCCCCCGCACCCCTGGGTGATCGTCTTTGCGCTTGCTTCAACATTGCTCGAGACGTTTGTGGACTATCAGCGATATGCCCGGCTCTTGCGATGGATGACCCTGGCGCTCCTGGCTTATGCGGCGACGGCATTTGTGGTGCATGTATCCTGGGGCTCGGTCTTGCGCGGGCTTGTAGTACCAGCCATGCCCGGCTCGGGAGCGTGGATGCTGGTGGCGGCGATCTTTGGCACCACGATCAGCCCCTATCTTTTCTTTTGGCAGGCCTCGCAGGAAGCCGAAGAAGCGGGCCTGGCCAGCGCTGGTGATGCGGAGCCAGGGCCAGACTGGCAAGTGCGCCGTATCCGACTGGACAGCTGGCTCGGAATGCTGTTCTCGAACGTCATTGCCATCTTCATCATCGTGACGACGGCCGCAACTCTGAATGTCGCTGGAACCACCCAGATTGATACGGCTGCTCAAGCGGCCGAGGCGCTTCGACCGCTTGCAGGCGATTTTGCCTTCGCGCTTTTCGCTGTCGGAATCATCGGGACCGGCATGCTCGCCATTCCGGTGCTCGCCGGCTCTGCGGCCTATGCCGTTTCTGAAGCATTTGGTTGGCGGACCGGCCTTGCGCAAAGCGCTGGGCGGGCCAAGGCCTTCTATGGCGTAATTGCTGCCGCGGGGTTGCTGGGTGTGCTTGTGCACTTCTCCTCGATCGATCCGATGAGGGCATTGCTATGGAGTGCTGTCGTCAACGGCTTTGTTGCAGCCCCACTTATTGCCCTGGTGATATGGCTCGGCTCGGATTCCGAAGCGATGAACGGCCAGCCCATTCCTCGGCGGCTGCAACTGCTCGGTGGCGCAGCCTGTCTGGTCATGGTCGGTGTTGCCATAATGACCACAGTTTCGTGGATCGCCCCGACCGCGCGATAAATGATGATGATCCCCTGGCGATCCAGCGCTCGCACGCACAGATCAAGCTTGGCACGAGATTGACGCGTTCCGCCCTCAGCAATTTCAGCATCGTGAATCCGGCCGACGCGCGGCCTGGCTCAGGCGACGCCGGTCAGCAAGTCCTGCGCACATTACGTAACGCGACGTGTGTGTGCTTGCCATAAATCGAAGAAATGCAAGCCAATCGCCCAAGTCACCGCGCCAGCATTAACGCCGTCAGGCCGGCGCGGCCGCGCAATCCTGTGTCCAAGCTGCTCAGGCGTGGAGACAGAATATTGGCCTTGACTCTGGACGGTGGTCGAAGCCCGACAACATGGTCGGATCATGAACCCCATTGCTCGGCAACCGTCGTCTTGCCGCGGCGCGAACACGAGGGAGCAGCGGACGCGGCCCCCAAGGCGGCATGAGCCGCTCTGAGAGATATTTTCATATTTGAGGTCGAGCATGAACCACTCTGTGATCATTCCCCCGCTCAAGCGTATCGCTGTCGTAGGAACCTGCATTCCAAGGCAGTGTGGCATCGCCACCTTCACCAACGATCTGCAGCAGGCGTTGAAGAACTGCGATTCCGATCTCTCTTCAATGACGATCGCGTTGACGGACGATGCCAACACTTACGCCTATCCGCCCGATGTCGCCCTGGAGATCCAGCAGGCCTCGCCCGCGTCCTATGCAGTCGCCGCCGACTTCCTCAACGTGTCGAACGTCGATCTCGTTTCTCTTCAGCACGAGTTCGGGATCTTCGGAGGTGAGGCCGGTGAATTCATCCTTGGCCTTCTCAGCGGCCTCAACGCTCCGATCGTCACGACGCTGCACACCGTACTGGCCAACCCCAACCCTGCACAACGTCGCGTCATGGATGGCATCATCAAACACTCATCCCGCCTCGTCGTCATGGCGGACAAAGGACGGCGCATTCTGCAGGACGTCTATGATGTCCCGACCGAGCACATCGCCGTGATACCCCACGGCGTTCCGGACCGCGCCTTTATCGATCCGGCGATGGCGAAGCACAAACTGGGACTTGCAGACCGGACCTTGTTGATGACCTTTGGCCTGCTTGGTCCAGGCAAAGGTATCGAAACGGCAATTCGCGCAGTGCCGGCACTCGTTCGCGACCATCCCAATCTGCTCTATATGATTGTCGGCGCGACCCACCCCAACCTCGTTAGGGATGAAGGCGAACGCTATCGCGATAGCCTCGTTGCACTCGCAACCGAACTCGGCGTCATCGAGAATATTTGCTTTGTCGACCGTTATCTCTCACTGGATGAGCTGCTCGACCATTTGGCTGCATGCGATATCTACCTATCGCCTTACCCCAATGAAGCGCAGATCGTTTCAGGAACGCTCGCTTACGCTGTTGCCCTTGGTAAAGCGGTCGTCTCCACGCCCTTCTGGTATGCGCAGGAACTGCTCGCCGACCATTGTGGCGTGCTGGTGCCTTTTTCGGAACCGGATGCACTCGGAGCTGCCGTCGCTCGATTGATCGTCGATGGCGCGTCGCGTAGCGAGATTAGAACCCGCGCGTACGAGCGCGGTCGCGCGATGATCTGGTCGAGCGTGGCGAAGCAGTACCTGAAAGTCTTCTCCGATGTCCGATTTGAAAGACGCTCCGGCGCTTCTCGGGCTATACGTCCTGTAAATGACGAAGCCTGGAACAGGGCGCTTCCACCGATAAACACGGACCATCTCGCCGCTCTTACCGACATGGTCGGCGTAACCCAGCACACAAAATTCGCGGTTCCGGACCGGAGACACGGCTATTGCCTCGATGACAACGCGCGCGCGCTGTTGCTTCTCTCCGAACTATCGACGCTGCGTTCTCTTACTCCACACGAGGAGCAGCTTGCGTTGACATATGCCGCATTCGTTGAGCACGCCTGGTCGCCAAAGGATAACCGCGTCCACAATTTCATGGGGTTCGACCGCACATGGCTCGACGATGCGGGAGCCGACGACGCGCATGGCCGCACGGTCTGGGCGCTGGGGGCGGTCGCAATGCGAAAAGACGATCGATTCCTGGACGGATGGGCCGCCGCGCGCTTGCTGGAGATGGCGCCGGCGTTGGTAGCGCTGACCACGCCGCGTGCCTGGGCCTACGGGCTGCTCGGCATCTCAAAGCTTCTCCGGCGCTTCCCGGGCCATCGCAATCTGGAACAGCTGCGAGGAGAACTGTCCAATCGCTTGTTCCAACGTTGGTCTGACGCCGCCGCGCCCGACTGGATCTGGTTCGAAGACAGGCTCGGCTATGACAATGCCCGATTGTGTGAAGCTCTCATCGAAAGCGGCCATGACACTGGCAACGAGTCTCACCTTGATGCCGGCCTCGATACGCTGCGCTGGCTGATGACGCTGCAGACGGCTGAAGCTGGGCACTTTCGGCCGATCGGAACCGAAACATTTGGAAGCGACAGGCGGCGCCCGCAGCCGTTCGACCAGCAGCCTCTCGAGGCTTGTGCAGCGGTGAGCGCATGCCTTACCGCGGCCCGAGTCACCAGCGACGTCCGGTGGAAGCGCGAAGCGCGCCGGGCCTTCAATTGGTTTCTCGGGGCAAACGACCTTGGCATCCCCGTCGTGGACGTCGAACGAGGCGCCTGCTTCGATGGTCTCCATCCAGACCGGCGCAATGCCAACCAAGGCGCTGAATCGACGCTCGCATATCTTTCCGCACTGACCGCGATCCTGAGCACGGCCGAACAGGATAGCTCGTCGAGCAGAGCGGCACGCGTAGTCGAACTCTGCGCGGCCGGTACTAAGCCTCTCAGGCGGGTACCCAACGGGGTCCGAACAGGTCTTCCCGAAGACCGCCCAGAAGCTCAGCTTTCCTGTGGATGCCCAAATCCATGACGACGGTATCGGCTCAGCCGGCTGAAAAGGCCCGAGCGCTCAAAAGGTCCGCGACCGACTCCATCGGTCCGTTGGCGATGGATGCCGTACAGAAAGCTGAGGCATGAGCAGATGCGTATAGCGATGATCGGCCTCGGCAGGATGGGTGCCAATATCGCGCGCCGTCTGATGCGCGGCGGTCACGAGATCGTCGCCTATGATCGGAACCCGCCGCTGGTGGCCATGCTGGCCGGCGAAGGCGCGACCCCCGCCGCTTCGCTTGAGGAGGTCGCAGCCACGCTGGAGGGGCCGCGCATCTTCTGGGTGATGCTGCCAGCCGGACCGCCGACGGAGAGCACGATCGAGACGCTGATGGGCCTCGCCTCCCCAGGCGACATAATCATCGACGGCGGCAACAGCTTCTACAAGGACGACATCCGCCGGGCGAAGCTGTGCGCCATGAAGGGGCTCCACTATGTCGATGTGGGCACCTCAGGCGGCGTGTGGGGCCTCGACCGAGGCTATTGCATGATGATCGGAGGCGATGCTGCGACGCTCGTCAGTCTCGATCCTCTCTTCGAGGCCCTGGCACCAGGCTTCGGGACGATCGCACGCACGCCGGATCGCGGCGATCCCAACGAGGATGCCCGTGCCGAGAAGGGCTATATCCACACCGGTCCCGCCGGCTCGGGCCATTTCGTCAAGATGGTGCACAACGGCATCGAATATGGCTTGATGCAGGCCTATGCTGAGGGGTTCGACATCCTGAAGGGCAAGTCATCGGCCAAGCTGCCGGAAGACGAGCGCTTCGACCTCAACCTGACGGACATCGCCGAAGTTTGGCGTCGCGGAAGCGTCATCTCCTCGTGGTTGCTCGATCTGACCGCAACGGCGCTCGCGAAGGACCAAATGCTGGAACAATTCTCCGGCCAGGTCGCGGATTCCGGCGAGGGTCACTGGACGATCGAGGCGGCAATGGAGGAGGCAGTCCCTGCCTACGTGCTCTCAGCGGCACTGTTCGCGCGCTACCGCAGCCGCGTCGACACAACGTTCGGCGACAAGCTGCTCTCGGCGATGCGGTTCGGCTTCGGTGGCCATGTCGAGATGCCGCAATGAGCGATGCTCCGACTGCGCCCTCTGCCACCTTCGTTATCTTCGGCGCACTCGGAGACCTCGCCCGCCGCTTGCTGATACCCGCGCTCGTCAACCTCGCTCGGGCCGACTTGCTGAAGGAGGATTTGGCGCTCGTCGGTGTCAGCCATCATGACATCGACGACGAACAGCTGCGCGCGGCGCTTGACGAAGGCGTGGAGGACGATGCCAACTGGCAATGGCTCCGCAGTCGTATCCGCTATTTGAAAGGCGATTTCGCCGACCCGGCAATGTATCAGGGTCTCGGCCGCCAACTCGCCGGCAACGCGATATTCTACCTCGCCACCGCGCCGACTTTCTTCGGGACCGTCGTCAATCAGCTCGGCGATGCAGGACTGCTCACCGAGACCGATGGTTTCCGCCGCGTCGTGATCGAAAAACCGTTCGGGACCGACCTTGTCTCCGCGCAGGCGCTGAACCGGCAAATCCTTTCCCGCGCCAGCGAGTCCCAGATCTACCGGATCGATCATTTCCTTGGGAAGGAGACCGTGCAGAACATCATGGTCACACGCTTCGGCAACACCATGATGGAGGCCGTCTGGAACAACCGCTACGTTGACCATGTCCAGATAACGGCGGCCGAGGCAGTGACCGTCGGCACCCGCGGCAGATTCTACGACGCCACCGGCGCATTGCGGGACATGGTTCCCAATCATCTCTTCCAGCTACTGGCGATGATAGCGATGGAGCCCCCGATCAGCTTCGATGCCGATGCGATCCGCACGGAGAAGGAGAAGGTGATTGCCGCCATCCTGCCGATCGACCCGGCCGAGGCCATTCGCGGGCGCTATTGCTCGGGCTCAGTCGCTGGCAAGGCCGTTCCCGCCTATCTCGACGAGCCCGACGTGGACCCTGCCAGCCGCACGGAGACCTTCGCCGCACTCAAGTTGCACGTAGAGACATGGCGGTGGTCGGGCGTGCCCTTTTATCTACGCACCGGGAAGGCGCTGGCGACCCGTGATACCGAGATCGTCGTCCAATTCCGCGACGTGCCGCTGGCGCTTTTCCAGGAGACGGTGGTGGACCGGCTGCCCCCCAACCGTCTTGTGGTGCAAATCCAGCCCGACGAGGGCATCAGCCTCGAGTTTGTGGTCAAGCGGCCTGGGCTCGTCGTGAACACTGCGCCAGTGGCAATGGATTTCCGCTACCGTGACCATTTCGACGTTGGCCACCAGACCGGCTACGAAACTTTGCTGTATGACGTGCAATCCGGCGACCAGACGCTGTTTCAGCGCGCCGCGCAAATCGAAGGTGGCTGGCGCGCTGTGCAGCCGCTCCTCGATCTGTGGACGCAGGGCACTCCCGAGGACTATGCCGCAGGCAGCGCCGGCCCAGAAAGTGCGGATGCGCTGATGCACCGCTCGCATCGACGCTGGCATCACCTGGGATGAGCAGCCCTATTCGCCTGATCGTCTCCGATATAGATGGCACGCTCGTCCGCCAGGACAAAAGCCTCTCCGAAGGCGTCATCTCTGCAGTTGGACGCGCCAGAGCAGCTGGTATTGCGGTGAGCCTGATCAGTGCTCGCCCGCCCAGCGGCATGCTTTGGATCGCGAGACGGCTGGAACTCCCGGGCGTCATCGGCGCTTTCAATGGCGGCACGATCGTCGAGACGGATGGGGCTGTCATCTCGGCCGACCAACTCGATCCCGAGTGCGCCGCGCGGACGCTCGCCCTGCTCGAGCACCCAGCCGTCACGCCCTGGCTGTTCACGGGCGGCCTCTGGTACGCACGCGCGGCCGACGATGTGTACGTTCCGCGCGAGCGCCGCGCGGCAAACATCGAGCCGATAATCAGGGACAACTTCGCGGGATTGCTCGCACACACTGACAAGATCGTCGGCGTCAGCAACGACCAAGCACTCCTCGCGCGACTTGACGGCGATATCGCGGCAGCGCTCGGACGCTCTGCGACTGTCGGCCGTTCACAGCCTTACTATCTCGACATTACCGCCGCCCAGGCCAACAAAGGTGATGGCGTCGCCGCCCTGGCAGCCGCGATCGGAGTGCCGCTCGCCAACGTTGCCGTCTTGGGGGACGAGCGCAATGACCTTCCAATGTTCGCGCGCGCTGGCCTCTCAATTGCGATGGGACAGGGTCCCGACGCGGTCCGCTCAGCCGCTGACCAGGTGACTGTGTCGAACGAGGAGGACGGCGCTGCCCAGGCGATAGACAATATCATCCAGACGGAGGCTGCGAGATGATCCAGCCATTGTCGGTCGCGCCATCGATGTGCGCGACGAGGTGGCGCGCAAAAAATGTGCAGCGCCGCACGAGCCGGGCCAAAGGCGGATCCGCTGCGGCATCTTGGAAAGGCGCATCGCGTTCGGAGATCCACCAGAGCCGGCGATCGTGCCTTAGCGCCGCCTACCTGCCGAGCGACCGCACCCTGATTGGAGTCCACCGATGAAGCGACTTTTCGCCTTCGATCTCGACGGCACGCTGGCTGAAAGCAAGCAGCCGATCGACCAGAATATGGTCGAGTTGCTTGCCGCGCTGCTCGATCTCGTCGGCGTCGCGGTTATCTCCGGTGGCGACTGGCCGCAGTTCGAAGCGCAAGTCGTGTCGCTGCTGCCGAGCAGTGCCAACCTCCGGCAGCTCTTCATTATGCCGACGACGGGCACCAAACTCTACCGTTTCGAGAGCAGCTGGAAACCAGTCTATGCTGATGTGTTCGACCCCGACGAACGCCAGCGCATTCTGCGCGCGTTTGAACAGGCTCTGGACGAGATGGACCTGGCGCACGAGAAGATATGGGGCGAGCGGATCGAGGACCGCGGAAGCCAGATTACTTTCTCTGGACTTGGACAGGAGGCGCCGCTCGATGCAAAGAAAGCGTGGGATCCCGACTTCGCCAAGCGCAAGGCACTGCAGGCGGCGCTTCGATCACGACTGCCGGAATTGTCCGTCAACGTGGGAGGATCAACCTCCATCGACATTACTCGCCAAGGTATCGACAAGGCCTACGGAATGCGCCGTCTTTCCGAGGAATCCGGCATTCCGCAGTCGGCCATGCTGTTCATGGGGGACGCGATCTATCCCGGTGGCAATGACGATCCCGTTCGCGCAGCCGGAATCGACGTAATCCCCGTGCGAGACGTGGCGGAGACCCGAACCGCGATCATGGCAATCCTCGCTTGCCTCGCGCCTGATCCCGCTCTGGCCGAGCAATAACCACAGGTGCGAGATGACCCGCCGCCCGGGCGCGTCTCACGCCGGCCGGAACAAGAATTCTCCACCCGGCGGCCGACTATTCCCTGTGAGCCAAAGTGACCTACTCCATCACATCGAGGAGATTGTCGATCGATGCCGTAGCGAAGGCAGTAAAGCTGTCCGCCACGCCATAAGGGAGCAACATCGTCCGACCCTGAACAATCGCACCGCAACTGTAGACGACGTTGGGCACGTAACCGTCTCGCTCGTGGGGACTGGGGAAGAGCACCGGGCGCGGCGTGCGGGCCAGCAGCTTCGATGGGTCGTTTTTGTCGAGCAGACACGCGCCGATGCAGTAGTTTCGCACCGTGCCGACACCGTGGGTCATCACCAGCCAGCCTTCGTCGAGCTCGATCGGCGACCCGCAATTTCCCACCTGCACGAATTCCCAGGGGAACTTTGGCGTAATGAGCTTTTCGCCCCCTTCCCAGTTCAGCAGCTCATCGGAAAAATGTAGCCAGATGTTCTTGCTGTCCTGACGCCCAAGCATTGCGTACTTGCCCGCGATGCGCCGCGGAAAGAGGGCCATACCCTTTCCGCTCGAGGCGCGACCGCTCAGAACGCGCATGTCGAACGACCGAAAATCGGACGTCGTCAGCAATTCCGATCGCACTTGGCCCCCGCCGAACGCGGTATAGGTTCCATGATAGATCATGCTGCCGTCATCTTCGCAGAAGCGGACGAGGCGCGTATCTTCGATGCCTTGCGTTTGGCTTGGCAGTACCGGGAACAGCACGGTCTCCGAAATCGACCTGCCACCAGCGCAGCAAAGGCGCGCCGCTACGCCCTCACCTCTCGGACAGGTATCGATAAGGGGCGCTACCGATGTCGGACTGGCATCATCGACGACGAGCGCTCCTCCCGGCGTCCAGGTGCCAGTGCGGAACGTCACGGACGACACATGTCCCTCGCCAATTCCCCGCAACGAGATCACGAAACGGATGGTGCCTTCGGCAAGACCCGACTGGTCGGGATGGAGTACCGCGCTTGGATTGAACAAGGCGGCCGCCTCATATGCAAATTCCTCGCTGCAATAGGCACCGATCAATCGTCGTTGCGCAGCGTTCGTCCGATCAGCGCCTTTAATCCGACCGGCGATATCGTCGAATTGGCGAAGCAGCATGGCATCAACATCACGATGGTTCTCGTCCAGCGACAGCGTCACGCCTTTCAACTGGCGGGCCAACTCAGCCTCGTCGAGACCCATGATCAGGTCGACTGTCTCCTGCGTGCGGGATGGACCGTCGTCGAAGCCTCTGGGGTAACTCGGCTCAAATGGCCGGACGACAGTGCGTGATGGATCGGGTCGAAGCACGCGGTCGTAAAAGGTGAGCTTGGCGCGTTCGGTCATGCCGGCCGGTCTCCACCCAGGGCGCTGCCGCGACCAAGGAGATCTATGACCGCTTTGTGCCGGTCCCACGGTACGAGAAAACTCGCCCCGGGGTCGCGGCACGTGACCCGCCGACGTCGAGAGCCGAGGCTAACTCGATGCGAGAGCGGTTGTTCCGCGCAGGCTTTGAGCGAGCGCGCCGTCACTGGGCGCCGCCCTCGAAGTCGATCACGATCCGGCCTTCGATTTCGCCATGATGCATGCGCGCGAAGATGTCGTTGATATTCTCCAGCGTGTCCGTCGTGACGGTCGCGTGAACCTTGCCCTCGGCGGCAAAATCAAGGGCTTCCTGCAGATCGAGGCGAGTGCCGACAATGGAGCCGCGAACGGTGATCCCGTTGAGGACCGTGTCGAAGATCGACAGCGGAAAGTCGCCTGGCGGAAGCCCGTTCAACGCCACCGTGCCGCCCCGCCTGACCATGCCGAGTGCCTGCTTGAATGCGATCGGCGACACGGCGGTGACAAGTGCGCCATGGGCGCCCCCGATCTCCTTCTTGATGAATGCCGCGGGGTCGACGTTGCGCGCGTTGACGGAGAGATCTGCGCCCAGTCGCTCCGCGAGCGCGAGCTTGGCGTCGTCGATATCGACGGCCACGACATTGAGCCCCATCGCCTTGGCATATTGCACGGCCATATGCCCGAGACCGCCGATGCCCGAGATCGCCACCCAATTGCCGGGCCGTGTGTCCGTGACCTTCAGCCCCTTGTAGACCGTCACGCCGGCGCACAGGATCGGGGCGATGTCGATGAACCCGATATTGGCCGGCAGGTGACCGACATAGTTGGGATCGGCGAGAACATATTCGGCAAAACTGCCATTCACCGAATAGCCGGTATTCTGCTGGGCCTCGCAGAGCGTTTCCCATCCGCCGAGGCAATGAACACAGTGCCCGCAGGCGGTGTAGAGCCAGGGGACGCCGACACGGTCGCCCTCCTTCACATAGGTCACGCCGCTACCCACCGCGACCACATGACCGACACCCTCATGGCCGGGAATGAACGGTGGATTGGGCTTGACCGGCCAGTCCCCCTCGGCCGCGTGAAGGTCTGTATGACAAACGCCGGTCGCCGCGATCTTCACCAGGATCTGGCCCGGGCCAGGCATCGTGACCGGCACTTCCTCGATCACCAGCGGTTGGCCAAATTCGCGTACGACCGCAGCTTTCATGGTCTTGTTCATCGTGGTGTTCCTTGCAGAGGCGGCCGCGCGGATTGGCCGCGGCCTGGGTGAGCCGGGTCAAAAGAGGCCGAGGGCCGTCTCGTCGTAGCTGACCAGCAGATTCTTGGTCTGCTGATAGTGGTCGAGCATCATCTTGTGGTTTTCACGCCCGAACCCGGAGGCCTTATATCCTCCGAACGCCGCGTGCGCGGGATAGGCATGATAGCAGTTGGTCCACACCCGACCGGCCTCGATCGCGCGGCCCAGCCGATAGGCATGATTGCCGTTACGGGTCCACACACCGGCGCCCAATCCGTAGATGGTGTCGTTGGCGATCGAGATCGCGTCCTCGATCGTCTTGAACGGGGTCACCGACAGGACCGGCCCGAAAATCTCCTCCTGGAAGATCCGCATCTTGTTGTTGCCGACAAACACGGTGGGCTCGACGAAGAAGCCGTCGTCGAGCTCGCCTCCCGGACGGGCGCGCTGCCCCCCCGTCAGGCACTCGGCGCCTTCCTGCTTGCCGATGTCGATATAGCCCAGGATCTTGTGGAGCTGGTCCTCCGACGCCTGCGCGCCCATCTGCGTGAGCGGATCGAGCGGGTCGCCGACCCGGATCGCCGCGACGCGCGCGACCGCCCTTTCGACAAACCGGTCGAAGATCGATTCGTGGACCAGCGCGCGCGAGGGGCAGGTGCAGACCTCACCCTTGTTGAACGCGAACAGGGCGAAGCCTTCCAGCGCCTTGTCGAGGAAATTGTCGTCCTCGTTCATGACGTCCGCCAGGAAGATGTTCGGGGACTTTCCGCCCAGCTCCATCGTCTGCGGGATCAGGTGCTCGGCGGCATAGCCCATGATCTGCCGGCCGGTCGTCGTTTCGCCGGTGAAGGACACTTTCGCAATCCGCGGATTGGCCGCGATCGCGCGTCCGACCGACCCACCCGGTCCGGTCACGATATTGACCACCCCCGGCGGCAGGATATCGGCGGTCAGCTCGGCGAACAGCAGCAGCGAAAGCGGCGTCTGCGAGGCGGGCTTGATGACCGTGCAGTTGCCGGCCGCGAGCGCCGGGGCAATCTTCCAGGCCGCCATCAGCAGCGGGAAATTCCACGGAATGATCTGTCCGACGACGCCCAGCGGCTCGCGGAAATGATAGGCGATCGTCTTCTCGTCGATTGTCGAGATCGACCCTTCCTCCGCGCGGACGCAGCCGGCGAAATAGCGGAAGTGATCGATGGCCAGCGGCACATCGGCGGCGCGGGTCTCCCGGATCGGCTTCCCGTTGTCCATGGTCTCGGCCAGCGCGAGCAGCTCGAGATTGTCCTCGAGCCGGTCAGCCACGCGATTGAGGATCCTTGCGCGCTCGGCGGGGCACATGCGCGCCCAGCCCTCCTTCGCCCGGTGGGCAGCATCCAGCGCTGTCTCCACATCCTCTGGCGAAGACTTCGCGATCTCGGCGAGCTGCCGGCCGTTGATCGGACTATGGTCCGTAAAATATTCGCCGCGTATCGGCTCCACCCATCGTCCACCGATGAAGTTGCCATAACGCGACGGTGCGTGACCCTTCGCCCGGACGGTGTCGATCGCTTGCTGGAACATGAAACATCTCCGCTATACATGGCCCGGCGCCCAGGTGTGCGGCACCGCGGACTCAATATTCTCCCTCGCAGGAGGGCTGCGTTGCGGATGTGCGAGATGACGACTTTGCGAAGTATTGGGATTGTTACGTAGCGGCTGATAGAGCAATCCGGGGCCGGTTGGATGCGGTGTCGATCGGCAACAAGAAGCCGTGCGTCGCGACCGAACGCCGACACGGGCGTCAACGTCAGTAATAATCTGCGAGCGTCAGCAGCCGCACGATACCGGATCCGTCGACGAGCCTGAAGTGGGTGCCGGCAGGAAGGAAGCGCCAGCGCCAAAGCTGCCCACGCGTGTAGCTTGCATTGATTGGCCGCCCGTCGATACGGACGATCCGATCGCCGACCGACCAGCCGCTCTTCTCGGCCGGACTATGGACCGCGACATGGGCGACGGTCAGGGCGGAAGGCGAAACCGCCAGGCCGAAGCCTGAACGGTCTTTCAGCATCGGGAGCCTGTGTTTTGGCGGCGCCGGACGCAGCCACAGGCTTTCCGCAGTGATATCCATGATCACATCGAATTGCGCGATGAGCGGCAATCCGATGCTCCCCACCGCGCTGTCGGATTGCCAATGATCCAGCCCCGCCACCGGCACCCCGGCAATGTGCACTTCGCCGATAACAATGTCGTCCAGAACAAAGGCGGTCACAATCTGGACCCCATCAAGGCTTCCCAGCGCCGCGGTCGACCGGGCCTTGCCGGCGAGGAGGTCCTGCGCAGCGACAAAGGGGGTAGAGAGCATGAGCGCATTTGCGCTCCCGAGATCGAAAATGAGTTGCACGGGGCTCCCGCCCCCGATCGACGCTGTGACCAGCAGTTCGCTGCGAGTCCCGTGCGTCAGAGGAAGGCGACGCCAGCCGCTCCCGCCGGCAAAACTCCCCGTCGGGGCGAAGCCGATCCGGTCCTGCGTGAAGTCGAGGGCGACACAGCGCCCCGCCAAGATGTCCTCCCCCAGGACCAGATCGATCGGGCGCCCGAATGCGGACGATATCGCCGCAAGGTCGCTCACGATGGCGAACGGCAAGCGCCTGCGATCGTCGGCGACGGTGAGGGCAACGTCGCTGATCTCGGTGACCTCGACGCGGCCACCGGTGCCGCGAATGATCCGTTTCCCGGATGGGGCGATATCCAGACTCTCCACCAGGCGCGTATTGATGATCGAAGCGGCGCTTCCGCTGTCTAGAATGGCGCGGACGGGACTGCCGGCCACCTCTGCCGAGACCATCAGCGTATCGCCCATCGCGATCTCCGCTGACGTCCAGGCAAAGGAACCCCACCCATCGCCTGCGCGGGCGAGAGACGTCAGAGGGAAGCCAGCCGACGAGGCGCCCAGGAGCGACGCGGCGGACAGGCCGCGGGCGAGAAGCGTCCGGCGATGCATCCTGTGATAAGCGTCCGCGTCGTTTTCCAATCTGCCCTGCCTGCTTCTGGAAAACCGCCCCGTTCGATCGACGCCGCACAGGCGGTCTCATTGCCCGGCATGATCGTTCGCATGCTGCGCCGGCGGCAGGCATCCGTAACAAAACGTATATTTCCCGAACGGCTCGAACGGCACTTCTGCTGGCATCTTCAAACGGATCGAAATCTTGCGGTCCCCACGTCCAATTCTTCGAGGAGCCAAGTCATGCAGAATATTTTCCGTAGCAAAGCTGGCCTGATCGTCCCCGCCATCGCTGCGCTTGTCGCGCTCTCGGCGACGCAGGCTTGGGCGGATGAGGCCCCGCCGGTGCCGGCAAAAGTCGTCAAGCACCAGAACCACGAGGCGCATCAGGCCCATCAGGCAGGGATGAAGCATGGCGCGAGACAGATGCATGACGAGATGATGCACGACCATCAGATGGGCGTGAACGCGTCGGGCGGCATGCAGATGGGATGTGGCGGGGCGGCCGGGTGCAAGGACAAGATGCCGATGGCGCCCAAAGCGAAGCCGGACCAGGCGCCGCCCGCCGCCAGCATGCCCGCCACGCCGATGAGCGACGACATGTAGGAAGCGCGGAAGTGAAGGGCCGACAGCGTTGGCGAGACAGATGCGAGGGTCCGGCAGATACGGATGTCTCCACCGGACGCTGATCCTGCGCGCCTTTCACTTCCTCGGCCGGGTTTCATGCGCCCCTGACCCCGCCTGCCCGGTCGGCCGTCTCTGCGACCATGCCCCCGCGGGGCAATCGGCTCCGCGGCGTCTCTTCAGGTCTGGTTCCGAAAGTTCAAATTGATGCGGACTCTACTTCCCCCGCTTGCCGATACGACCACCGGTCGCCGAGGCTTCGTGCAAGGTCTTTTGCTCGCGACAGCCCTTGCCACGCTGGGTTGGCCCGCGCACGCGCTCGCGGCACCGGCGGTGAAGACGCCGGACGTGCTGAGCGGCACCGAGATCGATCTCGACATCAGCCGGGTCACGGTCAACTATTCCGGAAAAGCGAGCGTCGCCACGGCCGTCAACGGGAGCGTGCCGGGCCCGCTGATCAGGCTGCGCGAAGGCGACGCTGTAACGATCAGGGTCAAGAACAGTCTGGATGAAATGACCAGCATCCATTGGCATGGCCTGATCCTGCCGACGGACATGGATGGCGTGCCAGGGATCAGCTTTGGCGGAATAGCGCCGGGCGAAACCTTTACCTACCGCTTTGTCGTGAAGCAGAGCGGCACCTTCTGGTACCATGCTCATACATTGGCGGAGCAGACGGGCCTTTATGGCCCGATGATCATCGAATCGAAGAGCGAGACGCCCCTCGCCGCCGACCGCGACTATACGGTCATGCTCAGCGACTGGACGGACGAGGCTCCGCTTCAGGTCTATCTGAACCTGAAGAAGATGAGCAGCTATTATAATTTCGCGCAGCCGACCGCCGGCGATTTTGCGCGCGATGCCGGCAAGCTCGGGCTGGGCGGTGCTTTGTCGAAGCGCGCGATGTGGAACAAGGCGCGCATGAATCCGACCGATCTGAGCGACGTGTCCGCCGCCACCTACACCTATCTCCTGAACGGCGCGCCCTCCGCCAGGCACTGGACGGGCATCGCGAGCAAGGGCGAAAGGGTTCGCCTGCGCTTTATCGGCGCCGGAACCGCCACCTATTTCGACGTTCGGATTCCCGGCCTGATGCTCACGGTCGTCGCCGCCGACGGACAACCCGTCGAGCCGGTCGACGTGGATGAATTCCGGATCGGACCCGGTGAAACCTACGACGTCATCGCGACCATCGCGGACGACAAGGCCTATGCGATCTTCGCCCAGTCCATGGATCGCACCGGCTTTGTCCACGGCGTGCTCGCGCCGCGTGACGGCATGAGCGCGGACATTCCCCCGGTCGATCCGCGCTCCTGGCTCGATCCGATCGACATGATGGGTGGGATGGCCGGGATGGCGGGGATGGGACCGGCCGGTCACGACCATGGCATGGTCGAGACGACACCCAAAGCCCGCCATGCGCGTACCGAATATGGTGCCAATACCGACATGCGCGTCGACTTTCCGCGTACCAATCTCGATGATCCCGGCGTCGGGCTGCGGCGCAATGGGCGCCGGACCCTGACCTATGCGGATCTGAAGACAGCAGGGCCGGCGGCAGACCCCCGCGAACCGCAGCGCGAGATCGAACTCCATCTGACCGGCAACATGGAACGCTTCGTGTGGGCATTCGACGGCGTGAAGCTCAACGATTCGAAGCCCCTGCATTTCACCCCGAACGAACGGCTCAGGATCATCCTCGTCAACGATACGATGATGACCCACCCGATGCACCTGCACGGGATGTGGAGCGATCTTGAATCGCCCGACGGACAGTTCCAGGTCCGCAAGCACACCATTTCGGTGCAACCGGCCCAGCGCGTGGCCTTTCGCGTGACGGCCGACGCGATGGGCCGGTGGGCCTTTCACTGCCACCTTCTCTACCACATGGCGGCGGGCATGTTCCGCGAGGTGGTCGTGGCATGACAAGCTCGCGCTCAACTTGGTTGCTGGCTCTCACCGGGCTCGCGATGACCACCATCACCGAACCCGCGCTCAGCCAGCAGGTGAAACCCGCGGGCAACGCCGAGGCCGCCAGCTCCAATGATCAGGCCATGCCGCCGGATATGCAGATGGGCGACCAGCAAAAAGATGGCAGCAGCGCGCCCCCGATGAACATGCCCGGCATGGACATGAGTGGCGGAAAGCCCGACGCCGATGCGCGCGACCCGGACGCTTATTCCGACGGCTACAGGAATTCGACGCTGCCCGGCTATGAGATGGCCGACAAAATTTCGGTGGCCAAGGTGCTCGTGGATGAGCTCGAGTTCCTCACGAACAAGCAAGGCCAAGGCATCAGCTGGTCGGGTCAGATTACCAATGGCCCGGACAACGACAAACTCTTGCTGCGGAGCCAGGGCCTGAAACAATCCGGTGAGCGGCTTGATCCGGAATCCTCGGTCGAGGCGTTCTGGTGGCACGGACAGCGCCCGTTTTGGGGAACGATCCTTGGCGTGCGTCAGGACATCGGCCCGGGAGCCCATCGCTGGATCGCCGGGGGGATCGAGGGCCTGGCCCCCTATTGGTTCGATGTCCAGCTGACCGGCTACGTTGGAGACGATGGCCGTCTCGCGGCACGTCTGAAGGCATCCTATGACGTGCTGCTCACCAACCGCCTCATCCTCGTACCGCAGCTGGAATCGAACGCCTACAGCAAGGCGGCTCCCGAGCGCGGGCTCGGCGGAGGCCTGAGCAACCTCGAGCTCGGCTTGCGGATGCGCTACGAGATTCACCGAAAAGTCGCTCCCTATGTCGGCTTTGTATGGGAGCGCTCCTTTGGTGAGACGGCGGATTTTCGTCGCCTTGCTGGCGAAAATCCCACCGAACACCGGTTTGTGGCTGGCTTACGGATCTGGTGGTGAGACGCGCGCTGAACCGCAGCGGCTAAACTTTTTGGAAAGGACCAAATCATGCTTGATCGTCGCGCCGTCATCGGTTCGGGACTCACCTTCGCGGCGCTTACCGGGGCTGTCGCCGCGGCAGGCCCGGCCATCGCGGCGCCAAGGAAGCGTGGTGACGGCATGATGACGCTCGACGAGTGCGTCGACAGCTGTATCGCATCGCACCGCATGTGCCTGGAAACCGCGCGATACTGCACCGAGCAAGGCGCACCGGCTCATATCGAGGCGACGCACATCGCTTTGCTTCTGGACTGCGCGGAGCTCTGCCAGACAACCGCCAATTCCATGCTGCGCCGATCGCCGCAGCATGCCCTGTTGTGCGACGCCTGTGCCCGGATGTGCGAAGCCTGCGCGCGCGATTGCGCGAAGATCTCCGGCGACGCCCGCATGCAGGCCTGCGCCCAGACCTGCAGGGATTGCGCGGCGAGCTGCAAGGAAATGGCCAGTATGGGAATGTGATCTGGCCGGTCACCGCTTGCCTCCGGATCCGCACCCGACGTTCATTCCGCAAGCCACGCGACCGGCCAATCAGCCGCGGGCACGATCGTGCCAGATTTCCGCTGCGGACCGCATGTTTGCCGGCCCCAGGCCACCCGTCTGAGCCAGCAACAACTTCCCGGCGCTTTGCGTTCTGGCGCAACAGCATCTGGCATATCCGTCCCGCACTCATAGGGCGCCGCATCCGAGCCGGCATAAGCACGAGAAGCATTCGTATATTTCCGTAGAGACCCGGCGCGACCCAATTGCGACTTTCAATGCATGGAGGCGGTCATGAACGAGTGCGATATTCCTTACTTGCTACGGCGCGTGCGCGCCCACCGGTCACAGGCAGCGGCGGCGAATTGCCCCGAGGCGCGCTTGATCCACCGACGCTTCGTCGAGAATTATCAGCATTTGCTGGTGGGAATACGGCGGGACCAACTTCGTGAGCGAGGCGACCGGGGAAGCCAGCCTTGTGCTGAACGCGCCTGCCTTTGCGAAGGGCAAGACCCGGAAATGGCCCAGAGCCGTCGCGCAACATCCGCAGCCGCCGCAGCGGGTGAACGTGGAGAAAATGAGGCGGTCCCAGCCATTCGGTACAAGCCGGCCAGCGTACTGGTCCATCACGACCTGACCGCCCTTGGCCGACAGAGCGTTCCTGAAGCCCCTCAGCTTTTCAACGCGAACGTAACTGTCGCGACGGCCAGTGCTGCGACGGCGGCACACCAACGCATCAACCCTGCCGACCGCCAGGCTCAAGCGATGGCGATGGACGCCACAGCCTGAATGGCGCCATTGAGGTTGCCGCTGGATATGCTCTGATGGACTGGACCAACGCCACGCCGCTCGCTGCCTTGACGGGCGGAATATTGATCGGATTGGCGTGCGCGATCATGTTGCTCGGCCTCGGCCGGATAGCGGGCGTGAGCGGCCTCGCCGCGCGTGCCTTCGCCCTCTCACAGACTGGCCCGCCCTGGAGCATCGCTGCGGCTTTCATTGTCGGCCTGCCGTTCGGAGCGGGGATCGTGAACCTGATCTCAGGTCCGGTAATTGCCCGTTTTCCATCCTCGCCGGCGGTGGTCCTGATCGGCGGGCTGCTGGTCGGCTTCGGTACCCGGATGGGCAGCGGCTGTACCAGCGGCCACGGCGTGTGTGGCCTCTCCCGCCTGTCAGCGCGATCGATCGTAGCAACTTTGAGCTTCGTGAGCTTTGGCTTCGCGACCGTCGCGGTGATGCGCGTGCTAGGCGTTTCGTGGTGAGGGTCCGCATCCCTATCGCACTCATTGCCGGGCTCCTGTTTGGCGCAGGACTCGCCTGTTCCGGCATGTCAGATCCGACCCGCGTGCGTGCCTTCCTCGATCTGTTCGGAGGCCGCTGGGACCCTACGCTTGCTTTCGTGATGGGAGGCGCCATCGCCCCGATGGCCTTGGCCTGGGTGATCCGGCGGCGGATGGAGACGCCACTTGCCGACAGCCGCTTCTCGCTGCCGGATGCCCGCGAGATCACCGCGCGCCTGATCGGCGGTAGTGCAATCTTCGGGATCGGCTGGGGAATTGCCGGCCTCTGCCCCGGTCCGGCGATTGCGGACCTTGCCATCCGCCCGACGCTTGCCGCGCCCTTCGTGATCGCGATGCTGGCAGGGTTCGCGGTGCACCGCTTCATCGATCGCCCGAAGATCTGAATCGGAGCCGGCCCTTTGATGTACTTTGACGACGGAGCGAACGAGAGGCGCCTCAATCTTTCAACCGTAACGTCATCGCCGTGACCGCCAACGCGGCGGCAGCGGCAAGCCACAGCATCAAATGCTCCGACGCGCTTGCCCATCCAGTGACGATCGACGCCGCAGCCTGACTGGCGCTCACCGCCGCGTACTGGAGCGCAAGGCCCGAACCCTGCGTGCCCGGAGACGCTTTCGACGTCAGATAATTGGTGAGCAGCTTCAGCGTCGCGGTGCTCCAGCCGGCGAGCAGAAATACAGGCACGAGCACCCACAAGGTCCGGGCGAAGACGGCAATGATCAATGCGGCGGCCAGCCCGGCGAGCATTGGCCGCAACAGCCAGGCCGCGCCGACCGTGACTCTGCGCCCTGTGAACGGGACGAGCTGCGCCACCAGCATCGCTGCACCGCACAGAGCGAACAGCATCGAGACGTTCTCGCGGAACAGATCCCGCGCGCCCGATCCAAGCGACAACGTCAGATGCAGAACGGTGAGGCACCCGGACGCAATGGCCGAGATCAGGAGCAGCGGGACAAGCGCCTCACGCGCTTTCGGGCGTGGAACGCTGCCGACCGGACCAGTGGCACTTTCCCGTGAAACCAGAAGAAGACCGGGCATGGCGATCGCGCTCAATGCAGCTGGCGCCAGGAATGGCGACGTTGCTCCGAGCGCCACCGAAATTTCTCCAAGGAGCGGGCCGGTCAGGTCGCCCGCGAAGACCAGGGCGTTCAGCCAGGTGAACTGACGCGCTCGCCGAACCAGATCTGGTGAACGATCGGCGACCATCGCAAATGCCGTCGGCACGACGGCCGCCGCAAACACGCCATTGAGCAACCGCAAAACATAGAGTCGCTCGAATCCGACCGCGGAATACAACGCCATTGTCAGGCTGAAACCCAACAGCCCCACGACCAGGATCGGCCACCGTTTCCACCGGTCGGAAATCCAGCCCCATAACGGCGCCGAGAGACACCCTGCGATCTGGGAAACCGTGACCAGGGCGACGACAAGGCGCCCTCTCGCGAGGGCACTCGCGTCCGGAGACATTTGACCCACCATTTCTGGCAGGAATGGCAGGACGACGCTATTACCCAGGGCAACCGCCGTGGCCGCGAAGAGAAGAACGACGAAGCCAAGTTCGCCCCGATCGCGCGCCGCTTCGATGACCGTGGCGGGCAAGCTCGCCTCCATATGCTACGACCCGGCCATGAATACCCGGATCGCGCTGGCCCCGCCCTTGCAGTCACCAGGGCCGGGCGCGCCCGCGAAGAAGATCGCACGCGGAATCGCGCGCATATCCACCATCAGAAGGCGGCGGAGAAAATGCCTTGTGGGACGAGCGCCGGTCCCGGGAAGGTGCGAGGATGTCGCAGAGGTTCCGATCACGGCGCGATATTCCATTTCCCTAGCAGTGATCGCTGCCAACTTTCCGCCCGGCGGAGATTACTTCGCCGATGGTCTGTACCAGCACACCATCGCGCAGAGGTTTCTCGAGCACAGCGGCAAAGCCCGCTTCCTGCGCGCTTTCGGCGAGCTTATCGGCGTAATGCGCCGTGATCAGGATCGCCGGCCCACACCAGCCCGCCGACCGAAGCTTCCTCAGGATCGAAATGCCGTCGATGTCCGGCATAAGATAATCGACCACGAGGCAATCGCCCGATTGCGTTTGCGGATCGAGCAGCAAGGCAGTGCCACTCGCATAGGACAGGACGCCAAAGCCGCGGGACCGCAACAAGAGATGAAGGGACCTGCGTACCGAGACATCGTCGTCAGACAACAGGATCAGGGCCGCTTTCTCGCTCGTTTGGTGATCGATAACGCCCATGACCGACGATGCTGCCTCTTCGCTGATCCACCCTCGGATCCTGGGCATGCATCGCAAATGAACAGGAGGCCGTCGCTACGTAGTGATCCCAAGCTCACGATTCCGGCGCATCGCCCAATCCGGCCGAAAACGCGATCCTCAGCGCGTCCGACAGGCTATGCACTTCGAGCTTGGTCATGAGGTTCGCCCGATGAACTTCCACCGTTCGAGTCGATATGTCGAGATCATAGGCGATGGTCTTGTTGGGAAAGCCGTTGGCGAGGCCGATGAGAACCTCTCGTTCGCGAGGCGTGAGCACGGCGACCCGCACCCTCGCCTCCGCCTCTCGAAGCGACCGCGCGTCGGACTTATCGAGCCTCGAGAAAGCCACGCCGATCGAGGCCAGGAGCGCGGTCTTCTCGAACGGCTTCTCCAGGAAATCGACCGCCCCTGCCTTCATGACGCGAACCGCGATCCCGACATCGCCATGCCCGGTCAAAACGATCACCGGCATGGTGACACCACGCTCTGCAAGCACCTCCTGGACCTCGAGCCCGTCCATGCCGGGCATGCGAACGTCAAGCAGAATGCATCCCGGCTCAGCGGTCTTGACGGCTTTCAGAAACGCAATGCCGGAGGCATAGGTCTGGACGGCGAATCCCGATGTCTTCAGCATGAAGCCGGCCGACTTGCGGATGGATTCTTCGTCATCGACCAAATGGACAATACGTTTAGGCGTCATGCTCATCCTCCGGGCGGGCCTGCATCAAGGTGAAATGAAAAGCAGCGCCTCCGTTCGGCGCGCCGTCGGTCCAGATCCGGCCGCCATGGGCTTCGATGATCGTTCGACAGATCGAAAGGCCAAGGCCCATGCCGTCGGTCTTGCTGCTCACAAAGGCTTCGAAAAGTTGGGGCGCGACCTGCTCGGATATGCCTGGGCCCGTGTCCGCCACGGACACCTGAACCATTGCCTTCGGCCGCCGCCGCGTCGTGATCGTGAGGTCGCGAATGGCGACCTGCGCCATCGCCTCGACCGCATTGCGGATCAGATTCACGAGGACCTGCTGAACCTGTATGCGATCGGCGAGCACCGGCGAGGCCGCCGGATCAAAATCGAAAAAACTGCGAACGCCTCGTTCACGGGCGCCGACAAGGCCGAGAGCAGCGGCTTCCTCAATCAGCCGCGGCAAATCCTCGATCCGCTTCTCGGTCTCCCCTCGCGCCACGAAATCACGAAGTCTTCGGACGATATGCCCCGCGCGGTGGGACTCCTTAGCTGCCTCGTCGAGCGCGTCGCGCACGATCGCGACGGTCTCGGCATCGGGATCGACAAGCAGGTCGCGCGTCGTTTCCAGATAATTGGCGATCGCGGTAAGCGGCTGGTTCAACTCATGGGCCAGCGTCGACGCCATCGTGCCCATCGCGCTGAGGCGCGAGACGTGAATCAATTCGGCTTGCAGCTCCTTGAGCTGCAGTTCGTTGCGGTCGCTTTCTGTCAGGTCGTGAATGAAGCCCGTGAAGACGCGGTGGCCACGGTGACCGGCCTCTCCGATCGAGAGTTCCATCGGAAAGGTGGTACCGTCCCGCCGTTGGCCAACGACGATCCTGCCAATACCGATGATCCGCCGTTCGCTCGTCGACAGATATCGGCCGATATAGGAATCATGCCGTTCACGGTCCGGGGACGGCATGAGGCTGCTCACATTGGCGCCGAGCACCTCTGCTTCCGAATATCCGAACAAGCGCTCGGCCGCGGCGCTGAAGGACGTTATCAGCCCGCGCTCATCGATGATGACCATGGCATCGGGAACTGTATCCAGGATCGACTGGAGATGCTGCTCGCGGGCAACGATCGCTTCCTTGGTCGCGGCTTCATCGGTCGTGTCGCGCAGGATCTTGCCATAGCCGCTCAGCTGGCCGGCCTCATCGTGGAGCGCCGTCGTCGTCAGAAGGGCGAGGAACTCCGACCCGTTTTTCCGAACGCGCCAAGACTCTTGCTCGACCCGGCCAAGCTGCTCCACCTGCGCGAGGTGCCTATCCGCAACGCCCGCCGCGATATCTTCCGCGCAATACAGGAACGAATGGTGTTTCCCGATCGCATCGGAGCTGGCCCATCCCGTAATTTCTTCACAGCCGGCGGTCCAAACTGTCACGAGGCCCTTAGGGTCAAGCGCATAGACGGCGTAATTTGGCGCGCTCTTCACTACCTGAATGATCGTGCCCGAATCGGGATCGAGGCCATTCGCCTTTTGGCTCTCAATCATGCCCCCATCCATCTCCCCGTCATCCACAGTCAAACAAGGTTAGAATGGATTTGCGGACAGGCGCCGACAGCCGTCGGAGGCAGGGTTTCTGCCATCGTTCCCACCATGCACCCGGCGAGCGAAAATCGGCGTTGGCTTTCGAAACGAGACATCAAGCGTGGCTCCCCATAACTCTATACGCAGGAGCAGCGGTTACCCCTCACGCTCCGTTTCCCCGGTCACGGCGTCCGAGCTATCGGGCTGCGCCAAGATCATCATTGTGGACCTTGGACCATAGTCCTGGGTCAAGCGATATTGACGAGCCTAAAACGGCAGCGCCTGGAGAGTTCATGCTGTCACGAAGATGTCGCTGGACGAGAGTGGCACGGCCAGGCGTTGCCGTCCGAGCGACAGGGGCCACCGGCGTTGGCCGCGTCCGTGAGATGCACCCGCTCCTGGCAGGCTTTGGGCGACGCACCCGGATTGAATCAACCGACCGTGAATTGCCCCATCATGCCTTCATCCTCATGTTCCAGGATATGGCAGTGATACATAAAAGGTGCTTTGGTGGCCGGCTGGTCGAACCGGACCAACAATTCTACCGCCTCCTTCACGACGATCGTATCGCGAGGCCCCTGATCGAGAAGGTCCGGGTCGTCGCCATCGCGGCGTAGCACGTCGAAATGCACGCCGTGGATATGGAAGGGATGCGCCATCTTCTTCCCGGAGACTTTCCATATCTCGACGTCCCCGAGACCGACTTCCTCGTCGATGCGATCAATGTCGAACGGCCTGTCGTTGATCGCGTATGCGCCGTCATCGCTGTCCATCATACCGCCCATCGACATATTGAGCACGAAGCGCCGGCGCCTTACGGCCGCTTCAGGATCTGGTACGGTGCGTGCCGCCAGGAGCAGTGGTACAGCGGCTGCGGCCCGCCCGCCCAAGCCCGGGCGCGGTGAGAAGGTCAGCACCGTCTCCGTCGTTGAAGCGTCGTCTTCATCGTCGTGATGGTCGCCCATCATTCCCATACCTCCCATCATCCCCATCATCGACGCGCTCGCATCTTGAGCGGTGACCAGAGCGACCGGCTTGCCATCGGCGAAGCTTACCAATATCTCGGCACGCTGGCCGGGTGCCAGGGTGAGGGCCTGCAGTTCGACGGACCTCGCCAGGAGACCGCCCTCGGTGCCGATCCAATGAAACGTCCGGTCATCGCTGAACGAAAGCTCATAGATGCGGGCGTTCGAACCGTTCACGAGCCGCAACCGCACCAGGCGGTCCGGAACATCGGCCCGAGGCGTGGGTGCGCCATTGACCAGAATCGTGTTGCCACGGCGGCCCTGCGAAGCAACCATCATGCCGGTCGGCATGACCAGCCGGCCATCCTCGAATTGCCGGTCCTGAATCAGGACGGGCAGATCATCAACGCCATAGTCCGACGGCAGTCCAAGGCCCTGCTCTTCCTCATCCGTCACAACCAGCATGCCCGCGAGCCCCGAATAGACTTGCTCACCCGTCAACCCATGCGCATGCGAGTGATAGAAGAGGGTCGCCGCCGGCTGGCGGATCGGCAGCGTAGGACGCCAGGTCGCACCGGGAGCGATCAGCTGGTGCGGGCTACCGTCCAGTTCGCCCGGCACGAGCAGCCCGTGCCAGTGAACCGTTGTGTCAGCCGACAGGCTGTTGCCGACGGTCATCGTCACATCGTCGCCGCGGTGAACCCGCAGCGTCGGGCCGAGATAGCTACCATTGTACCCGAGCGTGGCGCTTCGCCGGCCAGGGAAGAACGTGGTCTCGCCTTCCTGTGCTCTCAGGTTGATCAGCTGGCCGTGTTGGCGCGCGTCGACCAGGCGCGGGATCGGAAGCGTCCCGGCACGCTCGGGCGAACCGAATTTTCGCGTACACGCCGCCGCCAGGAGCAGACCCCCGCTCGCCAGCAACGTCCGCCGGTTCAGTAACATCATGACCGCCTCCTGGTTGGCGCGGAGCGCCTGCTTTGCTAAATGCGAATTCAGCGAGCCACCAGCTGATCGAGGATCGGGCATCCCGACCGGTCGTCACCACCGCATCGATCCGCGAGATCGAGCAGCGGCACGCGCGTCGTCTGGAGCTTGCGAGCCTGACAGCTGTTCGGCGCGCGTGATGGGCAAGCGACATGACCTCGGCCTGGAGCGCTCGAAATCGCTCCAAAGGGAGAGGGAGACGAGATCCGCGATCTCCACGATAGGAAAACCGAGATCGCGAGCGATCGCGCGATAAAATGGCAACTGGTGGGCGGGAAACGAACAGTCGCGATAACCC
Organism: Sphingomonas sp. NPDC079357; assembly: GCF_044901155.1. Classification (NCBI taxonomy): domain Bacteria; kingdom Pseudomonadati; phylum Pseudomonadota; class Alphaproteobacteria; order Sphingomonadales; family Sphingomonadaceae; genus Sphingomonas; species Sphingomonas sp. NPDC079357. The sequence goes on from NZ_JBJDOM010000004.1 coordinate 201,617, forward strand.
GTTATCGCTGCGAAGCCTGGTTCGCATCAGGGCGATCTTCTCATAGTGCCGGATCACCCGCGGTGATACACTGCTCCGCCGGTGCGTGACCGAAGGATCAACACGCGGCCTCACCGCCGCCCCCTTCCATGGCGATTGATAAGAGCGACCGTATGATCGGCGATCACGCGCTCCTCATCAGTGGGAACGATCCGCACGATCACTCTGCTATCTGGCGCGCTGATGACAGGCGCATTCGATGCATTTGCGTCGAGATCAAGAATGACGCCAGTCCAAGCTAAGCGCTCGCAAATCGCAGCCCTAATCTCTGAATCATTCTCGCCAATGCCGGCGGTGAAGACGAGACCGTCGAGACCGCCGAGCGCGGGAATGAGAGCGGCGGCCTGACGGCCAGCTTGCTGGACGAAAAGGGCGACCGCCTCCTTCGCTTCCGGCGCGTCGCTTGCATGCAACGTACGCATATCGCCTGAAATCCCGGACACACCGAGTAAGCCCGACTGCTCATAGAGCAACGTCTCCACCGCCTGTGCGGCCATACCGACCTGAGTCTGAAGATGAAGCACCACGCCGGGGTCGATCGCGCCCGAGCGCGTGCCCATCATCAATCCGTCAAGCGCCGTGAAGCCCATCGTCGTATCGACGCTCGCCCCGGCACGCATTGCGCACATGCTCGCACCGTTGCCTAGGTGCGCGGCGATGACGCGGCCTGCGGCCAGAGCAGGGTCGATCTCGCGAAGGCGGCCCGCAATGTATTCATAGGACAAACCGTGAAAGCCATACCGGCGCACGCCCTGGCCGTGAAAAGCGCGCGGAATCGGCAGGCGCGTCGCCAACGGCGGCATGCCATGGTGAAACGCGGTATCGAAGCAGGCGATCTGCGGCAGCAAAGGCGCCAGCAGGCGCAAGGCCCGGACCGCGGCGAGGTTATGCGGCTGATGGAGCGGCGCCAATGGGATCAAGGCATCGAGCGCATCCAGCAAAGTATCATCGATGATCTGCGGCGCGGCGAAGCGCACGCCGCCATGGACGATACGATGGCCGATCGCGGCGACCTTGCGGTCTCCCAATTGGGTTGCCGCCCAGGCAAAGAGGTCCTCGAGCAGATTCTCGTGCGAGAGTGCGTCCCCGCCCGGCCACGTCTTTTCCACGATGGTCTCGCTGCCCGCGTCGCGCGCGACGAGCCGGGGGCTAGTGCCGATACCCTCGATCTTGCCGCCCGCATCGAAGTCGAGCTGTCCGCCCGACAAGCGATAGAGCGCGAACTTGATGCTCGACGAGCCGGCATTGAGACTGACGATCGCCTTCATGCCGGCTTCGCTATCGGGCCGGGCGTGGCTCTGGGGGCGGCCCGCGCCAGCAACAGCGCGATTGCGCATGACGCTACGCTGGTGCGGAGCGAATCCGCCCGGCTGGTGAGAATGATGGGTACCCGCGCGCCCAGCACCACGCCGGCCGCGTCCGCGCCGCCGAGAAAGGTCAGCTGCTTGGCAAGCATATTGCCGGCTTCCAGATTGGGAACGACGAGGACTTCGGCGCGCCCTGCAACGGGGGAGACGATGCCCTTGTCCTTTGCCGCCTTCTCGCTGATCGCGTTGTCGAAGGCGAGCGGACCGTCAAGGACGCCGCCGACGATCTGTCCGCGATCGGCCATCTTGCACAAGGCGGCCGCATCGAGCGTCGAGCGGATCGCCGGATTGACCGTCTCCACGGCAGACAAGATCGCGACCTTCGGACAGGCGATGCCGATGACATGCGCGAGGTCGATCGCATTGCGGATGATATCGGCCTTGTCTTCCAGGCTCGGATCGATGTTGATCGCCGCGTCGGTGATGATGAGCGGCGCCGGATGCCCGGGGACGTCCAGCAGATAGGCATGACTGATGCGGCGCTCGGTTCGCAGGCCCGTCGCAGCCGGAACGACAGCACCCATAAGTTCGTCGGTGTGCAGCGATCCCTTCATCAGCAGCAGTGCTTCGCCCGAGCGGACCAGTTCGACCGCACGCGCCGCGGCGGCATGGCTGTGGGGCACGTCGATCAGGCGGAGGGCACCGATATCCTTGCCGGCGTCCTTGGCAGCCACACGGATGCGAGCCTCGGGGCCGATCAGGATCGGCACGATCAGGCCGGCTTCGGCAGCGGCTGCCGCAGCCAGGATCGCGGCGGTGGTGCAGGGATGTGCGATCGCCGTGGGAACGGGCTCGACGCTTCTCGTCATCTCGATCAGCCGGCGGAAGCCGTCATGATCCGAGAGCTGGATATCGGGCAGCGCCATGCGCGGGCGCCTTACTTTCTCGGTTGGCGCTTTGACCTCAGCCTCGCCGTTGATCACCTCCTCGCCGGCCTGGTTGATGCAGCAACAGTCGAAGACGACGATATGATGCTTGGCGCGCTTCTCGCGTACCGTGACCGACGCGACAATCGTATCCCCCAACCCTACGGGTCGCTTGAACCGAAGGCTCTGGCTCAGATAGATCGCGCCCGGCCCAGGGAGCTGCGTGCCGAGCACGGCCGAGATCAGACCACCACCCCATAGGCCGTGCGCGATCACCCGCCCGAACATGTCGCCGGCGGCATATTCGGCATCGAGATGGGCCGGATTGACGTCGCCCGAAACCAGGGCGAACAGCTGAATGTCCTGCTCGCCCAAGGTCCGCGTGACGCTCGCCGTCTCACCCACGACGATCTCGTCGAAGGTCCGGTTCTCGATCATTTTGAGGCTGCCCATTGCTCAGCGCTCCAGCACATAATGGCCGGGTGCATCGCAGAGCGCTACGAGGCCCCTGTCCGGATTACCCATCGGCGGCGGGGCCTGCAGCGCGCCGGAATGATCGCCGAGCCAGGCCGCCCAGTCCGTCCACCACGATCCGTCGCGCGCCTCGGCCTGGTCCAGCCAATCGTCCGGATCGAGCGCGGGGCGGTCGAGGACGCGGGTCGCGACATGATAGCTGCGGTGGCGATGCCCGGGCTCGGACACGATGCCGGCATTGTGGCCGCCGCTGGTCAGGACGAAGCGGATCTCGGCGCTGCTCAGCCAGTGCAGCTTGTGGACCGACCGCCACGGCGCGACGTGATCGCGCTCGGTCCCCACCACGAAGATGGGCTGACGCAGCGACGAGAGCGTGATGGTGTGCCCCTCGACCTTGAACCGGCCTTCGGCAAGATCGTCATAGAGAAAGAGCGTGCGCAGATACTCGCTGTGCATGGCGTAGGGCATGCGCGTTCCGTCCGCATTCCATGCCATCAGGTCGGTCATGGGCTCGCGCTCGCCCATCAGATAGGTGCCGAGGATCTGCGACCAGATCAGGTCGTTGGACCGCAATATCTGGAAGGCGCCGCCCATCTGGCTACTGTCGAGATAGCCACGGCTCCACATCATATTGTCGAGCAGGTTGAGCTGTGCCTCGTCGATGAACAGGCCGAGCTCGCCCGGCTCGCTGAACTCGGTCTGCGCCGCGAACAGGCTGAGCGATGCGAAGCGTTCGTCGCCGTCGCGAGCCATGGCCGCCGCCGTGATCGCCAGCAGCGTCCCGCCGAGACAATAGCCGACACCGTGGACCTTGGCCGAGCCCGTGATCGCCGTGACCGCGTCGAGCGCCGCCATCGGCCCGAGGCGGCGATAGGCGTCGATATCGAGGTCGCGGTCCGCGCTCTGCGGATTATGCCAGGACAGGACGAACACGGTATAGCCCTCGGCCACCAGCCAGCGGACCAGCGAATTCTCCGGCGACAGGTCGAGAATGTAATATTTCATGATCCAGGCGGGAACGATGAGGATCGGCTCGGGGCGGACAATCCCGGTCGTCGGCGCATATTGGATGAGCTCGACCAGCGCGTTGCGGAACACCACCTTGCCGGGCGTGATCGCCACCGTCTCCCCGGCGCGGAACGCCTCAGTCCTTACGGGCGGCTCGCCTCGGGCGCGCCGCTCCGCATCCTCCATCCAATGCTTCGCACCCTCGACCAGGCACTCACCACCGGACTCGATGATCTTGCGCTGGAGCACGGGATTGGTCGCGAGGAAGTTGGTGGGCGCGATGACGTCGAGCATCTGCCGTGCCGCGAACGCCACCATCTCTTCATGATGCCTGGACACGCCGCTGATGCCGGTGGTCGCCGCATGCCACCATTGCTGGGTGAGAAGGAAGGATTGCGAGATCAGGTCGAAAGGGAACTGCCGCCAGGCCGGATCGATAAAGCGCCGGTCCTGCGGTAGCGGCTCGATCGCCGGCGCGGCATCGACCTGCCCCACACGTCGCACGGCATAATCGGTAATCCGCTGGACCTTTCGCCCTGCCTTGCCGGCAAGCTGCAGCCGCTTGCCCGGCGATATGGTGAGATGAGCACACCAGTCCAGCCACGCCTGCATCATTGTCACCGGCGACAGGCCAGAGGTCATCTGCGCGATTGCCGCGGCCGAGGCATGGTCGAGCGTCCGGGCGACGCCGTCGAGCGGGTCGCACTTGGCACAGTCTGCGGACGTATCGATCATGCAGCGTTTCTCCGGGGGGACGTCGCGGCATGCCCGGCATGGCTCGAAACAACATTACGTAATGTCCCCAGATGCTTGTGCGTTCACGAGCGCACGCGCAGAATGCCTGCCATGTCTCCCGAGGCGCGGTTCTCCCAAACCGCTCGTTCCGGTGACGCCTCAGGCTCCAGAGGGCCACCGCCAATCGCGAACGGCAGGCATATCGATCCCGTGTGCCGCAATGTACCGCTTGTGCTCGACCAGTTCATCATCGATCGTCTGCCTGGCGTAGGCGGCCGCACTATCGGGCAGCTCCACATGGTCGATAACCTTCTCCATGAGATGGAAGCGGTCGAGATGGTTTCGGACCACCATGTCGAAAGGCGTCGTCGTCGAGCCCTCCTCTTCGAAACCGTGAACGTGGATATTCTGGTGGTTGGTGCGCTTGTAGGTAAGCCGATGAATTAGTGCCGGATAACCATGATAGGCGAAGATGACCGGCTTATCCGTCGTGAAGAGCGCGTCGAACGCGCTGTCGCTGAGCCCATGAGGGTGCTGGCTGTTGGGCTGCAACGTCATCAGATCGACGACGTTGACGACGCGAACCTTAAGGTCGGGGAGTTGCACGCGCAACAGGCTGACCGCGGCCAGTGTCTCCAGCGTAGGAACGTCGCCAGCACACGCCATGACGACATCCGGCTCTCCGCGGCGATCGTTGCTGGCCCAATCCCAGATACCGATGCCGCGCGTGCAGTGCTTGATCGCCGCATTCATGTCGAGCCACTGCGGCGAAGGTTGCTTGCCGGCGACGATGACATTGATTCGGTCCCAGCTGCGCAGGCAATGGTCGGTGACAAAAAGCAGGGTATTGGCGTCGGGCGGGAAATAGACCCGCACGATGTCAGCCTTCTTGTTGACGACATGATCGACAAATCCGGGATCCTGATGGCTGAAGCCATTATGATCCTGGCGCCAGACGTGAGAGGTCAGCAGATAATTGAGCGAAGCGATCGGGCGACGCCAGGGCACCTCCTTCGCCGTCTTCAGCCATTTGGCGTGCTGGTTGACCATCGAATCGACGATGTGGATGAACGCCTCATAGCAGGAAAACAGGCCGTGGCGGCCCGTCAGCAGATAGCCTTCCAGCCATCCCTGGCAGCAATGTTCGCTCAGCACCTCCATCACGCGTCCGCTGGGATCGAGATGGACATCGTCCGCGATCGTCTCCGCGTCCCAGCTCCGGTCGGTGGCTTCGAAGATCGTCTGCAACCGGTTGGATGCCGTCTCGTCCGGGCCGAAAACGCGGAAGTTGCGGGCCTGAGCGTTCTCCCGCATCACGTCGCGCAGGAACGTGCCCATCACCTGCGTCGCCTCGCCGTCGCTCTGGCCGGGATGAACGACCGGGACCGCGTAGGATGCGAAGTCGGGTAACCGCAGAGGGCGCATCAGAGCCCCGCCATTGGCATGCGGATTGGCACTCATCCGCCTGTCGCCAGCCGGTGCCAGAGCCGCGATTTCGGGCCGGAGCCGCCCGCCATCATCGAACAGTTCTTCCGGGTGGTAGCTGCGCATCCATTCCTCGAGCAGCCCAAGATGCTCGGGCTTGTCCATCGTGAACGGGACCTGGTGCGCCCGCCAGAAGCCTTCGCTCTTCTGCCCGTCGACGATCTTGGGTCCGGTCCAGCCCTTTAGGCTGCGCAGGACGATCATCGGCCAGAGCGGACGCGTCGTGACCCCACCGTCGCGCGCGGCCTTCTGGATCGCGTGTATCCGATCGACCGCGTCGTCTAGCGCGGCCGCTATCGCCCGGTGCATCGCGTCCGGCTCCTCGCCGTCGACGAAGATCGGCAGGTAGCCATAACCGCGAAACAGCGCGTCGAGCTCGGTGTGCGAAATGCGCGCAAGGACAGTCGGACTTGCGATCTTGTAACCGTTGAGATGCAGGATTGGCAGAACGGCCCCGTCGGTCGCGGGATTAAGGAACTTGTTGCTGTGCCACGAGGTCGCCAGCGGTCCGGTCTCCGCTTCGCCGTCGCCGACGACGCAAGCAACGATCAGATCGGGATTGTCGAAGGCGGCGCCAAACGCATGCAGAAGAGAATAACCCAGTTCACCACCTTCATGGATTGAACCGGGCGTATCGGGTGACGCATGACTGGGAATGCCGCCAGGGAAGGAGAATTGCCGGAAAAGCTGGCGCAGGCCATCTTCGTCGGGACCGATGGCAGGATAGACTTCGCTATAGGTGCCCTCGAGCCATGTGTTGGCGACGACACCTGGTGCGCCATGACCAGGCCCGGCGATGAAGAGCGCATTGAGGCCGCGCGCCTTGATGACACGATTGAGGTGCACATAGAGGAAGTTAAGCCCGGGGGTCGTACCCCAGTGTCCAAGCAGCCGCGGCTTGACGTGATCCATCTTGAGCGGTTCGCGGAGCAGCGGATTATCGAGCAGATAAATCTGTCCAACCGAGAGGTAATTGGCGGCGCGCCACCAGGCGTGGATCAGGCCGATCTCATCGCTGGAGAGTGGCTGGCCATTCGCCTCGGGCTGCGGGTCCATGGTCATTCTTCCTGAAACTGAAAAGGCATGGGTTCCCGGCCGCCTAGCCGGAGCTGGTGTATGCCGGAACGCTGATGCGCCACCGCGCAGCGCTCGAACTGCTTGCACACCCATGAATGGCGAAGACCGCTCGCAACATGCGTATTGATACGGATGGCAGTGCCGCACACTTGTGCCAGGCAATCACGTCGCTTCCGGCATCAGCTCGGCCCCCTACTCCGATACCGTCCGGGTTCGGCCGCGTGCGCGTGCCCCGGCCGCCAGCTCAACCACCTCGGCGGTGATTTCCTCCTGACGCGTCAGCCGTTCCTCGCGTTCAAGTGCCTGGAGTCTGGCGTCGATATTGGTTTTCGCGGCCGCCATCGTCGCCATGCGAGCCTCGTTTTCAGCGGCGAAGGCCTCGGTGGCCGCTCCGCACAGCTGGGCGAAGACATATTCCTGGGCCAAGCGCTCGACGAGGTCGCTTGCCGGCAGATTGATCAGGGGTATCGACCCAACTGGCTCCGGCGGAAACATATCGGGATCGAGCGGCAAAAGGCTGCGGCGGACGACCGACGCACCATGCCCTGCCGTCCAGACCGGATAGATCATTGCGACCGGGACCGCGCCGGCCACGGCCACATAATCGTAGAGGGCGCCAAGCAGCTCGGTTGCCATATCGGCAAGCGCAGCGGCGCGACTGGGAAGACTGGTGGCCCAGGCAACGGGCAGTGTCCGCTCGGCAGCAAGCGCGGCGGCACGATCGCCGACGAGGAAGATGTGCGCCGCTGGGGAATCGCTCGCAGCGGCGTTCAAGATCTGCTCTGGAAAGGCGCCCGCGAACCCCTGCTCTGCGCCGAAGACGATAAGACCTGTCTTGCCCTTTGCGCTGTTCAGCGGCGGTGCCGAAGATCCTGTCTGTAGCTGCCGCGCCTTCCCAATCGCATGACCCGCCGTCGCGGCATAGGCGCGGATCGCGGGCAGCAGCGCGCGGCCCTGCTGGGCACGGGCGCCGGCGATACCGCGCATCGCGTTGACCACCGCACCGAGTTGCCGGACCGTGGCGATCCGTCGCCCGACATTGGCGAGACGATCGCTCATGTCGCGACGCCAGCGCTGTAGCTGGCGATCATCCGTTGCACGGCCGCCAACAATCCGGCGCGCAACGTCGCATCCATTGTCCCGTTAGCCTCGACCTGCCCCACGAGATCGGACGCATTGGCATCGAGCCATGACGGCAGAGTCGCGCGGATCGCAGCGATGTCGGTGATCGCCGCGGGATCCAAGAGGCCCTCGGTGAGCGCGGTTGCCAGCGCCACCTGATCCACGACCCGCAGAGGCTGGAAGCGCGGCTGGGCGAGCAATGCGCGCAGCCGCCGTCCACGCTCGATCTGGGCCTTCACGCGCGGCTCTGGCTGCTCGCCGAAGCGGGTGAACATTTCGAGCTCGAGGAACTGGGCATAGTCGAGCCGCATCGTGCCGCTCGCGTCCCGCAACGCCCGGGCCTGCGTCTTGCCGCCTACGCGACTGACGCTGGTGCCGGCATCGACAGCGGGTTTGTGCCCTTCGGCGAACAACCGGGTGTCGAGCACGATCTGCCCGTCGGTGATCGAGATCAGGTTGGTCGGGATATAGGCGCTGACATTGCCGGCATCGGTCTCCGCGATCGGCAGCGCCGTGAGCGAACCGCCGCCCTTTTCGGGCGACATCCGGGCGGCGCGCTCCAGCAGCCGCGAATGGAGGTAGAAAACGTCGCCCGGATAGGCTTCGCGTCCCGGCGGCTGGCCGGTCAGCAGCGCGATCTCGCGGTGCGTGGCGGCATGCCTGGTGAGGTCGTCGAGGACGACGAGCGCATGACCGCCCTGATCGCGGAAATATTCCGCCATGGTGAACGCGGCAAACGGCGCGATCCATTGCAACCCCGGTGCGGAAGCCGGGCTCGCGACCACGAAGATGCAGCGTTCCGGCGCGCCATGGCGGCGCACCTGATCGATTACGCGCGCGACGCTGGAGGATTTTTGGCCGATCGCAACATAGATGCATATCATGTCGCTCGACCGCTGATTGATGATCGCATCGACGGCGAGCGCGGTCTTGCCGGTCGCGCGGTCGCCCAGGATCAGCTCGCGCTGGCCGCGGCCGAGCGCGAACATCGCATCGATGACCAATACCCCGGTCTGCACCGGCTGAACGACGAGGTCGCGCTCGATGATCGACGGCGCGGGGCGCTCCACCGGCTCGAACCGCTCGGCGACGATCGCCGCCCCGCCATCGAGTGGTCGGCCGAGTGGATCGACGATACGGCCGAGCAGGGCCCGCCCCACCGGCGTGCGCACCACTGCGCCGGTGCCCGAGACGATGTCCCCCGCCTCGATGCTGTCAGCATCCTCAAGCATCACGCAGCCGATGCGATCGCGGTCGAGCGTTTGTACGAAGCCCGCCTGACCTCCGGCAAACTGCAGCAATTCGTCGAGCCGTGCCTCCGCCAAACCCGAGACCAGCGCTACGCCATCGCCGATTGATTCGACGCGGCCGATCTGGCGGACCTGTGCGCCGATTTCCGCCGCGGCCACGCGCGTCGCGGCCCGGGCAAGCCATTCATCCGCGGAGCCCGGCATGATCGTCCTCCTTGAGTGCCGCCAGCTGCGTGTCGAGATCGGCTCGCCAGCTGTTACGGACGAGCATGTGCGGTCCATGGAGCTCGAACCCGGCAATCAGCGCGGGATCGACGGTGAAGTTCGGTGCTGCAAGCCCCGGCAGTGCCTCTTCGAGCTTTTGCACGCACCGCGCTTGGGTCTCCCCATCGAGCGCGGCCGGCGTCACGATGGCGAGAGGAGTGTCACCGGCCAGGGCTCGGCGTTCCTCGACCGGCAAGCGTTCGACCCGTTCGAGCAGGGCAGTGAACATCATATCGGTGGTGCCCGCGGCCGGTAGCCGGCGCAGCAACGCAGACGCCATCTGGCCCGCGAGCACGGCCGCGTTTTCCTCTAGCTGTGTCGCCATGCCCTTTTGCGCGTCCTCGACAGAAGCAAGCGCCAGCTTCGCTTTTGCATCGGTCTCGGTCCTGGCCGCCTCAAGGAGACGGCTGCGTTCGGCCTCTATGCTGGCAAGCAAAGCTGACCGGCGCGCCTCTCCATCGGCGGCGAAGGCGTCGGTCTGCGCCTTGAGATCCGCTTCCAGGTTGAGCGCAGCTGCCTTTGCAGACTCCGCATCGGCGAGCAGCTGGTCCATAGCCGTCTGCCGCGCGGCGATAGCCCCCATCACCGGACGAAACAGGAAGCGTGCGAGCAGCCAGACGAGGATGACTACGTTGATCGCCTGCAGCGCCAGCGTCCACCAGTCGATACGCATGTCAGGCGAAGGGATTGGCGAAGAGCAGCAGCAGCGCGATCACGAGACAATAGATCGCCATCGTCTCGATCATGGCCAAGCCCACGAACAGGGTGCGCGAGACGGTGTTAGCCGCCTCAGGCTGGCGAGCGATCGCATCCATCGCTGCGGCGACCGCCTTGCCTTGGGCGAGTGCCGGCGCGATCGCGCCGATGGCGATGGCGAACGCCGCGCCGAGGATGCTGACGATGTGGATCCAGTTCATGAAGAGACCTCGTGGTTCGGCGCTTTCGGGGATGGGTTCGCTTCGCTGATGGCGCTGCCGATAAAGACCATTGCGAGCGCGCCGAAGATGTAGGCCTGGACGGCTCCGGTCAGCATCTCGAGCGCCATCAGCGGGATCGGTACGAGCAACCCCGCAAGGCTCAGCACGACGCCGATCATGAACACGCCGCTCATGACATTGCCGAACAGGCGCACCATCAGGGAGAAGCTGCGGGTGAACAGCTCAACGAGATTGAGCGGCGCGAGCAGGATCGACGGCTGCGCGAAACTGCGCAGATAACCGCGCGCGCCAAGTGCCCGGACGCCGAACCAGAGCGTCGCGCCGAACACGATCAAGGCCAGCGCCGCATCGGTTTCGAGGGCCGCCGTAGGCGGTTCGACGCCCGGCAAAAGCGATGACCAGTTTGCGACCAGCAGGAAAATGAAGAGCGTCCCGATCAAAGGCAGATAGGGCTGGGGTTCCGCCTCCATCGTCTCGCGAATCTGGCGCGCGATCACATCGACCACCAGTTCCAGCGCCGCCTGGGTCCTGGTGGGACGAAGGCCGAGCCGCCGGGTCAGAAACCAACAGCCGATCGTCAGCACCGCCATGATGCCCCAGGTCGTGACGACCGGCTGGCTGATCGGAACCGGTCCGATCGTGAAGAGGATATGGCTTTCGAGCGGGGAGGCGATCTTCACGACACCGCTCCCAGTCGGCGGAGCACGAAATGTCGCGCCGCCATGAACCCGGCCGCGGCCGCGAGTAGGTCCGGCCAGCCCTGCCTTGCGGCAACGAGCAGCACGCCGAGCGTCAGAAGCATCCGACCGAGCCGCAGGCCGAGCGACAGCATGATCGATCCGCCATGGACGAGCAGGTCAGCATCCTTCGCGATAGCGAGGTAATGTGCTGTTCCGGCAGCGGCTCCGAGCAGCAGAAACAGGAGGACGGCCCAAGGCGTCATTGCCGCCCGATCCACTTCCAGGCCGACCAGCAGCCGAGGCTCACGCCAAGGATCAGCAGCGGCGCGGTCCAGAAGATACCGCTGGACAGCCCATGGTCGAGCCAGCGGCCAATTGCGAGCGCGATCAGCGCCGGCACGACGACCTGCCAGCCAAGCACACCAATCTGGCCGAAATTGCGCGCAAAGGAGGGCAATCCCCGCGCCCTGCGTCGGCGTTCGGCGCGCTGTTTGACGGCGTCCACGAGCCGTTCCTGCTCGGGTGGCAGATCCTCGGTCATAGACCGATCTCCGCCGACCCGCCCTGCAGCGCCTCGACCATGCGCCGGATCGCGCGCATGCGCAGCCGCGTCGCAGCGGTTCGGCCGCTGCGTTCGGCATCGCCGCGCTCACGGTAACCCCTAAGCACTACCGTCTCGAGTTCGTCGAGATCGTCGCCGACATGCGCCTCGCGCGTCGCGATCTCGACCTCCTTGCCGCCACTCACCGTCAGAATGCCATTGCGAACCGCGCAGTAGCCGGCGCGACCGTCCATGTCGCGCCAGGAGACGACCGAGATGTCGAGCGCAGTCAGGAAATCGGCGTGACCGTTCAGGATGCCAAAGCTCCCCGTGGCATCCTCGGCGCGGATCGCGGCGACCTCCCGGTCGACCATGATCGCGGTGGGATCAGTGATGAGCAGCCTCATGGCTTGGGTCCCACCTTGCCGCGCGCATCTTCCAGGTCTCCGACCATATAGAAGGCACTTTCAGGCCAGTCGTCGGTCTCGCCGGCGAGGATGGCGCGCACGCCGTCAAGTGTGGCGTGGAGCGGCACCGATCGTCCGGGCTGGCCTGTAAACGCCTGCGTTACGACAAAAGGCTGCGTCAGGAAGCGCTGGAGTCGGCGGGCACGGCCAACGATCAGCCGATCCTCCTGTCCCAGCTCCTCCATGCCGAGCAGCGCGATGATGTCCTGCAGCTCGCGATAATGAGCGATCGTCTCGCGGACCTTTTGGGCCAGCGCATAATGGTCCTCGCCCACGACCAGCGGATCGAGCAGGATCGAGGTGGACGCAAGCGGATCGATCGCCGGGTACATGCCCTCCGCGGCCATCGAGCGTGACAGGAGCACATTGCTGTCGAGATGCGCCGAGATCGCTGTCACGGCCGGATCGGTGAAATCATCAGCGGGCACATAGACCGCTTCGATCGCGGTCACCGATGCGCCCGCGACCGACGCGATCCGCTCCTGGAGCGCCGCGACTTCGCTCGCGAGCGTCGGCTGATAGCCCACCCGCGACGGCATCCGGCCCAAGAGTCCCGACACTTCGCTGCCGGCCTGGACGAAGCGAAAGACATTATCCATCAACAGCAGTACATTGCGTTTCTGCTCGTCGCGAAAATATTCGGCGATGGTAAGCGCGGTCAGACCGACCCGCCAGCGCGCGCCCGGCGGCTCGTTCATCTGTCCGAAGACCAGCACGGTCTTCGCGATCACGCCGGAAGTGCGCATGTCGGTGAGCAGTTCATGGCCTTCGCGCGAGCGCTCGCCGATACCAGCAAACACCGACACGCCCTCGTAGCGCGCGACCATCGCGCTGATCAGTTCCATCACCAGCACGGTCTTGCCAACCCCGGCGCCGCCGAACATCGCCGCTTTGCCGCCCTGCGCGAGGGGCGCAAGCAGATCGATCACCTTGATCCCGGTCTCGAACATCGTCGTCGCTGTGCTCTGGACATCAAGTGGCGGCGGTTGGCGATGGATTGGGCGAAGCGGAACGTCCACGGGAAGCGCTGCCCCGCCGTCACCGATCACGCCGGTGGCATCGAGCAGGCGGCCCAGAACCGCATCGCCGACCGGTACCATGATCGATGTACCCATGGCCTCGACGTGGACGCCGCGCGCGAGTCCGCTGGTGGTCTGGAGTGCGACCGCTCGGACCGTGCGCGCATCGACATGGCTCTGCACCTCGGCGATGTGCATTCCCGTAGGGGTTGCGATGCACAGCGCATCGTTGACTGACGGGAGCGAGCCGGCGGCAAATTCCACGTCGAGCACGGGACCGCGGATCGCACAGACGCGTCCGCTCGCCTTATCGACGTCGGTTGCCGCGCTGCTCATCTCAAGTTTCTCATAACGGGAGCTAAAGCGAGATCGGGCGCCATCGATATGCGGGACAATACGGATGCTCATCTCTGCGCCGCGGCTTCGCCGGATCGCTAATGCAATCCGGTCGGGCGAAGTCTGATGCGTCCCGAATACCAGGACGCCAATTTCGCTCTTCTGTCCGGCTCACGCCTCGCCGGTGGCGCACCTGTCGCAGTCCTGCGGTGAATCGTCGGCGGCCATCAGCAGAACAGGCGCGAAACCGCCGCCGGCGGTGCGCATATTGGTGGTTTGGCCCTGATATAGTCGCGCTGCGGCAACAAGCGGCTCCCCATCATAGGTGTAGAGACGAACGTCGATCTTGCGCTTGACCGTCTCTCCATCCAGCCGGATGGTCCGCTCGCTTGGCCGCACATAGGCTTGGGCGACATAGTCGCTCTCCAGGATTTCGGCCCACACCGATTTCGTCAGCTTGTCGCCACGATAGGCCGCTTTGCTCCCATACCCTCCGGCCGGCTTGAAGAAGAATTGCCTGCGGCCGGCCCAAAGCCGCTCGGCGGAAGCCTTGTCGACCCGTTCGGTTGCCGGAATCCCGGCAACAAGCGTGTCGACAATTGCCCGGTCGAAACCCCATTCCCGCAGCAGCGCGGTGTCGGACAGCAGGGTGAGATTGCGCTTGTCGGCGAATTTCGCGTGGACATGGGGATTGGGCGTTACGACCACCGAGCCGTCGAGATATGCCGCTCGCAATGCCGAGTGCTCGGGTCGATCGAGCGAGAAATCGACGAGCCGGTTGTAGATGAGATCCACATTCCGGTCCCCATAGCGAAGAGTGCCGGACGCATAGGCGAATTCAGAAGGATCGGCGATGCAGACGCTATGGCCGGCCTGCTCCAGCAAATGGCGGGTCAACAGAAACTCGGGAAACAGATATTGCGATACGGGATCGTCATCGACGATGGCGATGGAGACCGGTTCGCCGCTGCCGCGTTGATAGCGCCATTCCTTCGAGAACATGGCCGCGACCACGGACTCAAACGGATATGCGCGAAGAAAATCTGTCGGCTCGGAAGGACAGCAGACTCGTTGTGCCCGCGCGAGCACGGCATTCAACATTGCTCCGCCAGCATTGGTATTTATTTCGATCAGGGCCGGGCCGCGCTCGCTCAAATGGAAGTCATAGCCCATGAAGACGCCGTGCGGACCAAAGTCCTGTCGGGCACTTACTGGCGCCCAGGCCATGGTGGCTGCTAGATAATCCGGGTGGCGGGCGACCGTCTCGATCGCGGCGATGATGCGCTGCATCCCGGCGAGTTGGGACACATTGATGAACACCGCGACGTCCGAGAATAGATGCGGACGCGTTTCCAGATATGACGCTCCCATTGCCAGATCGCCCGTCTCCCGGACGAGTGCGTCGCTCAGGGCGGCGCGATCCAAGGTGACGCAAACGCATTCCGAACGTCCGTTCTGGAGGTCTGAGACTCGGGCTTCCTCTAGGCTCGGCACGCTATCGAGCTTCCCTGGAATAGAAACTGGACCCAGAACATAGCCTGATCCTTCTTTGGCTCATGCAAATTTCATTTCACGTGAGCGGCAACGACTTCGCCCTCCGCGCGATGACCTAAGAGGCTCGCTCACGGCGCGATCAGGCCCTGTTCCCGGGCGGCATCGTCATAAAGGAAGGCGGTATTGGGATCAGGATGACCATAGCGATCAGAATCCGTTTCTCCCAGCCGGGTCAGCATATCCCTGATCAGCGCGAGACGGGCCTGGTGCTTGTCGTCCCCTCGCACCACCGTCCAGGGTGCCGCGATGCTGTGCGTGCGGGCGAGCATTGCATCGCGCGCCTTGATATAGGCCTTCCAGCGCTTGTTCGCCTGATCATCGATCGGGCTGATCTTCCACTGTTTGAGCGGATCCTCGCGTCGGGCGGTCAGGCGTTTCTTCTGTTCCGCCCTCGAGATATCGAGATAATATTTTACCAGCGTGACCCCGCAATGTTCGAGCAACTGCTCGAACATCGGGACGGTCGTCAGAAACTCCTCATATTCCTTGTCGGTGCAAAAGCCCATCACGCGCTCCACGCCGGCGCGATTGTACCAGCTACGATTGAACAGGACGATCTCGCCGGCAGCGGGCAGATGAGGGACCCAGCGCTGGAAATACCACGACCCGCGATCGTGATCCGATGGGGGCCCGAGTGCCACCACCCGGGTTTCGCGCGGGCTCAGATGCTCGACGACACGCTTTATCGTGCCGTCTTTGCCGGCTGCGTCGCGCCCTTCGACGATGACCAGCACCTTGCGGCCATCCTCGATGATTCCCCGCTGCAGGGCGGTGAGCCCGATCTGGAGCGCGCGCAACTGCTCGGCGTAACGGGGTTCGTTCTTCGCCTTCACCACCGGTTCTTTCTCCTGTCGGCAATCATGCACACCACGGTAGCGGGCCGCGAGGGCCGGGGCCGCACTCGTGGGCCGGTCTCAAACAGCGGCACCAACGGCATTGTGCTCCACCGCTGAGGCCCGACTCATGCCGCCCCGACTGATACCCGCCAGCCGGGTGCGCTTCAGCAGCAGCGCGTTGACCGCGACGAGTGCGGAGCTGCCCGACATAGCCAGCGCAGCGACCTCGGGGCTCAGCAGCACGGGATAGAGCACACCCGCCGCGAGTGGAAAGGCGATCACATTGTAGCCGACTGCCCACCACAGATTCTGGTGCATCTTGCGAAGCGTGGCGCGTGAGAGCGCTATGGCACCGACAATATCATGGGGGTCGCTCTTCATCAGGACGACATCGGCGCTTTCCATCGCGACGTCGGTGCCCGCCCCGATCGCAAAGCCTACGTCGGCCTGGGTAAGCGCGGGGGCATCGTTGACCCCGTCACCGACCATGCCGACGCGTTGACCTTGGGCCTGCAGCTCCTTGACCTTCTCCGCCTTTTGACCGGGAAGCACATCGGCAAGGACGATGTCGATGCCAAGCTCATCGGCGATTCGCTTGGCCGTGCCGGCATTGTCGCCGGTGATCATCGCGACCTTGACGCCGCGCTCCCGAAGCGCCGCGACGGTCGCCTTCGCGGTTGGCCGCGCCGCATCCGCAATAGCGATCAACCCGAGAATCTCGCCGCCGCGCGCAACGTGAACGACGGTGCGTCCCGCCCCTTTCAGGCGTTCGCCAGGTTCCTCGAGGGCACCCAGCGCGACTTTTCCTTCATCCATGAGACGCCGGTTGCCAAGCAGCACCGTTGCGCCCTCGACTTGAGCGCTTGCGCCCTTCCCCTCGATATTGGCAAAGTCGCGCGTCTCAGGAAGGGTGATACCGGATGCACCTTCCAGAACCGCCATCGCAAGCGGGTGGTCGGAGTTGCGCTCGATCGCGCCGGCGATGCGAAGCACCTCGTCCCGGGTGATGCCTTCCGCTGTCACTACTTCGACAACATTGGGCCGGCCCATGGTGAGGGTCCCCGTCTTGTCGAACACGATGACGTCAAGCTTGGTCGCATCCTCGAGCGCGCTGGCGTTCTTGAACAGGATGCCGTTCATCGCGCCAAGACCGGTGCCGACCATTATCGCCATCGGCGTGGCAAGGCCAAGGGCGTCCGGGCAGGCGATCACGAAGACCGTGATCGTCATGGTCAGTGCAAACAGCAGTGTCGCACCCAGCATCCAGTACCAGATGGCGAACGTCGCGAGACCGATCAGAATTGCCGCGAGCACCAGCCATTGCGACGCCCGGTCGGCGAGCAGCTGTGCCGGCGCCTTCGAGTTCTGCGCTTCCTGGACGAGCTTGACGATCTGGGCTAGCGCGGTGTCGGCGCCAACCTTGGTCGCCCGATAGCGGAAGCTGCCGCTGCGGTTGATCGTCGCGCCGATCACGGTGTCGCCGGGCGCCTTTGACACCGGCATCGATTCGCCAGTGAGCATCGACTCATCGACCTCAGATTTGCCTTCGAGGATTTCGCCATCGACGGGAATCTTGTTGCCCGGCCGGATCAGCACGACATCGCCGGCCAGCACCTCGGCGGTCGGCACTTCGACGTCCTTTCTGTCGCGCTGTACGGTCGCCATGGGCGGCGCCAGATCCATGAGCGCGCGGATTGCCTGGGACGCGCCGGCGCGGGCGCGCATCTCCAGCCAATGGCCGAGCAGGATGAAGATGAGCAGGACCGCAGAAGCCTCGTAAAATTGCTGGCCCTTGAACAGAAATGTCGACGCCACGCTGAACAGATAACCGGTACCGACGCTCAGCAGGACGAGCACCGCCATGTTGAGCACACCGTTCCGAAGCGCGCGGATCGCGGCGACTACGAAGGGCCAGACCGGATAGAGGATCGCGGCGCTGGCAAGCAGGAACAGGGTCAGATCCAGACTGAGTCCGAACATCGGTTTCAGCAGGGGATGGTCCAGGCCCATTGGCGACAGCGCGAAGATCGGCAGGCCAAAAACGAGGCTGACTATAAACCTGTTGCGCATGTCGCGCGCCATCGCCGCCATGTCCTTGCCGTCGCCATGGCCCATCTCGTGCGCCATGGCGTCGTGTTCGGCCGTCACCGGCTTGCGATCGGGGGCAACCGATCTGGCGGCGACTCCATCGGAACGATGATCTTGAGGATGCGTCGCGGCGCGTGAAGCAGAGGACAGGGTTGTGCTTCCGATCACGCACACATGCCGCGGGACGAGCCGGCCGCCGCAATGGAAGCCGCAATCCGCGATCTTCTCCTCGAGCGCGGCTGCGCTGGTGAGCGCATCATCAAAGCTGACGGTGACGCTGTCGGAGGCAGCGTTCGCGGAGACTTCCGTCACGCCGGGAACCCGCAGCAACTGCTTTTCGACCCCGAGAGGGTCGAGTGGTCCGAATGATCCACGCAGATCGAAGGTCGACGTCTTCAAGGCAGGTCTCCGAAATCGAGGCAAGTCGCTGCCGACGGGTCGGCAGCCATAGATGCGCCCGCCGCGAAGGCCCGCGCGTCTTGGCCAGTCATCCCGGCTGACCTATTGCCGCCGATCACCCATGAAGCGCAGCAGGAACAGGAACAGGTTGAGGAAGTCGAGATAGAGCGTGAGCGCTCCCATCACGACCGCCTTACCGCGAAACTCGGTACCGGCCACATCGAAGTAGACGCTCTTGATCTTTTGCGTGTCGAAGGCAGTCAGGCCCGCAAACAGAAGCACGCCGATCGCGCTGACGATGAGATCCAAAGCGGACGACCGCAGGAACATGTTGACGACCATGGCGATGAGCAGGCCGACGACGCCCATGATCAGGAAGGTCCCAAACGCGGACAGGTTCCTCTTGGTAGTGTACCCCCACAGGCTCAGGCCTCCGAAGGCTGCGGCCGTAACGAAGAATGTGCGCGCGACACTCACGCCGATATAGGCGAGGAGGATGGTCGACAGCGATACACCCATCAGGATCGCATAGGTCCAGAACAGTGCCTTGACGGTGCTTTCGGACAGCCGATTGATACCGAAGCTTAGCGTAAAGACCAGGGCGAGCGGTGTGAAGACCGCTATCCATCCGAGCAGCGTCGGAGTGCCGCTCGCGGCGAAAAACACGGCGCGTATGGCGGCGCTGTTCGCAACCAACATTGCGACGATCCCGGTCAACAACAGACCGCTGGCCATGTAGTTGTAGACTGCGAGCATATATGTTCGCAGTCCCACATCAAAGGCGACCGCGGGGATTGCCGGATTCCTGCCAGCGGTAAGCGGCGATGTGGTCGGTTTCAGCGGATCTGCCATGGCCAGTGCTCCTTCTCGGTGTCGCGGTTTCAAGTTTCAGTCACTTCGGCGAGGCGACCGGCAAGTACATGCAGCCGCGCCGGTCTGTGCGCCGCGTCCCGATGCCGGGCGGACGGCTGGGCGGTTCCCCTGGGATTTGCGCCGGTCCGGCTGGCAGGGAATTCATCGCTGATCCGCTCCTGCGTCACGCTTCGCCCCGAACAGGCGCGCGAGGTGGGGCACAAACGGTGGTACGGTCTTTTTATAGCGAAGATAGGCATCGCCAAATTCGGCGAGCGCCTCACGCTCCTCGGTCCGCGCCAGCCGCAAATACATCACGACGAGCACCGGGAACATCGCGAGCGTCAGGATCGTCGGCCATTGCAGCAGGAACCCGAACATCACCAGGATGAACCCGACATATTGCGGGTGCCGTACATAGGAATAGATCCCCTGCGTCGCGAGCCGGTGGAGCCTCTGTGCGTCGTACAGCGCCTTCCAACCCGTCGAGATCAGAATGAAACCGCCGCCGATCAGGAAAAAACTCATGATATGGAATGGCCCGGCATGCGGATTGGCCCGCCAGCCGAAGAGCATCTCGAACAGATGCCCGGCATCATGGGAGAACCAATCGACATTGGGATAATGGCTCTGCAGCCACCCGGACAGGATATAGAGGGTCAGGGGAAAGCCGTACATTTCGACGAACAGCGCCACGAGGAAAGCGCTGAACGCGCTGAACGATCGCCAGTCCCGCGTCGTTCGCGGCTTGAAGAAACTGTAGGCGAACAGGATGAAGACCGCTGCATTGACGACGACGAGGCCCCACAGGCCGTAGGCTTGCGCATGGCCCGTCACTGGCCCTGACCCTCCTGGGGCGAACGATCGGCCCCCGGCTGCGGCGTTCCATCGTGACCATGCCCATGTCCGTGATGCATGAAGAGGTGCATCAGGGGACACGACAGCAGCAGCAGAAAGGGCAGCGCGCCAAGTACATGCGCGCGATGCTCGGTGAACAGCAGCACGAAACCGAGCGCCAGAAAGCCCATCATGACGATGCCCGCGCGCGACGTCAGGAAATTCTGTTTCCCAGTATGTGCTGGTCGTTGCCGTTCCATCATCGCGTTTCCTTGAATAAAGAGCTCACAAAAAGATCGCCGATCGCTCGATTGCGCTGCGCCGTCCTAGGGACGCTGCCAATGACCGATCCAATTGTGGAATGCGGCGAAGAGACCTCCCACGGCTGCGCCGAAGACGATCGACCAGCACAACCCCGCCCCAAGCGCGACGAACGATCCCGGCGGAGCTGTCGTGAACATCGTCACGAACATGTGTGACCCGATCGGACCGAACAAAGTCGCCGCGAGCCAGCAAAGCACGAAGACAGTGGAAAGAGCGGCAGCGCTGCTCGCGGCACATCGTATCACACTGAGCTTGCTTGCATCGGTCATGACGGCTTCCTTTCCCCCCAAATTTGGGCCGGATCGAAGACAGCCACTATACGTATTCCACCCAAGGCTCGGTCGCTCGACCCTGGTCGATGCTGCCGTCAGCGGGAGGCCATCGCCAATGCCGCGGTCCTTGGTGTGACGCCCATTAACCGCCGCATCGTACGAGAGAGATGCGCCTGGTCGCTGAACCCCGCATCCGCTGCGGCTGCCACAAGGGGCGCGCCCGCGCCAAGTGATCGCAGGCCCTGCTCGAGCATGAACCATAGCCGCCAGTGTGAGAGCGGTGCGCCCAACTGCTCCGCGGCAAGCGCACGCAACCGCGGTTCAGAGAGTCCGACAGCGCACGCGATTTCACCTAGATCGGCTATGTCCACTCGTGCGTCCTTCAGGCGCCGCAATGCCTCGCAAAGGCGCGCGTCGATCGGCGGTGTCGGGCAGGCCGCTGCAAGCTCGTAAAGCGTTCCAGCGAGGTCATCGGAGCTGCGCAACTGCTCGGATAGCGCTGCCGGTGGCGACGCCGCGTCCTTACCGTCCCCAAGCCTGGACCAGGCAATACCCAGCGGGCTGAAGGATCGCGCATAGATCACCCTCGCATGCGTCGCGGTGGGACGAACCGCGTGAAGCGCGCCTGCGCGCACCAGCACGGCAGGTCCCGTCAACGAACCTGCGATCGTCTCGACATGGATCGGCTCGGACAGTCCGACGATCATCTGCGCGGCGAGATGGCGATGGGGTCGGGTGTCGCCGCAACGACCCTCGAACCACGCCCATCCGTCGCCCAGGCGGACATGGCCGGTCCACAAATCGCCATAGCTTGGCATCGGAGCTTACTCCCGTCGCGAAACTGAAGATGCAAGCGAAAGGTTCAAGACTCGGGGTGCTGCGATCGCCATGAAGCACATGGAGGCATAACGGTGAATGACAGTCCAACCTTCGTCCCCGCACTCGGGCTGTCTGGCCTGACGGGCGACTATGACCGGGTGATTGCGGTCATGACCCGCGAGCGTCGATGGCGCAGCGCATTGCTCGAGTCGATTGCACCCGAGGCGGGCGATGTCATCGTCGATGTGGGCGCCGGCACGGGCTCGCAGCTGATCGCGATCAAACAGGCTGTCCCCACGGCACGCGTGATCGGGGTCGATCCGGATCCTGCCGCTCTCGCGCTGGCGCGGCAAAAGGCACAAACGGCCGGCGTAGAAAGCGAGTGGGTTCGAGGTTTCGGCGACCAGGTCGACGTCCTGGTCGGCACGATCGCCAACAAGATCGTGTCGAGCCTCGTGCTGCATCAATGCGACCTGCCGGTGAAATCGGCCATCCTTCGGGCCATGGCACGAACGCTTTGCCCAGGTGGCCTCGTGGCGATTGCCGATTACGGACTTCAGCGTACCTTGTTGATGCGAACGCTGTTTCGTCAGGTGCAGGCGCTCGACGGCTGGGAGCGCACCGGGCTCAACGCAAAGGGCATCCTGCCGGAGCTCATCGCCGACGCCGGCTTCGAAAATGTCGCCGAAGTTCGCGTCGTCCAGACGCCGACCGGCTCGATCTCGCTCTATACCGGGCGCAAGCCGTTCTGACACCGGGCGGCAAGACGAGACCAACACCCACCCGGCGATGGCTTCGGAATCAGCGAAGCGTCGATGCCTGCGATCAACTGTGGTGCGCAAAGACGCGACGCCCTCCGGGGCCAAAGGCGATGACATCGTAAGGCTGGCCCTTCATGCCTGCCATCTCCATGCCCGGCGATCCCATCGGCATCCCCGCAACGGCGAGCCCGGTGACGCCTTTGGGATGCTGGGCCAGCACGCGCTTCATGTCGGAGATCGGAACATGGCCCTCAAAGGTCATTCCGTCGATGGTGGCGGTATGACAAGAAGCCAGGTCTGAGGGCACGCCGGCTCGCCTGCTCAAGCCGGCGCGGCCGGCATCGTCGATGATCTGCACCTGCCGGCCGAACTGCGCGCGTACCTGCGCCGCCCATTTCTCACAGCAACCGCAGCCAGGATCGCGGTGAACCACAATCGGGTTCGCCGCCATCGCTGCGACCGGAACGGCAAGCGCCAAAGCGGCGGCGAGGGTACGGATGCTGATCATGGTAGCTCCTTCGATTTCATGCAGGCGCGTTGCCGGTCGAGCCGATAGCACCACTCTTGCGACACTATATTGCGGGCGAGAAGCGCCTTCACCTGGTCAATTTCCTGTCTCTGGGACCGAATAAACTCATTGCACAGCGCAGCTTTATCCCTCTGGGCCAACAGACGGCGCCTGGCGACCTTTCTCAGCGCAACCATCTCTGGGACATGCAGAACATGTTCAGATTGTTGTAGAGCTGCCGAGCCTGTCGTCCACGAAGAACATGACAAGATACATGGCCGTGCTGCCGACTATCGTCTGCACCGCGAGGCTCGCATCCACGTTTTCATCATGTTACGTCCCCTTCGTTGACTCCACTGACAACGCTCAAAACCAGGTCCTCACACCAATGACGAAGCTGGTCGCCTTAATGCGTTCACCATCAGCCCTTGCATAGTCGGCAGTTTTGCCCAGTTTTCGATCGTAGGATACGCCAATGTAAGGCGCAAACTGCCGTCGGATCTCATAGCGCAGGCGCAATCCGAACTCGGCGTTGGAGATTCCAGACCCAATCCGTGTCTCAGGCACGTCCTGCGCGGAGAGATTCAGTTCAATTCGGGGCTGCAGAATGATTCGCTGCGTGATGCGCTGGTCATAATAACCCTCAACACGACCGAGAACTTCACCCTTGTTGGAAAGGAATAGAGCCGCTTCGGTTTCAAACCAATAGGGTGCGAGGCCCTCCAACCCGACAGTAGCGTATGTTCGGGACGGATTGGGCTTGAAATCGTATCGAACGCCAGCTTGGAGGTTCCAATACGGATCGATCGCCCGGCTGTAGAGCGCCTGGACCTCGGCGGTCTCCATGAACGATCCGCCAGGACCGCCAAGGACACCCTCGCCCTCGCTCTTCAGCGTCAACCGATTGACGTCCCCGCCATACCAAGCCTCTCCATCCCAGCGGTAGCCGTCACGCCCATTGCGAACCTGATACTCCGCGATATTGAACATGATTTGATAGAAGGCTTGCCCCCCCTGCTCGTGCATCATAGCCATTCGTGACTGTGTCATCGCAGCGGGCGGGAACTGCCGATCGGCGTAGTGGTCCATGGGAGGCTTTGGCGCAGGGGCATTTCCGGCCGGGAGTGCGGTTCCGGTCATTTCCATGCCCGGCATGGCAGCCATATCGTGGCCACTATGATCCCCGGACATATTCATGCCGGGCATGCTGCCAGCCATCGGTGTAGAACCGCTGTTGCCCATATCCATGCCCGGCATCGCGCCATGGTCCATAGTCGGCGCCGTTGCCGCGGCTGCTGGTCCGGGCTGAGGCATCGCCATTCCAGGCATGGTCGAATGATCCATGCCTTCCATATCCTGGCGAGCCGCGGGCTTTGCCGGGGCCACTCTGACCGGCGCGGCCCTTTTAGGAGCCGGCTTCTTTGCCGCAGGCTTTTTGGCAGGCTTGGGGGAAGCCGATTTTTTCGCGGGCATCGCCATACCGGGCATGCTGGAATGATCCATGCCCGGCATCGACTGGGCTTGCGCGGTTACCGGAATGGCGAGCAACATCGCCGCCCCGCCGAGCAGTGTCGTCAAAACGCGCTTCATGCCGCCTCTCCCTTCGGCCGCACACTGACGACGCGCATCATCCCGGCGTGCATGTGGTAGAGAAGATGGCAGTGGAACGCCCAGTCGCCGACCGCATCAGCGGTAAAATCCCATGTGACCTTCCCGCCCGGCTGCACGATGACCGTGTGCTTGCGCGGCGCATGATCGCCATGACCCGTGACCAGTTCAAAAAAGTGGCCATGGATATGGATCGGATGACCCATCATGCTGTCGTTGATCAGATTGATCCGAACCCTCTCACCCTCGATGAAGGGGATCGGGTCATGCACATCCGACATCTTCTCGCCGTCGAACGACCACATGAACCGCTCCATGTTGCCGGTGAGATGGATATCCAGGCTGCGGTCCGGAGCACGCACGTCAGGATTGCGCTCCAGCGCCATGAGATCCTTGTAGACGAGAACCTTGTGGCCGACATTCTCGAGACCCTGACCGGGCTCTCCGGTGCGGTCCATCGGCATAGGCGAGATCGTCTGCACGCCCGGTGACTTTTTGACCTGCGGCGCTTTTGAAAAGTCACGCATGTTCATCGGCCCCATTTCCATGGAGCCCATATCCATGCCCGGCTGCCCCGCCATGGCGCTGTGATCCATGCCGGCCATCGCACCCCCGCCTGCCGCCATGCCCGCCATATTGGAATGATCCATGCCCGCCATGGCGGTCCCGCCAGGAGCCGCGCCCATGGCCATGGCCCCGGCACCAGCCACCGTCAGCTTCGCCGAGGCATTTTTCTCTGCAGTCGGGTCGACGCCCCGCATCGGTGACATGCCGCCTCCGGACATGTCCATCCCTTCCATGCCCGGCATCGATGACATGTCCATGCCCATGTCTTTCATCGTGGCGAGCGGCCGTTCACGCAGCGGCGGCACTTCGGCCGTCATCCCAGCACGCGGCGCGAGCGTGGCCCGCGCCATGCCTGAACGGTCGATGGCCTCACCGACCAGCGTGTAGGCACGATCATCGGGCGGAGTAACGATCACGTCGTAGGTTTCAGCCACTCCGATCTGGAATTCTTCGACCATCACGGGCCGCACATTCTGGCCGTCAGCCTGCACCACCGTCAGCGGGAGGCCCGGTATCCGCACATTGAAGGTCGTCATCGCCGAGGCGTTGATGAAGCGCAGCCGGACGCGTTCGCCCGGAGTGAACAGAGCGGTCCAATTGTCTCGAGGCCCGTAGCCATTGACGATGTAGGTATAAGCCGAACCCGTCGCGTCGGAGATATCGGTTGGATCCATCCGCATCTTGCCCCAATCGAGGCGATCCTTCGGAGCCTGGTCGCGCTTGGACAGCAGACCGGCAAGCGTCTGGCGCTGAAAGTTGAAATGCCCGGGGTCCACTTTCATCGCCCGAAAGATCGCTTCTGGCGAAATGGCGCTGTGATCGGCCAGCACGATGACATGCTCGCGGTCATATTTCACCGGGTCAACACCGGCAGGGTCGATCACGATCGGACCATAGTGCCCGAGCTGCTCCTGAAGGCCCGAATGGCTATGATACCAATAGGTGCCGTTCTGGATGATCGGGAATTCATAGACAAAAGTGGATTTGGGCCGAATGCCCGGGAAGGATATACCTGGCACGCCATCGAATTGCGGCGGCACCAGCACGCCGTGCCAGTGTATCGAGCTATCCTCATCGAGATCGTTGGTCACATGTAGGCGAACAGTCTGTCCCTCGCGCAGCCGGATCAACGGCGCCGGAACTGTGCCGTTGACGCCAATGGCCCGCATTTTCCGACCGTCGATCGTCATCATCTGCTGAGCAATTTTAAGCTCGATGTCATTGCCGGAAACCGTCGGGAGCGGCGTCGCGATGCCGGTTGATACGGGCTGCGCCCATGCCGGCATCCACGCGGACAACGCCAAGCCACCGCCAGCAAGCGAGGCTCCGCGGATTAAATCGCGGCGGGTCAATACCGGGCTCATGTCGTCTCCCTTGTTCCAAATCAGGCGCAGGGCTCAGCGAACGCCTTATGCACCATACTCTCTGAGGCTTACGCACGACCTGGGCGGACCCCTCATCAATCCGCCAATATTTCCGCGAGCCGGCTTCGAGCCCTGTACAGGCGCGTCTCGACAGCCTTGCCACTGATCGCAAGCGCGGCCGCAGTTTCCGCCTGGGTCATTCCCTCTACCGTCCTCAGCAAGAGTACCTCGCGCAACGGAGCCGAAAGCTGTGCGATCGCCGCATTGAGGCGTGCGAGCTCTATCCTTCCCGAGACCGTTTCATGGGCAGAGGGGCTATCGTCCGGGACCGCTTCGCGCTCCTGCTCTGTTGGACCCGCTCCGATAGTGAACAATCGCCGCACTTTCTGCCGGCGACGCCAATCTCGGCATTTGTTGATCGCGATGCGCGACAGCCAGGCGCGCAGCGGACGATCACCATCATATTTCTGCAAATGGCCGAAGGCGGAGACAAAGCAATCCTGCGTGAGATCAAGCGCCTCGTCCGCGTTGACCACAAGACCGCGAACCAGACGGAAAATCGGTGTCTGATGGCGATGCATAATCTCGGCGAACGCCGCCTGGCGACCACCCAAGGTCAACGCCGCGAGTTCACCGTCCGAACACGCCTTGAGATCCAGACTCACCGCACATCGTCGGTGAGCGCATGAACCACCGCCTGATCGAACGTCCTGGCCTGATCCGGGCGCAGGATCTGGCGCATGGCGAAGATGTGGCCAAGCGTCTCTTTCTGAAGTTCGCCCATTGCCTGGTGTGATTGATCGACAGCGGCTGTTACCCGCGGACCGTTGCCGTGCTCGGCTTCAATGGCATCCGCAAGCCGTGCGTTGTCGGCCCGCAATTCAAGTTCGAGTGCCCGCCGGCGGACAGCAAAACGCTGTTCAAGAAGATCGATCTGGCTCTTTTGACGAGCGTCCAGATCAAGTTTTCCGTGCAACACCTCATGCAGTTCTACACCCGCAGCCACCGGTTGCGGAAAGAAATACCGGCCCAGAAAGACGCCAGCGACCGCCGCGACAAAGGCCACCACTGCGACCAGCAAAAGCAGCTTGGCCTTCATCGCGATCCCACCAACAGCGTCGATGGCGCAAGCGGATTGGACGGCCCAAACGGAGATAATGTCACGGACGCTTCGGCCGGCGTTGCAAGACCATTGCTGGCGACGCCGAGCAATACAGCGCCGAACGCCGCCACCATGCCAAGGGTCAGCTGCTGCGCAGTGGAAACTTGCGGACGCGCTGCAATGCGCCTGAACACAGCCTCCTCCAGACCGGAAAGTCCTGGGTGAACGGCGTCGGTGCGCAAGCGGCTCAAAAGCCCATCAAGGTCAATGTTCATCGTCTATTCCCATCATTCGATCTCAGCCGTTGGCGCCTGACGACCCTACCCAATGCCTGGTCACCCGGCAGCACGCGACGCGATATCTCGCTCTCATACTGACCGACGCAAGTACCCATTCAAGGCGCCGTCTTCGCCATACCCGGCATGTCTTTCATCATCGCATCATGATCTTCCGGCGCGCTGGCGACAGCGGCCTGATATTGCGCAGCCGACATCTTCGGTAGTTGACGAACAAAAGCCACCATATCCCAAATCAAATCGTCGCTGTGCGTTTTCCCCCACGCCGGCATGGCCGTCAGCTTGACGCCATGTTTGATCATCCAGAACTGCTCCTTGGCCGACCTTTGTGGCTCCCGGAATAGCTCTGGGGCTCGTGGATACAGGCCCTGGCTGATCTCCGTCTTTTCGAGGCCCGGCGCCAGATGGCAGCCGCTGCACATCTCTGTGTAGAGTCCTGCACCGCTCTGCAGGCGCTTTACATCCATCAGATTGCCAGGGACGACGACATTACGTGCGCGCACAGCAACAGAACGATCCCGGAATTGCTCGATCATCCAGTAGATAGGCCGGCTATGCGGCGAGTCGGCGCCGATGTCATATGCACCGACATACACCACCACACCGCCGACCGCAGCGACGGCGAGTGCCGCGATCGCAAGAAAGGGGCCGCTCGGCAAATGCCGCCTTATGCCTGTCATCCGCGGATCTGCCATTGCATCCTCCCCACAAAATCTCGGGCGACCGGTGTGTCCAAGCCGTCCACTTGATCATACGCGCGGGGCGCCTCGACCCCTCATGGCCTATGAAAATCATCCTCGTTCACCGAACTCAGAAGGTCGGGTGCGGCGCTCGCCTAAGAATTGTGGCGGCATCGTTGAGGGGTCACGGGCGGCCGTGCGTAATTCGAATTGTCGGCAGTACCGCCGCGCATGGAGAAATCGATGTTTCGTAAGACAGTTTTTGCGGTTGCGCTGGCCGCCTCTGCAATCGTAGCCACGGCCGCTCAGGCACACCCCAGGCTGGCGACTGCGATGCCCGCCGCCGACGCGGTGGTCACCGCCCCTACAAAAGTTCAGCTCGCTTTTTCCGAGGCGCTCGTTGCCCAATTTTCCGGCATCGACCTGACCATGACCGAAATGCCCGGCATGAAAATGGGGCCGATGAAGATGAATGGCGTCAAGGCTGCCCTCGCGCCCGATGGCAAGACGCTTGTTGCAACCTTCGCCAAGCCGCTGTCTGCCGGGACGTACAAGGTCGACTATCACATCGTGTCCACCGACACGCATCGCGTCCAGGGCAGCTACACGTTCAAGGTCAAGTAAGGGGTGCCGGACACGGTAGCGACCGCCGTCAGGCTGGGACTATATCTTGATCTCATGCTCCTGTTTGGGCTGCCGATGTTCGGGCTCTACACGCTGCGCGGGGCCGAGCGGCAATCCGGCTCGGTCCTGCGCTTCCGTCCCGTTCTCGCCGCCATCGCTCTGGTCGGCATCGGATTATCGATCCTGGGCGTCATGGTATTGGCCGCATCGATGGGCGGAGTCCCCATCGGCGAGGTCGACCGCGCGACGGTCAGCCTGGTAATCTCGGGCACGACGATCGGCACCGTTTGGCAGCTGCGTATCGCCGCTCTCCTGTTAGTGTTGTATTTCTCGATCGTGGGATGGCAGCGGCCGACCTTCGCATTGGCTTCGCTCTCGATCACGGCCGCCGTGGCACTTTCTACGCTGGCGTGGACCGGCCATGGAGCCGCCGATGAAGGCGCACTTGGCTGGCTCCACCTGGGCGCAGACATCACCCATCTGCTGGCGGCCGGGATCTGGATAGGAGCGCTATGCGGCCTCTGTCTCCTGATCTTCCGGTCCGCTACGCGCATGGCGGCCGAGCATATCCATCTTTCCCACCGGGCATTGGACGGATTTGCAAGAGTTGGCTCGATTGTCGTCGGCCTGCTGATTGTCTCGGGCCTCGTAAATAGTTGGATATTGATTGGGCCATCGAAACTCGGCGCACTATTCACCACCCTCTATGGCATCCTGCTTCTAGGCAAGTTGCTGCTTTTCGGTGCGATGCTCCTCCTGGCCGCGGCGAACCGCTTTTTTCTGACGCCGGCGCTCGCGGCTGCGTTGGAGCGCGGAGAGGGCGCAGCCGCAGTCGGAGCATTACGCCGGAGCCTTCTGATCGAAAGCAGTTGCGCAATCGCGATCCTCGCGCTGGTCGCGTGGCTTGGGCTGCTTGCGCCACCAGCATCGGGAATGTGAGTGAGAGATTTTTAGGGCAGTGTGCGGGCTATGGCCTTGATCGCCTTCAGCCCTGATCCGAACCGCGAAATTGCCTCCTTGTGCCGCTCCAGCTCGCCATAGGGAAGATAGGCGATCTCGAGATCGGCGACACGGCTGAAGGCGGGGCGCGCCAGTTGCGCCCGCACGTCGGCTTCTCGGGCGTCCGGGGCGACGAGGAACAGCCCAGCGGTTGCGTGTAGTGCGCTCCCGCTCAGGGCCAGGTCGAGCATGCGCACTATGCCGGAATAGATCGAAGTCGAGTGCTCCACCTCGAAAGCCGCCGCAACACGATCACCGCCCTGTTCGAGCCACAACACATCGATCAGGCGGATGGCGTCGCCGCCGGTCGAGGTGGAAATGGAAGCTGGCAAGCTTTCAAGGCACCCCTCCCCAAGGCGTATCCCGTTATGAAGACGGCCGCGATCATTGGCCGCTATCCAGACATCATAGCCAAGGGCCCGACCGATATCGCGGAGCCAGGCTTGAATTTCCGAATGGGTGCGATCGCTTTCGCCCTGCTTCTGAACAGCCTTATTGAGGTTCTGCGCTTCTGCCCGGGCTTGCTCGAGACGAGCTGTCCAGCCGCTAGCGCTTTGATCCTCCTCACCGCGGGGCGGGGCCGGATATCGGCCTGAGCCGATGTCGAACAATAGACCGCCAATGGCGCCAAGATCGTTGGACAGCAGATCCCGGAATTGTTCATTGAGATCGAGAACCCCCGACCGCATTGCCAGGAAATGCGGCCAACTCCCCAGCTTGACCTTTCCGCCCGTGAGCTTGTTGTACCCGTTAACGATCGCCGTGTTGAACGGCGGCACCAGCGTCGGATGCAGAAAATACAGGAGATTGGCGACCGCTGGCCCGAGCCCCTTAATGTTCAGCCGGTCGATCGTATGGATGCCGGAAATAATTTCTTCCGCCGTATCGCAGCACGCGCAGTGATCCAGCAACCGGCCAAAGGCGCGCTGATGCGCCGCGTTCTCATAAATGTCCGGTATCCGCAGCTTTGGCTTCCACAAAAAGGCATGATCTGCCCCCTTGAAGATCTGCCGTTGTTCCGCGACCGAATGAACCACGGTTTCCAGCGACGAGCCGCGATAAGCGACGCCAAATCGTCCCGTCTCGATCTCGGCGACCACTTGGGCCAGACCGCGGCGGATGGAGCGGAAATTCTTGATCCGCTCGTCCCACAAAAACCAGCTCTGATAGGTCGCGTTCGGATCTTCCTTCCATCGCTGAATGAGTTGCCGTGCCAGCAATTCAAAATCCGCCAAACCGTCCCCCTTTGTCGATTACTCGATGAGCTCGAGAGGCTAGCATTGTGGTCGACGGCAGGCCAGATTCCTGATCCCTGCCACGCCATGCGGAAGTCGATTGCCTCGCTGTTCACTGGATGTCGTCTGGAATGTGGATGAGGAGGTCGCGCGTATAATCGACAAGCAATGCTCCCATCGCGGCACCAAAGAGGACCAGGAATAGCAGCAGCGCGAGCAATTTGGGCACGAAGCTGACCGTTTGCTCGTTGATCGACGTCGCGGCTTGAATAATCGAGATGACCAGCCCCACGACACCCATGATGATCAAAGGCGGTCCCGCTACCATGGCCATGACCCAAAGCGCACGTCCCATCGACACAGAAAAAGGACTGTAGGTCTCCATTTATGCCTCCCCCTGCACTTGCGCTCGCAAGTGCCAAGGAGCCAACAGTTCCGCCCATCGCGGGACGAACGGCCAAGCGGATGATCGTTGGTTCGATCAGGTCTTCCCTCGGACGCTCGCCCCGCTCCACGCTGCGACCCGTGGGCTCCCGAATGGCCCATCGAGTCTCTCGACGGGCTACTACTGACTTACGCACCGGCGGCGCGCACCCCTCGCCCCGGCCAGCAATTTCTTCAAAACATCGAAGGGCACGCGAGGGCAGATGGGCGGGTGCGCGTAATAGAAATGAGGATCACCGTCGGCGAGGTGCGCATGTACGACTGCATTATCATCGGCGGAGGCCCCGCAGGCCTGACAGCTGCCACCTACCTGGGTCGATTTCTGCGTGCCACATTGGTTATCGACGCCGGGGCCGGACGTGCCGCCAGCATTCCCACGACGCATAATCTCATCGGCTTCCCGGAAGGGATATCTGGTGAGGAGTTGTTGTCGCGGATGCGTCAGCACGCTGTCGGCTACGGTGCGGAATTGGTCAGTGACGTGGCCCACAGCATTACGCAGTCCAAGACGGGCTTTGTCGTGGGCATGAGTTCCCGCACCGTCGAGGCGCGGACGGTGTTGCTTGCGCCGGGCGTGGCAAACCACCGACCCAACCTCGCCCAAGCTGCACATGACAGAGGCGTTTCGCGCGGCCTCATCCGCTACTGCCCAATTTGTGATGCGTACGAGGTGCGCGGCAAGCGCGTGGCAGTCCTGGGCTGCTCGGAGCATGGAGCGGCCGAGGCGATCTTCGTGCGGCGCTACAGCGAAACCGTTACCCTGCTCACTGAAGAATCCGTGCAGCTTTCTCTTGCCGACCAAGCTGATCTTGCGGACGGCGGAATTGCGGTCGAACGTGCCGCCATACAAACATTCTCGATAAACGATGATGATGTTCTCGTGCGTCTGTCCGATGGCCAATCGCTCAGCTTCGATACGCTCTATGTCGCGCTCGGAAGTTCCGGAAGATCAGAGCTCGCGCGGGTGGCCGGTGCTTCGTTGAGCGCGTCGGGTTGCATCATCGTCGACGACCACCAGCGAACATCGATCAGCGGCCTGTTCGCTGCCGGCGACGTCGTCGAAGGGTTGGACCAGATTGCCGTCGCGGCGGGTCAGGCGGCCAAGGCAGCGACCGCGATCCACAATCTCTTGCTCGAATAATCAGGCTCCAGCGTCGGGCGGACAGAATATTTGAACCGGGGCCTTGACCCTGACACGATGTCAGACCCCAGATTGTTTAGCGTCGACAAGGAGACGAGCCATGACCGATCCTATTTCCGCGAACACATCTGGTGCGCATAACTGTTGCGCTGGAAAGCACCGCGAGCCGCAAGGTCCGACGACAGCGAAGGATCCTGTCTGCGGCATGATGGTCGATCCCGGCGCGACCGCGCACCATGCCTCACACGGCGACCAGGAGTTTCACTTCTGCAGTGCCGGATGTCGGGCGAAGTTCGTCGCCGAGCCGGAACGATATCTGTCGAGCGGGGGCGACACGCCCACGGCCGCAGAACCTGGCACGATTTGGACTTGTCCGATGCACCCGGAGATCCGAAAAGATCGTGCCGGTCCTTGCCCGATCTGCGGCATGGCACTCGAGCCCGAGCTCATAACGGCGGAATCAGGCCCGAGCCCTGAACTCGTCGATATGTCACGGCGCTTCTGGATCGCCCTGGCGCTGACGGTGCCCATATTCCTGCTCGAAATGGGCGGACACCTTTTCCCCGCGCTTCATCAACTCGTCCCCGAGCGAATATCAGGGTGGGTTCAGCTCGCTTTGGCGACCCCCGTCGTGCTTTGGGCCGGTTGGCCGTTTTTCGAGCGCGGTTGGGCGTCCATTCGGACGCGAAACCTGAACATGTTCACGCTGATCGCGATGGGAACCGGTGTCGCCTGGGCCTATAGCGTGGTGGCCACGCTTGCCCCCGGAATATTCCCGGCGGCATTCCGCATGATGGATGGCACGGTCGCCATCTATTTCGAGGCCGCCGCGGTCATCACCGTCCTCGTGCTCCTTGGGCAGGTTCTCGAGCTGCGCGCGCGAGAGCGGACATCGGGCGCGATCAAGGCCCTGCTCAATCTGGCACCCAAGACTGCCCGCCGGATCCTGCCGGATGGTCACGATGAGGAAGTCGCGATTGACCTGATTGTGGTCGGCGACAGGTTGCGCGTCCGCCCCGGCGAAAAGGTGCCTGTGGATGCGATTGTCGAGGACGGCCGCTCTTCGATCGACGAGTCCATGGTGACTGGCGAGTCGATGCCGGTGACGAAGACGGTCGATGCCCATGTAGTGGCGGGCACGATAAACCAAACGGGATCGCTCGTCATACGCGCGGACAAGGTTGGCCGGGATACGATGCTGGCGCGGATCGTCCAGATGGTGGCAGATGCGCAGCGTTCGCGCGCGCCGATCCAGCGCATGGCCGACAAGGTTGCGGGCTGGTTCGTCCCGGCAGTGCTTGCCGTCGCACTGCTCTCCTTTGCGATCTGGGGAATATGGGGTCCAGAACCGCGACTGGCGCATGGCCTCGTGGCCGCGGTCGCGGTGCTGATCATCGCTTGTCCCTGCGCGCTGGGTCTCGCGACGCCGATGTCGATCATGGTCGGGATCGGACGAGGTGCCGGCCTCGGTGTCCTGATCAAGAATGCCGAGGCGCTGGAGCGCATGGAAAAGGTCGACACGATCGTCGTCGACAAAACCGGCACGCTGACAGAAGGGCGCCCATCGGTGACGAATATCGTGGCGATGGACGGCTTTTCGGAGCACGATCTTCTTCGCCTGGCGGCGGGCGTCGAGCGGGCGTCGGAGCATCCGCTGGCGCTCGCGATCGTCGCGGCCGCGAAGGATCGTGACATCGACGTTCCCGAGGTTTCCGACTTTGACTCGCCTACCGGAAAGGGCGCGGTCGGAACCGTGGACGGCAAGCGGATGTTTCTGGGCGGCGCGGCCTATCTCAAGGAGAATGGCATCGATGTGTCAGCCGCGGCTGCACGCGCCAATGAGCTGCGGGCGGACGGGGCGACGGCGATTTTCGCGGCCGTTGATGGCCGGGTCGCCGGGATTCTCGCCATTGCGGACTCGATCAAGGCAACCACAGCGGAGGCGCTGGCAGCCTTGCGAAAAGAGGGCGTGAGCGTCGTCATGTTGACGGGCGACAACCGGACAACCGCCGAGGCGGTGGCCCGGAAACTTGGCATCGATGCGGTCGAGGCCGAGGTGCTGCCCGATCAGAAAAGCGCTGTCGTCCTGCGGCTGCAGCGCGAAGGCCATGTCGTTGCCATGGCTGGCGATGGGGTGAACGACGCGCCCGCTCTCGCGGCAGCGGACGTCGGCATCGCGATGGGTTCGGGCACCGATGTCGCCATCGAAAGCGCCGGTATCACGCTGCTCAAGGGCGATCTCAACGGCATTGTGCGAGCGCGGCGGCTGAGCGAGGCGACGATGGCCAACATCCGCCAGAACCTGTTCTTCGCCTTCATCTACAATGCAGCCGGCGTCCCCATCGCCGCCGGGCTACTCTATCCGGTGTTCGGCATCCTTCTTTCGCCTGTCATCGCCGCCGCGGCGATGGCCCTGTCATCCGTCAGCGTCGTCACCAACGCGCTGCGCCTCAACCGGGTGACGCTGTGAACATCGGAGCGGCCTCCGACGCGAGCGCTGTGTCGCAGCGGATGATCCGCCATTATGAGAAGATCGGCCTTATCCCGTCGCCGCCGCGACGTGAGAGCGGGTATCGCGACTATTCGCAAGCCGACGTGCACTTCCTGCGTTTCATCGCCAACGCCCGCGATCTCGGCTTTCCCATTGATGAAATCCGCGTGCTGCTTGATCTCTGGTCCGACCGCGAGCGCGCGAGCGCGGAGGTCAAGGCTCTGGCGGAATCGCGCGCGGGAGACCTGGGTCGGAAGGCGGATGCACTCAATGCCATGCGCGAAGCACTGCTCAACCTTGCGAATGCCTGCCATGGGGACGAGCGGCCCGAATGCCCTATACTCACGCGTCTGGCGTCCTGAGCCTATCTGGCGGCTCGGTCTTGTCCTCGATGACGCACGTCAGGTCGCTCCCCATTTGAGTGTCGTAAGCACTGTCGACGCTGTCGGTACGCAACGGTACATCGCGTTGACCTGTGGCTCGTGGGTGTGTGGCTGAAGCACGTCATCGGCACGTTGCGCGCGCTGGCCCCCCACGGGCAGAGTGTCACGCCCGAAAAGATGGCCGCTCCCATGCTCAGCAGGTTCCGGGTCCGATGGCCGACATGGCAGCAGAGCCGGGCGCGGAAGCGGGCAGATCGCGACGATGATGGTTGACGCGCTTGCGCTCGCCGGCGGAATTATGGTGGCGACGTCGTTTGGTCAGAACCGGCAAGCGCCGCTGAGATTTTTCTGTAAGGGGTTATCGCGCGAAGCGCGTATCTTCTAGTTGGGGGGGCCTCAGACGGAGATGGATCGATGCATCAGATGGACCCCGACATGCAGGCCTGCATGGACGCCTGCCACGAGTGTCATGTGACCTGCCTGCACATGGCAATGAACCATTGCCTTGAAATGGGCGGCCAGCACGCCGCACCGGAGCATATCAAGATCATGCTCGACTGTGCGAGGATTTGCGAAGTCGCAATCGACTTCATGGCGCGCAAGTCGTCCCACCATCAGCATATTTGCCGCGAGTGCGCCGAGGTCTGCCGAGCGTGCGCCGCGAGCTGCGAATCCCTGGACGGCATGGAGGATTGCGTGGCCGCGTGCCGCAAGTGCGCCGACGCCTGCGAAAAAATGGCCGCCTAAACTTCTTCGCGCGGGCGGCGAGCCGCCCGCGCGTGTGATATGCTCGCGTTCGTGCCCAGGCTCCAGGGGACGATGCCCAAGCAGTACAAGGCGCTGGTGGCGAGTGCGCCGGCCGATCACGACGAGATGATGAAAGACCTGCCGGCATGAAGTGGTGCCAGCAGCAAGTATGGAAGGGGCGGTTCTGAAAAGCGCGAAACTAAGGCTGCACCTCCTCGCGAGCCGCACCCACAAATGGCTTGCAGTTATCATCGGTGCGCAGCTCCTCCTCTGGTTCACGAGCGGCGCGTTGATGAGCTTCTTGCCCATCGACCGCGTGCATGGCGATCACTTGGTGGAGCGCAAAGCCACCACGGCCCTGCCCAGCCACCTCGCGCTCGCATCGCCATCGGCGATCACCGCCGCCACTGCCGCGCCGATCGAGGCCGTCACCTATCGCATGTGGCTTGGCCGAGCTGTCGCCGAAGTCGTGACGGCTGACGGCACTCGCCTGGTAGATGCGAGGACTGGCGCAGCGCTGCCTGCTCCCACCGCGAGCCAAGCTGAAGCTGTCGCGCGAGCCGCCTGGCGGGGGAGCAGCGCTCAACCGAAGGCAACAGTGGCGCGGATTGAGCGTGCCAGTGCCGAATATCGGGGAGCGCTTCCCGTCTGGCGCGTTGCCTTCGCCGACCCTGATTCAACCCGCGTGTTCATCGCGGCCGACACCGGCCGGATCGCGGCAGTGAGAACCGGGACGTGGCGGCTCTATGACTTTTTCTGGGGTCTTCACATCATGGATTGGAAGAATCACGAGGACTTCAACACCCCTTGGCTGCTCGCCTTCGCGATCGGGGCGCTGGCACTTTGGGCCGGCGGGGCGGTTCTTCTCTACATGCGATGGCCAAGGCGCCGACGCCGTAACGCCGGGAACGACCCGCTGTACAGCAGGGCAACGCATGATAGATGACCACAGTTGTAGGCGGAACATGAGCATGGCTACGGCCGCTTCGCCGGGATGATCGCGGCCTTAACCCGGGGTGATACTCCCACTCACATATGAGATACGATAACATTAGACCAGTTGAAGGTGTGCTTTTGAGATCGACGAATTAAGGAGGCCGCTCGCGAAAAGTGGCCGATGCTCGCCTTTCAGGCAAGGAGGGTGAGCCGTACAGCTCACCCTCAATCGCGATGTGAGTCACCGGGTGCAGCGCAAACGCGTTCTACATTTTCGCCCTTAGTTCAGCGAGCGACTTGCGGTTCTCCACCGCAGTTTTGCGGGCCTCAGCGAGCACCTTGGGGTTTTTGGTGTGATGCTGGATCATCACAGACATGTCGATAGCGCCCTGATGGTGCGCCGCCATGCTCTTCATCCACGCCTGCCCAGGATCCGGGTCCATCATGCCCTGCATCATGTCGCGGTCCATTTTCTGCATAACCTCCATCATCTCGCGCTGGGTAGGCGTCATGTTCTGCATGTGGCTCATGTCCATTCCAGACATCGAACTCATGCTGCCGCCCTGCTGCGCGATAGCCACGCCACCCGTCAGCACGATCGAGGCTGCCGCTGCGGCCAAAGAAAGACGAGGCAGTTTCATAGTAAATCCTTTCAGCTGATCCTCGTGAAACAACTCCGTTGCGACCGCACGGTTTCAATTTGGGGGATCGGGAAAAAAAGACATGAAACCCTGAGGGAAAAACCAGTTCCGCGCGTAAAGTATGTCCTAGCGCCGCTAACCCGATCCCAGGCTCCCGGTGAATAAGCGCAGCATCCTTCCAGTTCTCGACCGCACGCTGGTGCTTCGCGATGGACCAGTCGAGCTCGTTGGACCCCGCGATGCTGGGCTCCCGAAGATTGCACCAGCCATTGGCGGCGTTTCGGCTGCGGGCTGAGCAGTCAGATTACTTCCTCGCTTCGCCCGAACGGGCCGATAAGCCGCCGATATTCGCTTTCCGCCGGACCGTAGCTGTCGCCGGCTAGCTCTTCCAACTTCTCGCGATCGAGGATGATAACACGGCCCCGCTTGGAGCTGATCATGCCGGAGCCTTTGGATCTGCCGCACCCACGGCACCAGCCGGTCGAACCGTCGACGCGCACAAGTCTATGCACCGGGAGTTCATGCGTGCGCTTTCAATGACATTCGATGGTCAGATGCTTCAGTTCATGGACGGGGACGAGGCGGTCACGGATGATAGTCGCATCGACGCCCGCGCCACCGACAACACCGACGATCGCGGCATGGGCGTCAGGACCGATGCGCCAGACATGGAGATCGGAAATGCGGGCGTCTCCTCGTCTTTCGACAAGATCCTGTATTTCCTCGGCGACATGATTGTCAGTCGTATCGAGAAGGACTGCGGCGGTATCGCGCATCAAGCTCCAGGACCAACGAGCGATCACCACTGCCCCGACGATTCCCATGACAGGGTCCATCCATATCCAGCCAAGATAGCGGCCTGCCAGAAGAGCCGTGATCGCCAACACAGAGGTAAGAGCGTCGGCGAGGACGTGCACATATGCTGAGCGGAGGTTATTGTCGCCGCCATGGGCATCATGGTCATGGGCGTGATCGTCATGACCGTGGTTATGATGGCTACCCGACAGCAGGAATGCGCTGACGATGTTCACGCCGAGCCCGATGACCGCAATCAGCGTTGCTTCGCCAAACGCAACCTTGATGGGCTCGAAAAGCCGCAGGATCGATTCGATCCCAATTCCCAAGGCGATAAGGCCAAGCACGAGCGCTGAAGCGAAGCCTGCCAAGTCGCCGACCTTCCCGGTTCCAAAGCTGAACCGCGCACTGGATGCATGCCGCTTGGCATAGGCATAGGCAATCGCTGCGACACTCAGCGCCCCGGCGTGGGTTGCCATATGAAAACCGTCGGCGAGAAGCGCCATCGAGCCGGTGACATAGCCGGCGAAGATCTCGCCGATCATCATCACAGCCGTCAGCACCACAACCCACAACGTCCGGCGGGCGTTCTCGTCGTGAGAGGCCCCCAGATACACATGGTCGTGCGTAAAGGCGTCAATGTCGCGGGAGGTGGTCAATATCTCAGCCTCATTTTGCGTAGCGGCGTATAACCGCGATCAGTTCTTCCGCCCCGGCGGCGCGCTCCTCGGCCGGAAGATCGGGATGCGCCACATGCGCGCGGACATGCTCTTCGATAATCTCATCCATGAGGCCGTTGATGGCACCGCGGGTCGCTGCGACCAGATGCAGCGTCGTCGTGCAGTCCGTCCCTGCGGCCAGCGCTCGCTCGATCGCCATGACCTGGCCCGCGATGCGGCGCACCCGCTTCAGGAGTTCATCATTACTTTCGGTCAAATGCCCCATAGCATACCTCCCTACCCTATACATGGGCGCGCCACCATAGCATCGACTTGAAAATCAAATTCACCCAAAAAGGAACTGCTACTGGCAGCCTCGAAACGCGGTGCCGCAAAGGATCTTGCTGCGCAGTCGGTCGCTTGAAGGCGTAGCCCACTGCAAGATTACATAGCCGACGACTCGGCCGCCCTTTTCGGTAGTAAGGCAACAAGCAGCACGATGGCGACAGCCAGCGCGACGGACGCCAGCGGCCTGCTCAGGGCGAGGCCACCGTGATCGGTCGGTTTATCGAGAAAATCGCCCACCGCAGCACCAAGAGGGCGGGTCAGAATAAAGGCGGCCCAGAACAAGGTAATCCGGCTGATGTTCGTGGCAAAATAAGCAGCCGCTAGAAGCGCGAGCATAAGACCAAACACCGCAGCAGCACCGATGTAGCCAAGGCCGCCGGTGTCAGCGAGCCAGTCCCCGAGTGCGGTGCCGAGCGTCTGGGATATGGTGATCGTGATCCAGTAGAACAGCTCCGCACGCGGCTCATGGACCGTTTCGACGGAGATGGATCCCAGCGCTCGATACCAAGTGAACAGCGACACCAAAACCAGCGTCAATAATAGTGCGGAACCTCCCGGGTAGCCGATGCCGAGGGAGCGCGTGGCAAAGTCGGCCATCGTCGTACCCGCTGTAGTCGACGCGATGATTGTCGCCCAATAGAGCGCTGGTCGATAGCGGGTCGCCGCGATCTGCCACGCGACCAGTGCAATGAGCAATGCCAGGAAGATCGTGCTGCCGATGAGATACCCAAGGTTCAGTGTCATGCTGATGGTGTCACCGGCCGTTTCACCGAGCGTGGTCGCCAGGATCTTGATGATCCAGAAGCCGAGTGTAACGGCGGGTACCTTGACGAGTGCAGTGCGGGTCGAGTCCGTCATCAGCATTGCGTATCCTTCAACCACCCCCGCAATCGTCTATACTCATCACCCGCATCGCGAGCGGCGCGCCTCGACATTGGAATTTTGTATAGCGCCGCCAAGTTCGCCGCAATCTCGCTATCTAAAAGATGCGCAACGACGCGCACAGTCCACCCTGCTTTGTTGTTACCAATCGTTTTTCTTCACGGTTGCGGCAGCGCGCCCTCGGCAAAGCCTGCCGCGCCAAGTGCACTACGCGATCTTCGCCATGAGCCGCCCGGCCGCCCCCTGCTCAGCGGCCAAATTTCGATTGTAGGCGAGCGGCATGCGCGGCGACTTCCACCGCAACGCATCCATGATCCCGGCCAGATCCTCGCCGCTCGCAAACAGGTCCTGGTTG
Organism: Sphingomonas sp. NPDC079357; assembly: GCF_044901155.1. Lineage (NCBI taxonomy): Bacteria > Pseudomonadati > Pseudomonadota > Alphaproteobacteria > Sphingomonadales > Sphingomonadaceae > Sphingomonas > Sphingomonas sp. NPDC079357. The sequence goes on from NZ_JBJDOM010000004.1 coordinate 242,832, forward strand.
AGACCGATCCGCGTCGAATGCGCGCTGATGCCCTTCAGCAAGCGAGCCAGATCCTCCGCGGTCAGATCGGGCAACGCGCCTCGGTCAAACGCCCGCTGGATAATCGCCCGGAAGACCGGCCCGATCGAGCCCGGGTGGAGTGCCACGCTGCCGATGTCGTATTCGATGCGTGCCTTCACGGCGGGCTTGGAGAGCGTCTTGCGCAGATCCCAGCTTTCCCGGCCTGAGATGCTGTCGATACGGCGCCCCTTCACGGCCACGCGAGCCTTGTAGCGCCGCACCTGAACGCGCCGGAATAAAGGCCCTGCCGTAATCTCGGCCGCCTCGGTCCAGGCCGCAATCGCAGCGACGGTGCGCGGGCTGAGGTAGGCGGTCGCCCCCTCGCCGTCCTGATCACCCTTGCTCCGCAAGATCTGCAGCAGCCGCGCCTCCGGATCGATTGCTTCCTCGATATGCTCGACCGCGACCGCCACCAACTCGGAGGCGCGAAGCCCGGTGTCATAGGCGGCCGACAGCAGTGCCCGATCGCGCAGCCCCGGCAGATCGTCGCCGCAGCTCTCGAGCAGCGCGCGGATATTGAGCCCGCGCGCCTTGTCGCGCTCGACGTCACGCACCGGCCCCTTGAACCGCAACGGCCGCGCCTGCTTCTGCGCCGCCCCCTTCTCGCGCCGGACCGCTGCGAGCCGAAGCTTCACCAGGGGTGCTGACGTCGGATCCTTGAGGTCGAGCAGCTGGTGGATCTTGGCGATCGACGCCTTGTAGCGACCGAGCGAGGCAGGCTTGCCCCCCTTCCCTGCCAGCGCATCGAGATAATCGGCCACCGTCTCGGCCGACGCCGGCAGCGCGATCCGGTTGGTGCGCCGGCACCAGGCATCGAACGCCTCGATGTCGGACTTGAGCGCACGGATGCTGTGGGGCGAGGAGGCAGCCTGATAGGCGGCGATCAGTGCCTCGTTGACGGTAATGCGCTCGCCGGCGCGCATCTGCACGATCGTCCACGCAAGGTCGGCCGGCGCCCTGACGGTCGGCAGGATTGCCTCAGGCGCCGCCACAGCGTTTTCTGGCCCTTCCAGGGCGGTATCGGTGCCCATGACGCGCCACGCTCCTCGGCGGTGCTTGTAGCGCACCTTATAAAGCAGGGTCAAATCCGCTTATGTGATAACTGCAATTATCATAGGTCCATATTTAAGGAGCAACAGCATGATAGACGCTAAGGCTACTTTGGGGATATGTTTAACGTCATGCCTGCTGCCATCCCAGACCTCTCAGAGCCAATCTGGACTTCCAGGCTCGTCGCCCGTCTGGAACGGGCGGCAGCGGCGATAGGCCGTCTCGATGCCCGTGTTTCTGCCAGTCCTGCCGCAGCGCCATGGCAGCGACGCGCCACCTGGACGGGCTATTCCGCGGCGCTGCAGGTGCAGGGCGCCGAGATTGACGAAATTGATATTTTCGGCCGGGAATGCGCCGTCAATCTGCCCGGCCGCCCGCCGATGCCGACCAATCTGGACGATCGTGATGCGCTTCCGATTTGGCAGCGGCAATTGGCCCAGCGCGAATCCCGTTATTGGCGAGACGAGCTCGCGATCTCAACGGACATCCCAGAAGATTGGAGCCAGCGGCCAGCCCTCCTCCGCGCGCTTGAGATTACGGCCAGGCGCTCCCGCGCAGACAGCACGATCACGCCGTGGCTTGCCGTCCCCGGGCTCCTGCGATCGATGAAGATAACCCAGGCCGTGCTGCCGTGCCTGACCATTGGCGACAAGGCGCTTCGCCTCTCGCCGCGCGACACGCAGGCCATCGTCCTGCGTAACCTCCGGTCGCTTACCGATCGGGCGGAAGAGGGGCTGGTGAGGCTCCAGGCGCTCGAGGAAGACCGTTTACGCGCCGCCGCAGCCCTCCATGGCGCGCACCGTCCTGGCAAACTCCTGGATTTGCTCAGCCTTGTCCAGTTTGTCCCCGTCGTCAGTCCTCGCATGCTTGCCCGGCGATTGGACCTGACGATCTCCGGTGCCGGCAAGCTGCTTTCTCGCGCGGCAGAGCTGGACCTTCTAGTGGAAGTGAGCGGTCGTCAGGCCTGGCGGACCTACATGACGCGCGATCTGGCTATCGCCTTCGGGTTTGGTGTCCGTCCGGTAGGGCGTCCCCCTGCCCCGCCCCAGGCGCTCCCAGATTTTGTACCCGCGCTCGCAGAGTTTGATCGTGAAATGGCCGAACTCGATTCGATGCTAGCTGGCCTCGGTATCGATGTCTCGGCTCACCACCACTGATTGAGTTGCAGCGGGGCGTGACCGCTCGATGTCACGCCTCCCGTTCTTGCGTCGGCCCACTTCAGGCCCAGTGGGCGTCAAGCACCTCGCGAATGGCTTTCTCGGCATCCTCACGAGAGGCCCCACCCCTATTGAGAAGTGTCAGGCGAATTCCCTTGCGATCGGTGCCCTCGATACGAAGCACGGCTTTCCCGGTCTCGCTCGATACAACCTGCGCCATTCCTGACTTCTTGGGGGATCCTGACCTTTTGGGGGGGTCGGCCGCCAGCGCCAATGCACGGACGATGTCGGGCACAGCCATGGGAGCGCCCTCCCCTCCCGATCGAGCACTGAGCGCGGCCGCTTCAGCAAATACGCGTTGGCGACGATCGTCCGGCTTCAACAATGGCTTGATCGTTGTGACGTGCTTGATCCGCAAATCCTGCGGATTGGGAAAAGCGACCATCAATTCCACCGGAAGGCGGGCGAGATCAAGATAGCGGCTCAGCCAGCTTTCTGTGACATTGATCCGCTCGGCCATGACCTTCTGTCGGCCCTCATAATAGGCATCAAGCGCACGGAGATAGTCGCGTGCCCGCTCCAGATCGCTAAGGTCTTCGCGCGCTCTGTTCTCGATATCCGCGATGCGGAATGCTTCTTCATCTGACAGTTCGCGGATGTCGACCAAGAACCGGAAGTCGGGGTAATTATGGCTACGCAGCCAGCTGATCGACCAGTGACGCCGAGCGCCACAAATCACCTCGAAATCAAAGTCCGATTCGCCGCGCACCCGCCGGACAATTGCCGGCATTTCCTGGCGTCCCTGCGCCTTTATGCTTTCGATGAGATCGGCGCATCGCTCCTCGTTGAGGAGCGCATATTCCCGGTTGTGCCCCGCCCACATTCGGCATCGAGCGGGATCGACCAGTTCATGCGTGCGGCTAACAACCGATCCCGCTGCCAATTCAGCCAAGCGGTTCTCTCTTCCAGTCAGTACATTCGAACCAAGGCCGGGACGACGCGGGGCGGGCGCACCATCTTCAGGCAGATTTATTCCGGCTGCTAAGTCAGCCGCGAAACTCGCATTCTTTCTGCTCATAATGCCGCCCCTCTACCGGGAATTGCACCGGTGCAATTTTTGCTTTTCATGCCAAACCTTCCTTTCGCAAACGGCCTAAATGGCTGGGCCACATGGCGCGAATATCCAACTCCAGCTCAGCGTTGACGCCATCGAGATAAGTGAGGCAGCGGTTGCGCACCGCACTGCTTGTGACGGGGCCGTCGAGTTCATAAACCGTCATCAGACGAGCCGTCGCATTGTCGATCTCAGCAGAATCCTTAAGCGGCGTACGTACCATCGCGTGACCGAACAACGTCCGCATCAGATTGAGCAGTTCCTTCTGCATCGACTTGTTCTCGTCGACCTTCGAGGCAACAAAGCGCAAGAATTTGAGAGTTGGCGCAAAGCCGCGTTCGGCCAGCGTCTCGATGGTCTCATCAAGCATCGCCAGAAACGCCGCGGTCGAAGAAAAGTCCATGACGGTTGGAGGCACGGGCACAACGAGAGCATTCGCCGCGCGCAAAACCGACAAGGATATGGCGCCAAGGGCTGGGGGCGGATCAAGGACGATGACATCGAAGCGATCAGCAATGCTCGCGATGCCTTGAGAGAGGCGATCGATAAGCCCCCCCTGCCCGCGCGCCATCCGGGCGGCGATCTCATATTCCGACTGAAATAGCCGCAAATTGGCAGGGATTAGTTCAAGGCCATCGAAATGCGTTTTGCGCAGGGCATAGTCGAGCGAGGTCATTTCCTCCTGGCGGAGAAACGGATAGAGCGTGTCGTCCTCGGTCAGGTCGAGATCCGGCACATAGCCGAACAGCGTCGTCGCGGAGGCCTGGCTATCGCAGTCGATCAACGCGACCCGATAGCCCTGGATGGCGAGATACTGGGCAAGATGCACCGACAGCGTTGATTTGCCGACACCTCCCTTAAAGTTCTGGACAGCAACGACACAGCACGGGTCGTCTGCTGCCCGCCAAGGTCTTGTGCCGAACAGGCCCCGCATATCATTGAGCTGCGCGAGCGTATAACCCACTCTGCGATTATTCTCGGTTCGCGGCGGCGGCGGAAGTCGCCCGTCCTTTTCTGCGTCGCGGATCGCTGCAGGCGTCCGCCCCACCAGGTCGGCCGCCTTTCCGATTGGGAAAGTGGGCTCACGGCGATCATCCGCGCGCGCGCTGCGCGCCGAATCGCGAAGCCGCTCCAGCACCGAGGACGTTCGCTGGGCAAGCGTGGCCACCGATAGAAGATCGTGGGTGTCGTCGATGTCTAGTGATGCTGCCACAGGGCGCCCCTTTGCGAAACTCGGGGTACTGTAGCGCTACTTGCGCTTTTCCGTCAAATAGAAGCGGAATTTCGAAAGTCGCGACGCATCGTGGTCGGCATATCGCCTGAATATCGCCAATCACCGCTTATCGAGGGGTCTATCCTGACTCGGTGGGGGCGACGGAAAATTGCACCGGTGCAATTTTCGCTAGGGGCGCCCCCTCCGCGCAACGAAACTCTCGCAAAAGCCTGTCCAAGAACTCGTCAGCTTTGCGCCCTTGAGCTTCGCCAGACGGTCGCCCATCTGCTGGCGATAGGCGTCGGCGATGAGATCGATGTCCCATCCGCCCCCATGCGAACGGGCAATCGCGGCCAACCCTTCCGCGTTGAACCGGATCGTCCCTTGCGGAAAGACGATTTCCGAACTCTTCTCCGGCGCGATAAGCGCGCTGATGGCGGCCTTCACGACCGATCCCACTTCCACCGTGTCGGCGACCGTTTCCACAGCCCCTTCCCGGCGCGCCTTGCGTCCCGTCGAGTGCCGCTCAATCTCATCGACGGTCGCGATCTGCGCTGGCGCATCCTTCGGCTCAAAACGGAACTCGATCTCGGTCACCGTTCGGCCCTGTCGTATCTCCTTCCACTCGACTCGGAAGTGAGCCAGTTGGTCGATCTCGGCCTTTGCCTTCTCGAGCACCTTGCGACGGAGTTGCGCGAAATCCTTGTACACCTCTGGTGATATGCCCAGCGCTGCACGCAGCGCTGCCATATCGCCCTTCCAGGTCGACTGGCGACGATGGAGCCGCAGCGATCCGATCTCGTAGAGTTTGAGCGCATAGCTCGATCGGAAGCCCAGCACCGCCTGCCTATTAAGAACGGCATAGCTTTCGGATTCCTGGATGAGCTTGCGCGCATCAGGCGTAAACTCCCATTCGATCCAACCCGCATCCGCGCCGTCTGTATCTTCCGCCTCTTCGCGAGACGACGAGATCAGCGAAAAACGCAGCGTCGCTTTCTTACCCCGCCAGGACCGGTCGTCGATCGCAAACAAGGTCCGGTGAAGTTCCTCCAGCATGTCGGAGATACGTTCATTACCCTTATGACCGCGGCGAATATCGGCCTTGCGCATCCGATGCGGCCGGTCCTGCCAGGCATCCCCGCCTGCGGTCAGAATCATCAAGGCGAGCAATCGCGACGCCGTCAGGCTGAGCGACTGGCCTTTCACGAACTTGATCTCAACGATGCTGCCGGGTTTGGCGAACTCCTCGCCACCCTTCGCTTGCAAAGCCGCCGCGACTCGCATGGCACGGCCCGGCGCCGAATCGGCTTGCGCCTCTTGCGCTACACCGGCGCTTAGATTTTCCGCATGTTCCATGTCATATAGGCCGAGCGCGTATTGGCAGATTCGCCTAATTGCTGCCTGACCTGTCCTCTCTCGTCAAGGCAGGACAGGCAGAAACACTTTCTCTCACCCCCGTCCGGTCAGGTTAGAACCGGGTGACACTCCCACAAAAGCCCTCGGATTCTGCCGAGTCGCAGTACGATTCGCGTTCCGCCCGTTTTTGGCTCGCTGATGCTCGATAAACGCGGCAGAATGACATTATTCCTGAGCACGGGGCCGCCAAGAGACATTGCCCCCAATCGGTCAGGATAGCCCCAACAGGTCAGCTATCTACCCCCGACCGGTCAGGATGACGCCCCCGCCAGGTCAGGCAAAATCCCCCGCGCGGTCAGGGAAAACGCGGCAGATCATTGAAATTGCGTGTCTTTTCGGCCCCGAATCTGAATCACTTAGAATCATGAATCCTTCCGCTGCGAGCAGCGGCGTTGTTTTAGATTGATTCTAAAAGAACAAGCAGGCGATTCGCTGACCCCTTGAGGTCGGACAGCATAACCGATTCCCCCTAGCTGGGGGGATACCACCTGACCGGTGTTCCACGATAGCATCCCGGTCTCGATCCTTGGCAGGTCCGCCCAGCGACGAGATCTCGGCGACCCGACAGCAGCTGAATCACCGCTCGTCGCCGCTGGGCAGACGCAGCGAGGAGGTCGCATGATCAATTTTGCCAAATTCGAAATCATCGGACGGATCGGTGAGATCGACGCCAAGCCTAAAGTCACGAACATCTCGGTATGCGCGAACTATCGCCGCCGCGGAGAGGGCGACCAGTGGATCGAGGACAGCTACTGGAACCGCGTCGTCATTTTCAGCGACGGCCAGCGCAAGTATATCGATGAGAAGGCCCAGGTTGGCGATCTAGTGCGGATCGCCGGACGCCTCCGAGACACATCCTACGAGCGCGACGGCACAACCCACTACACGACCGACCGGATCGTCGAAGAGTTCGGTGTGCTCTCGGCGAAGGCGGCATAGGCAGCGCCAATCGGGCAAGAGGGGAGGGGGCATGCGCGGAGCGAACCTAAATCTTCGATAGGAGTTTCGCTTATGTCAGTCACCATCGACGCGGCGGTTCGCGCCAAGCAGATCGTCGAGGGCCTGGGCGGACGCTGGTCTGGATCGCGCGGCGAGTGCCGCTGCCCCGCCCATGACGATCATTCCCCCAGTCTTTCGGTTCGCCTCGGCACCAAGGCGATCCTGTTCAAATGCTTCGCGGGATGCACATCGACCGATGTCCTCAAGGCTCTCGATCGTCAGGGTCTGCACGATCGAGAGCCAGTCCATGTCGAACCGCGCGCGGCGTCACGCGATCTGAGCGGTTTGGCCAGGTCATTATGGCAGCACAGCATCCCCATCGCCGGCACACCGGCTGAAGCCTATCTTCATGCTCGGGGCCTGTATGCGCCGACGCCTGACCTTCGCTTCAACCCACAGACGATCATAGGAAAGGGGAAGGATCGGCGCAGCCTTCCCGCAATGATCGCCGCAGTAAGAAATGAGCTGGGCCTGGTCGCGGTCCACCGGACCTTCCTCGATCCCACGGACATTTTGCGGCGCCCTTTCCACAAGCCCAAGCTGGCGCTGGGTCTGCTCGGTTCGGGCAGCGTGCGGTTTGGTGACCCGGATGACGTTCTGGGGATCGCCGAGGGGATCGAAGATGCCCTGTCCGCCATCGACTGGTTCCAATTGCCGGTTTGGGCTGTGCTTGGTGCCGAGCGCTATGCTCACGTCGGCATACCGTCCCATGTGAAGCGCGTCATCGTGTTTGGTCAACGGAACAAGGCGGCGAAGATCTGCCTGAAGAGGGCAGGGGAGCACCTCAGCGCCAACGGGCGAAGGGTCGAGGAGTGGCTCCCGTCCGAGCATGACGATTGGAACGATGCCCTGCGCGATCGGCTTGCGCGCAACGCCGTTCCTCGCACCGTGATCCAGACACACGCCCACTGAAGAGAGGAGAGGAGGCCTCCGGCTTGTTGATCCGGTGATGGGCACCGGACGATAAGATGGAGGCCTACAATGCGCACCTCAGCCGCTGCTCTCGAACTCGATTTCACCGAACCATCCATTACCGCCGCAAACGCGGTCTATGCCCTGCTGCGCAAAGGCGACAGCGTGGACCGGCCTGGCCTGCTCCGGGCGATGGAAACCGCCTATGGTTCAACTGCTGCTGACGGGCATTGGTCACTCCGCGATGCTTATGATGTTCTGGAGCTGGCCCAGGTTCTGCACCTCGCCACGCTTGACCTGTCGCAAGAACCCGCCGAGGGCCTTGCGGCCCTGACCGCGCTCACCGCATCCCTCCCGACGCATACTGTGCGCAGCGAAGAACAGATCGCGCTCCAGCAATTCTCGACACCGGCGGCGATTGGCTACCTTGCCGCACTCGCCGTCCGCATCACTACAGCCGATACCGTCCTGGAGCCCTCCGCCGGCACCGGGCTCCTCGCCGTTTTCGCCGCGCGCGCTGGCGCCAAGCTTGTCCTCAACGAGATCGATACCGCGCGTGCCGAGATGCTCCAGGCAGCATTCCCCACCGCACCGGTCAGTCGCCACGATGGCGAACTCATCCACGATCTGCTGCCGCTGTCGATCCGGCCGACCGCAGTGCTCATCAACCCGCCCTTTTCTCGCAGCATCGGTCGACATGCCGACCCGCTTGCCGCGTTCCGCCACTTGCGCGCCGCCCTGAAACGGCTTGATGCCGGGGGGCGCTGCGCCGCTATCCTTCCCGATCGCGTGGATACATCGAGCCGCGCCTGGGCGAAGGCAACCGAGGGCTGTGCGATCACGCTCCACGTCGAACTGCCCGCCAATGCCTATGCCAAACACGGCACCAGCCAGATCGTGAAGCTCATCGTTCTGGAAAAAGGCTTCCAGGATGACGTCGCCGTCGTTCGGTGCAACTCACTCGCCGAAGCGCTCGCGACGATCAGCGCTTCCGCGGCCAGCGTTACGGAAACCCCGAGACTCTCCCCAGCGCGCCTTGCACTAACCCGTGCGCGCGCATCCCTGCTCGGCGGTCTTTCGAGCAGACCCCGGCTTTCGGCCCCGATCGCGACGACCGCCCAATCTCTCAATGCGCTTGATATCGGCTACACCGTCTTTGCTGCACCCGTACCGACCGGTGAGGCGGTGGGGGTGTACCTGCCGTATCGGCCAAGCCGGATCGCCATTCCCTGTGCATCCGCGCATCCGACCGCTCTGGTGGAATCGATCGCCATGGGCTCGATTACGGCACCGCGGCCGTCTTACGTTCCGAAGCTGCCGGCCGGTGTAGTCGACACCCGGGTGCTGTCCGACGCTCAGCTCGAAACCCTGATCTACGCCGGTGACGCTTTCGAGCGCGACATCTCCGGTCTGTTCAAGGCGGCCGAGGAAGGGTTGTCGCTCACGCCGGACCAGAACGGTCGCCCTTACCGGACCGGATTCTTCCTTGGCGACGGCACGGGTGCCGGCAAGGGCCGTCAGGTTGCCGCCATCATCCTCGACCAGTGGCTACGCGGGCGCCGCAAGCACATCTGGATATCTAAGACCGAGACACTGCTGGAGGACGCACGTCGCGACTGGACCGCGGTCGGCGGTCTCGCGCTCGACATCCAGCATCTCAATCAGTGGAAACTGGGCTCGGCCGTAGGCGCGGCCGAGGGTGTGCTCTTCCTCACTTATGCGACGCTCCGCTCCAACCGGGGGGACAAGGGTACTCGCCTTCAGCAGATCCTCGACTGGGTCGGCGATGATTTCGACGGCATGATGGTGTTCGACGAGGCGCACGAAATGGCGGGTGTCGCCGGCGGCGAAGGCCGTTTCGGCACCAAGGACGGCTCCGATCAAGGCATCGCCGGCATGCGCCTGCAGAACCTGCTGCCTCGCGCCCGCGTCCTGTACGTGTCGGCAACCGGCGCGTCGGACGTCAACAATCTCGCTTATGCCACCCGGCTTGGCCTGTGGGGTCCGACCACCGCCTTCGCCGATCGCCGCGCCTTCGTAGACAGTTTGCGGCGTGGCGGGATCGCGGCGATGGAATTGATCGCCCGCGACCTGAAAATGCAGGGCCTCTATGTCGCCAGGGCGCTCAGTTTCGCCGGTGTCGAATATGACATCCTCGAACATCGCCTGACGCCCGATCAGGTCGAGGTCTATGACGCCTATGCCGATGCGTGGGCGATCATCCACGCCAATTTACGCACCGCGCTCGATGCCACCCGGGTGACGGACAGTTTCTCCAACGACACCTACAACAGCGGCGCGAAGGCCGCGGCACTGTCGATCTTCGAATCCACCAAGCAGCGATTCTTCGGCCAGATCCTGATCGGCATGAAGCTGCCGTCGCTGATCCCGGCAATCCGCGCCGATCTGGCCCGGGGCGAGAGCGTCGTGATCCAGCTCGTCTCGACGTCCGAGGCGATGCTCAACCGGGCACTGGCCGCGCTGAATGCCGAGGACCGGGCGAACCTGGATATAGAGCTTTCACCCAAAGAGTTCGTCATGTCCTATCTTACGGCCGCCTTTCCCATCCGTCAGATGAAGACCTTCGTCGATGACACCGGCAAGACGCGGTCCGAGCCGATGTCCGACGAGGACGGGCGTCCCATCTTCAGCCAGGAAGCGCTCGAGATGCGCGACAATCTCGTCGAGCGGTTCTGCTCCCTGCCGATCGTGGGGTCCGCCCTTGATCATATCATCGGGCATTTCGGGACCGATGCCGTCGCCGAGGTGACGGGACGCAGCCGGCGCATCGTCATCGACGCGCACGGTCGCCAACGAATCGAGAGCCGTTCGCCGCGAACAAACCTTGCCGAGACCGACGCCTTCATGCGGAACGAGAAGAAAATCCTGATCTTTTCCGATGCAGGCGGCACCGGGCGCAGCTATCACGCGAGTCTCACCGCCGAGAACCAGTCGCGCCGCAACCACTATCTGCTCGAACCCGGTTGGCGCGCTGACGCTGCCATCCAGGGTCTCGGCCGCACCCATCGCACGCACCAAGCAACCGCGCCGCTGTTCCGTCCGGTATCGACCGACTGCCGCGGCGAGCGGCGCTTCATCTCGACGATTGCCCGCCGCCTCGATAGCCTTGGTGCCCTGACGCGAGGCCAGCGTCAGACAGGCGGCCAAGGTCTGTTCGACCCGCGGGACAATCTCGAAAGCGACTATGCCAAGGAATCCCTCGAAACATGGTTCCGCCTGCTTGCCGACGGTAAACTGCGCTCGACCACGCTTGGCGAATTTCAGACCCTGACCGGACTTGAGCTGGAGGGCGAAGGCGGCGGGCTGAAGGAGGAGCTGCCGCCCATCCAGCGCTGGCTTAATCGCATTCTCGCGCTGCGCATCGCGTTGCAGAATGCGATCTTCGATGAATATCTCGGCCTGATTGAGGCCCGGATCGAAGCGGCGCGCGAAGCCGGCACGCTCGATCTCGGCGTTGAAAGCATCAATGCCGAACGCATCACGATCCTTGATCGCACGGTCATCCGGCGCGACCAGACCAGTGGCGCAGAAACCGAGATTCTGCGCCTCGAAACGGAGGAGCGCTACAAGCCGGTCTCGCTCGACCGTGCGTTGCGGATGCTCGGCGACGACTCGCGCCCGATCGTCAATCGCAAGTCCGGCAGGGCCGCGATCCGGTGCACCACCTATTCGCTCACCGATGACGATGGTGAGATCGTTCGCCGCTACGAGTTGGTTCGGCCGACCCGTTCCGAGCGGATGCGGCAGGATTTGCTTCTGGAAACAATGTGGGAAGAGACCAGCGAGGAGGAATTTGCGGCGCTGTGGCAGGCCGAGGTAGAGGAGATGCGTGACAAGACCCGCACCAGCACGCTCTATCTGGTCGCGGGCCTGCTCCTGCCGGTCTGGGATCGCTTGCCCGACGATCATGTCCAGGTCTGGCGCCTGAACACCGATGACGGTCAGTCTTTCCTCGGCCGGATCGTTCCTGCACCGCTGGTGTCGAAGCTCGCGGACGCCTTCGGGATCAACGCCGCCATCACCGTGTCAGGCGACGATACCGCAAAGCATGTGATGACCAGCGGCGAGATATCGTCCGTCGGACCCTACCGGCTCAAGCGCAGCCTGGTCGCCGGCCAGCAGCGCCTCGAACTGCTCGATTGGCCGCACACGCGGCTTGCCGAACTCAAGGCGGCCGGCTGTTTTACCGACATCATCCAGCACAGGACGCGGATGTTCGTTCCCGTCGCGACTGCCGCTGCCGTCATCGAGCGCATCACTGCCTGACGATCCAGCTCCTCTCTCCGCGCCCAGCGCAGGAGAGGGGAGGGGGCCTTCGGCTTTGTGGGCCTGATGAGCAGGCTCGCGTGACCGTCGAGGCGGCGCGCCAGTTCCAGATGGAGACGAAAGATGATCCAGTCCGTGAAGGTCAAGAACCTCTCGCTGTCGAAGGACAATGTCCGCAAATCGAGCCGTGAGGCCGGTATCGACGCCCTAGCCGCCAGCATCGCAACGCAAGGCTTGTTGCAGAATCTCATCGTTACCCCGCTCAAGAAAGCGGGCCATTTCACCGTCAAGGCGGGCGGGCGCCGGCTGCGCGCACTCCAGAGCCTGATCGAACAGGGCACTCTGCCCGTCGACCATGTCGTGCCCGTCCTCGTCCTTACCGACGACGACAACTCGGTCGAGGCGAGCCTCACCGAGAATTTTCAGCGCGTTCCGATGAACCCGGCGGATGAAAGCACCGCGTTCAACTTCCTCATCCAGAAGGGGATGACCGCCGAGGACGTTGCCAAGCGACAGGGCGTCACCACCCGCTTCGTCGAGCAGCGGGTGCGGCTTGCCGAGCTTGCACCAAGCGTGTTCCAGGCTCTCGCCGCCGGCGAAATCACCCTGGGGGTCGCTCAGGCCTATGCCGTGACGAGCGACATCGATCGTCAGGCTCGCGTGTTCGCACAGATGAGCACCTCCTATTATGGCGATCAGCCCGACAACATCCGGCGTGCGGTCCTCAACGGGACGATCAAGGCGAACGATGCCAAGGCGCGGTTCATCGGTCGCGATGCCTATATCGCGGCAGGCGGCCGCATCGAAGGTGATCTCTTTGCCGCCGAGGGGGACGAGAACTGGATCGACGTCGATCTTCTCGAAGATCTTGCCGGCAAAAAGCTGGAGGCGGCCGCCGCCGAACTCGCACAGGCCGAGGGCCTTGCCTTCGTGACGCCGATCGCGGCCACCCACGTTCCCTATGATCTCGAGCGTCAGCTTCACGAGTTTCACGCGCCCGCGCGTCCGCTTAGCGAAGCGGAAAGCGCGCGTATCGAAGCGCTTTCGGCCGAAAATGACCAACTCGTCGAGCAGCTTGAAGGCGAACTGACCGATGGGACGGCGGAAGCCGAGGTCGCGAACGATCGTCTCGACGAAATCGAACGGGAACTTGAAAGCATCGAGAAATCCCGTTGCGAGATCGATCCGGCGGTCCGGGCGCAGATCGGGACGTTTGTCTATATCGGCGGTGATGGCGAAGCCCGCGTTCACACCCGCATGTTCAGTGAAAAGCCCGTTGTCGATCCGAATGCTTCGCCCAAGGTGACGGGCGGTGGCAACGGTGACGACGGCGCCGGCGACATCGACCATGGACCCAAACTCAGTGCTACGCTGATCGACGAGCTGGCGACCCAGCGGCGACAGATCCTCGTCGCCCACATCGCCAGCGATGCGGCGCTGGCGCTGGACCTCACCATCTTCCTGATGGCGCAGAATGTCGTCTTCGAGCAGAACTACGTCCGCAATCACTCGACGCTCAAGTCCAGCGGTGCGCAATTCCCGATCTTCGGCTTCCGCGACGAAGGGTCGATGGCGTCGCAGGCCATCGAGGATCAGCGCCAGCGTCTCGATACGAGCTGGGCCGGTCACAAGACCATGACGGAACGTTTCGACGCCTTTCGTGCTCTCGACGACGAGGCTCGCGGCAGTTGGGTGGCCTTCTCGATCGCACGCACGCTTGAGCCGAGCCTGAACGTTGCCGAGGGCGGACGGTCCAATGGGTTCCATGACCATCTTGGTCGCGCGCTCGACATTCAGGTCGAGCATTGGTGGCGCCCCACGGCTGAGAACTTCTTCGGCCGCGTCAAAAAGGATGTCATGCTCGACGCGCTTGAGGACATCGGCGGGCCGATCCTGCGCGGCCGCTACAAGGACGCCAAGAAGGGCGACCTTGCCGCGACCTGCGCAGCGCTTTGCGACGGGCAGGGGATCGTCGAGGCCGAGGTCCGCGAAAAGGCGGCGGCCTGGCTGCCGGATGCGATGCGCTTCGATGCCATCGAAAAGCCCGAGACCATCGCGCTGCGCTCGACCTTCATCGACGAGGGCGATGATGTCGATCCCGGCGACGATGGTGACGATGAGGTGGACCCTGATGACGCGACGCAAGACGGTCAGGAGGATTTGAGCGAGGCGGCCTGACGCCTGCTTGCACGGTTCGAGGCGACTTGGGGGCGGCACTCTTCGCGGAGTGTCGCCCCTCCTTTTGTGCCCCGACGGCAGCCTCTCTGAGGGAAGGGTGCTGGTCGGAGCACGCCTCTTCCAGATCAGGAGAACTTGCCGTGGCAAAGACCACCGATAAACCGTCGCCCGCCGACACCATCACAAACGCGATTATCGACAAGCTCGAATCCGGCATACGCCCTTGGGTGAAGCCGTGGCGGCCTGGCCTTGGCGGCCGTCCCCTTCGCGCGACCGGTGACCCGTATAAGGGCATCAATTGCTTCTGGCTGTGGCTCTGCGCCGAAAGCGCCGGCTACCATTCGCGCACCTGGATGACCTACAAGCAGTCACAGGCGTTGGGCGGCCAAGTCCGCGAAGGCGAGCGGTCGCAAATCGCCATCTTCTACAAATCCTACAGTAAGACCGTGGAGTCACCCGTCACTGGCGATGCCACGGACGAACTGCGCCGCGTGCTGCGATCCTATGCCGTCTTCAATGCCGACCAGATTGAGGGGCTGCCGGAGAAGTTTTATCCATGCCCCGTCAGCGTCGTCGCTCCCGACGACGAGCTACCGGATCGCGCGCAGCGCTTCCTCGATGCCCTTCCGGCGAGGGTTCACCAGCGCGGCGATCGCGCCTTCTACGACCGCGTTGCCGACAGCATCACGATGCCGCCCGTCGCGTTGTTTTCTACCCGCGCGTATTTCGCTTCGACGTTGGCGCATGAGGCAGGGCATTGGACCGGCCATCCTGACCGGCTCGACCGGGAGTTCGGCAGGAAATTCGGCGACAACGCCTATGCTTTCGAAGAGCTTTGCGCCGAGATGACGTCCGCCCTGCTCGGCGCGGATCTTGGCCTCCCGACCGCCCATATCGACGATCATGCAGCATATATCGGCTCGTGGCTCGCGGTGCTGCGCAAGGATTCCCGCGCCATCATGACGGCTGCCGCAAAAGCCGAAGCGGCGGCCGCCTTTCTGCTCCGCGCAACGGGCCTCGCCACGTCGGATGAAGCCAAGGAACAGATCCGTGAAGCAGCATGATCGCGGCGATCGCCCGCCCCGACCCCGGCGCCTCCCGCCGGTTCGCCGTAGCGTTCCGCTGCCGCAAGGAGGGGGGAGGAGAGGACGCCTTCGGCCTTTTGAGCGCGCCAGAGCGCTCAGAAGGAGGCTCCCATGTTCTACGATACGCTCTACCGCCACAATCAGGCCCTTTCCCCCGCCGGCCTGGACCATCTGCCGGCGGCGCTCCACGCCCTCAACGCCGCCGTCGACGACTGTCAGCGTGCTGGCAAGCCTGTTGCCAGCGACGCGGCAACCCTTCTCCTCATCCGCCATCTGGCAGACATTGCCGAACGCTATGCGCCCAGCGCGGCCGCCCTTCGCCTTCGTTGCGAAGCGGATCGCCTGGCGGTCGACGCCGCACCAGCGCTACTCGACATTGCCGGAAAGAGCGTCGGCGGAAACTATCACGCCAAACGGACCTTCCACTATCAGGCGCGCCGCGCGCTTACACGTCTCGTGACGGCAATCGGCCTCGACATGGACGACGCCCGTATCAACACCATCCTGGGGGCCGATCACGAAGACGGCACGACGGAGCTGCGCCACGCGGAACTCGCCGTTCGCGTGGTCCCGCGCGGCTTTCTTCCGGACAGCGAGGTCTCGATCAGCCGCTGTCGTGACGGGCAGGAGATCGGCAAGCCCCACCGCGCGCCGATCATCGAGTTAGTCGACGTGGCCGCGTTCCAGCGCCGGCTTGCCGGCATGCTCGGCGATATCGGCGCGGTGCGTTTCGCGGCTGCCGCCTGAACCCCGCAATAGCAGGAGATCTCCAATGGGTTGGCTCTTCATGCGCGATATGGGTGGCTACGCCACTCCGCGCTCCTATCTCGACAACCAGTTTACCTATGCGCACGCAGACCATCGTCTCACGGTTCTCGCGTCTTCGATGGTCGGATCTACCTATTATGCAGCGTGCGAACGGATCGAGGCGTCCGGCGCACGGGCCGTCTTCGCCGTCGTGTGCCTGACCCGGCAAAGCACCGGCGCGCGCGACGGCTGCACGTTCGGCTACAAAGACATGACGGAAACGATGGGACCATGCGAAAGCGACTGCCCTGCTGCCATTCTCGATGAACTGACCGAGACCGACAACGCCTATGCCTCCGAATGGCGCGCACGCTGCCGTGCCAACCTTGTTCGCCGCAAGCTAGAACGCGCGAAGCCGGTCCCGAAGCCGGGACAGACCATCGTCTTCGACGAGTCCATCCGTTTCAATGACGGCCAGGATCGCGCCCGCTTCACGGTCATTGCCAATCCGAGGGGCAAGGCCCCGCTATTTCGCGATCCCATAACCGGCGCCGTGTGCCGGATTACAAAGCTCAGGACGCGCGCATACCGGCTTATCAACCCGGCCATCGTCCCGAAGGATCCGACCGATGGTTGAGCGCGCGCCGGTGATCGCGGCCTGGGGTGCGGGGGTCGATTCCACCGCCATGATCATCGAGCTCGTCGAACTAGGTGAGCCGATCGATATGGTGTTGTTCGCCGATACCGGTTCGGAGAAGACCGACACCTATGCGTTCATCCCGGTCTTTCGTCGTTGGATGGACCGTCACGATGTGGCGTCCGATATCGTCCGCTACGAACCACGAAATTTCAAGCATTGGCCGCCCTATGATAGCTTGGGCACCAACATGCTGACCAACGCTACCCTGCCCTCCAAGGCATTTGGGCGGGGGTCGTGCTCGCTCAAATGGAAGGTGGCGCCGCAGGACAAATGGACGGCGCAATGGGCGCCTGCGATACGGTGCTGGGGAGAAGGCGGACGTGTCGTCAAACTGATCGGTTTTGACTGTTCCAGTGCCGATCAGCGTCGCTACGCGCACGCCGAGGGATATGCCGACCCTCGCTATGACTATCGTTATCCCCTTCGCGAACTGGGCTGGACCCGGGCGGATTGCATTACACGCATTGAGCGTGCGGGCCTGCCTGTACCGTCCAAATCCTCCTGTTTCTTCTGTCCCGCGATGCGGCCGCACGAAGTGGATGCACTCTCTAAGGATGAACTTCGCACCATCGTTCTGATGGAGGCTCGCGCAAAACCTCGCTTGCGCACGATCGATGGCCTGTGGCGCAAGCCCGTTGTCGGGCGCGGCGGGGCAACACCGAGACCGGGCAATATCACCGCCTATATCCGTCAGCACGGCCTTCTTTCGCCGAGCGAGGTTGATCGGATCGTTGCGGATGCACCGCTCGCGCTGGTCGCATTCCAGGCGGCGCAAGCCTGCAAGCCCGTCGAGCATCGCATGTCGATGGCGCGCTGGCTCGACGCATTCCACCGTGGTCAGTCCGCAGACTGACCCCCTCACTAGCTACGGAGACTGTTATGGCCGATCGCGTTTCTGTCGCGATCCGCATCGGCGGATCGCTGTCCCCTGACCTCCTTCCCGGCTTTTGCGCTGCCGTCGAGAGCGACGGCGCCTTCACGGATTGGGAGGGCACCGCGTTCGACCCCGACGATCTCGATCCGAGCGTTCCCCTGTACCTGGCCGACCATGAGGTTGCCTGGGGCCGGTTCGAAGCGATCGAGACTTTCTGTGTCGATCATGCCCTTGTCTTCGCCCGCTGGGCGGGCGGCGCTTCTGGGGCGTTCGGCCCGGAGCGGGTGGTCTTTGACGGCACGACCGTTCGGAGTTTCAGCGCGTCGGACGATGACGAGATCCTGATCTCGGCGGAAACGGTGCGCGGTCTCGGCAGCTACGCGGCGGTGCTCTCGCATCTCGCGGCGGCGGAATTGGAGATACCCCCGTTCCGGATCGACGGCACAGGCTGAGGACAAAGCGAAAACCGGTCTGTGACGACACCTCCCCGCCAGAGGATGCTGCATATGGGCGCCCGCGAGGCGCTGGCAACCCGCGAACGGCGGGCCGAGTTGCCGTGTGCCACGGCTGCCCGCACCACCCCTTGTTCGCGAGTTTCCCTCGGCTGTGCCTCGGTGCCAGCCCCTCTTTTGCGAGCGCCCGGAGGATGCGCATCCGGCGGAGAGGCCGCCGGCACAGACAGAAAGGCTCGCTATCATCATGTCCACATCGCTTGCAGCCGCACTCGCGGCACTGGAGCTAGGGCACCTCGAACCCCGCGCTGAAGACCTGAGTGGCATGGCGCCGCCACCAACCGAGGCGCTGGAACAGACCGTTACCGCAATCTGGAGCGATCTCTTCACAACGATGAGCAACACGTCGATCGAGCGTGACATCGAAGATCTGGGCTGGGGGCTGGTGAACCTATTCCACCGCGCCGCCGCCAAGAAATACGGGCTGGTCGACCGGTTGACCGACGACATTCGCTTGCTCCTCGCCGAACAGGACGGCTCCGAAATCAGCACGGCCAATCTGGAGGAAAAGATCGATCTCGCCAAGAAGGTCGAGGAATCCGCCGGCGCCTTCGAGATCATGCGCGATGTGGCCGCCGCGCACTATATCCGGGAGACCGGGAGGTCGTGGGTGCCATCGTCCGGCAACCGCATTTCGCTCGGCGTCACCGCCGGGATCGTCGATGGCCATGCCTTCCTGCGGGCGCGCCGCGAGCGGGCTTTGAACGCCAATACCGCGCAGGGTACGCCCGTTGTGTTCGCCGGTGGCCGCCTCACCTTCGCCAACGACGAAGATATGAAGACGTTCGCCGATAACCTGCTGGCCACCCTCAACAAGGTTCGCGCCCATGTCGGCGACATGTATCTCGTCCATGGCGGCGATATGAAGGGTATCGAACGGCTTGCAGCGTCCTGGGCCGAGCAGAATGGCATCCAGCAGGTGCGGTTCGGTCTCGATCGCAAACTCGGAGATCGCGCTGGCTTTCGTCGTAACGAGCAGATGCTCTCGCTCAAGCCGAGGTTCGTGATCGCCTTCCAGGGCAATGGCGTGACGGAGCGGCTTGTCATCGAAGCCAAGGCTCGGGGACTCCGGGTCGTTGATCGTCGCGGCCCATTGGGAAGCCCTCCTTCAGCTGCTCGTCGCGGTGCGGGCTGAAGCCGCGGGCCGCCGGTTTGCCGGCGGCCCCTTTTTTGGCTCTGCTTACGGTTGTCCCATCGGAACTCCCGCCAGCGAGAGGGGAGGGGGCCGAGGCCTGTTTGGTTTGGCTGAATAGCGCCGGAATCCGTCGGCCGTGTCCGCAGCGCGGATCCATTTCAGTGTCCATCAGCCATCCGCCGCGTTGCTCACGCCGCGCCGGCCGTCGCCCTGCCACAAATGAGAGAGAGATGATGATGCGCGATTTGCATGATGAGGAACTGCGCGCTCTGCTTGCATTCCGACAGCGCCATGGCCGCTGCTGGAAGGCCGCGTTGCTCTTGCGCTGGTCGGCCGGCACCGACACCGATGAACCCGGTTCGGCGCATTTGCGCCGTCTGCGCAATATGGGAGGACCGCGCTGGCTGATCGGGCTGCCGGCCGCCACGCTCGATGATGCCGCGAGGCGCTTTGCCGGGATCGTCGATTCCGCGCTAATCGCCACGTTCATGGACAATGCCGCCAGTTTTGCCCGAGGGGCGGCCGACAAGGTGAGAGTTGCTCCGGCGATCGCCGCGCATTCGCTGGCGATCGCGATCGAACTCAGCCTCAAAGCCTATCTGATGCAGGCGGGCTATGCCGACGACTGGAACCGCGTCCATATTCGGCATGACCTTGAAAAGGCCCTGGCGCTTGCCGTGGCGACGGGCCTGTCGGGCTTCCCACCGGAATTGCCGCAGCTCGCGGCTATCCTTTCGCCTGCTTATAGCCGCCATCAAATCGACGCGATGTTCCGGGGCAGGGCTTCACCTTTCGATGTGACGGACGCCTCGCTGTGCGTCGACCGTCTCCTTGCCGTAATCCACGCGCAGATCGCATAACCGCGCTCCAATGGCAGCCCGGCGCGTTGATCGACGACGGATTTTTCGCTCCCGTTGAGGCCGGGGGTGACCATGCCGTAACACGGACGACAGAGCCATCACCTCCTTTCTCGTACCGGGCATCGCCGCTTCGCTGCGGACGGGTCAGAAATGGGGGAATGTGCCGTTCAGCGGTTATGAGGGCTCTGCGGGGCGTAGATTGTCGCAGCGGTGGGGCGGGGTTTCTGCACCGGTTCCTGGTGTCATAGAACCGAAGTGACCATCCCTTCTTTTTGACCTGATCCCTAAGTCGGTCGTTCGGTGCCTCCAACCCGCTCCCCTTCGGGCCGAGTTGCCGTGTGCCACGGCTGCCCGCACCACCCCTTGTGTCGGGGTTCCCCTGCGCTGCTGACGCGCTCCGGTGGAGGCACCGCCCATGCCCGCCTTTTTCGGGGGTCAGTCGAAGGGACGGTCCCTTTGGCACCCAAAAAGGAACCTCGACATGCAGAACCTCGTCATCCTCGCCGGCAATGTCGGCGCCACGCCGGAAGCCCGCACCACCCAGGGCGGCACCAAGATCACCCATTTCAGCCTCGCGACCTCGCGCCCCAAGCGGGACAGCAACGGCAAGATCATCAAGGACGACAATGGCCGTCGGGTCGAAGATACCGAATGGCACCGGATCACCTGCTTCAACGGCGTCGGCAAGACCGTTGAACAATATGTCGACAAGGGCATGAAGGTAATGGTGCGCGGTCGCATCCACTACACCCGCTGGACCGACAACGAGAATATCGAACGCTACGGCGTCGAGATCATCGCCGACGAGGTGACCTTCCTCACCCGCGCCAAGCCCGCGAGCGGCGACCAGGGTGGCAACGACAGCTCGGTGGATGACGACGACATTCCCTTCTGAGAGCCGCAAAGGCCCGGTGGCATCAGCCACCGGGCCTTTTTGCTGTCTTCGGCTTGAGGGCGGTTGCAGTAAATCCACATATCCAATAATGTCGATATATGGATAATGATTCTGCTATCGATGCTCTTGGCGCACTGGCGCAAAGTACGCGGCTTGACGCCTTCCGGTTGCTGGTGCGCCATGAGCCCGCCGGCCTCGCCGCCGGGGACGTCGCCCGCCAGCTCGACATCCCCCAGAATACGATGTCCTCGCATCTTGCCGGCCTTGCTCGCGCCGGTCTGGTCTGGGCCGAGCGCCACAGCCGCCATATCATCTACCGCGCCGATCTCGACCAGCTCAAGGCGCTCACCCTGTTCCTCGTCAAGGACTGCTGCGGGGGGAGAGCAGAGCTGTGCGAACCGCTGATCGCCGAGCTTATTCCCTGCTGCTGACGGAGCTTCTCATGTCTGACCGCATTTATAATGTCCTGTTTCTGTGCACCGGCAATTCCGCGCGCTCGATCCTCGCCGAGAGTGCATTGACGAAATTGGGAGAGGGCCGGTTTCGCGCATTTTCCGCAGGCAGTTTTCCCAAGGGTGCGATCAACCCCGACGCGATCGCTCTCCTGGAGCGGATCGAGTATCCGATCGCCGGTCTACGATCGAAAAGCTGGGATGAATTCTCCGGCCCCGATGCGCCCGCCATGGATTTCGTGTTTACCGTTTGCGACGACGCGGCCGGCGAAACCTGTCCGATCTGGCCAGGTCATCCGATGACGGCGCATTGGGGCATCGAGGATCCGAGCCATGTCCAAGGCCCGACGATCGAGCGCGAACGAGCGTTCGTGACGGCGCTGCGCTATCTGGAAAATCGGATTAAGCTGTTCATCGCGCTGCCGTTCGACCGGCTCGACGCCTTGGCGTTACGCGCCCATGTTCGTGAAATCGGCCAGGCCGAAGGCGCGAGCACTCGTCGCGGGGACGCTGCGTGATGCCGATCGACGTGATCATCTATCATAATCCCGATTGCGGAACGTCGCGCAACACGCTCGCGATGATCGAAAATGCCGGCATCGAGCCGCATGTTATCGAATATCTCAAGACGCCGCCGAACCGATCGCGGCTCGCCTCGCTGATCGGGCGCATGGGGATCACGCCCCGCGATCTGCTGCGCGAGAAGGGCACACCCTATCATGAGCTCGGCCTCGCCAATCCCGCGTTGAGCGATGACGAATTGCTGGACGCCATGATCGCCCACCCGGTCCTGATCAACCGGCCGATCGTCGTCTCGCCGCTGGGCGTCAAGCTGTGCCGACCGTCCGAGGAAGTGCTCGAACTGTTGCCGAGCCGACAGCGCGGCGCTTTCACCAAGGAGGATGGCCAGCGGGTCACCGATGCCGCCGGCAAGAGGATCGAGGGATGAGCGCTGCGAACGCGCCGACCAAACCGGCGATCAGCGGTTTCGAACGCTATCTGAGCCTTTGGGTGGCGCTGTGCATCATCGTCGGTATCGCGCTCGGCTATGCGCTGCCGGGCCTCTTCGCCGCTATCGCCGCGGCCGAGATCGCCCGTGTCAATCTCGTCGTGGCGGCGTTGATCTGGCTGATGATCATTCCGATGCTGCTCAAGATCGACCTTGGTGCGCTCGGTTCGGTGCGCCAGCACTGGAAAGGAGTCGGCGTCACGCTCTTCATCAACTGGGCGGTCAAACCCTTTTCCATGGCGTTGCTGGGCACGGTCTTCCTGGGGTGGCTGTTTCGTCCGCTGCTCCCTGCGGGCGAGGTGAGCTCTTACATCGCCGGGCTGATCCTGCTGGCGGCCGCGCCGTGCACGGCCATGGTCTTTGTCTGGTCCAACCTCTGCGAGGGCGAGCCGACCTATACGCTCAGCCAGGTGGCGCTGAACGACATCATCATGGTCTTCGCCTTTGCACCCCTGGTCGGGCTGCTGCTCGGCGTCGCCTCGATCGCGGTGCCATGGGACACGCTGCTGATTTCGGTTCTGCTCTATATCGTGGTGCCGGTCATCGTCGCCCAGATCGCGCGGCGCGTGCTGCTGGCATCCGGCGGCCAGCCCGCGCTGGATCGCCTGCTCGCAATGCTCGGCCCCGTATCGCTGGTCGCCCTGCTGACGACTCTGGTGCTGCTGTTCGGGTTTCAGGGCGAGGCGATCATTGCCCATCCGCTCGTCATCGCGCTGATCGCCGTGCCGATCCTGATCCAGGTCTATTTCAATGCGGGCCTCGCCTATTGGCTGAGCCGCCGGTTCGGCGTGGCCTGGTGCGTTGCCGCGCCTGCCGCGCTGATCGGCGCGTCCAATTTCTTCGAGCTCGCGGTTGCCGCTGCTATCAGCCTGTTCGGCCTCAACTCGGGCGCTGCGCTGGCGACGGTCGTCGGCGTCCTCGTCGAGGTGCCTGTAATGCTCTCGGTCGTGCATATCGTGAAGGCGACGCGGCCATGGTACGAGCAGCGGGCTACGACATGATCGCTACGCGCGTCGAACTTCACCAGCTGGCCGCGCTTGCGCAGGTGCTGGCGGAAGCAGGACTGCCGGCGAGCGATATCGCAGCGCCGGGCCGTCATTTCTACAGGTTCGACGATGAGGACGGTCTGATTGGCTATGGCGGCGTAGAAGGCGCTGGAGCCGATCGTTTGCTGCGCTCCTTCATCGTCGTGGAGGCGCGCCGCGGCGCGGGTCTGGGGAGCGCCATGCTGTCCGCGCTCGAACGCGCGGCCGCTGATGATGGCGCGACCTGCGTCTATCTGCTGACCACGACGGCTGAGTCCTTTTTCGGCCGCTTTGGATATGCCCCGATACCCCGCGCCTCCGCGCCGGCGGAGATCACCGACAGCGCGGAGTTTCGCTCGCTTTGCCCTGCGAGCGCCGCTTTTCTTTTCAAACGGATTTGCTGATGTCCCGACTGCGTACACTTCCCGATCCCGATCTCATGCCGGCGCTCGATCACGCGATGGTCCGGCATGATCTGGCGGCGGGTCTTGGTCCTCTCAATCCACCTCCGCGTATCCTGCTGCTCTATGGCTCGCTGCGCGCGCGTTCGTTCAGCCGGCTTGCGGTGGAGGAGGCGGCCCGCCTGCTCATCCTGTTCGGCGCCGAGGTGCGCATATTCGATCCGAGCGATCTGCCGTTGCCCGATCAGGTCGAGGGTGACGATCATCCGGCGGTCCATGAGCTGCGCGAGCATGCGCTGTGGTCGGAAGCGATGGTGTGGTGCAGTCCCGAACGGCACGGCCAGATCACCGGCATCATGAAGGCGCAGATCGACCATTTGCCGCTGGAGTTCGGCGGCAAGCGCCCGACCCAGGGGCGGACCCTCGCGGTGATGCAGGTGTCCGGCGGCTCGCAGTCGTTCAACGCGGTCAACACATTGCGGCTGCTCGGCCGCTGGATGCGGATGATCACCATCCCCAACCAGTCGAGTGTCGCCATGGCCTTCAAGGAATTCGGCGAGGACGGCCGGATGCGGGCATCCAGCTATTATGACCGGATCGTCGATGTGATGGAGGAGCTCGTTCGCTTCACGACCCTCACGCGCGGCCATGCCGATCAGCTCGTCGATCGTTATTCCGAGCGCAAAGCAGCGATACTCAGGCGCGATGCGGACAAGGATCTCGCGACGCAAGCCGTCAGCTGACCCGAAGCACGCCCTTACGGAACTGTTGTATTGAGCTGGTTCTGGAGGGTCGCGATGCTCTCGATGACGGCATCGAAGGCAGGCGTGTCGTGAATCAGGGTGTCCGAAATCTGTCGGTAGATTTCGGACACCCGAGGAGCGGCGGGATTTCGCTATTCGCCGTTCCGCGTCACCTCAGCGACAGTGGCCTACCGCATAGCGGTTCCAGCGCAGCACCACGCCGGTGGCAAGCATGGCGCAACTGATATCGCCGATGACGGGCGCTGTGCACCAGGCGCCGGTGCGATTGCCTTTCGCATTTCCGTTCGATCGGCACCGGAGCCTTGGTCCTGCAACCAGAATGTGGCCGGTTCCGGTTCGACCTCTCGCGCCGCCGAGCAGCCGCACCAGCGTGTCGCGCGCAGCAATGCCGCTGGCGCGCGGGCAGGGGTGCCCCCTGCGGCACGAGCCATCGATCTCCCGCGCCGCGATTCCAGCGAGCCGAATCCGTGGTCCCTCGCGGCACCAGATCGGGCCATCGCCGTCCCAGACCCTGACGGGCGTGCAGATGAACGACTGGCCGCTCGGCACAACCGCCACAGCAAGCAGGAATACAGCGAGCATCAGCGCTCAATCCGGGAGGTGGCGTGCGTCATGCTTCAGGGAAGAGCGGCAATGTATCCGACCTCGTAGCGGGCTCGTCGGCGAGGATATCGTAGCAGCGCAAACGCACTGCCAGGTGTCGCGCCAACTCCGCCGTTGCACGGCGTCGTGCAACGGTATCGCCACACCCAATATCGGTGACGAGGGCCGGTTCGGCCGTGGCGAGCGACACCTCGAGGTGGAGGGCCAGACTGTCTTCATCGACTCGGAGCATGGCCACAGAATAGAACAAAGAACGAACATCTATCAAGTGTCGAGATCCAGCGAGCCACCCATATAGGGCCTGGGTAACGCCGAGCATGATGGCTCTGGAGATATCGCGACGATTGGGGATAATTTCACCCACCAAATGCGTTGGGAATCTGACGTCGTTTCGGGAAAGCGACACGGCGATCCCACTTTCCAAGGCACGGACCGGTTTTGACCAACGACATATTCATATTGGTGGTGGAGGACGAGACGCTGATCGAAGAGATCGTCGTCTCGGGTCTGGAAGATGCCGGCTACACCGTGGTGGCAGCACACACGGCCGAGGATGCCATCGCACAGTTGGAAAAGGCGATCCTGTCATCCGGTCATCCGGGCGATCGTCACCGATGTGAACCTTGCGCCTAAGAAACTGACCGGTTGGGACGTCGCACGACGCGCTCGCGAACGCACGGCGGATATCCCGATCATCTATATGTCGGGTGCGAGCGGCCATGAATGGACATCGCACGGCGTCCCCAACAGCGTGCTGATCGCCAAACCCTTTGCGATCGGCCAGATCGTCACGGCGGTTTCGCAGCTTCTCAACGCCGGCGGACCGGCTGTCGGCGGATAAGGCAATTGGGAAGGTATAATCCCAATATGCCGGTAAGGCACGATCAGCCGTAGAGCCGGTCATCCCACCAGATTGGTTCGGGCAGCTCGAAGCTGATGGCTTGCGCGTCGGGATGTGCTGGATTGATCAGGATGTTGCGTTCCACCCGCGCCGGGATCGAAGGCACCAGCAACAGCGCCGAGCGCCCTGCCGCGAACCACGCCTCGCCAAAGGCCTTGCTGATGTCTTCGCGCTTGCCGTCCCACCCGGAGAATTTCGCGGTCGGGAAGACTTCGTAGCTGACGCCGTTGGGGATCGTGATGCGGATATAATGCTGGTTGGGCGGCATTACCGTGTTCGCGTGGACAAGCTTTTCCAGCATCGCCGTCGAATAATGTTCTGACGTGTAGATGATCGGGCTAGCCGCGGTATTCCACCGTCCCGGATAGAGCCGAGCGCCCTCGCTGTCATAGATCGGATGCGCGCCATCAGGATCGCCGATCCGAAAACAGGTCAGCACGCGGTCGGTGATCTGGGCGCTCACGCCCCGCCGCCATACGCCGCCCGTCCCAGCAGGTTGATGACGACATCGGCTCCCGGACCCGTCGCCAGCGCCACGTCGAGTGGCGGCTTGTTGTCGAGCATGGGGTGCGCGCGGCCGAGAAAGTCGCGGACCTTGGCGGGATCCTTATAGATATCGAGCGCGAAGCTGAACACCTTGGCGATCCGCGCCAGCTTGTCGCCTTCCTCGCTGGTCAGGCGCTTGGACGCCGATTTCTTGCGGCGATCAAGCGTCGCCTTGGAAATCAGGCGGAACTTGAAGCGGCTGTCATTGGGCGCGACGGTGTCGGCGAGATGGTCGAGTGCGCCGACCGGCAGGCCTTCGAGAATCGAATAGCTCAGCCCCAGGCGCGTGTCGCCCTTGCGGGGCGCAACCCCAAGCAGGGTCTCGATTGTCACGGGCTGGCTCGCCATCTGCTGCTCCTGCCTCATCTGATGCAGATATATGTCTCATATGAGGCAAACACAAGCAACCGGTAATATCTGTCCGGTCGGGCCATGACCTCTTCCGGCCGGCAGCTTCACCCTGCTCTTTGAGGCGCAATCCTTGGTCCGGCGCGCGGCCTAATGCGATCAACCCGTAAAGGGTCCGGTCGCTTCGCTACGGCTTTTGGCCTGCGGCAAAAAATGATCGCGGCCACCCACCGAACACTTCGGGCGCCAGTCGAGCGGGGATGAACCCGCCGGCTTTCAAGGAGCCTCGACATGTTCACAGACATCAAGATCGCCCGCAGACACGCACTCGGCCTCTCCAAGACCCTGATGATCGCAACGATGGTCATCGGGATCGGCAACCAGTTCGCCGTCATTACCGCCGACGACTTTGACGGCGACGTGGTCGTCATCAACGAATATGATCCGTTCAGCTGAAACCTTCCGGCGGGGGCATCCGCCCCCGCCCTTATTGTGCGAGCGCTGATTGGACGATCTGACCGAGGAAGCGAATCCGCACTTCATTCACTCGACCCTGCGGGAACGCATCGTCGAGCATGTCTTTGTCGGGGAAGCGCTGCGCCGCCTGTGGCAAATGGGTGTGACCGACGTCGAGGTCTTGCGCTCCGAATTCGACGCGGGCGGCTATGATCTGGTCATGGCCCGAGGTCGCGTAACCCGCCATATCCAGTTCAAGACCAAAATCGTCGGCGGCAAGACCGATGAGGTCAAGATCAGCCTCAAGCTGATGGAGAAGCCGAGCGGGTGCGTGCTCTGGATCGTGGTGACGCCGGATCTCCTCTTCGATCATTATCTGTGGTTCGGCGCGGGGACGGGTGAGCCTCTTCCCGACATCAGTGCGTTCGCCGTTGCCAAACATAGCAAGGGAACGGCGGAGGGCGAGAAGAATGCGCGGCCGGGCTATCGCAAGGTCCGGATAACCAGGTTCGAGAAGGTCTCAACCTTGGACGCGATATTGCTTCGCCTGTTCGGTGATCTCAAGGTTGCGAAAGCGGATTGAGTGGTCAGGCGGCCCCGGTTGCACCGGGCCGGGCTCTAGGCTGACGCCCCGAGCCCCGTGCCGGGTCTCGGCCCATGCGGGTCACGATCCCTGCCGTGGTAAGGTATCAACGGCACTGCGGCACCAGCACCCCTGCGATATCGGCTGAAGGGGCTGCTCGCCCAAGGGCGAGATGGGCTGGTGGGCATATTGTCAGCCCCTCGCGCAGGGCCGCATCGTCCAGCAGAACGCGCCATGGTCCACCGTAGCGCCGGGCGGCCAGGTAGAAGGTCGCGCCATCGCATGCCACCATGCGGCATCGCTCCTGGCGATCGATCAACGACGCACTCCCGCCATAGCGGGCGACCAGTTCGTCGAGATCGGCGCGCATCAGGGCACCGCAGCGCCGGCACCGGGTACGAACCTGAATCTGCAGTTGCTGCATCGCGCCGACGCTCGATGTCCAGCGTGGCCAAAGGGCAATGATCCGGGCGGTGTCTGTCATGATCGCAAGGATAGCGAAGCCCTGGCTCGCGCGTCCAGCAACATGTCTGAAAAGTCGGCCATGCCGTTCCTTATTCCCTTTGACCGCCGCACCGACAATCCCTTCCTGGCTTGGCGTCCTCGCCGCGGCACTTGCCAGCGCAAGCCCGGTGCCGGGCTTCTCCACATCCGTTGCGACCCTGTCGGGTGCGCGGGCGCGCTATGCCCCGGCGGTCCTGTCGCCTGTCGGAAGGCCCCGATCGGCGGGGTCTGACACAGCTTGGAAAGTCAAACGTCATGGCCGACCCCCAGAATGACAAAGTCCTATCCGCAGACCAGCGCATTGCGACCATCGCGCGGCTCAATGATGCCCTGCGCCAGTCCATCCACAGCCTAGGCGTCAACCAGGTGGTCATGACCGCCGGGGTCGCCGACCTAATCGGCGATACCAGCCTGTTTCGCGGGTTCCAGCGCCGCGCCGAACTGCTGCGCACCGTGCGCGACTATGACGCCTTTGGTCCCGACGTCGATCCGCATGGGGAGCGTGATTTCGGTCGCTTCGAGTTTGCGGGCGAGGCCCTGTACTGGAAGATCGATTATTATGATCGCGCACTGACATACGGATCGCCTGACCCGGCAGATCCCGACGTCACTACCCGCGTGCTGACGCTACTTCTCACCCACGAATATTGAGCGATCATGGCCCCGACCCTGTCGGGGCCACCATTTTACCGAAGGAATTCGCCGGTGCCGCCCGCGTGGATCGCTTTGCGTCACCCGGTTGAGCCCGGCGTCGGCAGACCAGATTTCCCATCCCTGGCGAGTGACCCCGGCCATCCCCCCTGAGCGGGGGGATGGCTGAAAAGTCTGCTTGAGCAGACTGTCTGCGGTGCCGCCCGGACGTCCCATCGGGCCTTGCTCCCCGTCATGAGAGGGGAGGCTGCGCGGCGAGAGCGGCCGCGTCTTGCTGCGGTGAGGGGACAGATCGATGCCCCTGAAACATGCCAAGGAGACCCGTTGTGGCCGATTATTTTTCCCGTCATCCAGACCATGCGTTTCTGTTCGCTTTCGTCTGCTTCGCGATCACCGTTTACCTGTTCCGCTATGTCGGACCCGGCATCGGCGGCGGTGGCGACTGGTCGTCGCGCGACCATTATGAGCGCAATCTGCGCGATGGTCCCGACGACTATGAATCGTGAGGGTCCGGCGACCATGAAGACGATCGTCGTCAGCCTGCTGAAGGGCGGGGTCGGCAAGACCTTCCTCGCCACGCACCTCGCCTGGTATCTGGCCGAGCAAGGCGGCAATCGCGTCGCCTTTCTCGACCTTGATCCGCAGGGCAGTTCCACACGCCGGCTTGCCAGCGAGCGAACTGGGTGGTTCTCGGCAGACCTGTTCGATCCCGAGGCGCGGCTCGAGCTTACCGATGCGCCCGGGATCACGGTCTTCGCCGCCGATCAGCGCCTGCAGATGGTCAAGGCGGCTGCGGATGTCCGCGATTTCCTCGGCCGGTTCCCTGCTCTTGGTGCCCATTTCGACCATATTGTCATTGATACCGGCCCCAAATGGGACGAGCTGACCTTGAGCGCGATGGCGGTGGCCGACGCGGTGATCGGGCCGGTCCAGGTCGCCGAAGATTCGATCGAATGCGCCAAGATGCTGCTCACCGCGCTCAAAAAAGCCGAAGGCGCACGCGGCGGGCGCAAGGTCGAATTTCTCGGGCTGCTGCCCTCGATGGTCAATCCGTTCGACCGCCGCGAAATGGACAATGCGGTCAAGCTCGCCCGCGCGGTTGGCGAGAAGCTGATGTTCCCTGCCTTCATCAAGGCGCGGCCGACCTACAAGCATTCGGCCGAACAGCATCATCCGGTCTGGCGCGAAACCGGCAGCGGCGCAAAAGCTGCGGCTGACGAAATCCGGCCGATCCTGGCCGAGATCGTGCGTCGGATGGACGTCCGTCATCTGAGTGCGGCGTGATGGGCAAGTTCGATCAGCGCGCCGAAGAGTTCGGACTGCTTGTCGGTCTCCACGACAGCGCGCGGCGCGTCGAGGATCTGCCGCTCGACTGGATCATGGCCGATCCCGAAAATCCGCGGCGCGTGTTCGACGAGACGGAGCTCAAGGATCTTGCTGCCTCGATCGCCGCGCGCGGCGTCCTGCAGCCGATCATCGTCGCCCCGAAAAATGGCGACGGCCTTCATGTCATCCGTGTCGGGGAGCGGCGCTTTCGCGCATCGCGCCTTGCCGGGCGCGAGACCATCCCGGCGATCGTGATGGCGGTGGTGAATCGCGCCGACACGCTCGCCGATCAGATCGTCGAGAATGATCAGCGTGCAGGCCTGACCCCCCATGATCTGGCGACCGGGATCGAACGCATGCTGGGCGCCGGCGTTACCCAGGCGGAGATCGCCCGCGCGCTCGGCCGCTCGAAGCAGTTCGTATCGCTCTATGCCGCCTGTGCCGACATGGCGCCCTGGTTGCGGGCGGCGATCGACCAGATGCCGATCCGGTTGCTCT
This sequence comes from Sphingomonas sp. NPDC079357, assembly GCF_044901155.1. Lineage (NCBI taxonomy): Bacteria > Pseudomonadati > Pseudomonadota > Alphaproteobacteria > Sphingomonadales > Sphingomonadaceae > Sphingomonas > Sphingomonas sp. NPDC079357. The sequence continues at coordinate 274,093 of NZ_JBJDOM010000004.1, forward strand.
ACGACCTCCACCGGGCTGCCCGTACTCATGGCGACGCCGTGCGCGCCTATGTCGCGGGGCTTGGCGATGAGAACGTCACCCTCGCCGAGGGCGGCCGATTCATCGCGGGGCTCAAGGCATCCGAGGCTCTGCCCGTCGCCGGTCGGCATGAAGTCGCCGCGCTACCGAACGGGCAGGGCACCGAGCGGGCTGCGCCGAGCCGGCCGGTTCGTGCCGGTGCCGGTTTACGGTTGATGTTCGAAACGGAGGTGCCGCCGCAGCCTCGGCCGCTCGATGCGGTTCGGGTGACGGTGGGTGGGCGGACAGGACGTTTGATCCTGCCCGAGCGCGTTCGGGTGGCGTTCGACGACGGCCAGGAGGTCGAAACGCCTGTTGCCGAAATCGCCATGGAGTAAACCATCGGCGGGGCAGGTCGGGGCGCATCCAATCACCCCTTACTCCGCGTCGAAACGATCGAGCTTTTCAGACAATTTTGACAGCCGTGCCCCTTCTTCAGGGGCGCGGCTGTCTTCATTTTCCCGGGGCAGAGGGGATTGTCTCGTTCGGACATTCTTCTTTCTGGGGATGCCAAGCCAGGTTGGAACGCTTGGCGTGAAGAGGGCCGGAGTCTGTTCAAGCAGACTGTAGGACGAGTGGTTTTAGGTGAGGGCCGGATAGGCTTGGCGCCGTCAATGTATGACAATAGTCTTGCGGACATGGCCGTCTTCAACGTCCGTCTGCCCGATGATCTCGCGGCACGCTTCGATGCTAAGGCGACTGTCGCCGGCGGACGCTCAGCGCTCCTGCGCAAGCTGATCGACGCTGCTCTTGAAGACGCCGGGGATGCGTCGAGCGCGACGGCACCGCCTCGGACGCGCACGACTGACCGGCTGCAGCTTCGGCTCATGCGCGAGGATATCGTCCAGCTTGATGCGGCCGCCGATGCGCGTGGCCTCAAACGGACCGAATGGCTGGTGATGCTGTTGCGCCGACGGTTGCATGCGACGTCGCCGCCGCCGCGTGGCGACCGGGTCATGATCGCGCAGTCCTGGCGCGAACTTAACCGGATCGGCATCAATCTCAACCAGGCGGTCCATGCGCTGCATGCCGCGACCATGGTGGATTCCCGTCTCGACCTCGCGCGCGAGGCCGCGCGGGTCGCTTCCTTCCGGGATGAGGTGGCCGATCAGCTGCGCGCGCTCGGCCGCGCGCTCAAGGGTGACATGGCCTATTGGGATACGGCCGATGAATGAGGATGACGACGGCGTCCTGCCGCTCCCCAGTCTGATGGAAGCCTGGCGACCGCCGACCGGGGGCAAGCGCAGCCTGCGCGGGGGGACGCTGCGGGTCCGCTCGGGCGGGAAGGGAAGGGGCGGGAGTAATACCGTGCCGGCGCTGTCGGCGGCGCAAGCGCGGGCCAAGCTCGAGCGGATCGTGCGCAAGGCCCCCGAGGTCATGGTCAAGATCTCGGGCAAACAGCGTGGCGCCAGGCATCTTGCCGAGCATTTCGGCTATATCTCGCGGCATGGGAAGCTCGAGGTTCGGAGCAGCGAAGGCGAGATTATCACCGACGAAAAGCGCCTGAAGGTGATCGCAGCCGATTGGGACATGCTCGATCAGGCTATGAACCCTTATGGTAAGGAGCGACCAACCTCGATGTCGATGGTGTTGTCGATGCCCGGCGGTACGACCGATGCTGCGACCATCTATGATGCCGTCCAGGCGTTCGCGCGTGTCGAATTCGAAGGGCAGTTCAGCTATATGGTGGCGCTCCACACCGACACCGCTAACCCCCATGTCCACTTGACCGTCGCAGCCCAGGGTGCGGACGGGACGCGATTCAATCCGCGCAAGGCCGACCTTCATCATTGGCGCGAGAGCTTCGCCCATGAATTGCGCCAGCGCGGCATCGCCGCCGAAGCGACGCCGCGGCGCGCGCGCGGCCATGTCCAGAAGCGGGTGCGGTCGCCGGCGCACCATCTGGAGGCGCGGATAGCCGGGCAGGGGAGGGAGTTGGATCTCAACCGGCTGATTGAGGAGCGGGCGCAGGCGTTTGCACGGTCACAGAACCCGGAGCGTCGGCTAGAGGATGTGCTGGCGCTCGGCCGACAGAAGCAGATCCGGGGGGCTTACGCAGATGCCGCAGCCGCGCTGGCGGCGACCGGGAAAGACGAGGATCGCGCGCTGGCCGAGGATATCGCAGGGTTCGTGGCCGATATGCCGGCAGCGGTGTCGCGGCGATTGGAGCGTGCGCGGGAGATCATGATTGCCGATCGGGCGGAAGGGTCGGCCGGCAGTCGATCGCGCGACACTCATGGCGATATTGCTGAAGGCCAATCGCCGATCCCGATCGAACGAAAGCCTCGGGACCGCGATCGTTAGAAGAAGACTTGAAATTTGAGGCAGCGACGTTCCGGCGTGGTCCGCATTCTGAATGATCAGTTCGGAAAACAAAGCAGGAAATGGCAAATGGCACCGATGATCTCGGTGCCATTTTCGTGATCGATGCTATCGCCATCTCTGCCCATTTTCGCTGAAATTAGCCTCGATTTCCGCAACGCGACGTCGCTGTGCGGGCGTGAGTGCAGCGATAACGCGCTTGAACGCTGCGGGCTTCATGGTGCGCAACTGGCGCCAGTCACTGTCGCGCCGCATCCGCACCTTCCAGTCCGCCGGTCGGTAATTGACACCGGCAGAGCCCATTCGCCAGAAAATCATCGCGACCTGGTTGGGCGTGAACGCGCCTTTGTCGTCGACGAAATCGATGAAATCCCAGGCATCGAAATCGTCAACTTCCTGGCCGAGCTTCAGCAACGCCGTCATGACCCGCTGTTTTCGGGCATCTTCCACCAGTCCGCGGCGATGCCGGTCGACCAGCTTGCCCGTCGCATCGGCATCGAGCCGCTGTCCTTGCTCGTCGACGCCGGTGATCTCGAAGCGCTTGATGCATTCGGAGCCGACCAAAAGGCTCGACGCCGTGCCGGAATTTTCGATCTCGAAATGATAGCGCAGGTCCTGCTGCCCACACAGCCCGCAGATTCCGTCCCTTGCCTCCAGGTCGAAGAATCGGCCCGTATAGGACCATTCGCGTAGGGCTGGGCCAAGAGACGACGCCCGACTGAGCGGTAACAGGGTTGCAGCCGCCCTTTCCGCCCAACTCGACATCCGATCCTACTTCTTCTTCAGCGTGAGGGTGTTTGGTCCCAGTGGTTTTGCCGGTGCGGCAGGCATTGCAGCTGCTGTGGCCACTGCTGCGACGGCCGCGTGCGACGCCGCAGACGAGAGCGCCAGAACCTTTTCGACGATCGCAAAGATAGCCGTCATGTCGTGTGGCTCGACCTTCGGGTACACAGGCACATATTTCAGCGACAGTAACGGTCGCAGGCGGTTGACGTGAACCGTATAGAGATGGTCACAAACGACGTAGGCGATCCGCCCTTCAGCATGGCCCCTTGGGTTGGGGTTTTTGGAAAGCTGGTGGAAGTGGGTTCCCGCCTTTTGCTGTGCACTGGTGACCGGCAGAATGATGCAGGTGTCACTCAGTGAGTTTGCAGCGCGGATGACGATGCCGGGATGCTCGTTGACGAACTCGGGCACATATGCGTCGTGCGGAAAATCGACCCAGTACATCTGGCCAACACGCGGACGGCTCTGAATTCGCCGCTCGCGGCGGCTGATTGGTATATATCCGGCCTTGATGATCTCGTGATGCTGCGGGAACGGATGCCCCAGCTCCGTGGTCATGTCCTCGACCGCCGGCATGTTTTTGAAATCGATCGGCACAAAGCCTCTCGCAAGCAAGTCCTCGTCAGTCAGGATCCGCACATAGCCCGCCGCAAACAGCTCGGCCTCGCTTGGGAATGGCACTTCCATATTCTCGTTTGCTTCTGAATTATCGTTCGACATGGAAATGCTGCTTCTTCCCGGCGGTTGGTCGGCTCATTGCGGTGTCGCCGTATTCATCGGTCGACTATACTCCCCCCGCAGCGCATCGAGCGCGATTTGAGTGAAGCCTGCTTCGTAAAGTTCAATCTGCGTGCGGCGCTTGTAATAGGAGAGCCGACGGCCTGGTGTGTCCGCTTCGATCCGCATCCTTGCAACGCCTCGGATGCCCGGCGCGCGGCGGTGCTGCGCCAGCGTTACCAGCACGTCGAGGGCATAGCGACCGAGCAGGTCGCTGCGCTCCTCAGAGAGGTTAGCGGCCGCATCGAGCATGGTGCGGGTGAGCCGATAGACGTCGTCGCCTTCCGACTGGTGGTAGAGGGCCGCAAAATCGACCGGGAACAAAGGTTCGGCGTCAGGCTCTTCGCTGTCGAAAATCCAAGCCTCATACCAGATGGCCCCGATCTTCTCGATCATGGCGATGCGCGCCCAAAAATCCTCCCAGGCCGCATCCTTGTTATTGCTCTTGGAGCGATGGTAGCCCGCCCAATCGCCCTTTGCGGATTTGGAACCGCCGACAAGACGAAGTGCCCAGACAGAATGAACACCGATCTCGAACACCTTGCGGGCGGGATGGTCCATGGGCGGAGTCTGGCTCAGCGCGGAAATCGGCACTCCGAAGGTCGCGTCGAGCTGGATTAGGCCATAAAGATCGACCAACATCCGCAGCAACAACGCATCGCCGGTCTCACGGACCCGCCGAAGCATCGAGGCTTCGGCTTCGATCCCGGTTACCAACGCGACGGGCAAAAAGATCGGGTCGCTGTCGAGCGGGATCGGTTGCAGGCGATATTGCGGATACAGCTTCGTCGACCGCTCAGTGCGTGCGACAAAGCCGTGCTGGATCAGCTCGTCGATCGCCACCTTGGCCCGAGGTTTTCCCATGCCGGTGTGCTGTTCGCATGCCTTGGCCGACCACTTGCTGAGCTGGTGATCGCTACCCGTTCCCGCGAGGAGCACAATAAAGGCCGTGACCAAGTTCAGCCTGTTGCCGGTTTCGACCTGCCACAGGCGTTCCCACGCGGAGCGATCGATAGCGAGGAAGTTGCCCCCACGCCCTTTCCCTCGAATGCGATCGACGCCGACTGATTCGGCTTCGGGGGACGCCGAACGGTCCAAGGGCGCACTTCTCGATCGTTCCATAGCGGCGCGTTAGCATGTGTTCCTGTCCCCATCAAGGGTATCAATGCATTCAAGGTATTCAAGGCCATCAAGAATAATGGAGCATATCAAGGTTATTAAGTAACATCCGAGCATGCCGTTTTCCAGCTGGTGCCGTTAGAAATGGCCGGAATCAGGGCGTTAGCGTGCTGGCATGCATTGAATTTTAATACCCAGAGGGCTATATGGTTCTCACAGCTTCGGCTGCTTCGGCCTCACGGCCTTTTGGAATTACACCGCAAGGTGCTCAGGGAGAGTCTCGTAAGAGGCTCTCCCCTTTCCTCGTCCAGATTTGGCGCTCTCGCTCCGTTTTATACTCGCCGAGCGCGCAATGGGCGTTTAGCGTCATTGGCGGGATTACACGACCGGTCACGCGCTCTCGGCCGCTCGGGTTGCTTGTGAATTTGGCTCCGCGGCCTACTCTGCCGCCATGGTAGGGATCGACGAACATCTGCGCGAAGTATTAGCGAGGCATCGGGTCGACACCGGCCTCTTTTCGCCGGTGCGCCGCGTTCAGCCGTTGATCGAGCCAGTCATCCAGACATGGGGCGGCCCGTTCATCGTCGATATCCGCACAAGCGGGTCTTTCGCGAAGGGAACCGCAGTTCACGGCGGCACGGATATCGATCTTTTCGTCTCGCTCACATCGACGCTGACTGACACACTGCAGCGGATATCCGACACATTGTTCAATGCTTTCTTGCAAGCTGGCTATGCGCCACGCCGTCAGAACGTGTCGACCGGTTTGACCGTGAACGGATGGAAAGTCGATGTGACGCCGGCCAGGCGGCAAGATCAGTACGGCAACTACCACAGCTTATGGAGCACCAAGACAGGTAGCTGGCTCCAGACCAACATTAGCGAACATATACGGGTTGTTTCTAACTCTGGTCGTCTCGATGAAATTCGGCTTATCAAGATTTGGCGCAATCACTTTGGCATCGACTGGCAGTCGTTTTATCTTGAGCTTTTTGTGCTTGATGCGCTCCGGGGTGCCCGGGTTGGGAATGTTCAGGAGAATATTGTCACTGTGTTTCGCGCCATAACGACTTCTTTTGCCAACAAACGGCTCGTTGATCCGGCAAACACCAACAACGTCGTTTCCAATGTGCTCACGGCAGATGCAAAGGGTGCCGTAATAAAAAGCGCGCAAGTCGCGCTTGAGAGCCCGTGGAACGTCGTATTCCAATGACGTCTGAATGGTCCCTCGCGGCGTTGTTCGCCGACTTCCACGAGAAGATACAAAGCGAGCTGGCTACAGCGCGCAAGCTCGGCCACCCTACCGACAAAGGCGACGCCAGCGAGCAGGTCTGGATTGACGTCCTGACCCACTATCTGCCCCGCAGATATGAAGCCCGCAAAGGATTTGTAGTCGATAGCCGAGGCGTCTTCAGCCAGCAGATCGACGTGATCATCCACGACCGACAATATTCTCCATTCGTGTTCACGTTTAAAGGCACCGATGTCGTACCGGCGGAAAGCGTATATGCGGTGTTTGAAGCCAAGCAGGAGTTGACGGCCGATTACATCCGCTATGCCGGAGAGAAGGCGGCTTCCGTGCGCCGGCTGCACCGCACAAGTCTGTCTGCAGAGACGATCGACGGGCCGTCCCGCGCGAAGCCGCTCCATCATATTCTTGCGGGCATTCTCACACTGAGCGCAGGCTGGAAGCCGCCTTTGGGCGACACGTTAGCAGGGCATCTTAGACGTGACCTGGACGAGGAATCGCTCGACATTGGATGCATTGCCGATGCTGGTTGGTTCACCAAGTGCGCAGACAGTTTTGAGCTCAACACGGTCGACAAGGCCGCGACCCGCTTTCTGTTCGAACTGATTGCGCAGCTCCAAGCTATTGGGACTGCGCCAATGCTCGACATTCGGGCGTATGCGAGCATGATCTGATGCCGAAAGTGGAAAGCTGATGCAGGACCAGTGAATGCTAACCGGATCTCATCAGGAGACACCGGCACCGCGCACGGAATCGCACGCTTTGCAGAGCTGTCATGGCCTTGGGAATTATCAACTGCTCCGAATTATATCGAGTTCGTCGGGCTCGATGTTGAGTCGGATGCGCCATCGCGCCAGCATCCTGCCCTCATTGGGAAACAGGGGATCGAGACGCTGATAGGTCGGGGTCAGCCGCGCGCGCAACGGCTCCAATGCGGCTGCATCGGCCAGTCCGTAAAATTCCAGCAGATAGCCCAAGCGGCGGATTACCGCGCCGACGCCGAGGCGAAGCGCGTAGTCGATCATCAGTGCGACCCGCAGCGTATCGCGCTTCATCCAGAGCCCCCTGGCGACCTCCGTGACGCCGCCGACAAATTGCGGATGGTCGAGACCATCGATGATGGTCCGCTGGGGATCGCTGACCATGACTCGCTCTTGGGATGTGATCCAGATCTCGGTGAGACCGAAGAAATCCTGCGGTTTGACGTCGACGAAACGGAACCCATATCCGTGGATGTGCTGCGGGCGCAGGCGTTTGGCGCAGGAGACGATGATGACCAACTGCGGTTGCGTGACCATGCGGTGAAGCTCAAGGGCGCTGCCGTGAGAAATGAAGTAGGGCGCGTCGCCAACCAGCGTTCTTGCGATGAGGTAGGGATCGCTCACATGCTCGGTGTCGCGGCCCCGCTCGAAGGGCACCAGATTGTAGAGGCCAGGCTTGAGGCGCGTGATAATGCCGCGCGCCTCGGTGTTCGCGACAAGGCTGCGTGCCGATGACGAGCTCAGACCTGTGATCTCGGTGACGTCGGCGAGCGAAAAGATCGGCTGACGGCGTTCGTTGAGTTCGACGATCAGCTGGGCGGCCCGAGGTCCAAGCGTCTTGAGATTATATCCTTCGCGCAATTTGATCCTCTGTGAGCGATGTCCGGCGCGTTCGATATAACGGTAATTATATTATCTGGCAGGGTTGTCGCACTTTGCGGGACGGTTCGCGCGCATAGTATATATCCGGCAGGCTTAAGTTGCACACCTCGTGGTTTATCAATCACGAGAAATGATCGGCCAAACCGAACAAATGTGCCGGTTCTTAAACCAGGAGACGATCGCCGGACCCAGTTGTCGCAGAGGGCTACGGCACAAAGACTGATTCCCAGTCACCGAGAGCGGCTGCGTTCCTGAGGTTTGGGCTCGCGACCGGGACGAGGGATGGGGGGCGTAGCTGGGTCACGGCCGCGGACCACATCCTGCCTGATGCTGGGGGAGGCGTCCTTGACCATTGCCGGTCGGATAGTGTGTCCCGCCGCGATATGCGCATCGAGCTGTGTGCGGGCGACTGTCATCACCCGCGCAACCGCCTCGGGATTGTCGAACAACGTCCGTCTGATCACCGCCTCCATCACGCGCATCTGGCTGTCGGCCGCACGATCATTCGGCGTGTTGCCACGATCGCGGCGCCGGGCATCCGGCCCTTCCAAAACACTGCCGTCGCTCTGGCGGCTTATCCCGCTTGACCCACGGGCGACATCGACGTCACGGGCTGCCATGGGCGCGATCGTATTTCGGCTCGTCTCCCCGCGCAGCCGGTCGAGCTCCTGGAGATCGCGATCGTTGGGCTTATAGCCACGTACCTCCAGCCCCTTTTGACTGGCCTCGATCCAGACCGATCGCCGAAATTCTTCCGAGCCCGTGACGTGAATCCGATCCCAATTGCGGTGTTGTGCGATCGCCACCAAATCCTTGACGACTTCCTGGCTCTCCGTCGCCGTGACCAGACGTCGGCCCTGATCGCGAAACGCGGGATCCTTTGCTTGTGCCGTCGTGAAAAAGGCGGGTTCGCCCGACCATTTCGCCTTGTCGGCATAATAGCGCTTCCGCACGCTCTCCGGCACGTCGCCCGCCTCGAGGGAATGCACTTTGGGCGCACTTCGGGACGCACGGACAGCGCCGACATGACCAGGTGCTTCGGTGGGCCCGTCCTTTAGTCCCCCGGGCGAGGACTTTTCTGGCGCAGCCGCCTTGCGCTGTTTGGCGTCGTCGAGGCCAACGCTGTTGGCACTAGTCCGCGCCGTACCGGGTTGCTTGGAATCATTCTCTGCCATGGTCATGCCTCTCGGTCACAAATGCTGGAGATTGGGCGCCGGCACCCACGGGTTCGAGAACGGCCCGGGCCGTCATCGCCGTGACAAAAGCGATAGCGGCCTGTTCGTCACCGGGCGGTGGTAGATCCACCATGTCGCCCAGCACCAACATGTCATCGGTGATTTCGGCAAAGCCCGACAGTTCATCACCGGTGAGCTCGCGCATGACAGGTTCCGCCCGCTCTGTCGGCGCGATCGCCTGACCGTCGCTAAACAAGGCGGCCTTCTTCGCGCTAAGGGCTTGTGCCAAAGGATCACTGCTGCTCGCCTCCCCTGCCAATTTGGCGGGCGACGACACGGCGTTGATCGCGATCGGACGGGGCGCGACTTTGGGCGGGTCACTGATTCGGCTCGTGAAGCGCTTCGAGCGAAAATACTCGATCTTGCGGCCCCTGACGGGCGGAATGCCACCGCGCAGCAGCAGAAGCTCGCCCTTGGGCATCTGCATCAGTTCCTGCGGCATCATCAGCGCACGGCGCTGGTCTGATTCTGATATGCTGCGATTGGCGAGCAGGCCATGAATCGTCCGGCTCTTCGATTTGACGTTCATCGTGAAATAGCCAAGCCGCTCGGAGAGTTCGTTGGCGACCTTCAACTCCTTGGGCGTGAACACGATCTCCAGTCCGCAATTGGCGATGATCTCGTCGGTAACGTCAGCGCCATAGATACCGCGGGGCTGGGATCGGCTCTGGATGACTGGCAACAGGCGAAGCCCGTAGCCTGCAACGTAGGAAAAAGCCGATGCGATGACCGGCGCCTTGCCGAGGCGGGCGAATTCGTCGAGCAGAATGAGCACCGGCACGCGGCCGCCATTCTCAGGCAGTTCCCGCGTATTGAGATCGATCAGCTGCTGGAGAAAGAGGTTATAGACTGGCGCGATGCGGTCGATATTGTCGGGCGACACCCCAAGATAGATCGATATCCGTTCGCGCCGAACCTGTCGCAGATCAAAATCTGTCTCCGATGTCGCGGCATCGACATAGGGATTGAGCCACAGATTGAGCTTCGATGTGATCGTCTGTTTGATACCGGAGAAGGTGTTATCCGACGCGGAGGTGAAGTCGCTCAATGCCGACACGCAGGCTTGGCTCAGCCGCTGCCCGCGCTTCTGCGCCTCCTCGACGACCTTGGGGAGTTCGACCTTCGGGTCGCCCGCCGTCAGCCGCCGATAGATTTCGCCAATCGTGAAGGGGAGGGCGGGATTGGCCGCGACAAGGGCGCCGACGCCGACAAAAGCGGCCCGCGCCGCTTCCGCCCAGAAGGGATCGGCCTTTTCCGGGGCCGGAAACAGCATGCCGCCGATCTTCTGGAGTTCATTGATCACATCGGTGTCGTCGAGCCGGTCGATGAAGCTCAAGGGATTGTAGCGGGCGCTTCGCCCTTCGGGATCGAGCGGGTCGAACAGATAGACTGCTTGACCATGCTGTGCGCGAAAACCTGCGGTGATGTCCCAATTCTCGCGCTTCACGTCGAGCACCACCACCGAGTCTGGCCAACTCAGAAGATTGGGGATCACCACGCCGACGCCCTTGCCAGCGCGCGTCGGTGCCTCGAGCAGGACATGCTCGGTGCCGCCGAAAACGAGATAGCGGCCGCCTTTCTGCCCGACGATGATCCCACTGTTGCTGCGCAGATGTTCGCGCCGGATTTCGCTTTCACGCGCGAACCGTGCCTCGCCATGGAGCGTGCGCCCTCGCTTCAGGATGATGAGCAGGATGACGAATGCGATGGCACCACTGACCAACGCACCGCGCGCCAGCCACAAATGCAGGAGCGGATCGCCGCGGTAAAACCAGAGCCAGGCGGGTATCGCCGAGATCTGCATGCGCGGGCCGATCTGGTTCAGACCGACGAGGGCGACCAGCACCGCGCACAAGGCGTATGCCAAAAAGATTGCCGCGAGCACCCCCGCGACGATCGCGACCTTAGTGAGCGGCCGCGCGTCCGACAGGCGGATCAAAATACACCTCCTCGACTTCGAACTTTCCAGCACGCTTGCGGGTCTGGACGACGATATCGACGAGCATGTGCAAGAGCCCACGGATATCGTCGCGGGCCAGATCGCGTCCGCCTTCGGACTCCTTGACCAGCAGTGTGAGCTGTTCGAAGGCCCCCATCGCCGAGCCGGCATGGACGGTGGTGATCGAACCTGGATGACCCGAGTTGACGTTGCGCAGATAAAAGAAGGCGGTGCCGTCCCGCAGCTCCTGCAAGAGAATGCGATCGGGCCGCATGCGCAGCGCACTCTCGAGCAATTGCTTGGGGCCGACCTTCGCCAGCCCCTGTCGCTCGCTCGAATAGACCATGTGCACGACATTGCGATGCTCAACGACGAGCTCGCGGGTATCCTCGATCGTGAGCAGCCGCTCGTCCGGCGGGATCAGCTGGATCAGCGCCTTGGCAAAGGTGGTCTTGCCCGAGCCGGTCGCGCCGCTCACCAGAATGTTCTTGCGGGCGGCAACGGCCGTTCGGAAGAAAGCTGGCCAATCGCCGACATCGCGCTGTGCGATCAGCTGCGCATCGACTTCGCCAAGGCCTTGCGCGGCGGCGCGCGTGCCCGTGAATAGCCCCGAATCTGCGAGCTGGTCGATCGCGAGGGTTACGCGCGAAGGCTTGCGGACGGTGAAGGACGGCGCGCCCGTTGGTGTCACTGACGGAATGACGATCTGACAGCGCTCGCCCCCTGGCAAGATGGTCGAGCAGATCGGCGTCTCCGAATTCACGTCCTGCCGGGTGAAGCTTGCGGCTGCGACGGCGAGCGTCGCGAGCCATTCGCTATCGAGCTCGGCGACATTGTGCCAATGCCAGCCCAGATGGTCCTCGATGCCGACTTCGCCGGGCTTGTTGATGACAAGCTCAGTCACCTCGACCGGCTCCAGCAGCGGGAGGATCGGCGCGAGATAATGGCGCAGGACTGCGGTATCGCTCATCCTCAGCGCCGCAACTCGAGATTGTAAACGTCGGCGAAGTTGAAGTCCTTGGCCACGAAGATCCCGACCTCCTCGCCCTGGTTCTTCTTCAGCACCGGACGGATGTTGATGCTGTTCTGGAGCGCGATGCTTGCCCCCTCGCTCGGCGTGCGCGTCGTGTTGTTGAAATTGTTGTTCCCGCCGGAGACGGACTGCCCCGCGATATAGGCGGCGTCGTCGACCAGCGAGAGTAGCAGTGCGCTACCGAAGCGCGCCCAGAAGAAGGTGTCGACGGACCCTGCGATGCCTGCGCGGCCAAGGGCATCCGACCCCGGCGAAGCCAGGTCGATGCGCACGCCCTGCGGCGTGACGGCGCGCGTCCAAAGCACGAACAGGCGGTTCTGCCCTTGCTGGATGCCGCCGTGATATTCGCCAAGGACTTTGGTGCCTTTCTCCATCAGCACGACGCGGCCATTCTCCGAATAGACGTCGCGCGGGATCAGGCACGACGTGTAACCAGGCTGCGCCGAGTTCATGGCGGTCTGAAGAATGCAGGGGATCAGCGTGCCGGCGGTGACGAGATAGTTGCGATTGGGCAGCATCGAGGCGCGTGCCTCGCCAACGGCCGAACTCTGACGAAGCGCATCGAGCGCATTGGGCGCGCTACGGACCGCCGGATCGGTCGAGCCGTCGCCAGCTGTGCCCGCATTGCCGGTATCGGAGCCAGCACCGTTAGAGCCCGCTGGAGCTTGGAGCGCATCGCGGCCGCCATAGGCAATCAAGGTCGAACGACGTGCCTGATCGGCCAAGTTCTGGCGCGTGTTCTGCGGTGCCGCCGCTGGCTGCGCTCCGGGTTGTATTGCCGGTACGATCTGTCCATCGGGGCCAACGGTCGGCGGAGGATTGAGGACAGGCGCGTTGGGATCGGCGCTCACGGCGCCGAGCGGCTTGGGTTTCGCTGCGACAGCATCATATGCGACCGTTTCGCGGGCCGCGAGATCCGGTCGTTTGGCCATTGCCTCGGGCTTTCCCATCAAACTCGAGCCGGTCTTGCTCGGTCCAGAGTTCACCCACAAAATGCCGAGCACCATCGCCGTCCCGGCGAAAATCAGGGCGGTATTCCGTTTTGCCGGCGTCATCCCACCGATCGGATCGATACCGCGTTCGCGGATGATTTCGTCGCGTTCAGGTGTTGGATCGCCCTGCGGGCGGCGAGGGGCCTCGGCCGCAATCTCGTCCATCGCACTCACTCCTTCGGGTCCTGTATGGTGCGCTCGACATGCGGCGATGCGGTGTTGGTGCCGTGATCGACGCCATAAGGTGTCGGCGCGAGATTATAGATGCACAGCACCTCCCGGTTCCGGCGCAGGCGCAGTTGAGCCGCCACGGCGTGGACGACCACGAACTCGTCGCGGACATCGAACGGGACCAAGGACTCCGAGCCGTCCGGTCGCACCAGATAGATCGCCGGGATTTCATGGTTGCCGGGGAAACGCAGGACCGTGAACTGGCCATTGTCGGAGATCTCCGACGGCTGAAGGTCGCTCGCACCCTGGACCTTGTAGTTCAAATTGCGCGGTCCATCGATGACGCCATGGTCAAGAGCGCCCCGAACGGCACTCGCCTGCAGCGCGGCGACGCGCTGCGCCTCCTGGGTGGCGCGCATGCGCGCGACACGATCGGCCTCATCGCGCGGGTAGCGAAACCGAACCTGGAAGAATGTGTCACGGCTCCCGCTGCCGATCGGTCCCCGGCGCGCGGTCAGTTCGAAGGCGTAGTTGCGCAGTTCGCCCCCGCGATTGGTCGTGACGATGAGGTTGGTCGGTCCCGCCCGCTCGCGGGGTTTCAGGAACAGGATGTGGCCGGCAACCGCCACTTCCCATGAGACGGTGTCGCCGAGCGCGACATGTTCGATCGTCTCATCGGCGCCGAGCACCACTTGGGTCGCCGTCCGGAATGTGCCCACGATCCGGTAGACCTGCGTCTCCTGATATTCGACGAACTTCACGCGCGGATCCGCCGGCCCGCCGCGCGGGGTGTCCTCCGCCAGGACTGGTGTCGCTATCATGGCGAGAAGGCTCGCTATTGAGAGAAGCCGGTTCATCGAACCACCTCGGGGTCTGCGCGGTAATTTTCGACCTGAAATCCCAATGGATTGCGATAGCGGTCGCCCTCCGCCATAGGCGCATTCGTGTACCGGAAGGTGACGGTCGCGATCCAATCGCTGCTCTGCGTATCGGTGTCGGTCTGCACCGTGCGCGTGAAGCGGACGTTGGCGACACGATCGTTGATGAAGGCGATATTACGCACGCGGGCTTGGACGACCGCACCCTTGCCCCAGACGACCTGTGGGCTCGCGGCGTTGTTCGAGCTGAAAAACCGGCCCCAGCGTTGCTGCTCGCCTGGTTCGGACAAGATGGTGACAGCCCGGAAATTTTCCTCTGCCGCCGCCGGCAACCAGCTTTCCCGCGTCCGGACATATTGCGCGAGGAAGAATTTCGTGACCGCTTCGTCATAGCGCATCGGCTTCTGGGTGAGGGTGGTCTGCACATCGACCGCGCCCGTCGTCTGATTGACGCGAATGATGTACGGCATGACCGTCTTCAGCGGGGCAAGGCCTGCGAGGGCGAAGCCCTCCGCGGTCGCGGCAAGAAGCCCCAGGCCGGCCACGACCCAGGCGATGCGTTCGGATCGTAACGATTTGCGCTGACGGTCCTGATCCCAGGATCGGGCATGCCCGAAATAGAGTTCGGCGTCCTTTGCCGGCACGCCTTCGGTCTGGTTCCGCATGATCAGCAACTCCCAAAGGTGCCGGGGGTCGCGCGCGCGGACGTTTTCTCGGGAACGGGTGGGGGCGGTGTGCCGGCATCGACTGGCTGTTTGATCTGCGGCACGGGAGGCGGGGCAGGGGGTGCCACAATTGCCGGGAGCGGCGAACCCGGCAGCACGCTCCCGTAAATGTTCACCTCGCGCAGATGTTTGCCGTTGCAGACTGGCAGTTTCTTTGGCCCCGATGCCCCTTGGGCGAGTGACGGGATCAGTGCGATGACGACGGCTGATCGCCGGAGCGCGCGGACTATCGTGGTTGGTCTCGTCAAAGGGTCTTCCTTCCTCATGCGCGGCTCACCGAACCACCGCGCTGGGCGGCACGTTCGAGATTGCGACTGTTGCGAGCGCTGCGGCGTTGCTGGAACGGTGCCGCCATGGTGCCCCAGGCCGAACCGGCAAAAGCGCCGACGCCGGCCGCAGCGCCCCCCGCAATGCCGGTCGCGATCGACGGGGCCTGAAAGAAGAATATCGTCCCAAGGAAGATGTAGACCGCAAACAAGACAGCGCCGATCGTCACGTCCGGGGTGCCTTCGGCCGCAGTCAGCGCCGTGGCACCAAGATCGGTGATCAGAGCTGTGATGGCGATGATCACCGCCGTTAGGACGATGTAGTTGAATACCTGCCCGAGCCATCCGTAGAAGAAGCGACGCGTGGTTTCGAAGAGCGACAACGCTATGAAGATCGGACCAAGAGCGATCACGACGGCGAGCGCCACCTTCGCGAACACGGTTATCGCAAATCCGATTGCTGCGGAGAGGCCCGCCAATCCGTAAATCGCCACCGCCAGCGTGAGCAGAACGAGCTTCCACGGATTAATGTCCAGATAGGTCGCGGCTTCGGTGCGGATGATCAAAACGAGGGAATCGACCTGACCAAAATAATCGTCGAACACCGAACCGACGCTAGTGATGGTCTTGCCCGCCAGCGCCTGTGAGATGGCGTCCGGCATCCCATGAAAGAGCGGATTCGTGATCCACTCGGAGTAGGCGACGGTCGTGGCTGCGACATAGAGGAGGCAGAGCTTCACCATCCGGTACACCAGCTCGCCCCAAGGCTCGCTGACGATACCGCGCATCACCATATAGCCGAACAGCGCGATATAGATGACCAAGCCAAGCGCCAGCGGTCCCCGCACGACATCGATGACGTTGTTGAGACGCTCGTTCAGGAAGAGATCGAGCTTCCCGTCGATGTTGGTGTAGATATCCGCGAAGAGTGTGGACGCCATGGCCAATTCCCCGCCTATTTGTGACCCAGCGAACGCTCGAGCTTGTCGGCGTTCTCGACGTCCTTTGCGTTGCTGCATTCCTGGGCATCGGTGTGGGAGCCGTTGGCGCACGCGGCGAGGATCTCAGCGCGTAACTTGGGATCGGACTTCAGGTCCGCCTTGCCGATCGGCTGCCCGCAACCACTCAGGAACGTGGCCGGCAGAACTAGGAGGGCCGCGGCGATCGCCTTCACGGCCGGCTGCTCAGGCTCTGCTGAAGCTTGGCGAGGCCGGTCTCGTCATCTCGCTGCGAACGCAGTCTCGCCTCGGCGGTCTGCCGCATCTGAAGCGCCTGAAGTTGGACCGCATCGTTCTGGATATGCGCATTTTCCACGCCGACACGGGCTTGGATATCCATCACGTCCTTCGCGTCCGATGCGGTGTCCAGCGACGAACGCAGTTCCTCGAGACCCGTCGTTCTCTGGGCGGTGACGCCATATGCCGCCTCGGCAATGGCCGCATCACGCGCCGCCATGTCGCCATTGCGAGAAATGGCATCGCGGTTCGCGCGCTCGAAAGCGGTGGCGTCCGGGCGAAGCTCGGGAAGCTCGACACGGTTGCTGGTGCGGATCCGGTCTGCGGCCGTGCCAAGGCTGCCGAGCCCCGTCGTGTTAGAGGACATGAGGCGCTGAATGTCCCGTGCCTCGCTCGGCAAGAGGTGGCGAACGGCGTCAGTGTTCAGGGAAGAGGCAATCTGATTGACGTTCGTCAGCTTGTTGACGCTGTTGAACATATCGGTGGCTTGGGAAATTTGCTGCTTCCCCTGTTCGATCATCGATAGGGTGTTCTTCACCGTCGAGAGGGTCTGCAGAAACGTGCTGGAATCATAGACCGGGATGCCCTGCGCGAAGGCCGGCACGGAGATTGCCAATCCGCCGACAATCGCGAGCGCTCGTATTGCTTTCATGACCTTATCCTTTCCTTCTGGTGGTGGCGCGGCGGCGCTCGTGAAAGACGGGCAGCCAGTGGCTGGGATTGTCGCCATGTTCGCGGCGAACCTGATCGAGGATTCCGACGGTTTCGGTGGTGCCCGAGAGCACGGCCAGCTCGTCGGACAGGCCGCCGAGATCCAGTTCCACCACGATGGAATCGTGACCCTGCTTCACCAGAAACCGCCGGCTTTCGGGGATTAGATCGTTTCTGATGAGCTTGAACTCGGCGCGGGTGAGGCCGAGTCCATCGATATAATCAACTTCTCGGCCGTGGGGGTTGGGCAAGAGAATCTTGGTGGCGACCTGCTCCATTATGCTGTGCGAGATGTCCGATCGCAGAGCGTCAGCCGGGCTTTGCGTCCCGAACACCAGAAAGGCATTCTGCTTCCGGTAGGTCTTCAGGCCGTCCTGCGCGAAGGCGCGGAAGGCATCATCGCCCAGCGCCTTCCAGAACTCGTCGATGTCGATCACGAGGCGACGGCCATCGAGCAGGGCATCGATCCGATGGAACATATACATCATCAGCGGCGTGCGGATCTCCGGATTGTCGAGGAAATCCGTCATGTCGAAACCAATGAACCGGGCCTCGAGGGTCAACTCGTCCCGGTCATTGTCGAACACCCAACCAAGTGCGCCGCCGCGCGACCATTTCTCAAGCCGCGCGCCTATCCCTTCCGGATCGCGCTGTCCGAGCAATTGACGAAGCGCGAGGATGGACCGCTCCTCCGGGGGAAGGCGTCCGATCGAGAGGATGCCCTCGTCGATCATCCTCTCCTGCGTGACGCCGAGCTGGGTGCCAGAGGGGGTCACCAGATGACGGATCAGCCTGCCGAGGAAGACGATGTTGCCAGGGGTCTGCTCAAGCGCCCGCAGCGGCGCAAACCCGGTCGGCACCCCATTGCGAAGCGCCAGATAGGTGCCGCCGGATGACCGCACATAGATCTCGGCCCCTCGGTCCTTGTCGATGAAGATCTGCTGCGCGCCGGTTTTCTCCAGCTGCGCCATCAGGAAATTCTGGACGACAGTCTTGCCGCCGCCCGACGGGCCGATGATCAGTGTGTGGCCAAGATCGTTCACATGAAAATTGAAATAGAAGGGAGACTGGGCCGCAGTCTTCATCAGCGCTATCGCGGCGCCCCAATGATTGCCATCGGGCTTGCCGGCGGGGAAAGTGTGGAACGGCGAGAGCGCGGCAAAATTGCGCGAGGTGATCGCCGCTGGCCGCGCACGCCACGCGAAATTGCCAGGAAGCTGGGACCAGAAGGCGGCCTCCAGCGCCGGACCCTCACGAGCGGCCACCAGACCCGCGTCAGCGAGCGCGGCCCTAGCGGTCGAGAGATTTTCGGCCAGGCGTTTTTGATTTTCACCGAAAACCGCGAGCGAGAAATGATGTTCGCCCAGGACGAAGCGATTGCTCTGCAGATCATCGGCCGCGTCGGCCAGCTCAAGTGACTGGCTCGCAGCGGCGTCCTCGGTCGAGGCCATCTGGTTCTGGCGACGGCGCAACCGCTCCGAGGCCCGCGCTTTGCCCATGAACGCGAAGGATTGCGTCACGACGAACGCGAAATCTTGGCTGAGGAGCGCGTTCATCTGGCCCGGCCGCGTCATCGCCGGATATTCGCGGATGCCGAAAAGGCCCACGAACCGGCTCGTGTCATGCGCCCGCACCTCGACCGTCTCGCGGCCGAAGATTACCCGTTCCCCATAGATGGCGGAGCCGAGATGGCCTCGGACCAAGGGCACCCTGCCAACGCGGCCCATCATCACCAGTTCAAGCACCTCGAGCGGCTGCGAGAACATCAGGCCATTATGCTCGTACAAGTGGAGGCGTCGGGGCCGGCAGCGTGCGAGGAGCTTCTCGATGTCACGCGCCTTATCCTCGAAGCGCGCAAGCTCGTCCTCGTCGACTTCGGCCCTCTCCTTGCGCGCCGATCCCAGACGTCGAAGGAGCACGCCGGTACGATCAGCCGATCCAACGGACGGGCGCATGATGAGCGTCAGGTAGAGCTCGTTGACGAACATGCGCTTGGCGGTCACCCGCGCGCGGTATTTTGCATCGAGATCGGCCGCAAAGGCCGAGCGAAACTCGCCTTCGGGATAGTCCTTGATCGGCCGGCGGACGATATGCGTCCAGATCGCCAGACGGTCGTCGGCGATATTGCGCAACGTGCCGTTGAGCTTTTCGTGCCAGTCGTTGAGATGGATTGGGTCGGCCGTCTCGAATGCAAGGCCGTCGAGCTTGAACATCATCATGAGGTCGCGCCCGTCGAGCGCAATGATGTTGTCGTCGATATGACGCGCATAGGGGAGATAGCGCGCGGGGTCGGCCTCGTTCTTGAGGATCCGCCACGGCGTCCGGGCGGCAGCGCCGCCCAACGAGTTGGCCCGGCTAGCCATGCGCAAAGCCCCGACGTTTCGCCCCATCGATCGGCAGGGGCGAGTAAGAGCTACCGCCCCACCATCCCCGGTTGCGGCATCGTGCCTTTGTCGTTGTCCAGAGCCACAAGAGGCGGAAGGCGTTTGCGTCGTGCCGCACGATCAGCCGGGCTATGGCCAGAAAGGCCCCGGCTAGCGCAAAAGCGTAAAGCGGGTTGCCGGTGACGATGAGCGTCAGGCACGCCGCCAGCGCGATCGGCAGCGATGCTTCGATCGGAACGCCCAACCACATCGTCGGCCGGGTCACGGCCAGGAAGAGCGTTTCTTCCTTGAGTTTTTCATCGTCCATCACAGCGCACTCACGCGCCGCCAGTGATGGTATCGACGATCCACTGCGCGCTGAACACGATGAAGATGCCGACGATGACGGTGACTAGGAGCCCCAAGCTTGCCCGCCCGGTGAAGAACATGAAACCCACGATGACGACCGCGATCACCGCGATCGTTTTCGCAAACGTACCGGTCAGCCAGGTCTTGATATTCTCGGCCATCGACGTGACGCCGTCGGCCGCTTGGGCATGGGCCGGATCGGTGACCAGGAGCGACACCGCAATGACCGCGATAAACAGCGCCAGATATTGCGCGAAAGTGCGCCGCCGCGGCGTCAACCATATCTTGAAATTGGTCGCTAAGGCAGTCATTCGGCTTGTCCTTTCGGTGAACTGTTGGATACTCCCCCAAAGACCATCAATGATGCCGTCTGCGCGCCCGCAGTGGTGTCCCATCCGTTTTGGACGCGCGGCGAGCGGACGCCCGCTGGCGGCTGTGTAAATTTGGGTTCAGCCGTCACGGAAGCTGGCGAAGCGGCGGGTTCTGGGGCCGCTCCACGCCTGATCGCGGGCACGACGACACTCGACGACGCGTAGACACGGCCGACATAGCCGTTTCCGAACCCGCGCGAACGACTACCCGTGTTGTACATCGACATGGCGGTCGCGATGGCGACCTCTGTAGAAGGGCTGGAGCGCGCGACGCGAAGATAGTTGGAAGCCAGCACGCGCGCGGCTGCGGCGAGATTGCGGCAGGGATCGAAGGCGTCCTCGACCGACAGGCCAAGCCACCTGAGATTTGCACTGTTGATTTGCCCCAGACCCAGATCGATGTTGTAGCCGCGGGCGATCAGCGATCGGGCAACTGCGGCGGCCGACACCCGATCGCTGGGATTGGGTGCGGCAACACCCTTCGCATTCACGCCGATGGCGTAGGGGTTGAAATGACTCTCGGTGTGGACGACCGACACAAGCGTTTCGACCGCAACCGATGGTGCGCATTGCTGCGCCAGTCCGACCACGGTTGCGAGCTCGAGGATCACTGTGGTGTGGTCCCGGGTTCGTCGGGAGACGCTGGCAAGCTTTCAATATTCGCGAGAGAATAGGATTGCTGCCGCCCGTCGGTGAACGTCATCACCACCCGGCACCGCGAAGCGGAATCGCGATCATAGACCTTGGTCTTCGCAACGCCGCCACCGGAGCAGCCGGGGAATGAACCGCCAAATGCCAGACGCTCCCAGAGCTTCACCATAGGCGGTACGCAGGCGGGGTACTGGGTCGCACCGCCCGGGTTCGAGAGGCAAAGCAAAACCTGGCAGCCCAGATCGTTGGCGGACGCAGGACCCGCCTGGGCGGACACCGCCACGATCGGAACGGCAAGGGCAAGGCGCAGGCGCTGCATCTGATTTCTCCGCTTTTCAGCGCCGCTGCATTAAAAATGCGCCGACCACTTTCCGTTGAAAATCACCTCTCTTTTGAACCCGGCCCGGCGTTTTCGGGCAATCCCCCCACAAGGGGGGAGCGCGCTGGAATCAGTTTTGGCTGGGTGCGGCGCGGACCTGGCGTTGCCCTGCAATGAATTCCTCAAGTGCTGCCGTTTGATCTGGACGTAAGGCATCGATCGCGCCGAGATGCTCGGAGCGTTCCTCGCCGAGCAGAAGAGATGGGCATCGCCCTTCGTAGTTCCCCAAATTGGGCCGGTGTTGCTGGTATCCGACCAAAGCTGCCAAATCTGGCGAGAACGTCCGTGCTACCTCGGGTGGATAGACCAACCACTGATTTTCATATGGTTTCAGCCATCCGAGGCAATAGCTCACGATCATGCCTTGACGCACACCCGATGACTGGTTGCCGCCAGCACCATGAAGGGTCGAGCCTAGGAAGATGATCGCAGATCCTGGACTGCATTCCACGGCCACCGGATCCTCGGGAGGTTCAGGTGTAAGCGCATTTGCGGCGTGGCTGCGCGGCCAGATCAGGGTCGTGCCATTGTGATGCCGATATTCGGTGAACGGCCACATGACGTTGAGGAGATATTCAACCTCGCCAGTTTGGCCCCGCCACATATCCTGATCGCGGTGGGGAAATTGCGGCAGTGCGCCGGGATGCAGCTCGAGAGCTTGAGCGAGATTGAGCTGGATCGTGTCGCACCACGGACCGAGCACAGCTTGCGCGATCGCCATGATCTGGGGATGCTGGATGAACGCCGACGCATGGTTCGAACGTTTGAGCAGACTGCCGAACCTCTTGGTGCGGCTGCCGTAGAAACCGCCTTCGCAAAATGGCGTTGCCTCGAAGTGCGGAGCCATATCTCTCGCCAGCAACTGGACAATAGCGGGCGGCATGATGTCTTGAAGCACGCAGAAGCCTTCGCGCATCAGTGTTTCGTAAATTGACCCGTGGGCCTCGATCTCGGCTGCAGGCAGCGGTTTGGTAGCCATGCGATCTCTCCCGAATTTCATGCCGCGGCGCGATCAAGATCCATCAGATGGATCTGCGCGAAGATGCCGGCTTGACGCAGAAGGTGCGGAGTATCCGGGGCAATATTGATCCGCATGGCCGCCAGGCCGCGGGGATCGTTGTTGTCCGGCAATCCCAGCGGAAGGCATTCCCATCCGAACGCGAGGATCTGTTGGAACCATGCCCATTCGGCAACGCCGGTATAGGTCAGGATGCCATTGCTGAGGGCGTATTCGACCAAGGCAGAGACGAGGCGATTGCGCGTGGCGAGCCGCTCGCGAGCCTTCAGTCGGCGCGCCAGGCAGAAGCGGGTTATTTCGCGAACTGTCGGGCCGGTGGGCGGTACGCCATCGCACAGGTTGGGGAAGATGGTATCGAGGATGTGCGGCCGGTCGGTCTGGAGCAGACGGGCAGAGCCGGCATGCTCGCCGGTTTCATCGGTGATAACGATATAGACGGCTTCATCATCATCGAACTGATCGATCTCGTAGCGACGGGCGAGAACGGGAACGTCCCAGCCAAGTAGATCGACGAACACGCGTTTGCGCTCTTCAAACATTGATCTGAATACACGGCCGCTCAGCGCGTGTTCGATGCCATTTCCTGTAACAACCATGATCACCTCCATTTGTGAGGCGATCATTCGATCAGCTTATCATGATCTGCGTTATCCCCAGAACTGGGGAGGGATCGTCAGCGCAGGATATCGGTGAAGCTAATGGCGCCGTCGAAGAGCGCACGAATGGCGAGCATCGTGCGTTTGGTTACGCCGTAGCGATCGCGTGCATCCTTGAGATGCTGCGTTACGGTTTCGGCGCCGACTCCGAGAATTTTGGCGATTTCCGAATCGGTTTTACCCCGCGCAACCAGCGCGACGCATTCGATTTGACGCTCGGTAAGTTGCGGCGCGGCCGCGATAGGAGCGATCGTGGCGCGCGCTATCTTGCGGGCGGCTTCGAATGCGAAACTGCCAACAAGCTGGACGAGCGGCAGTTGCTCTTCATCGAGTTCCTCCCCATTGCGCATGGCAAAAGAACAGGAGCCGTTCACCTCGCCGGGGACGTGCGCAGGGATCGTGAATCCATCTCCAAGGCCCGCGGAGCGAGCCGCTGCCAATACCGCGTGGTCCCGCGGGTGGAGTGAGATCATAGCCTCCACCTTCGACCAGGCGAAACCTATGGTAGTCGTATGGCTTGCACGATGGATCGGGTCAGCAGCGTACAGTCGGCCCTCCTCGAACGCATCAACCCAGTTTCTCGGATAGTTGACGAGGCGAACGGCTGTGCTCCCCGGGTTCAGCAGGTCGATGTGATGCACAAGCGCGAAATAGCGGAAACCCATCGCTGCCGTGATTTCTTCGACAGCCTGTAGGAGAGCGTGATGGGTCGAAGCGGCGCGGGCCACAGTGCAGAACGCCTGCACTTCGGCAAAGGTGATCATAGGCCGCCGATCTACGTGCTACACGAGAGCCTCAATATTGAGATGTCCGTCGCGGACAGCGCGAAGCACGAGTTGGGTCCGACGGCGGACGCCATAACGTCGGCGCGCGCCTTCGACATATTCGTGCACAGTGTCACGGCTCAGACCCAGAATCTGTCCGATCTCCCAGTCGCTCTTGCCCTGTGCCACCAGATCAATGCAGTCGATCTGGCGCGGGCTGAGCGCTACTGGCACGTTTGCCAGTTCATCAGGACCGAGAAGGGTTCGAGCCTGGTCGAACGCAACCGTGCCAATCAATCGGGCAGAGAGAAGGTCCGGGCTTGAAATCTGGTCATCGCCTTGGCGCGCCATGGTGAACATCGCGTCGGGCTCGTCGCGCATCCTGATCGGCATAGTGAACCCAGCTGCCAATCCGTGCGCACGCCCGCGCTCCAGAATTGATAGCTGGCGAGCATTCGGCGCGATGTAATCCCCGATCTGATCCCAGGTGAGCCCGGAAACGGTCTTGGCGCAGGCGGCGTGGACTGGATCTTCAAGATGGAGGCGCGCATCTATTACCTCCTCGACCCAGCGCACTGGATAGGTGGTTACCAGCAGCGCTTTGCGGGTGGTCCGTTTCAGGTCGACATTGTGCACCAATGCGAACCAGCGGAATCCAAACTGGCGCACAATTGCATCGAGCAAGGATTTGAGCTGGTCGAGCGTCGTCGCCTGCCGGCATTCGGCTTCGAATGCGGTGATATCGCCCAAGCGGCCAGCATCTTCGAGACTGCATATTGCAAACGATTCGCATTTTGATTGCAGTTTCGTCCAGTCACTATTCGGCGAAGCCATTGAAAAACAAGACCGGCTGCCTCCAGCGCCCAACTCCCCGCAAGAAAAGCACAGGTCGTCTTTCGTACGATTCGGCGGGGCTATGACGAAAGGGCGCTCGTGACACTTTACCTCGGGGCAAAGTGTCACAGCCGACAAAATGATGAAATCACTGGAGGAGGGGGATTCACTTCATCCCCTATATGTGCTTGATTCAATCCTGTTATGTTGCACGCTCCGATCATAGGCGACGGCCGCCCGCAACTGGATATGCCATCCTTGCTGGAGATGCTTGCGCGGTCTTCGTCTCGGCCGCGCTACGCCTTCATGGTGCTCAACCTGATTGCCCAAGTTTCGCGTTCCGACGGCAGCGCCGGGCCGCTGGTAGCCAAGGGTGGCGGCCTCATTCCCTTGCGCGACTGGCTTTGCGATGCGCTCACCCCGATGGGGCAGCGTGATCCCCGGCGCGTCGCCCTGGAAGAGCGGATACGCAGTGACCTGGCAATCTCAGGCGGGTTGCCGACCGATTTGGATCAGGCCACGGCGATGGTCGAAGGCGCCATCCGTGAGCAGGTACGGGCTTCGGGCAAGACGAATGTGAGCCGGGCGGTCTCGGAGCTGGTGCGCGCTGGCTTGCTCAAGCGGCACTATCAGGGCTATTGCGTTGACCATCACAATCGCGGTGCGCAACGCCAGGCCGTCTATGTCTTGGCTGGTGGCGCGCGAGGCTTAATCCGCGGCAGACCAGAGCAGCCGAGAGCCGTTCCGAGACAGGCAGAACTAGCGTTCTGATCGCCCCGAAATTGGCCGAATTTAACATAACATATATTATCAAACTAAGAATTTGTAAGCGGGTGGATTCTAGATCGAAGTGCGAAATCCTAGGATTTATAGGGGTTTGATCTCCTTTCTAGGAAGGCACATGATGAACGGCTATCAGCATCTG